>JAQCFW010000022.1 GCA_027619225.1 Bacteroidota bacterium
TAAACCTTCTAATGCTGAGAGGTCGAAATCTCCAGGACCGAAGAAATCACATAAGTACTCTGGATTCGTCCACGGGTTGTTGAAAGATAGTTGTGCTAAAACAGGAGCGTCTTCCATCGTGCCAAACTCTACCTCAGCTTCAGTCTCAGAAACCAAATTAGAAAAATCCCAATCAAACCCTCCTCCGGTTGTAGCGAAGTCAGAGAGTGGGTCTGGCAACGAGGTTTGGATTGTGTAAGATTCTCCACCTTGAGGAAGGTCAGAAGAAGTAATGGTGATTTGAGCTGATGTAGATATAGCAAAAGTCAACATAGAAGCAAAGAGAATAGAATGTAAAGATTTCATTTTTAGGTATCTTTTGAGTCGAAGTATTTAAACGTCGATTGTGTTTTTTAACTTTGCAAAGATATTGTATCAACGGCTTATTAAAGTAAATGTCACTACTTTAGTCCCAATCATTTCCCCATGCGATATTTCCTAAGGATTGTTTTCATTTTATTTTTGTCTTGCCCTTCTTTTCTGTTCTCCCAAAATGAAACCGATTATGTGATATCGATTGATACTGGTGAAGCTTGGGAGGCAAATATTTTTTATAGAAAAACGGGTGGTCCTCTTAGACCAGTAATCATTCTTGACTCAAGTGGGGAAGAGTTGTTCTCTGAAGTTTGGCCAATGCAAGGCAATGATTTTAAAGTGAACTACAACAATAAAATTACTTTTTACGATTTGGAAACAAATGGTTGGATGGTGATGGATTCACTTAAAAACATCGTTGATTCTGTTTACTGTGTAAATGGGTATGTGGCTGACCCCCACGATTTCCTTGCGCTTGAAAATGGTCATTATATTATGTTTGCTTATGACCTTCAGCCTTATGCGATGGATACTGTCGTTGAGGGGGGTGATCCAGAAGCAATTGTTGAAGGACTTGTCATCCAGGAGGTAGACGCTGATCACAATTTGGTATTTGAATGGAAAAGTTGGGACCATTTCCACATTACCGACAATCAATACCTTCCATTGAATTTGCCAACATTAACTTTTATTCATGCAAATGCGATAGACGTTGATGATGATGGTCATCTTCTTTTGTCATCTAGAAATTTAGATGAAATAACAAAAATCAACAGAACCACGGGAGAAATTATTTGGAGATGGGGTGGGACTCAGAGTGATATTGCTTTCGTCAATGACTATCCATTCACTTACCAACACTCTATTTCTAGCCTTGGTGACAATAGATATTTGTTGTTTGACAATGGAAATTATAGTTCTGTATATACAGGAGTAGAAAATGTCTCTAGAGCTGTCGAGTATGAGCTGGACCCAATTAATATGACAGCGACAAAGGTCTGGGAGTTTGTGCATCCAGACAGTTTATATTGCCCCACACAAAGTTCTGTTCAAAGACTTCCAAATGGCAATACACTTATTGATTTTGGCAATTTATCTCTTTCTAATCTAGGCGCTATTGTGACTGAAGTTACACCCGACAATGAAATCGTTTTTCAATTGGAATATAATTTTGGAGCCAGTCTCTATAGAGTTAAAAAATTTGATTGGTTTTTCTATGAACCTGAAGTTGTAAGTATTGATGAGAATATCTCTTTAGAATTTTCCTCTACTCGAAACCTCGTCAAAATTTTCAACTTGCTAGGTCAAGAAGTCATCCCCTCTTATGGTCAAATAGCAATATACATCTATGATGACGGGTCAGTTGAGAAGAGGTTTGTATTAGAGTAATCTTAGTAAGTTAAGATGACCTACACGCCGTACTTTTGTCGTTCGCTTTATTTCACAAATGAATATTTCTCATCTTACTATCCTTGCGATTGAATCATCTTGTGATGATACTGGAGTAGCTGTACTAAAAGGCAATAAGGTGCTTTCAAATTTAGTGGCCAACCAGGAAATTCATGCGAGATATGGAGGAGTGGTTCCTGAACTGGCTTCTCGTGCCCATCTCAGCAATATCACTCCAACAGTAGAACTTGCCATTTCTGATGCTGGAATTTCCCCAGAAGAAATAGATGCTGTGGCGTATACCATAGGCCCAGGTCTAAGTGGATCATTGCTAGTGGGCGCTTCTTTTGCAAAAGCCTGGGCTTGGGCTCGTAGGATTCCTACTGTTCCGGTTCACCACATGAGGGCTCATGTTTTAGCTCACTTTATTTCTCCTGGTCCCCCTCCGGAATTTCCATTTTTATGTCTTACGGTTTCTGGTGGACATACCCAAATGATTCATGTCCACTCTCCATCTAATATGGAGGTGATAGGAGCTACTCTCGATGACGCTGCAGGAGAGGCGTTCGATAAAGTCGCTAAATTGATAGGGCTACCTTATCCTGGTGGTCCACTGATAGATAAATATGCAGCATTGGGAAATCCAGAATCCTTCTTGTTTTCTAAGTCGAAAGTAGAGGGGTTGAATATGAGTTTCAGCGGCTTAAAAACTCAAGTGCTCAGGTTTCTACAAGCTCAACTTTCTCAAGAACCAGATTTTATAGACAACAACCTCCATGATTTTTGTGCTTCCGTACAATCGGCGATTGTTGGGATGCTTATTACGAAATTGGAACTTGCAGTTAAAACTACTGGAATAAAACAAGTGGCCATTGCTGGAGGGGTTTCGGCGAATTCTGGATTGCGCAAGGCTCTCACAGAGAAAGGATCTTTGTCAGAAGATCCATGGAAGGTGTTTATCCCCCCTATGAGCTATTGTACAGACAATGCGGCAATGGTGGGTATCGTGGGCATCTTCGATGCTGCCGACAAGAAGTTTGGCTCCCTTGCAGACACCCCCCAGCCCAGGATGCCCGATCTCAACTCTTAATTCCTGTACGGGAGAGAGATTGTAGCTACACAGCCTTGTTGATCCTTTCTATTTTCGAGCGTGAATTCGGTGCTTGCAGAAATCAACAGCAGTCTTTCCCTTAAGATACTAAGCCCGTGAGATTGACGCTTTGCCTCAGAGATTTTTATGGGTGTTTTCAAGTTTGAGGACTTCGTAAGTCCGCGCCCGTTATCTAAAACACGTATCACAAGTAAATTTCTCTCAGAATCCACATCAAAGCTCAATTCTATCTCGGGGATAAAACCTTTCCGACCAGACATCTCCACTCCATGCCAAAGTGCATTTTCTACTATAGGTTGAATTAAAAATGCGGGGATTTCGTGGTCTAAATTTACGTTTGTATTTATTTTGAAAGTCACCTCTCCAGAAAGTCTAAGACTCTCAAGATCGAAATAGTCATTTATAAAATCTACTTCTTTCTGAACAGTCGAAATCCTTAGGTTTGTAGGGTTGTCTGTGGCGCTCCCCCAACATCGGATGAGAAGTCCTTTAAATTTACCTAATGCTCCGAGAGTCTTTGGAGTGTCTCCCTTGATCAAAAGCATGTGTATACCCGTAAGTACATTGAAGATAAAATGAGGATTCATAAGTAAGAGGAGGTTCTTTTGGCGAATCGCAACGAGCTCCTCACTCACGTCGGTTTTCCGCCTAATTTGAAGAAGAGAAAGGCTTAAACCACGATACCGTTCAGCCAATATTATCGGATTTAATTCTACACCGCCAAGTTTGTGAACGCGAATATCTCGAATCAATTCTGATTCATTCGTCAAGACTGAATAGATCGCTCCTGCGATTACTCCCAGTAAAATTGCGAGGAAATAATAGACGAACATACTCATATTAAAAGCGGTCTAATTTTTAGCTTTCGCTTCTTCAGATAAAGAAGAGTTGAAATCGTGACGCAATTCAGTCTTCAAGCGACGGGTGTATTCGTCTTGTAGCCAGGTTCTATAATTGTCGGTTGTTTTTGCCATGCATTTGGCATAAATCTTCACCCTGAAATTAATATCATCCTTTAACTTATTGATAATATCGACTGCATCCCAATAATCCGTCGCAGCATATTGGATAATCGCTTTGTGTTGAATCATACTAAGATCGACAGCTCTCTTAGGTCTCTCAGCTTTCTTCATGACGGTTTCATAAACCTTGAGCATGTCAAATTCAGCATCCGGACCACCTTCAAATCTCTTCGCTAATTCCTTTGGAATTTCATAAACAAACTCATCTTCAATCTCTTCATCTGAGTAAAGCCCATCGATAAATGATTGTGGCTCTTTAAAGATTTCATACCAGTCGATATGTGAATCCCACAGACCAAACCGCCGAGCATTGTTCCCCAAATCGATGACGATAAAACTCTTCTTGTTGGGAAGTGATCTAGATCCCCGTCCTATCATTTGGTGATACAACGTGAGAGATTTGGTGGCGCGATTCAGAATAATCGTAGAAACGGTAGGTTCATCGAATCCAGTAGTTAAAATACTCACTGAAGACAGGATTGCGTCTGGTTTGTCATGAAACCATTTAAGTATATCGGCTCTTTCTTTCTCGCTATGTGTGTTGTCTAAGTGCTTGCACTCGTAACCTTCCTCTTGAAACATAGCTTGCACCTGCTTAGAGGTGCTAATTCCATTGTTAAAGATGAGCGTTTTACTTCCCTTTGCTTTCTCTTCGTACGCATAGAGAAGCTTTTCCTGCATGAGGTAATTCCCGTAGAGTCTATCGGAAGAACTGACAGTGTAGTCACCGTTAATTCCCACTTTTAGAGCTCTGAGGTTTACGTCATAGTTGTAAGTCTTGGCTCTTGAGAGATAACCACCATCTACCAATGACGAGATGCTTTCTCCTACGATTAACTCGTTGTAGTTGTCATTAAGAGGGAGTTTAATGTTAGAACTTAATGGGGTAGCAGTAACTCCAAGTAAGATTTGGTCTCTAAAGTGCTTAAATAATTTCCTAAAGCTGTTGTAATGTGCTTCATCGACAATCACTAGGCCAAGGTCTTCGAACACCATTTGCTCATCGTTGATGCGGTTGTTGAGCGTCTCAACCATAGCGACATAACACCAGTGTTCTTCTCCGTCATCAAGATCTTTCACCTTAGCGTTGATGACTTTGTTTGGGACTCCAATCTCAGACAGCAACTTTGAGGTTTGGCCTAAAAGCTCAATACGGTGGGTGAGGATCAGAACTTTTTTACCAGTAGATAGTATGAATTTCTTTGCCAATTCAGAGAAAATGACGGTCTTTCCGCCACCTGTAGGGAGCTGGAAAAGCAGGTTAAAGTTCGTTTGTTTTTCAACGAACTTTTGCATCATCGCATCGATAGCCAACTTCTGGTATCCATAAAGTGTTTTACCACTTTTACTTTCTAGGCGAGCCTTGATTTTAGGATCCATCTATTGCGAAATAGTCGATAATTAAACAAATAGTAAAATGCAAAAATACTATGTACATTGCTTAGTCTATAATTATAGTCGTACGATTATACACAAGATATTAAAACAGTTGTTTGAATCAGTTCATCACGAAAGCCATATTAATTTGAAAATGAGTTCTTTAATAGCTGCTTTATGCTCTGAAGGAGGGGTTGGAGATTGGATGAAAATTTTTAATAAAATATTTTTACATCCTGGTGCACCTAAATCCGATGTTTGGGATAAATTAGATAAAAAGGTAGTGGATGCATATTCGAGAGAAACATGTTTCCCAGCTCCTGAAAATGTATTTAGAGCTTTGAGGTTGTGTGGGTTAGATCAAGTAAGAGTTGTGATAATAGGGCAGGACCCATATCATGGAGTGGGTCGTGCAGATGGACTGGCTTTCTCAGTGCCTGTGGGTGTGAAAGTCCCGCCTTCACTAAGAAATATTTTACAAGAGCGTGCAGACGACTTGCAATTGCCACCCAGGAATTCTGACCTTTCCGATTTAGCTGCAGATGGAGTATTGTTGCTGAATTCTGTGATGACCGTCTCTGCTGGCCGAGCGGCATCACATAAAAATTGGGGTTGGGAAGAGGTGACGCTTGAGCTTATAAGAGCAATAAACATAAGGAAAGAAAATGTGTGTTTTGTTCTTTGGGGAGCTTATGCACAGAAGTATAAGACTGAGATTAATCAGTCCAAACATTTTGTTCATGTTTCTCCCCATCCGAGTCCTCTTTCTTCTTATAGAGGATTTTTTGGGTCAAAGCCATTTTCTAAAGTAAATTCCTGCCTTGAATTATTTTCTTTAATGCCCATTAATTGGTAGCATTTTTACCCTGTGTAGTTTACTTTTATCGCATGCAATATTTATGGTTAGCAGTTTGTGGACTTATCGTGTTTTCATTTATTAAATACCGCAAGAGGTTAAAGAAATGAGTAAGCCTTCGATTCCCAAAGGAACAAGAGACTTCGGACCTTTAGTTATGGCTCGCAGGCAATGGATTTTCGCGACGATTCGCAAAGTTTTCGTAAAGCACGGATTCCTGCCTATAGAAACTCCATCATTTGAAAATTTACAAACACTTACTGGAAAATATGGTGAGGAGGGTGATAAGCTCATCTTCAGCATCTTAAACAACGGAGATTACCTCGCCAAAGCGGATGAAGGAGCGCTTAAGTCGAAAGACAGCAAGAAGCTTACGCCATCTATCAGTAAAAAAGCGCTTCGTTATGATCTGACTGTTCCATTTGCACGCTTTGTTGTGATGCACAGAAACTCTTTGACTTTCCCTTTTAGGAGGTACCAAATTCAACATGTGTGGCGTGGAGATAGACCTGGGAAAGGTAGATATCAAGAGTTCACTCAGTGTGACGCTGATATTATCGGGAGTACGAGCAGCCTATGCGAGTTAGATTTGGTCCAGGTTTTTTCTGAATCGCTTACTAACTTGGGCGTGCCTGGTTTTACCATTTTAATAAATGATAGAAGAGTCCTTTCTGCTGTAGCATCTGCCATGGGAGTGCCGGATGAGAGGCTTACAGATTGGACTGTAGCAGTTGATAAGTTCGATAAAGTTGGGATTGAGGGTGTGAAAATTGAACTTGAAAAAAACGGGTTTAACGAGCGTGTCGTTGCTGGGATTGAAACACTTTCGGACATCAATTCGAATACCAACAGTTTTGATATTTTATCTAAACTGACAGAGTTTATAAAAGGAAATGAAAAAGGTGAGTGTGGCCTGAAGGAAATGGAGTTGCTCTTACATAGAGCAAAGAATGATGGGATTGTAGCTCCCAAAATCAAGTTTGATGCAATGTTAGCTCGTGGTTTAGATTACTACACAGGAGCTATTTTCGAAGTGAAAGTTGCTGATTCTCCTGTGGGTAGTATTTGTGGAGGAGGACGTTACGACAATCTTACTGGTATATTTGGATTAGAAGGAATGAGTGGTGTGGGTATAAGTTTCGGAGCAGATAGGATAGAGGATGTTCTAGAGCATTTCAATAAATTCCCCGATAACATAGATCAAACTACAGATGTCTTAGTCACCCAAATGGATCCCGTTCATTGTTTAGAAGAGCTAAAGTTGGTTTCTCAAATTCGTACTTCTGGATTTTCGGCAGAACTGTATCCAGATGCTTTAAAACTGAAGAAGCAGATTAAATACGCAAACGATTTAAACATCCCCTATGTGGTCTTAATTGGAGAGGATGAGCGTAATTCTGGAAAGGTGACTTTAAAGAAGATGTCAGATGGTACTCAAATGACGATACTTGCTGAGGAAGTCGTGAAAAATATTTGACCTCGCTCCTAAATCTGTAGTATATCGGCGTGTTATTCTTCGCGCTCTCTGATGCCTTCTATAAATGGAATGCTGCGTTTCATTTCGTTCCCCCCAAACGTAATTGTATAGGTAGCTTCATATGTGTCTGAACTAATTTCAATTCCGACATAGTCGATGGGTTTGTCGTTGATGACAGCTTCCCAGAGTATATCAGTAATCCACGGCACAATAGCCAAAGACCGAATAAATCGAGAATTGTCCAATTCAAAAATCTGGTGGTCGGTAATTTCGAAGCCCCAAGAATTTTTATTTATTGAAGAGAGCAAAGAAAGTAGATGCTCTACATGAGTTGTGCATGTACTGAACTCTATTTGATTGGTCGCTGATTCGTTAAGGATTTCTCTTAAATGTCTGCTAAATGTCGTTAGTAAAGAGCCCGCCCATGCTTCGTTCTCACTAGCGATAGCGATGTTTAATTTGTCTATTAAAATTCCTATTCTTTCAATAATAGTATTGATGGTTTCTGTATCGTTGTCATATTCTCGAAGTTTAGAAAGTAAAAATGTAACCTCATTTAAGCGCATGGTGTGATCTCTCACATGCATGGCTCTTTCATTTTGTTTTCGAGCTCTCTTTAGAAAGAGCTTGTTTTCTGCAATTTTTATCAGTTTAAACCACCCGATATATTTGATTTTAGGTTCAAATTTACGGGCAACAACAAATCCCATTACAAAAAGAATTAAAGCAACAACTGCTTCCATTAAGACACCTGGTTTTTATAAACCCATGACCAAGCGGCAGAGAAAGCGCTTTGTTTCCCCGATTTCACTTCTTGAGATAACACTTCCCAATCTGCTTTAGAGCTAGGATCTTCCATTTTTTTATCTAACAAAATATCTTTTGCGTGATAGAACATCCTGTCAGATTGTTGGTTTGACCTCTGAGCAATGAAAAACCCAGATTTTCTCCAATTTTTTGCAAGACTTGCAATGTGCTCTTTCACTTCGTGATGTCCAGCACCGGTGATGCTACTTGCCGTCATGACCTCGACGACTTCTCCTCCATCTGGCATGGGGAATAAATGCAAAGAATTGCGATAAGATTGTGCTGTTTTTATACATGTGTCGATGCGATCTCCATCCGCTTTGTGGACTACAATTAAGTCTGCCATTTCGACGATACCTCTTTTAATCCCCTGCACCTCATCGCCAGCTCCTCCGATGAGCAAGAGAGTGAACACATCAACCATTTCTCTGACTGAAGTCTCACTTTGGCCTACGCCCACAGTTTCAACAATCACCTTGTTATATCCAGCTGCTTCACATAAAATCACGGCTTCCATGGTTGCTCTAGCTACCCCGCCAAGAGCCGAAGCGGCAGGAGAGGGGCGGACGAAGGCGGCCGAATGAACGGCCAACTCATCCATTCTAGTCTTGTCACCTAAAATACTGCCGCCAGTCTTTTTGCTAGACGGGTCAACGGCAAGCACGGCTACTCGATCGCCATCTTTAATCATGTCCAATCCGAGCCTTTCAATAAAAGTGCTTTTCCCAACGCCCGGTATACCAGTAATGCCAACTCTCAAGGTTTCTTTCCCGAAGGAAAGATCCTTAACCGCTTGAAGTAGCTCCTGAGCAAGCGGTCTGTCGGAGGGGTTTTCGCTTTCGATTAAGGTGATGGCTTTCGCTAGTTCCTCGCGTTTTCCTTCAACAATAGCTGCTGCGATTTCAGAGGCGTTAAAATCTTCAGTCCGATTTGACTGAATTCTTTTTCGGGCAGCATCGACAGCTTTATTCTTGGAAGACATTTTCTGACTACTCATGTGGGGAAGTTAACAATCCTTTCATGTTTCGCCACATTTTGTTGACTTAACTTGCGAGGATGTATAAGCGTTTTATAGTTGGGGCCATTTCTTGTGCTTTTTTTGCAGCTTCTTTTTCAGCCCAAACTTTTACCCCATCGTCTCGTTGCGATTCTTCAATCGTCGTGAGCGGTTGGGTATTCGAACCCTATGGTGGCATTATCCCCACAGCTATGGCGGTAAATCGCGAGAGCGGGGGAGGTGTTTTTGTGGAGCGTGACGGAAGCTTTTTAGTTCGTGCTTGTCCAGGTGACACGCTTGTCTTCGGTGCGATAGGATATTATTCTGTGGAGCGTGAGGTTGTTAAATCTATGCGTACCTCAGACTTAGAAATCCAATTGCAACGATTAAAAGTCGATGTAGGTGTAGCGGAAGTGTATGCTCCAAGGGCTTTGCGTGCAATACTCCACGATATAGAAGCACTTGGATACAATGAAAAAGATTTCAGAGTGTCTGGGGTAAACGCTCTACAAAGCCCCATTACATTTTTGTATGAGCAATTCTCTCAACGTGAACAATCAAAAAGATTAGAGGCGCAGTTGGTCAACAAAGACAACAGGCGAGAATTGCTTCAGGAATTGTTTGTAAAGTATGTAGATTACGATATAGTGCAACTCAAACAAGAAGAGTTCGATGAGTTCGCAGAGTTTTGTGATCCCGGAGATGAGCTTCTGAAAAAGTGGACTCAGTATGAGTTTATCTTATATGTAAAAAGACAATATGGTCTTTTTAAGATGATACCCCACAGGTTGGATGAGGGCGATTATAGGTACGATCTAGATTAAGCTAAGAATGCCGAATCCATATAAAACACGAAGATTTGGAATATATATGAAATGATACAGTACCCCACGGCTAGGACGTGAAGAACTTTGAATCTTGCATTCAGTTTATCGAATCTAACGACGAGGTCCACAAATAAAGTCCCAAGACCCAGAAATTGAATAATCATAAGCGGAGTTCTGATTAAATCGAAAGATTCTGAGATGATAGCCGCTGGTGTAGGAAATATGTTATCTAACAACTCTGAGAAGAGAAAAAGGGTGGTAATCGCCATGATTGCCCACAAAGTCACTCGAATCATCTGTCCGTCTTTATTCATATAACAAAGATAACACGCGAAAAAGATGTTTTGCACATTCGTTAGTCAGCAAACATTGTTATTTGGTTTTTTTATTTCATTCTTAAGCCCTATCTTTCAAATTCAAACACAAGATTCATGAAGATTTCTCTTTCTACCTCTCGCGCTCGTTTTTATGCAACTGCGGCAATCATCATGGCTGTGATAAGTTTTTCTCTTCCTTCTTGTACTGCTACCCACCAATCTTGTGAAGCTTATCAGAATATAGAGTTAATCTCGGAGTAATTTCTTTTTACCACCCGTTGCTTTCTAGAATTGGAAGTATATAAACGGTGCAGGAGCTGCCGCCCCCACTTTCCAAAGAACTGTAGTGACTATAATTGTTATGCAAAAAACAACGGTTATATGAAGAGATGTAAACCCGTTGATCACTTTAGATGTAATTTTTGTGGGCATTAGATGCAGTATATATCCCACTGTCATTAAAGAAATTACCATTAGGTGCCCTTGAAGTAAATCTAATGGAGGGATGTCGTACAAATGATTTGTGATTTGATATAAAAGATCGTTTGCTGTGAACCATTCAGTTAGAATATTGTGATCGCCTGCAGCTGTGTCCCAACCTATGCTCGATCCTGATCTAAACCAAATCCTAGTAAAGGTGATGAAGTTAAAGGTTAAAATTACCCCCCACGCTTTCGCTAGAAAATTCTCGCTTTTCGCCCATGGTAGATGTCTGCCTATGATTTTGTAAACCAGCAGCCCCATTCCGTTCAGCGCCCCCCACAGAAGGAAATTCCAAGACGCTCCATGCCACAGACCGCCAATAATCATCGTCGCCAGGATGTTGATGTATGTCGCAAGTTTTACCCCCCATTTTGTATACATTACGCCTGAAGCATACATCATCATTAAAGCCCCACCACCTAAAAACAGAACGCCCAAATTCATCACTTCCTCTCCTTCGCGAAACATAAGTCCAGCAAACAAAACCATTCCGATTGAGAAAATCACGGAAAATATGCTCGAGCTTCTGCTTCCACCCATAGGAATATATAGGTAGTCTCTTAACCACGTTGAAAGTGAGATATGCCACCGCCCCCAAAACTCCCCCACATTTCTCGCTTTATATGGCGACCTGAAATTTTCAGCCAAACGAAACCCCATGATCAGAGCTACTCCTATTGCGATATCACTATATCCACTGAAATCGGCATAGACCTGTAGGCTATACCCATATAGACCCA
Source organism: Bacteroidota bacterium (assembly GCA_027619225.1). Lineage (GTDB taxonomy): Bacteria > Bacteroidota > Bacteroidia > Flavobacteriales_D > Sanyastnellaceae > UBA974. The sequence goes on from JAQCFW010000022.1 coordinate 11,758, forward strand.
GAAGAACCTCCATGCCGCTATAGCTCAAGGGGTTGGCGAAAACTCGATCTACTAAGTTCATCGCGAGATAGTCGGCTATCACGATTTTTTTTATCAGACCCGTTAAAATCCACCACACTCCCAGGTTGAATTCTTTTCTTGATAAATCGTATTTGCTTTGAAGTTGTGGGATAAAGTCTTTCGCCCTGACGATAGGTCCAGCTACCAGTTGTGGGAAAAATGTGACATAACACCCGAAATCAAAAAATGATTTAACGGGGGCCACTTTACGCCGGTAAACATCGATGGAGTAGGATAAGGTTTGGAATGTATAGAAAGATATCCCCACCGGCAGCAATATGGATTCAACTCTAAACGAAGAGTCGAAAAGCATGGCGCTAGAATCGGCAAAAAAATACGCATACTTGAAAAACCCTAGCAACCCCAGGTTTATTAAAACACTGAGAGTTAACCACAGCTTCCTTTGCAAATTCTCACTTCGATCCATCACCGCGGCAATTCCCCAATCGGCTACAGTAGAGAAGAGGAGCAGGAATACGAATGCAGCACTTGTCTTCCAGTAGAAAAACAAGCTTGCTGCAAACAAAAAGGCATTGCGCATCGCCGCCTTATTCTTCAGCATCGAAAGCCCTACCATCACGGTGAGAAGGAAAATATAAAAGGCTGGCCTTGTAAATAGTAAATCAGTACTCATTCTCCTGCAATTGCTTGTTCCCAGGATCTATATTCCGCTCGCAACGATTGATCTAACAATTCCCCAATCATTTTTGCTCCCTTTGGTGTGAAATGTACCAAGTCTGATGAGGCTAGTTTAGGAGTGCTCTTAGCCCAAACCGCCATCGTTCCAGCTCCCCCCATCGCCTCAAACACATCCCAATAAAGAGCTTCTTCTAATATCGTCACCTTTTTCATTTCGGCTCTAATTGCACCAAGCATTGGGTAGGTGAGTGCTGTAGAATCTGAGGTAATCCCCATATCTGATGGTCCTATCACTAAGAAAGTGGATTCTGGAAGTATTGTTTTTAAATATTTCAACTGGGTTCGAAATCTCTTCCCATAGCTCTTTGCTGCAGCCTCGTCATTAACGTACGGAACGGTATTTCCGCCGAATTGTAGAATGACCAACCCCACATCCCAGTTCTGTAAATATTTTTTAAAATGTTCTTTGTTTAAGCTCTTAAATACGGTACCCGAACTAGATCGCATGGGAATGTTGTGAATAGCAAGACCATTCTCACTGCCAAGTCTAATCCCCGTTATTTCAATCTCATGTCCTTCAAAGCTGAAAATCAATTCCTCTTTTTTCCCCGCCAACTCAACCAATATCGAACTGTGGTTCCCTTTGCTTGACGGAGCTATATCTATCGCAATGGAGTCAGTAAATTCCCCTGAAACCGTGAGGCTACCCCCTAGTGGTGCTGCCCCGATTAACACTTCCGCCTGATGCCAAACCTGATTTTTTCTAAACCCCATCGGATGTGGATTAACGGTAATTTTTCCATTATTTCGAATTCTTGATAAAGTAGCCATTCCTCCATAGCACGTGTGTTCAAGAGTAGTGTCTATTTTTCCAAATTTAGTAAACCTCTTTATGTCGCCCTCGTGTTGTTGCCTCACAGCAAGGGCTGGAACAGGTTGAATTGCTGGGATTAATCCAGGGCCACTGCCGCCCCAAGTTTTCTGCCAACTCGATCTGATTCTCCCTGTAATTCTATCTCCTTCTATTTGGGAATCTCCGAAGTGAAACACGTGTAATTTGGAATCTGAGTTTAATCCGTTAAGTTTTTCGAAAAACCTCCATAAATTTTGTTTCGCGCCGTTGCTTCCTGAAAACTTTTTCTCGTTTGCTAAATTCGCGACAACACAGGTGTCGTAGTCAGGACGCCAAAGATTGGTTTTTAGAATTGGTGTTTTATTACGTTCAAGAGCTGTTTCGATCGCTATCTCGATGTCAACTTCAGGTAAGGAGAAAACGATGGGCTCTATTTCAGGTACAATTTCCTGGTTGACGATTTCCGCCTCATAGACCATTTCCTTCGACTCCTGGATTTCCTCGACCTCAAAAAATTTAATTAAAGTAGTATGGTAGAGTATCCCTATGAGTAGAATTAGAAATAGGGCGGTGTGACTAGGCTCGTGAGATTTATTATTCGTCACCTTGGCTATTCTGGAATCGCAATGAAACTTCCGAATGTGATATGTGTGCTTTTGCCGAGATTGTTGGCAGATTGAATATCGGAGACGGAAACGCCATAGATCACTGACAATCGGTATAGAGTCTCGCCTTTTTTCACAAGGTGAGATTGTAAGCTAGCACTTTGATCGTTCAGGTCGAAATTTTCGATTAACCGAATTACAATGCTTAATTCTTGAAGAAAGAATTCGAATTCATCATGAATTTGGCTCTCTATAAAAAGCAATTTAAGACCAGGAACCAGTTCTTTATTATTAAGAGACTGCAAAGACTGTAACGAACGGGCTGATGAATCACAGTCACACTTTTCATGCTGAAATCTCCCGTAGAGCATAAGAGGAATGAAAGCCGCTGAAGGCGGGAGGTCTAAAGCCTCCGCTTGACTTCGCCACACCTCTTCACATCTCTCAAACCAATTATTAACCTCAAGAAGCTTAGCATATCCGTCTATTCGATAAGCCTCCATTATCTCTGATTGTATGCCTATATCGTCAGCTACAATTTTATATAGAATTTCCCAATTATCTGGGGCTCTAATTTCTTGTTTTAATTCTGGAGTATAGGTTTGGGATTGAAAAGGATTGTGAGTAAAAAAAAGTGCAAGAATCCCGAAGATTTTGCTGATATTTTTCAGTACTGATAGCATTAATTAGTCCTTCCAAGCCTGTTCTATCAGGAATTTGATGTGAAATCTGTGCGCTTTTGTGAGTGCATCAGGTGATTGTGCCGCACCCTCGAACTTGTCGATGCGATTCAGCTCAGAGATGATTACCCCGCGAGCGATTCTGTCATACATGTTCTTAGGATCTAAAGCATTTATTAACGATTCCGTGTATGCGATTTGAAGTCCTTGGCGGAATGTGTTTACAGAGCTGCGAAGATCCTTTTCGAATATATCGTCAGTTAAGTCGACCAAGTATGAGGACACGTCATACTCTCCTCCGTAAAGAGAGACGTCTGTGAGCCTTCGGAGAACATTTCGGTGGAGTAAGTGATCGAGTGCCCCTCGTTGGGCAGAAAGTGCTCTATCGTGAATTTTAGGAGTCTCTGAACTGCCGAAAAAGCCAAAGCCTCTTCTCTGAGCTTGTAAATAATTGTATGTGCTACTTGCAGCATCAAAGGCATCGGGAGCAAAAGCGTATTTCGCGAGTGCAGCGAGTGCTGCTTTTTGGTCCTCGAGTGAAACAGGCGTGTATGGTTTGCCGTCACCTATGTTAGCTGGGCCAGAGCGGTCGTAACGCACGCCGGCAATTTGGCGAGTCATCACACGCAGCTGAATAGCATATTCGCCAGTGAGGGAGTAATATGCTGCACGTACTTCTTCGAAACTTGATCCCAATCCTGAATGTTTCTCAACTATTTGAGGAAGTAGGTGATTTACCAGTTCACACCTTTCAGCAGCGTATGCAACGGGATCGCTTGAAAGATCATAGATGTTCACGTCTGGGTTAACTCCTTTGCCCGAACCTCGCATATCATCAGCGTCATTGCCAAACTGGAGTAGGGGTGAGTTAGATTTAGCGAGGATTCCCTCTAATCGAGTATCTTCTGCTTCAATATCTTCGAGACCAACGCTATAGCCGTACTCAATCGTCCAGTAGTCGTATGGACCAGGAGAGTCATCATAGTATAGGGTTAAATCTTCAGGGTTAAGTGTAAAGTTTATGGCTGGATATTCCATGACACTGTTACACATGCCGTTTTCTGCGACCTTGTCAGCATCCTTCAGTTCATCTGGAGTAAGCATGGTAGAAGCGTGCATATTGTGACTCAGTCCCAATGTATGTCCTACCTCGTGAAGGGCAAGACGGTGTAGGGTTTGTCTTGTAAACTCAGTATGCTCTTCATCATTGTAAGACAAAGTTTTCATAGCAGATAGTGTGAACATGGTGTTGCGCGCCATCATATCTCCGGCTTCGCAACGGTTGATCATCTCAGCTGTTTTTTCACGGGAGGTTTTCTCATCATTCGAGTCTCCACTGTTTTCGTTGGTTTTAAAAATCTCAGACTTCCAAAGTCTACGTGTCATGCCTGCGAACTCGAGCATAACATCAGCGCCTAAAATCTCTCCTGTACGCGGGTTGACGAAGCTTGGGCCGTAACCGCTAAAGGGCACTGAAGGTGAAGCAGCCCATCTTAGAACGTTGTATCGTATATCTCCAGCCTCCCATGTAGCATCGTCAGGTTGTATTTTCACGACGATAGCGTTCTTAAATCCAATCTTTTCAAAGGCAAGATTCCACTTCTCAACACCAGTCTTGATGTAGTCACGAAATTCATAAGGTGTTGTGTTTTCTATCCACCATGTAATGGGTTTAATGGGCTCTGAAAGTGCCGCTGACGAATCCTTCTTTTCTAAGCGCCACCTGTGTATCATATCTTTCCAGGGCGTTAAATCAGTAGATGTCATGTCATTTACCTGAGTCATAAAGAAGCCTATTCTTGCATCATCCTGACGTGGGATGAATCCATCCTCTGGCATTTGCATAAGCGCGTGACGGTAACCAACAGTGATGTAGCGAGAATCTGTGAGTGCTGAGGCTCGCACTGATGGATTCTCGTTGTCATAAACGTAGTCAACGATTACCTCTAGATTCTCGGGGTAATTGTTGAAGTCTGTTATTTTCGTCTTGCTGCTTGAGAGTTTTCCCAGAGCACTTATGCTTCCTGGAAGAGATGGCGGCTTGATCATAGAGATCTTTTCGCTTAAGAATAGATCGTCTCCTGAGATCAAAAATATTGAGTCTTCACCTTCTTTGGCTTTAATCTCCAAACTTGCAAGAATGGGCGTGTTGATGTTTGCGTTTTCAGCTAGTGAAAGTGGACTTTCGGGATCGAAATAGTATGAAGTGTTTTCCTGGCGAACTTCAATTCTATCGAAGTGCTTATGAAAGGTAATGATTTTGCTAGATCGGTAGCTTCCACGGAAATTGCCTGTTTGCAAAACCCCATCCTCAACCTGAGAAAAGTAAATAAACTCTTTCTCTAATGATTCCTTCGGAATAGCCATCCAAGATTCACCGGTAACCGTATCCCGATACATTGTAAACAGCCCCTCGAACTGCTCTGCCGCTTTCGTAACCTTCGCAATAGATTTTTCATCAGACTCCTTACCTCCCTCAGCAGATTCTTTTTTATTTTTCTTTTTAAAAAACTGAGCATCAATATTATTAGGGGATATTACTTGAAGTCCTAATATAATCGACAATGTCATTGTCCCTGTTCGAAAAGTCATCCTTGGCTAAAATTAAATTGTGAGAGCACAATATAAGAACTACTCCACAATACCTATTTAAAACCTCTTGCGTTTTTTATCTCTTCATATGCACTCTGAACTTGTAGGAACCTTTCTTTTGCCAGTTTCTTAGGTCCCTCTCCGAGGTCCCCTATTTTATCCGGGTGGAACTTAATCGCAAGCTTGCGATATGCTTTTTTCACATCAGAGTCTGAACAATCGGTAGATATTTCTAGGACTTTATAAGGATTTGCTGAGCCTGTGTTAAATGGTTCTTCTATGCTCGTAATATCCTTTGCGCTTATACCTAAGTGGCGTGCTATGGTTCGAATTAGGTCTATTTCACTCTTATCGACGTCTCCGTCTGACTTCGCAATCCCATAGAGATATTGAAGTAGTAGTAGACGCTTAGGGTGATCCATATTCGTGCGGATTTGGTCTGCGACCCGCCTAACATCTACATTCTGTTTAAGAGCCTCGCGCAGAAGTAGTAGAAGCTGATCCGCCATGTTGTCCCCGAAATTCAACTTCAAGAATTTCTTCACGAACTCGAGTTCAGATTTAACGACCTTGCCATCAGCATTCATTACAGCTGCGCTAAGAACCACGAGAGCCATCGCGAAATCACCACCACGAGTGGCTCTGTGACCTTGATAAGCTCCTCGACTTCCCTCTTCATCCTGAGTTCCTGAGGTGAAGAATTTGCCTACTTGATACCCTAATATCCCCCCTATAGGACCTCCTAAGGCCCAACCTATAGCTCCCCCAACCCATTTGCCAAATCCTGCCATAGTTGTCTTTTTGAATTTGCTTAAAACATACCTCTAACTAAAAACACGCTCCCGCTTAGAGATTGTTGTTTTCATTACTGTAAGTTTTTAAATCCACGTTCAATAAATGCAGCGAGTTCTTCACCTTTGAGAATTCCCTGTGAAAGACGTGCTAAATCCGCAGCTTCTCTAACAGTCGTAGAGCGAACCTTTTTATTCTTTTCCTTTAACAGCTTAGTTGCAAGAGGATGGTTGGAGTTGATGGTCACATCATACTTCTCAGGCATCTCGCCAAACATTTGGAATCCACCACCACCAACAGCTTGTTGTTCTTTCATTCGACGCATCCACTCACTGCGAGTGATGATAAATGGAGCTGAAGTAGGCGACATCGCAGCGAACTTGAGGTCGTACCCGCTTTCAGGGAATGCACTTTGAACAATGGGCTTTAATACCTCTTGCTGCTTTTCATCCAGTATGCTAGTTGTCTCCTCATCTTTCTCGATAAGATTCTCTATAATTTCTGAATCTACACGCTTGAATTGAACATCGGTGTGGGTTTGTTCTAACTTACCTACAACGTGAGCTGCGAGTGGTCCCTCCATCACGAGAACTTTGTAAGCTCTGTCTGTTGCCTCCTTAACGAAAGTGTGCTGAGCTGAGGCGTCAGATGTATAAGGCAGAATGACTTTGCCTGACTTGTCTTTTTGAGACTCACCTACTGCAGCGATTAGCTCATCGTGCGTCATGCACTTGCCGTCAGTGTCTTTATATAGATAGAATTTTTTTGAACGCTCAGAGAACTTTTCGTCTGTGAGGATTCCATACTCAACAAAGATTCTCAAATCATCCCACCGCTTCTCAAACGACTCTCTGTCGTTTTTAAACATACTGGCAAGTTTGTCTGCGACCTTTTTAGAAATGTACCCAGAGATCTTTTTCACATTAGCGTCCTCCTGAAGATATGAGCGGCTTACGTTAAGTGGAATATCTGGAGAATCGATCACTCCGTGGAGCATAGTGAGGAAGTCAGGAACGATGTTCTCGACGTTATCTGTGATAAATACTTGGTTAGAGTAAAGGTGTATTTTATTCTTCTGTAGCTCCATCGTCTTTTTAAGAGGGGGGAAGTACAAAACTCCTGTAAGGTTGAATGGGAAATCAACATTTAGGTGAATATTAAAGAGGGGATCCTCCATATTCATAGGGTAGAGTTCGCGGTAGAATCCAGAGTAATCCTCTTCAGTCAGATCTGCCGGCTTCTTCATCCAAACTGGATCAGTGTTGTTAAGAATACGAGGTACCTCAACGCTTATCTTCTTTGCTTTTCCTTTCTCGTCTTTTTCTCCTGAAGGATCTTCTTCTTCAACTGTACGAGTTCCAAAGACAATCTCTACAGGCATAAACTTGCAGTACTTATTCAGAATTCCTCCCAATCTTTCGTCCTCTAAGAATTCAACAGAATCTTCTGCTATATGGAGAATGATGTCTGTTCCAGCTTCTTTTTTGTTAGCGGGATCTATTGTGTAATCAGGCGATCCGTCACAGCTCCACTTTACAGCCTTAGCACCTTTTTTAGCACTCTTAGAGATAATATCTACTCTTTCTGCAACCATGAAGGAAGAGTAAAACCCCAGACCAAAATGACCTATAATAGCTTGTTTGGCGTCGTCGTCCTTGTATTTGTCTAGGAATTCGGTAGCGCCAGAGAAAGCAATTTGGTTTATATACTTGTCAATCTCCACGGCAGTCATCCCTATACCATTGTCGCTAATGGTGATGGTCTTTGCCTCCTTATCTAATGTTACATGAACCTGAGGATTCTCGTTTTTGAAAGCATCAACTTCGCCAGATTTAGAAATCGTCTTGCGCTTCTGTGTTGCATCAACCGCGTTAGAAACAAGCTCACGAAGAAATATCTCGTGGTCGCTGTAAAGGAATTTCTTTATAATCGGAAAAATATTCTCCGTAGTTACGTTGATACTTCCCTTCTGAGTTTTTGTTTTTGTTGAAGTGGCCATGGGGCTTTTTTTCATTTTGTATTGTGACCACCCTTAGTCAATTCTTATGCCATCACTTTAGCACCAACAAAACTCTGCCACCATGACACGTTGCATGTCATTATTTCAGTTTATATAGACTTAAGTAGGACAAGGTGATCCAAAGACGGCCAAAACCATCAAAATATCAGTTACCGTAACAGCGCCATCTGCGTTAAGATCGAATTCACACCCAAAGAAACATCCGAACTGTACTAAAATAGCAAGTATATCATCGACGCTGATCATTCCGTCAGGTACGATATCCTCGATGCAGGTGTTTTCGAAATTGTAAGTGTACTGATACACTACACCGTCCATAGGCCAAGCATCCCAACCATCGAAGGCGGGGCTTATATTCAGGGAGTCGTATTCTACATTATAGAAAAGTGGATACTCTGGGGCTTCGGCATCACCGCTCGCCCACATGAAGTACGCCATGTATTCCTCGAAATCCCAGTAACTTGAAATTCCCGCACTTTGTTTAGGCCAGTAATCGATAGCATCTAAGTCAGTTACGGTATTGGGACCATAATGATATTCTATGGTTCCGACTTCGTAAAGCCAAATCTGAAAATGGGCTCTCGAAGGTGCCAACCCAGTCCACGTCATTTCGTGATTGAACCCCACGTTGTTAAACTCCAATTTAAAAATCCGGTTAGGCGCCGTCCCTACCGTAACGTACCTGTGCGTACTTCCCTCAGTAATCGACGTATCTGTAGCTGCAACGTTTAAGATATCGCTAATGGACACTGTTGAAGCGCTAAAGAGATGGAACTCGCCATTGTCTCCAAAGACCTCTATCCCAGCTCCGATATCTGTTAGTCTGATTTCGCCAGCACTGGCGAACCCCCCAAAACATGGAAAATCGAATTCGAGATTAAGTGGGACAATAGGAACGTCCCACATTTCATCTACATTCAGAGGCGACCAGTTATCGAGTGCTTCATACGTGGATAAATATGTCTCTGTTGTATAAGGCAGTGAATCCTGCTGTGTTTGGGAAGAAGCATGAATGGCAAAGAGTTGAGCAACAATGATACAAGCAACTGAAGAGATAGTTCTGTTTTTCATCATGTTAGAAATTAGGTTTCAGCTCAACTTTCGAGTGATAGTTGGTGATGACTTTTACAGCCTCCTCCGGAGTATCTACAACATGCAGAACATCCGGGTCATGATCGGAAATCGTTTTAAACTCAGTGAGTAAAATATCTCTGAACCAATCTATGAGTCCTCCCCAAAAGTGAGATCCGTATAGAATAATAGGGCGCTTGTCGAGTTTGCCTGTTTGGACTAAAGTGAGAGCTTCGAAAAGTTCGTCTAAAGTCCCAAATCCGCCGGGCATCACCACAAACGCCTGACTGTATTTGACGAACATCACTTTGCGAACGAAAAAGTAGTCAAAGTCAATGCTTTTATCACGGTCGATGTAAGGGTTGTCGTGCTGCTCGAACGGCAGCTGAATGTTCAGTCCTACAGAAGGTCCGCCCGCCTCGTGAGCTCCTCTATTTCCAGCTTCCATCACTCCGGGACCTCCTCCTGTGATCACTCCGTAGCCAGCTTCAGAGAGAAGGTGGGCTACCCTTTGGGCATCCTTATAAACTTGTGTGTTAGGTCCTGTTCTCGCTGAACCATAGATTGAAACGCATGGCCCTATTCTTTGAAGTTTTTCAAACCCTTCTACGAACTCACTCATAATCTTGAATATAGACCAACTGTCTTTCGACATGATCTCAGCCCAAGTCCTGTGTTTTAAATTTTTAGACATTCATCAAACTTAGTGAAGAAATCGTGAGTATTCTTCTATTATATGTTTTTCAACAATACAGGTTGAGTTTATAAACTCAGTGCATTCTTCAAATACTGACCCGTAAAGCTTTCAGGTGATTGAGCGACCTCTTCTGGAGTGCCAAATGCGAGGATTTCTCCTCCTCCATTTCCTCCTTCGGGGCCGAGATCGATGACGTGATCTGCTACCTTAATTACGTCTAAGTTGTGTTCAATCACCAAGACGGTGTTCCCAGAGTCGGTGAGTCTGTTGAGGACGTCGAGTAGCATTTGGACATCAGAGAAATGAAGCCCAGTTGTAGGTTCGTCAAGGATATACAGAGTGTTCCCTGTACTTACTCTAGCGAGTTCTGAGGCGAGTTTAACGCGTTGAGCTTCGCCTCCTGACAGTGTCGTGGAGGGCTGCCCTAAAGTGATATATCCAAGCCCCACGTCTTTGAGTGTGGACAGGATGCGATTTATTTTCGGGTAGGCTTCAAAATAAGTAGTAGCTTCGTCAATGGTCATGTCTAAGACGTCCGAGATACTTCGACTCTTGTATCTGACTTCGAGGGTTTCGCGATTGAATCTGCGTCCCGCACAGGTGTCACAAGCAACGTATACATTAGGGAGGAAGTTCATCTCCACGGTTCTAACCCCAGCACCTTTGCAGTCTTCACATCTCCCTCCAACGACATTAAAAGAAAAGCGGCCGGGTTTATATCCTCGTATGCGAGCTTCAGGTAGGTAAGTATAGAGTTTGCGGATGTGATCCATAATCCCGGTGTACGTTGCGGGGTTAGAGCGTGGGGTACGACCGATTGGGGTTTGGTCTATGGCGATCACCTTGTCAAGGTGCTTGAGCCCTTTAATCTCATTAAACGGCAGGGGTGTGCGAATGGGCTCGTGGAGGAAGTTCTGGAGGGCGGGGTAGAGGGTGTGGTTTATAAGGGAACTTTTCCCACTCCCTGAAACGCCGGTAATGCAGGTGAAGGTGCCCAGTGGTAGGGTGAATGTTACATCCTTTAGGTTGTTGCCGGAAGCGCCTGAAAGCACAAGTTTTTTTCGAGATCCTTTGCGACGTCTTTTGGGTATTTCGATTCTCTTCGCGCCAGTGAGGTACTGTGCCGTGAGTGATTCGGAGGCCAAATGGGTAGATGGAGGACCCTCGGTAACGATTCGTCCTCCGTGGACTCCAGCACCAGGGCCTATATCCACGAGGTGGTCAGAAGCGAGCATCATTTCCTCGTCGTGTTCAACGACGATAATGGAATTTCCGGCATCGCGAAGGGCTTTTAGAGATCTTATTAGGCGGTAGTTGTCACGAGAGTGAAGGCCTATCGAGGGTTCATCTAAGATGTATAATACTTCTGTGAGACTGGACCCGATTTGGGTGGCGAGACGTATGCGTTGGCCTTCTCCACCTGAGAGGGAGCGTGATGGGCGATCTAAACTGAGGTAGCCAAGTCCCACATCGATCATAAAACCAATTCTCGATCGTATTTCCTTGAGGGGTTCACGGGCGATGGTTTGTTGTCTCTCTGACAGTGTTGCCTCGACTCCTTCAAACCAACTTTGTAGGGCATTAAAATCCAAGGCTCCGAGTTCCGAAATATCCTTTTCGGCGATTCTAAATTGACGACTTATGGCTTTCAGGCGCGTCCCTCCGCATCCCGTACAGGGGATTTTATGCATAAACTGCTGCGCCCATCTCTTCAGCGGAGCAGAGGTTGTGCGGGTGGCTGACTTCTCAATTATAGCCACGACTCCTTCGAACTTTACGCCTTCATTTTTAGGGCCAAAACGACTCGGCACCATGATTAAATCCACTGTTCCATACAAGATCTTCCCGATCAGTTCTTCGCTGAGATCTCCAACTGCAGTTGTGGGTTTTACTTTTTCTGTGGCGAGTAGAGCCTCAATAATATTTGAAGTTTTGTTGCTTTTTAATGCACCAAGAGGAGCTATACCACCTTTTCGTACGCTTTTATTCGGGTCTGGGAAAACGAGTTCCCTATCAACTTCGGTTACCTGGCCCAATCCATTACATGTGGGGCAAGCACCGTAGGGTGAATTGAAAGAAAAAAGATTGGGCTCTGGATCAGGATATGCAAGTCCTGTAGTGGGACACATCAGGTTCCGAGAGAAGTGAACTGGTCGTGGATTTATGACTCCGTGCTCAAGTATGGACATGGATCCTTTTCCTAAACTCAGAGCTGTTTTCACAGAATTCGCAAGTCGCTTGCTATCGCCACCCACGATGACTCGATCTATTACCAATTCTATATCGTGAACCTTGTACCTGTCAACTTTAAACCCCGAGTCTAACTCGACAACCTCACCATCTACTCTCGCCCTCACATATCCTTGTTTTCGAACCTTGTCGAAAAGCTCTCGGTAATGACCTTTCCTTCCTCTAACTAAAGGTGCGAGGAGAAGGAGCTTTGTGTTGCTAAAACGTTTTTCTATGCTTTCGCAAATCTGCTCGTCTGTAAACCTGACCATGGCTTCACCTGTCTCCAAAGAGTATGCGTTAGCTGCTCGAGCGTACAGCAGTCTGAGGAAATCGTGCACTTCTGTCACCGTTCCTACCGTCGATCTCGGGTTGCGAGTGACCGTTTTTTGTTCTATTGAAATCACAGGGCTGAGTCCGGTAATTCCATCTACATCGGGGCGTTTTAATCCGCCGATAAATTGCCTTGCGTAGGCAGATAATGTCTCGAGGTAGCGACGCGATCCCTCAGCGTAAATGGTGTCGAAAGCGAGGCTGGATTTTCCTGACCCGCTTACTCCGGTAAACACTACGAGCTTGTTTCTCGGAATGACTAAATCGATGTCACAGAGATTGTTTTCTTTGGCTCCGCGAATTACAATGTGGTCATCAATAGCGTCCTGAGGCTCGCTGTTTTTAGCGGCGCTTCCCATCTTTGTACTTCAGTTTATAACCAACACCTGCTACAACTAAAGACATAATTGGGCTGACCCAATTAAAGATGCAGTAGGGCGCATATGCAAGGGTGGCGACCCCTAAAATTCCGCTTTGGGCTACTCCGCAAGTATTCCAGGGAATAAGCACAGATGTAACAGTGCCGGCATCCTCCAAAGTGCGACTCAGGTTTTCTGGAGCAAGGCCCTTGTCTTCGAATGCTTCGCTGAACATCTTTCCAGGAACGACGATCGCGATGTATTGGTCAGATGCGAGGATGTTGAAAGCGATGCAGGTTCCTACCGTGCGGCTGATGAGTCCAAATACGCTATTTACTCCAGCAAGAAGTGCGGCCGTTATGCGCTTTAACATACCGGCAGCTTGTAACACAGCTCCGAAAGTCATTGCGCAGATGATAAGCCAAATGGTATTCATCATGCCTTTCATTCCTCCAGCAGTCAAGAGTTGATCAGCAAGCGCATTGCCTGTAACGTAAGCAGTGTCTATGGACATGGCTTTCATTGACGCTACGTAAGATGCTGCAGCAAAGTTTAAATCTCCACCGGCAACCACCATGATCACATCTGGTTGGAATATCACTGCTGTAAGTGCACCGAGCAGGACGCCTATAAATAAAGCAGGTGCCGCTGGGACCTTCTTTGCAATCATGACGAGTACCGCTGTGGGAGCGATGAATAAGCCTGGGTGAATATTGAACATGCCGTTTACGGCCTCTCCGAACCCTTCAGCAAACCCTGCCTCAACGCCACTTGTTGCGTTTCCTCCCAGTCCTACAAATAAAAACACCAATAAGGCTATGATAAAACTGGGGATGGTTGTGATGGTCATATACTTGATATGGGTGATCAAGTCAGTTCCGGCAACAGCAGGAGCTAGGTTAGTTGTGTCAGACAAAGGAGAAAGTTTATCTCCGAAATACGCTCCAGAGATTATCGCTCCAGCGATCCATCCTTGATCAAGACCTAAAGCCGTTCCTATTCCCACAAGAGCAATACCTACTGTCCCTACCGTCCCCCAAGAGCTACCTGTAGCAAGGGAAAGTACAGCACAAATAACTGTGGCCGCAAATAAGAAAATCTCCGGTTGTAAAATCTGCAGACCATAGTGGATGAAAGCGGGAATGATACCTGCCATCAGCCATGTTCCAGCAAGTGCGCCTATAAGTAAAAGTATTAAAATTGCCTCAGTCGCTTGGCCTATACTGGTTGAAATGGCAACGCGAATCGCTTCCCATTTAACCCCTCGGTACATCCCTATCCCCCCCGCAATTAGGGCGGCCATAAGAAGTGCCATTTGGTTCGATCCATAAGAACTGTCCTCCCCAAACCAAATCACATTTTCCGCCAGCATTGCGATTAGTGCAATGACTGGAAAAAGCGCCACAAATAGTGACATGTTTTTTGTCGAGTCGGAAGCTTTCATGACGAGTGTGTTATACGTTTTTCTGTTGAATGTCTTGCTCGTCAGCGTTTCCCGTTGGAGAAACTGCCGTTTTGTCTACGCGAGCTTTTCCGCTCTCTAGCTCAAGCATCACAGTAAGATCGCTCACAGAAATCACTTTTCCGTGAAGTCCGCCTATCGTAACAACTTTATCTCCTTTAGAAATCTCATCACGAAAAGTCTTGGCTTCTTTTTGGCGTTTCATCTGTGGACGAATCATAAAGAAGTACATGATTAGGAACATCCCTCCGAGAAGGATGATAAAAGAAAAATCACTTTCCCCAGCTGCGTCAGCTTGTAGTAAAATATTATATATCATAAAATTGAATTAATTTAATTTGAAGTAATATCAGATAGTTCGAAATCAGGTCCTATAACATTGCCTGTCAATTTAAGTACCAAATTGGCAGGTCTAGCGTTGGACACGACGTGAATTGATTTGTCTTGGTGCCCCGTCCTATTCGAGGAATCGAACTCCACGACTATTTCTCCTCCCTGTCCAGGCATGATAGGGTCTTTAGGCCAAGATTTTGCAACCGTACACCCACATGTCGCATGCACGTTAGCGAGTAAAAGAGGAGAATCACCCGAGTTCACAAATTTGAACAAATGATTTACTCTCTTCCCCGCGGCTATCGTTCCGAAGTTAAATGAGATGTTGTCCATCTCTAAAATAGGCCCTGACTCATTAGAAGCAATGTCAGAAGAGCTCGCCGTAGCACTAATATTTATTAAATCAGTGCTTATCCGACCTTGATCTGTTCCATCCCCACAGTTGGATAGAGCAACTACAACTACCGCAAGCAGAATGTATTTTGGAGGTGCTATCATTAGATTAACCCTCTTCCGGTTTTTTTAATATCTCCTGACTCTTGAAGCTTGGTAAAGAGTTGGTCTAAAATGCCGTTAATAAACCCATGACTCTTCTCCGTGCTGTAGAACTTAGACAGCTCGATGTACTCATTCAAAGTCACCTTGAGTGGAATAGAAGGGAAGGTCTTTGCCTCTGCTAAAGCCATCTTCATGAGGATTTTATCTAAGAGAGCGATCCTCTCCAGCTCCCAGTTTTGAGCTCCTTCTTTTATGAGCTTTTCATTTCCCTCGCCTTGTGCAAGAGATTGGGTGAAAAGGTTTTTTGCGAAAGACTTATCGTCGTCGTCATTTCTCCAAAGCGGAAGAATATCCACATCCTCATCTTCCTCGTTTATGCTCTTAATGGTTTTAATTACCATAGAAGCCGCGTGGTCTAAGTCGTCTATCCAAAATATACTCTCCTCTTCCAACATGTCCTGAAACGCCTCATCATTAATCATGTGCTTTTTAAACATACGAATTAAAGATTCTCTATCGTGTCTAAACCCTGTATCCTCCGATTGCATGTAGTCTGTAAACTCTTCGTGAACCAGCAGCCCTCTGTATAGGTTGCGCAGAAGTTCACGATTTTTTCCCCAACCTACACCTGTCTCAGAAAGTTTATTAGCAAGTCTTTTACTATCAGCGAGTATCCTTAGAGGAGAATTTCTCACAAATTTTGTATTTGGATGGAGATCTTCGTCTGTGGGAAGTTGTTTTTTACGGCTAGCCTCAATCTTGTCTATCGCTAATCCCTGCATCTCAGCTACCATAGAAAGGAGCAAAAGATAGAGTTCGTACATCTTATCGATACTGTGGTCTAAAACTTTCTTGGCATTTGTTGCACTGCTGTCTTCGTCCTGATAGAATCCGTAGAGGATATGTAGGATCTTTATACGGAGGTGTCTTCTGTTCAGCATGTCGTCGTTACGTGGGGCGAATTTAGTCATTTCGTGTTGTGAATTACAAATGAGAAGCATCTACTTTTGCATTATGTTTAGTTCCCGATTTTCATCATATTCTTTTTCCGCTCTTTCACTCTCAATCCTGATTCTATCGGGCCTGTCAATTGTGCTTGAAGGATGCACTAAGATTGTCGATGTTGATTTGCCTGATTCGGAGCCTTTACTTGTAGTTGAAGGCACAATCCGTAACGGGGAGGCTCCCCTCGTTTTACTGAGTAAAACCCAAGGATATTTCGACCCCGTAGGCGACCTCTCAGAGAGCTTGTATATAGGCGGGGCAGAGGTAACGGTTTCCGCGAACGGCGTTCCATACCTCCTTGATGAAATTTGCACTCAAGATCTTTCCTCAGATATTCTAGAAGTGCTTGGAGTCACTTTAGGAATAGACCCTCAGGTTCTTGCTGAAAACCCTTTTTGCGCTTACACTTCTTTCGATGAGCCAGCTCTTATAGGTGTTCATGGGGTAACCTACGACCTTCACGTGCTATACGACACACTTGAGGTTACGTCCTCTTCTAAAATTGAAAACACAGTACCTATTGACTCTTTGGCTTTCGTTATTCCAACGACCGCTCTGAGCGACTCTATGGGGCTTATAACCACTTCATATACTGACCCTGATACTTTGGGAAATTCCTACCGTTGGGCATCTCGAAGGGTGGGAGTGGATCCCTCTTTTATTTACCCATTGGGATCTGCCTGGGACGATAGTTTCGGTAATGGCACGCCATTAACTTTCACTTTCTTCAGGTATTCTGAGGATTTCTCTGAAGAACCTGAAGGTGAAGCTGGCTTTTGGAAAACTGGCGATACCGTTCTTGTGCGTCTCGAATCAGTAGACCGGTCAGCATTTTCTGCCATTATGACTTTCGAGTCAGCTGCTTCAGCGCAGGGGAACCCCTTCTCACCACCGACCAATGTGATTACGAATATAGAAGGTGGCCTCGGGTGGTGGATCGCATACTCCAGTTCAGTAGATACGGTTTTCTGTAACTAGCTTCACTTGCCTTAATTTCATCCCATGAAATCTCACATCACTTTAGCTCTCGCTTTCTTTCAACTTTGTTTTATCTCCTCTTCAGCCCAAACCTCGGTCTCTCTCCCCATCTCTTCTGTTGAGATCCACCAAGATGGTGCTAGGATTGTTCATTCTGGACCGATTCAACTCAGAACGACAGTTTGCACTATTGAGATCTCAGATCTCTCACACGATTTAGACTTCAACTCAATATCTATCGACCTCCCTTCAGGTAGTTCTTTAGAAGCCATCAATTTTGATGTCCGCAACCGCAAGTCATCTAGCACAAATGAACTCAGTGAGGTTTTAGAGAGCCTGTCTAAGTTGGATGTAAAAACCCGTATGCTCGAAGCCGTCCTTCACACCTATAAAGAAGAACAACTTTTTCTTAGCGCTAACCGCAGTATAGGAAGTTCCCAAGAAGTGCTCCTTGTTGACGATGTCATTGAAATGGCCGACTTCCTTCGCGAAAGAAACCAATCTCTGGCCCTAGAACTCCTCGATGTCTCATTAGATATCGAAAGTCTCGCATTAGAATCTGCAGAACTTGAAGCTCGAAAGACGGCCCTAGAGCTAGTAGGCTCTGACCTCGAAGGTGTTCTTACCCTCGAGATAAAAAACTCCATCATCTACAGGAACGACCAGAATCTCACCCTCAAGTACCTCACTCCATCCGCCCATTGGGCCCCCGAGTACGAAGTGAATTTCTCCTCTGACGGCATCCTTGTCAAGCGCTATGCTTCCGTAGCCCAAACCTCAGGCCTCGATTGGTTATCAGCTCCTCTCACCCTCCTCTCTGGAAGACCTTCTGGCTCCCTTGCTCCATCTCCGTTTCAGAACTGGATTCTCTCTACCACAAGCGGTTACAGAATAATCGCATGCCCTTCTTTTGACGATGATATAGAAGAAGATTTCTCGCCGAAAATAACGACTCGTTCTGACGATAAGTCCCCACAATCTTCATCTTACGTAGGAAAAGCTCGCTACCGTTTCGAGCTCGAAACCACCTCGATTATAGCTTCCGATGGCAATCCAACTCGCGTAGAAATTGATGAATTCCCACTGGAAGGTGACCTTCGATATTTCGCAACTCCCGCTCTAAACTCCGAGGCATATACAACTGTTCGCATCGCCGACTGGTCAGGTCATAAACTCATGGACGGGAAAGCTCAAATCATAGCTGACAACACATACTTAGGAAGTTTCCCCCTACAACTCCCAGTCATTGGCGACACCCTTGTAATGTCTCTCGGCTCGAATCCCCATGTCCTTTGCTCGAGAGAACTCTCAGAGGAGTTTTCTAAATCCACCTTCCTTTCTCGCAAAAACATCACTTCTACCTGGATACTCACTGTCGAGAACACCCTTTCCGACTCCATTTCTGTCGACCTGATCGACGCCCTCCCTCAATCCTCAACCCGTGACGGAGATATTGAGATTGAAGTCTCAGCTTCCGATTCAGGTGAAATCGACCTCCTCAACCATCTCGTCACCTACCCCCTCGAACTCGCCCCAGGCGAGCGCCGCGAAGTTTCCCTGACGATCTCTGTTACGTATCCCAGACGTTCAGTTTTGAGAGGCCTTTAAATATCGATTGAGCACTTTTTTTTCGTGCTTTTGCTACAGACAATGGTTTATAATTAGAATAGTTGTATCTTGTAAGTCTAAATTATAGATTATGAGATATTTAGTTACAATTTTATTCGCTGCATTAAGCTTCAACGCAGTTGGGCAGATAAACCCGAATTTTAACCCAGATTATGACGGAGATAGTTTTATTGGAGTTAACGATGTCCTTGGAGTTCTTTCATCATTTGGTTCTCCTTGGGGAGTTTGTGGAGGATTAGAACCTTCTTACACATGCTGGGATGGTTCTTTAGCTTGTGATGAATGTGGTTGTCCTTCTGCAGCAGACTTCTCACCAACAGTCTATATGACACTCGATAACTTAATTGGAGGAGGAACATCAAGCTTAACATACACGATGTCTCAAGACGATGGTGAGTCTGAGATATCCTCTTCTTCTGTAGTTTCAGATGGAGGATCTTTTAACCTTTCCGAACTTGCTGTAGATGCCGTTATCGGTTCTGGTACATTATCTCTTTCTCTTTTTGCTGGCGACTACGATATTGAATCAGACCTAGTTGTAGCGAGTATAAATAACGGTAACTACACAGTATTGAATCATGTAACAGCATCGAACTCTCCTGCATATTCTATAGGGGATGTTGCCGGCGGTTTTGTAATTTACAACACTTCATCAGGTGTAAGTATCTACACTGAAATTCCTGTTGATGAAGATTTCATTACCGAGGCATACGATATGTCATTAACGTTTGATGATCTATTTGTAAACCCTTCTGACGGAGATTTGATATTCACAAGTACTCTCACTTCTGAGCTTGGCGATGTTGATGTACAAGACTTCGTTTTCACAATAGAGTCACTCGACTTTAGTCCTACAGTCAATCTGACACTTGATAACCTTACTGAAAGTGGAACAACAAGCATTACGTACACTATGTCACAAGACAATAACGAATCAGAGATATTCTCTTCATCAGTCGTTTCTGATGGTGGGATGTTTAATCTAGATGGTTTAGTTGTAGGAGATAATATCGGTTCAGGTACTTTACACTTAGAACTGTATGCAGGTAACTACGATATTGCTTCTAACTTAATTGTATCAAATATTTATAATAGTAACTACACGATTTTTAATGAGGTGACTTCGTCTACTTCACCAGCTTACAATGTTGGAGATATAGCTGGAGGTTTTGTTATTTCCAATTCAGTATCAGGAATAAGCCTTTATACAGAGATCCCAACAGACGAGGATTATACAACTGAGGCTTATTCTATGTCTTTGACATTTACAGATCTCTTCACCACCCCTTCATCTGGTAATCTAACATTTACAAGCACACTTACTTCTGAGCTAGGTGATGTGGATGTTCAGGAGTTTGGATTTGAAATAATAGCTGCTCCATGGATTTGCGGCGACCTTGTTTCTCACGACGGCTATGACTACAGTACAGTCTTAATTGGAGACCAGTGTTGGTTTGCTGAGAACTGTCGTTACTTGCCAGAGGTTTCCCCTTCAAATGAAGGAAACACGACCGACCCTTACTACTACGTCTATGGCTACGAAGGAACTGATGTGGCAGCAGCAATGTCAACTTCTAACTACGCGACTTATGGAGTGCTGTACAATTGGCCTGCAGTTATGACTGAAG
>JAQCFW010000044.1 GCA_027619225.1 Bacteroidota bacterium
TATTCGGCAATTTTATTTGCTTCTATTTCAAGTTATTCCGCTCAAGATAGTAAAGATTTCGCTTACACTTTTACTCCAAGGATAGAGCTTACTGAGACTTCTGTTAAAAGTCAAGATATGACTGGAACTTGTTGGAGTTATTCAGCGACGAGCTTCCTGGAATCTGAGGCAGCACGTATAAGCGGTCACGTTGTAGACTTGAGTGAAATGGCTACCGTACGCTATACGTATCCACTCAAAGCAGCTATGTATATCCGCCTTCAGGGAAAGCATCAGTTCAGTGCGGGGTCTCTAGCGCACGATGTGATTAATGCGGCTAGTGGTTGGGGTCTCGTACCTCAGAATGTATACACTGGACTCAAAGAGGGTGAGACAGTTCATAACCACGATGCAATGGACAAGGCTCTTAAGGCTGCCGTAGATACCATCCTCACGAAGCCAAATGGCAAGATTGACCCTTACTGGATGAAGGGTATCGATGAGATTTTAGATGAACACATCGGAGCCGTTCCAAGAGATTTCGTTTATGAGGGTGAGACATATACACCTGAAACTTTCAGAAATTATTTAGGGATTGATCCTTATTCATACATTAATATCACCTCTTTTACTCACCATCCATTTGGGGAAAGTTTCATTCTGGAAATTCCAGACAACTTCAGTCGTGGCGAGTTCTTCAATGTGCCTATCGATGAGATGCAGCATTTAGTTCAGGGTGCTTTAATTGCTGGTTATACAGTAGCTTGGGATGCTGATGTAAGTGAAAAGGGATTTAGCTTCAGTCATGGAGTGGCCTTATTGCCTGCAAAAGGAGAGGAGGAAAAACTCTGGAAAGAGGAGGTTGTGGAAGAGGTTGTGACTCAGGAGTCTCGTCAGATGGGATTTGAAGACCAAACCACAACGGACGACCACCTGATGCATATCACGGGACTTGCAAGTGATCAATCGGGTAACAAATATTTCATTGTTAAGAATAGCTGGGGACAGAATAACCCTTATGGTGGGCATCAGTATGTTTCGATGGCATATTTCAGAGCAAAAACGATTGCGATTTTAGTGAATAACGATGCTGTTGTTCGTGCCTTTCAGGGTAAGTAAACGAAAGATTAGATGTTGGATAAACTTGAAAAAGGAAAATTACGTAAACAACTATTTTATCACCTTGATGGATTAGCAATGTGTGGTGTTGTACCTGTTCTTCACGAATGGGGGCTTTTAGAGAGGGTATTTCATACTTCTGGAGATGTAGATCAGCTGGCGGCTGAATATCGTGCTAATTCAGGGTATTTAAATGTTGCGCTTAGAATGCTGTGTTCTCAAGGTTTGCTTGAGGCTGCTCGAGCTGAAGATATGATCAATTATAGACCGGCCGTTGGGAAAACTCCCAAGGACTGGTACCTACACAACAGTTCATATGCCGCTGGTAGAAAGTGGATGATGTGTATCGTCGATTCTTGGAATACCCCAGATAAAGCTTTTGCTCCGGGTGATTTAATGTCGATGGAGGTTTTGATGGATGCTTGGAGAGATATGCCAGATGAGGGGATCATGTCTCGAATTAAAAGTCATCTCGAAGGGGCACTTGTTGCTCCTTTTCTTGTGACTCTCGGAACAATCCACGGTACCAAGCCGATTTCAACTTGGGAGGATCACAATGCCGCTGTTTTAAAAATGCATGCATCCAAGCAAGAGGCTTGGGGAAGAATATTGATTTTGTTAGGATGGGATAACACAGATAAGGGAGCGTTCTTTTTAAAGCGTTCCTCTGCATATGGAGTGACAACTTCGTATGTGAAAACATTTCTTTGGTGTAAAGAATTGATTTTCGGTAACGGATCTTATCTGTGGCGTATCAAACCAGGTGAGTCTGAAATTCATGTGGATAGAACTCTCAATGTTTGGGGATCAGGAGGTGCTCACAAGGCATATTTTACCCATTTAGATGAGGTGATTAAATCTGTATTTAACGCCCCACTTGAAAACCAGCCAGCAGGCCTGTGTGATATGGGTTGTGGCAATGGAGCATTGCTTTTACACCTTGCTGAGGTCATCAAGACCTCTACACTTAGAGGTCAAAATTTAGAGACGCATCCGTTAGAGTTAGTTGGAGCTGATTTCAACCAAGAAGCACTCATTGCTACAGCGGATCACTTTAAACAAGAAGGTGTAGATGGTCATTTTATTTGGGGAGATATAGGAGACCCGGATCAGCTTGCCATGGATATTTGGAGGGTTCACAAGATCCGCTTGGGAGATTTAATGAGTGTCCGTTCCTTCTTAGATCACAATCGGATTTTTAATAGACCTGTTATTGATAGACCAGATAGGGCCATCTCTACTGGAGCTTTTGCTTTTAGAGGAGAACGTTTAAAGCTTAGGAATGTTGAACAAAGTTTGAAAGAGCATTTTCTTCGTTGGGCTCCATATGTTGCTGAGCATGGTCTTCTTGTAGTCGAACTACATACCATTGATCCTGACGCTGCAGCAGATCGTCAGGGCGATATGCCAGCTACAGCTTATGATGCCACCCATGGTTTTGCAGACCAGTATATCATAGAAGTACCTGTTTACGATGCGATGGCTGCTGAAGCAGGTCTTTTAATTGACACTTCTTGCTCACGAACTTTTCCTAAAGAATTGCCAGCCACAGTAAGCATTAGGTATTTTAAGGCGTAACTTTGCAGTGTGATAAAACGTTAATTAACAATTGTTTATAACGTGTGTGGATTCATTGTGAATTTCTTCCTCCTTTAAAACTTGATTTGTATAGGAAAATAGTTGCTTATTTGTTTCAAGCAAGTGGCTAATCCCCCAAAGCGATCGACACTGAAGAAGATGCAAATCTAATTGAAGACGAAGGCAGCCGAAAGGTGAAAGGAATCCTGAAAGGGATTCTGAAAGGGATCCTGAAAGGGAGGCGGTCTTGAGAAAGATTACCAGAAGTTACACGAGGCTGTATTCAACGTGAAGAGAAATCGACACAATTTGATTCGCCTCGGCTCCTTACCGATTGAGGTTTGGATTGCTTTCCTCAGCTGCTTCGGCAGAAGAGGGGTTTGATTTTGAAATGCGTAAAGTCCTGAAAATGGATGGATTCTGAAAGGTTTCACTAAGATATGCAGCATGCATACTTTTAGTTTACAATTTGAAAAACGCACTTGAACATAAGTTCGCTTAAGTTCAAATGTGACTAAAGCAGAGGAATGCGCCATGAAAGAGTTTACTTTTTTACGGTAAAACCTAGGAGTATGGAGATGAGAGTAAAATCGAACCTTCTAGCCCGAAGTTCTCAGTGTTTCTTAAGTTCAAACAGCGTCAGTGAGAGCTGCGCAGCGCCGAGAGGAGCCAATTAAGGCAAGTCTTGGTTTTCCAAAGGGCGTTTCTTCTGTGTTCCCACAGATTTAGCTCCTTAGGATACCAGCCGTTCGATTGATATTAACATTGAAATTGATCGGACCGGAGAGAGACTAGGGCCTTCGTGCCCTAGCCCCTCAAAGGCGCTTCATCCCGGTTCAGGTATGAAGACTGGAGGATCCGCATCGGTGATTGCAAAGGACGTTTGCCTTGATTTATCAAGACGATCAACCCTAGCCACCGCTGCGGATTTCTTAATTCCAACCTTTTTGTGAAAAACCTCTAGAATAGTTGCATTGGACAAGAACGTGAGTATCTTTGCCGTCCGTTTAGAACTCGCTTTGAGTAAAAAATGGCCCTGTAGCTCAACTGGATAGAGCATCGCATTACGGATGCGAAGGTTTGGGGTTCGAATCCCTACAGGGTCACTCTAGCGGAGAATTGGTTGAAATCAACTGATTCTCCGCTTTTTATTTTCGCTAAATCCCTTGATAGTAAAGGGATAGCGGAGAAAATAGAATTTATTCTCTTGGTTCGAACTTTGCCTTTTAACTTGTCGTAACCTATTCCGGATGGAAACACTAAATTTTGTATTTTCTTCTTTTGAGGTAAATCGCCAGACACCCATAATTCAGTGAGGTTAGATGACATTTTTAGAGCTTTATCAATGGCGGTTTGAAGGTTCGAACTCGTAATTGTAGATTTTATTAAATTTGACTGAAAGCTCTCTTGTTCTTCACCATATTTAGTTTTGAATTTCTGATATATTGCGTTGTCTATTTCGCCAATAGCAAAGCGTTCTTCAATAGTTGCTATTTTAGACTTTAGCAGGCTCATTTGCTTTTTGACATTTGCCTCATTTTCTCTGATTTCTTTTGTCACTGAATCATATGTGTAAATCATCACCTCCTTGATTGTCTCCACATATTTAGAGTCTATTTCGTAACTGCTTAATTTGTTTTCGAATTGCTCATGGAGTTGTTTAGCTGATTTGTTGCATCCGCATCCTTTCGTTCTGCATTTATAGTAATACAACCCTTTACTCTTAACAAGGTATCCCGTTAGAGGTGTGTTACACGTCTCACAGTAAACGCATTGCTTTAAGGGGAGGTAGTCGTTATCCGTTTTATATTCCTTCAGCTCAGAGGTTCTGTCAGAATTGATTGACAGAAAATCTTCCTTAGATATTAGAGGTTTGTGTTTCCCTTCAATTATCTCACCTGGTAACATTTTGCATACAAGGATTCCGCAATAGAAAGGATTCTTAAAGATTGTATGCAGGCGCTTTTCATTTATCTTCATACCTGATGCAATCAACCTTCTGACTATTTCAGCATTCGAGTAGCTGTTTTTCAATCTCCACATGAATGCTTTCTTCAATTGTTTTCCATCCTCATCAATCACAATGTTCCAATCCACTGCTTTATGATATTTCATCTTGTTGGTGTATCCTATTGGGGGCTTCCAAAGCCAATATCCTTTTTGCAATAAGTCACTCATTGCAGTAATGGTTTTATCTCTTCTCAATTCATTGTCAAATTGACTGAACATATAGAACAGGTTTTGCTGAAACTTCCCAGAAGCAGAAGTTGCATCAACCTCTTGAGTGACTGCTTTTACTTGGATTCCCTGATTCAGTAATTCATGGGTAATTTGAGATGCACTTGATCCTGTTCTTGAAAATCGATCGTATGAATAAACTATAATGAAGCCTATAGAGCCACTTTGCTTGACATACTTAAGCATTTTCTGGAATTCCTTTCTGTCATCACTTTTTGCTGATTCGTGTGTTCCTCCAAAATAGGCGACTACATTTAACCCATTGGTTGTCGCATATTTTTCGCAATACCTTTTTTGGGTTCCAAGGCTTGTGTTTGTATCCGCTTGTTCCTTTGTTGACACGCGAGTATAGATAATTGCATTGTTATTTTCTCCAAGTGCTTTGCGCTCAGGACTAAATTTTTTGAATTCGTGTAATCTATCCATATTCATTCTTTTTTATCGAATGCAACACCAGTTGACAATAACGTTCGATTGACGTTAATATTTGTTCAGTGTGCTCATCTGTTTCGCCAAGCTGTTTTAATTTCTCTTTTACTTCTTTTCTTTTTTCTAGTGTCCTTTTATCCTTTGTAAGCGCACTTTCAATTTCTTTATTTCTTTTCAAATTTAATTCCCATGTGCTTATCGTCCGTTCGTCGGT
>JAQCFW010000023.1 GCA_027619225.1 Bacteroidota bacterium
CATTAGATTCAGTGGTGCTTCCCAAACTTCAGAAAAGGCTTCCTGAGGTAGTCCCTGAGCACGCAATGCGCGAGTTGTTTGATGAGAGTGTATTCTGTGATGATTGGAAAGGAAGGCGAGATCGATCTATGTTGGCTTTGCTGTATGAGACTGGAATACGGTTAAGTGAATTAATTAATCTAAAACTTTCAGACCTAGATGAAGGCAGGAAGAATATAAAAGTTTACGGTAAGGGTTCTAAAGAAAGACTTATACCTATTATGTCACAGACACTTATGAGTATTTTATCCCACGTTATTGACAGACCAGTTGAGACTGATGATTTGTTTGTGACAGATTCAGGGAAATCTCTTTACCCTTCGTTTGTTTATCGCAGAGTAAATTATTACCTTAGTATGGTGAGTTCGTTGCATAAATGTAGCCCTCACGTTTTACGACACACCTTTGCCACTCATTTGTTGAATAATGGTGCAGAGCTTGCTGCGGTTAAAGAGTTACTGGGTCATGCCAGTCTTTCATCAACTCAAGTTTACACTCATCATACAATGGCAAAGTTGAAGGAGTTTCATCGAGCTAGCCCTCTAGATAGACGATCAGAGCAAGGCAACTAAAAAGAGTATTGTATGCAGGTTCAAATACATTCAATTCATTTCGACGCTGATAAAGCATTATTGGCTTTAATTGAGTCGAAACTTCAAAAGCTGACAGTTTTTAACAATACAATTATTTCTAGCGAGGTTTTCTTGAGGGTTGAAAAGGGAGCCCGTAAAGAGAATAAGTTGGTTGAGATTAAACTTCATATTCCAGGGAAAGAGCTTTTTGCAAAAAAAAATTCATTAAGTTTTGAGGCTGCTGCTGATGAGGTTGTTGAGGCCCTAAGAAGGCAGATTGCGAAGGCTCAAGCTTGAATTAAAGAGAATAAAAAAAAATGATGTAATTTTTAGTAAAACTAATATTTATTTTATGTGATTATTTCGTACATTTGCCCTCCTGAATTTCAGGGGGTTTTTTGTGGATTGTGTTCTTTGATTTTTTGCCGGTGTAGCTCAGGGGTAGAGCATTTGATTTGTAATCAAATGGCCGGGGGTTCGAATCCCTCCACCGGCTCACCGAATAAAAGCCTGCACATTCTAATTTTATTAGCATGTCAAGGGGGTACGCCGGAGTTGGAGAGCCGGGGCAGACTGTAACTCTGTTGTCTTAGACTGAATAGGTTCGATTCCTATTACCCCCACATTTTTTTCGATGAAGTATGTTTCTAACATATGACATTGAAAGAGATTACCAAGCGGAAGTAGCTCAGTTGGTAGAGCATCAGCCTTCCAAGCTGAATGTCGCGAGTTCGAACCTCGTCTTCCGCTCGATTTAAGCCGATGTAGCTCAGGGGTAGAGCGCGTCCTTGGTAAGGACGAGGCCACGGGTTCAATTCCCGTCATTGGCTCATATCATTTAAAAGAGAAATAAATTAATAATAAATATATAACTGTCTAGATCATGGCAAAAGAACATTTCGACAGGTCAAAACCTCACGTTAACATTGGCACAATTGGCCACGTTGACCACGGTAAGACTACATTAACAGCTGCTATTACTAAAGTAATGGCGGATGCAGGTTATTGCGAGGCAAGCTCGTTTGATCAAATTGATAACGCACCTGAGGAAAAGGAGCGTGGAATTACAATTAACTCTTCTCACGTAGAGTACTCAACAGCTGAGCGTCACTACGCGCACGTTGACTGTCCGGGTCACGCTGACTATGTTAAAAACATGGTAACAGGTGCTGCTCAGATGGATGGAGCTATTCTTGTTGTTGCGGCAACTGATGGCCCTATGCCTCAGACACGTGAGCACATCCTACTTGGACGTCAGGTAGGTATTCCACGTATCGTTGTCTTTATGAACAAAGCGGACATCGTTGACGATGATGAGCTATTAGAATTAGTAGAAATGGAGGTTCGTGAACTTCTTTCTTTCTACGAGTATGATGGAGATAACTCTCCTGTTATTACTGGTTCTGCTCTTGGTGGTCTAAATGGAGACGCAAAGTGGGTTGATTCTATCAAGGAGCTTATGACAGCTGTGGATACATGGATTGAGATTCCACCACGTGAGAACGAGAAGCCATTCCTTATGTCTATTGAGGATGTATTCACAATTACGGGTCGTGGTACTGTTGCTACTGGTCGTATTGAGACTGGAGTGATTAACACTGGAGACGACGTGCACATCATCGGTATGCAAGATGAGAAAGTCACCTCTACCATTACTGGGGTTGAGATGTTCCGTAAGATCCTCGACAGAGGTGAAGCTGGAGATAACGTAGGTCTATTACTTCGTGGTGTCGACAAGAGCGATATTAAGCGTGGTATGGTGATTGCTCGTCCTGGAACAATTACTCCTTACACCAAGTTTAAGGCTGAAGTTTACATCCTTAAGAAAGAGGAGGGTGGACGTCACACTCCTTTTCATAACAAATACCGTCCACAGTTCTACTTCCGTACAACTGATGTAACTGGAGAAATTTCTCTAGAATCAGGTCGTGAAATGGTTATGCCTGGTGATAACGTTACTATCGATGTAGAATTAATAGCTTCTGTTGCTATGGACAAAGGTCTTCGTTTCGCTATCCGTGAGGGTGGACGTACCGTTGGTGCTGGTCAGGTAACTGAAATTATTTCGTAAAATTAGAGGGTAAACCTCTGTGAAATACATAGAGAAGAAGGAACTTTATTTAAGGTTCCTTCTTCATCTATCTACGGGCGTAGCTCAATTGGCAGAGTAGTGGTCTCCAAAACCATTGGTTGTAGGTTCGAGTCCTACCGCCCGTGCAAAACAAGAAACAATGTCTCAAATAACGAATTACATTAAAGAGTCTTACACTGAGCTGATAACGAAAGTTACTTGGCCTTCTTGGAAAGAACTCCAAGAGTCATCAGTTCTTGTATTCGTATCATCTTTAATTATTGCAGGTGCTGTATTTGTAATGGATTGGTCATTTGGAGTAAATAGCTCTGACTCTGTTTGGAAAGGTGTTGTTGGAAACTTATATGACTTATTCTAAGAGTCCATGTCAACTATGAGTGAAATCGAAAAAAAATGGTATATAGTCCGAGCCGTAAGTGGTCAGGAAAAACGAGTGAAAGAAACTATCGAAACAGAAGTTTCTGCTGCTGGTTTACAGGATTACGTAGGGCAAGTTTTGATTCCAATAGAAAAAGTATTTCAAATACGTAACGGTAAGAAGATTTCGAAGGAAAAGAATTTGTTTCCTGGATATGTTTATATAGAAGCAGCATTGGTAGGTGAAATACCTCACTTGGTAAAAAATGTAACAAATGTTATTGGGTTTTTAGGCGCTGAGAAGCGTGGAGACCCTATGCCGATTCGTCAGCATGAAGTTAATCGCATTCTTGGTGTGGTTGATGAAATGGCTGACGCTGAGGAAGAAATTAACATTCCATATAAAGTTGGTGAACTCGTGAAGGTTACTGATGGTCCATTTAACGGATTTCACGGTAATATCGAGGAAGTTAACGAAGAGAAAAAGAAACTTAAGGTTATGGTCAAGATTTTCGGGCGTAAGACACCTGTTGAGCTAGGCTATCTCCAAGTAGAAAAAGATAATTAACGGAGCAGACAGTTAGAGTCGTTCGCATGTCCCCTTGAATGCTTCCCATTCGCGCGAATCTCATGACTGTTCATTATATATATATACAAAATGGCGAAAGAAGTAGCTGGACTAATCAAGCTGCAAATACGCGGTGGAGCAGCCAACCCTGCACCCCCAGTCGGACCTGCTTTAGGTGCGAAGGGAGTGAATATCATGGAGTTTTGCAAGCAATTTAATGCAAGAACCCAAGATAAGGCTGGTAAAGTTCTACCTGCAGTTATCACAGTCTATAAGGACAAGTCTTTTGACTTTGTCATTAAGACCCCACCCGCAGCCGTCCAATTGTTGGAGGCTGCAAAACTCAAAAGTGGTTCTGCGGAATCAAATAGAGTTAAGGTAGGACGTGTTAACTGGGACCAGGTCCGCGCAATTGCAGAAGACAAAATGCCCGATCTTAATTGCTTTTCTATTGAGTCTGCCATGAAAGTGGTAGCAGGAACAGCAAGAAGTATGGGTATTAATGTCACTGGTAAATTTCCTTCTTAAGTCACTAACCGCACAAACATGGGACGATTAACAAAGAACCAGAAGGCGGTTGCCGAGAAATTCGACGCCGAAAAGCCTTATACGCTTGATAAAGCATCTTCACTTGTGAAGGAATGCTCAACGACGAAATTCGATTCCTCGGTAGACCTTGCCGTGCGTCTCGCTGTAGACCCGCGTAAAGCGAACCAAATGGTTCGTGGCACCGTTTCCTTACCTCACGGAACAGGAAAAGATGTTAAAGTACTAGTACTGTGCCCACCTGATAAAGATCAGGAGGCATTAGATGCTGGTGCTGATTACGTTGGACTCGACGAGTATGTGACGAAGATTAAGGGGGGATGGACCGATGTGGATGTAATTATTACCACACCCCAAGTTATGGGTAAAGTAGGTGCACTAGGCCGAGTTCTCGGACCTCGTGGACTAATGCCAAACCCTAAGTCGGGTACAGTAACTATGGATGTAGCTAAGGCTGTAACAGATGTAAAGGCAGGTAAGATTGACTTTAAAGTTGACAAGTTTGGAATTATTCATGCTTCAGTTGGAAAGGTCTCTTTTGAGGCTGAAAAGATTGAAGAGAATGCAAAAGAACTTATAGCAACTCTAATTAAACTAAAGCCTGCTTCTGCAAAAGGATCTTATATTAAGAGTATCATTTTGAGCTCTACTATGGGACCTGGTATACGAATCGATTTTAAATCGTTGGTTTAATCACTAAAACGCATCAATTATGACACGCGATAAAAAAGATTTACAGATCATCGAGATTAAGCAATTGTTATCGGACAATAGTGTTGTTTACCTTACAGATGCCTCAGGGCTGAATTCTGAAGACACAACTGATTTCCGTAGAGCTTGCTTTAAGAAGGATGTTCGTATGAAAATTGTTAAAAACACGCTTCTACGTAGAGCTATGGATGAAACAGAAGGAACAGATTACAGTGACCTGTATGAAGTTTTAACTGGCCAAACGGCTCTTCTTTTAGGTAATGTTGGTAATGAACCAGCTAAATTGCTTAAAGATTTTCGTAAGAAACACAACATTCCAGTTTTAAAAGCTGCATATGTTGAAGAAGCTAGTTACATCGGTGACGATCAATTAGACGCACTTACAGCAATCAAGTCGAAAGACGAACTCATTGCAGATATTGTAGCATTGCTACAATCTCCGATGAAGAATGTTGTTGGAGCTCTACAATCTGGTGGAAACACCATCTCTGGTCTTGTCAAGGCGCTCGAAAATCGTGGCTGAGCTTGACAAAATAAATTATTTGAAAACCTATCAATACAATTAATATGGCTGATTTAAAAGTTATGGCCGAAGAGCTCGTTAACTTAACCGTTAAGGAAGTAAACGAACTTGCGACTATCCTAAAGGATGATCACGGTATCGAACCAGCTGCTGCTGCTGTTGCAGTTGCAGGACCCGCTGCTGGCGGTGGTGAAAGTGGGGGTGATGAGCAAACGGAATTTGACGTTATTCTCAAAGCTGCTGGTGGATCTAAGCTAGCTGTAGTTAAACTAGTTAAAGAGCTTACAGGCTTAGGTCTGAAGGAAGCTAAGGGTATAGTTGACTCTGCACCCGCTCCTATCAAGGAAGGAATTCCTAAGGACGAGGCTGAAAGTCTTAAGACTCAACTCGAAGAAGCAGGAGCAGAGGTTGAGCTTAAGTAATAGCACAACACTGACTGATTAAAGGTTTAGGGCGGAGAGCAGGTCTCCGCCCTTAAATTGTTTTCGCCTAACTATACAATTGTATATAATTTGGCTTAAGTACCTGTATTGTAGTAGTCTGAAATAAGTTGACCCCACCTCCATGTCTTTGGTCATAACCCACCCTGTCTCTAATCGACAAAGCTTTGCTTCTGTGGCATTGCCTCTTGAGCATCCCGATTTTCTCGACATCCAGCTTCGCTCTTTCCAAGAATTCTTTCAATTAGAAACGAAACCTGAGAATCGTGATTCTGAAGGACTTTTTAAGGTTTTTAGCGAAAACTTCCCTATCACTGATACGCGGAACCAGTTCGTTCTTGAATTCCTTGATTACTTTATTGATCCTCCACGCTATAGCATTGAAGAATGCATTGATAGAGGTCTGACACATAGTGTGCCTTTAAAAGCAAAACTAAAACTATATTGTACAGACCCTGAGCACGAGGATTTTGAAACCATCGTACAAGATGTTTATTTGGGTACCATCCCATATATGACACCCCAAGGATCATTCGTAGTGAATGGTGCTGAACGTGTTATTGTCAATCAATTACATAGATCTCCTGGAGTCTTCTTTGGTCAGAGTCGTCATGCAAATGGCACAAAATTATACTCTGCAAGAATTATTCCGTTTAAAGGTTCTTGGATTGAGTTTGCAACAGACATCAATGGAGTTATGTATGCATACATTGATCGTAAAAAGAAACTACCTGTTACTACTCTTTTACGTAGTATTGGTTATGAAACTGACAGAGATATTCTCGGTATTTTTGACCTTGCTGATGAAATTAAGGTTAGTAAAGCTGGCTTAAAAAGAGTCGTTGGAAGGAAATTAGCGGCTAGAGTTTTAAAGGTTTGGGTAGAAGATTTCGTAGATGAGGATACAGGAGAGGTTGTATCCATCGAAAGAAACGAAGTCATTCTTGATAGAGAAACAATTCTTGAGAAAGAACATGTTGCTCTAATTATGGAGAGTGGTACTAAAACCATCATTCTGCATAAAGCAAGTATTAATCAGGCTGATTATGCGATTATCTACAATACACTACAAAAAGACAGTTCAAATTCTGAGAAAGAAGCTGTTGAATATATTTATCGCCAACTTCGTAATGCTGAGCCGCCAGATATAGAGACAGCAAGAGGTGTGATTGATAAATTATTCTTCTCTGAAATGCGTTATGACTTAGGAGAGGTAGGTCGTTTCAGAATTAACAGAAAACTTGGTATTTCTGATGATGAAGTTAGCAGAACGTTAACAAAAGAAGATATTCTGTTAATCATCAAGTATTTGATAGACCTTGTTAACTCTAATGCTGATGTTGATGATATTGATCACTTAAGTAACAGACGTGTTCGCACTGTTGGTGAGCAACTTTACTCTCAATTTGGTGTAGGCTTGGCTCGTATGGCTAGAACAATTCGTGAGCGTATGAACGTTCGAGATAACGAAGTTTTCACGCCAACCGATTTGATTAACGCGAAGACATTAAGTTCTGTGATAAACAGTTTCTTCGGAACGAATCAATTGTCACAGTTTATGGACCAAACCAATCCACTTAGTGAGGTTACGCATAAGCGTCGTATCTCGGCACTTGGACCTGGTGGTCTATCTCGTGAACGTGCTGGTTTTGAGGTTCGTGATGTTCACTACACTCACTATGGGCGTCTTTGTACCATTGAAACACCTGAGGGACCAAACATTGGTCTTATTAGTTCATTGTGTGTTTATGCTAAAGTGAATCGTTTAGGATTTATTGAAACACCTTACAGAAAGGTTGTGAATGGTGTTGCTTCAATTTCGTCTGAAGATGTAATTTATCTTTCAGCAGAAGATGAAGCTCAATCGATCATTGCCCAAGCGAATGCCAACATTGATTCCGAAGGTAAATTCGCGGACAAATTAATAAAGTCTAGACACCAAGGTGACTTCCCGTTAGTCTCGCCAAAAGAGCTTGAGTATATGGATGTCGCACCTAATCAGATTGCATCGATTGCCGCTTCATTGATACCATTTTTAGAACACGATGACGCCAACCGTGCTCTTATGGGATCAAATATGATGAGACAAGCAGTTCCGCTATTGATCCCTGATTCACCTATTGTTGGTACAGGAGTTGAGTCTGCAGTCGCAAGAGATTCTAGAATTTTAATGCGTGCTGATGCTGATGGTCTTGTTGAATATGTAGATTCTGAGTTCATTAATATTCGTCATAAAATGGATGAAAGCGACAAGCTTGTTTCATTTGATGATGATTTGAAGATCTATAACCTCATAAAATTCCAGAGAACCAACCAAGGTACTTGTATGAACCTTAGACCTCTTGTTGTTAAGGGGGATAAAGTTGTTAAAGGTCAAATATTAGTTGAAGGTTATAGTACTCAAAATGGAGAGCTTGCTTTAGGGCAGAATATGAAAGTTGCCTTCATGCCTTGGCAGGGATACAACTTCGAGGATGCTATTGTTATTTCTGAGCGAGTTGTAAGAGAAGATGTATTTACTTCACTACACATTGACGAGTACACTCTTGAAGTTAGAGATACAAAGAGAGGTCTTGAAGAATTAACGAATGATATTCCAAATGTAAGCGAGGAGGCAACAGCTAACCTTGATGAAAATGGTCTTATTCGTATTGGCGCAAATGTTCAGGGGGGAGATATTCTAATAGGTAAGATTACACCTAAAGGAGAATCAGACCCCAGTCCAGAAGAGAAGTTGTTACGTGCAATATTCGGTGATAAAGCGGGAGATGTAAAGGATGCTTCTTTAAAAATGCCTCCTTCAAGTCAAGGAGTTGTAATTGATAAAAAACTATTTAGTAGGGCTGTAAAGGACAGAAAAGCGAAAGCTGCGGATAAAGCTATTATCGAGACTATTGATAAAGAATTTGATAGAGAAGCAGCGAGACTAAAGAAAATCTTGGTTGATAAGCTTATGAAGCTTGTTGCAGGAAAGGTTAGTCAGGGAGTCTTCAATTACTACAAGGAAGAGCAAGTAAAGAAAGGAATTAAGTTTACACAGAAAATACTGTTGAGCTTAGACTTCTTAATTATAAACTCGGAGGCTTGGGTAAGAGATGATGAGATCAGTGATCTTGTAAATAGAG
Organism: Bacteroidota bacterium; assembly: GCA_027619225.1. GTDB lineage: Bacteria > Bacteroidota > Bacteroidia > Flavobacteriales_D > Sanyastnellaceae > UBA974. The sequence goes on from JAQCFW010000023.1 coordinate 8,974, forward strand.
TGGTGCACAATTACACCATGAAGTACAATGATTTGCTAGGTGCTTATAAGCGCAAGAAATTTCAAGTAACTGTAGGTGATGAACTCCCTAATGGCATTGTCAAGTTCGCTAAAATATACGTTGCTAAAAAGCGCAAATTGAAAGTTGGTGATAAGATGGCTGGTAGACACGGTAACAAAGGTATCGTAGCTAGAATAGTCCGTCAAGAGGATATGCCATTCTTAGCGGATGGCTCACCTGTAGATATCGTTTTGAATCCGCTTGGTGTACCATCTCGTATGAACCTTGGACAGATTTATGAAACAGTCTTAGGCTGGGCAGGACAGAATCTAGGCTTGAAATTCTCAACGCCTATTTTTGATGGTGCTACTCTTGATGAGATTACTGAACTAACCAATAAGGCTGGAGTTCCTGAATGTGGAGTAACACACTTATATGATGGTGGAACTGGTGAGAGATTTGATCAACCAGCAACTGTTGGTATCATTTACATGATTAAGCTTAGCCACATGGTAGATGATAAAATGCATGCCCGTTCTATCGGACCGTACTCTCTTATTACACAACAACCATTGGGTGGTAAAGCTCAGTTTGGTGGTCAGCGTTTTGGAGAGATGGAGGTTTGGGCGCTCGAGGCGTTCGGAGCTGCTAATATCTTACAAGAGATTCTAACTGTAAAGTCTGACGATGTTATCGGAAGAGCAAAAGCATACGAGGCTATTGTAAAAGGAGATGTTATGCCTAAACCGGGAATACCGGAATCCTTTAATGTACTTATGCACGAGCTAAAAGGACTCGGACTTAGTATTTCGCTAGATTAATAACCTGAATCGATAACTGAAAATGTTCCAACAAAAGAACCCCCAACAGAACTCTGGCGATTTTTCGACGATAACGATATCGTTATCATCGCCTGAAAAAATTCTTGAAGAATCAGAAGGTGAAGTACTCAAGCCTGAAACAATTAACTATAGGACTTATAAGCCCGAACGTGATGGATTGTTTTGCGAGAAAATCTTTGGCCCAGTTAAGGATTTCGAATGTCACTGTGGTAAGTATAAGCGTATCCGTTATAAGGGTATTGTTTGTGATCGCTGTGGTGTTGAGGTAACTGAGAAAAAAGTCAGAAGAGAAAGGATGGGTCACATATCGCTTGTGGTACCTGTTGCTCATATTTGGTATTTTAAAAGCTTACCTAACAAAATCGGGTATCTTTTAGGTTTGCCATCTAAGAGGTTAGATCAAATCATCTATTACGAGCGTTATGCTGTAATTAATCCTGGTACTGCAAAAAATGCAGAAGGAGAAGATTTAAAGATAAATGATTTCTTATCAGAAGATGAGTACTTCGATGTTCTTGATACTCTACCTAAAGAGAATCAGTACCTGGATGACAAGGACCCAAATAAATTTGTTGCTAAGATGGGAGCTGAAGCAGTTCACGACCTTCTTGCCAATTTAGATTTAGACGCGCTTTCTTTTAAACTCAGACATGATGCTTCCACAGAAACATCTCAACAACGTAAAAGTGAGGCTTTAAAGCGTCTTCAGGTTGTTGAAAACATGAGAGATTCTCACAAGAGAATTGAAAATCGTCCTGAGTGGATGATTGTTAAAGTTGTTCCGGTTATACCACCCGAGCTTCGTCCTCTTGTTCCTCTTGATGGTGGTCGTTTTGCAACTTCAGATTTAAATGATCTTTACCGTCGTGTCATCATTAGAAACAATCGTTTAAAGCGACTTGTTGAAATTAAAGCTCCTGAGGTAATTCTTCGCAATGAGAAGCGTATGCTTCAAGAAGCAGTGGATAGTCTTTTCGATAACAGTCGTAAGTCTAGTGCTGTTAAAACTGAGAGCAATCGTCCACTAAAGTCATTAAGCGATAGCTTAAAAGGAAAGCAAGGTCGTTTCCGTCAGAATCTTTTGGGAAAACGTGTTGATTATTCTGCACGTTCTGTTATTGTAGTTGGTCCTACACTCAAGATGCACGAATGTGGTATGCCTAAACATATGGCGGCAGAATTATATAAGCCGTTTATTATCCGCAAAATGCTTGAGCGTGGAATTGTGAAGACGGTTAAATCTGCAAAGAAGATTGTTGATGCAAAAGAGGCTATAGTTTGGGATATATTAGAAAACGTTTTAAAAGGACATCCAGTTTTATTAAATCGTGCTCCGACGCTTCACAGACTAGGTATTCAGGCCTTCCAGCCTAAACTAATTGAAGGTAAAGCGATTCAACTACACCCTTTAGCGTGTACAGCGTTTAATGCCGATTTCGATGGTGACCAAATGGCGGTTCACTTGCCTCTTGGTCACGCGGCTGTTTTAGAGGCTCAGTTATTGATGCTTGCGTCACATAATATTTTGAACCCTGCCAATGGTGCTCCTATTACTGTTCCTTCTCAGGATATGGTATTGGGATTATATTACATCACTAAGGAACGTAAGAGTACTCCCGAATGGCCTGTTAGAGGCGAGGGAACAATGTGTTACTCTCCAGAAGAGGTAAGTATTATGTATCAAGAAGGTAAGTTAGATCTTCACGCTGCAATCAAGATGCGTTTCATTGATATCAATGGTGATTCTTCTATCGTTGAAACTACTTGTGGTCGTGTTCTATTTAATGAACATGTTCCTAAGGCAGCAGGATACATTAACGAACTGCTCACTAAGAAGTCTCTAAGAGATATTATCGCTAGAGTACTTGAAGTTGTTGGAGTTGCTAGAACAGCTGAATTCCTTGATGACATTAAGGAATTGGGTTTCTATATGGCTTTTAAAGGTGGACTGTCATTTAACTTAAATGATGTTATTATTCCGCCTGAAAAAGAAAAACTAGTTGCAAAAGCTACTTCTGAAGTTGCTGAAGTGATGGAGAACTACAATATGGGGCTTATCACAAATAATGAGCGCTATAACCAAATAATTGATATTTGGACTCACACAAACTCGAGACTTACCAATATCCTTATGGATAGACTCGAAACTGATAAGCAAGGCTTCAACTCTATTTACATGATGATGCACTCTGGTGCTCGTGGATCTAAAGAGCAAATTCGTCAGCTTTCTGGTATGCGTGGTCTAATGGCTAAGCCGCAGAAATCTTCTGCAACTGAAGGTCAGGATATTATTGAGAATCCAATTTTATCAAATTTTAAAGAAGGACTGTCAATTCTTGAGTACTTTATTTCTACCCACGGTGCTCGTAAAGGACTTGCGGATACAGCGCTTAAAACTGCTGACGCGGGTTACTTGACAAGACGTCTAGTAGATGTTGCTCAGGACGTAATTGTTACCATTGATGATTGTGGAACACTAAGAGGTGTTATGGTATCTACACATAGAAAGAATGATGAAATTGTAGAAGGTATTGCTGATCGAATTGACGGTCGTGTTCCTGCTATTGAAGTTCTTCATCCTGAAACAGGTGAGTTCCTTGCGAATGAAGGCGAAGAAATAACACCTGCTATTGCTCGAGCAATAGAGGAGGCAGGCGTTGACGAAGTTGAAGTTAGATCAGTTCTAACATGTGAATCTCCGAAAGGAATTTGCGCTAAATGTTATGGCCGAAACCTTGCAACAGCACGTTTGGTTCAAAAAGGTGAAGCTGTTGGTGTAATTGCTGCACAATCAATAGGTGAGCCTGGTACTCAGTTAACTCTACGTACTTTCCACGTAGGTGGTACGGCTTCTAAAATTTCTGATGAAAATGAGCTGCGCACTAAATTTGATGGTCTTGTTGAGATAGAGGATCTCCGAACTGTTGAACGTAAGAATGCGGATGGAGCTATTGAATCAGTAATTGTTTCTAGATCAAGTGAGTTTAAAGTAGTTGATCCTCAAACTGGAGTTGCTTATTCTACGACAATTCTACCTTATGGTTCATTGCTATTTGTAAATTCAGGTGATAAGATTAAGAAAAATACATCAGTTTGTAAATGGGATCCATATAACAGCGCAATTATAAGTGAGGCTGTTGGTGTAATTAATTTTGAGCATATCGAAGAAGGTGTTACCTTCCGTGAAGAGCTTGATGAACAGACAGGTTTCCGTGAGGTTGTAATTACTGAGACAAAGGATAAGAAGAAAAACCCAGCTATCCTTATACAGGATAAAAAAGGTGAAACCTTAAGAACTTATTCTTTACCTGTTGGAGCACATATTTTGGTTAAGGAAGGGTCGAAGTCTACATTGGGCCAAATCCTTTGTAAGATTCCTCGTGTTGCGGGTAAATCTGGTGATATTACAGGAGGTTTACCTCGTGTGACTGAGCTATTTGAAGCACGTAACCCCTCTAACCCTGCTGTTGTTTCTCAAGTTGATGGAATCGTTTCATACGGTAAGATCAAGCGTGGTAACCGTGAGGTAATTGTTGAATCACGTGTTGGTGATAAGTACAAGTACTTGGTGCCGTTATCTAAACATGTTCTTGTTCAGGATAATGACTTCGTTAGAGCAGGAATGCCTCTATCTGATGGAGCGATTACTCCCAAGGATATTCTTGATATTAAAGGCCCTACCGCTGTTCAAGAGTATATCGTAAACGAGATTCAAGATGTATATCGTTTACAAGGTGTGAAGATTAATGACAAGCACTTTGAGGTTATCGTTCGTCAGATGATGAAGAAAGTGGTCATAGAAGATTCAGGTGATACTAGATTCTTAGAAAAGCAGAACGCAGAAAAGTCTGACTTCTTAATTGAGAATAATAGAATTTTCGGAATGGTTAAGATCTCTAATGCTGGAGATAGTGAAGAGTTAAGTGAAGGACAAATGATTTCTGCTCGTCGCCTACGTGATGAGAATGGTTCATTAAAACGTCGTGATATGGCCCTTGTTGAGGCTCGCGATGCAGTCCCTGCGACTTCAAGACCCCTTCTTCAGGGAATTACGCGAGCTTCATTGCAAACAAGATCATTCATATCTGCGGCTTCTTTCCAGGAGACAACGAAAGTATTGAATGAAGCAGCGGTTAGTGGTAAACAAGACCACCTTCTTGGACTTAAAGAAAATGTAATTGTAGGACACCTCATACCTGCTGGTACAGGAGCGAGGGATTTCCAAAATCTCGTAGTGGGATCTCAAGAAGAATACGACATAGCTTTAGGAAAAAAGAAGGCAGAGGTTGTTGAGGAACCTGCTGAATCTGTTTAGAAAATAGATGAAGTATAAAAATTAAACTAAATAAAAAGGGCTTCCCAATTGGGAAGCCCTTTTTATTTGTGTTGTTAATGCATAAAATACAATCAACTCTTAGCTTCTTGTTCAATTGCCCTAGCAGCAGCAGTTGCAGGGTCTTCGGTATTTCCTTTAGATGGATGAGTGCCACAGTAACCGAAGAGACATTTTTCCTTGATAATTTGGTCTACAAATGTTGGAACCATATCCTCCCAATTGGAATCGCCAGATTTAATGCGTTTTAACGCTTCAGTTGAAAAAATAGACAGAACATCTTCATTGTAATCTTCGATGTCTATAATTTTCTTGTTAAAAGTCAAATAATTGTATAAAGGCTTGAGTCTTGGGTGAATTGGAGTAGTCTTGGATGTCCAGAGTTCTTTTGTCTTAGAATCTTTCCAAGGGTACAATAATATTTTTAAATCGCGTGAAAAGAGTATGCCGAAAGCTTCAAGTATCCCACCGTTTAAGTTCCTGTAGTATTTTTCGTCAAAAATCTCAACCAATGTTGCAGCTCCCATAATAACACCCATCCGTTTCTTAGAGTGCCTAGAGAAAAATTCTATGAGCTTGTAATATTTCTTGTAATTCGAAATGAGTACTGTTTGGCCTATAGAACATAGTATATCAGCTCTATCTAGGAAATCTTGTTCATCAATATCTCCTTCAGCTTTAAGGTTATTTAAAGTGATTTCGAAAAGCACTTGTATATTGTCAGGGTCGACTTTCGGTTCCTTGCGAAATCTGCTAAGACCTTTAGCGATCATGTCAATATTCACTTTAGTGACAGGACGAAAGCTACCTCTAATAGCCAGTATGTTCTTCTTGTATAGTACATCTGCTGCCTGAAGGTTTTTCCCATCAGGTGAGAAAATCACAGCCTCTGTCATTCCGTTTTTCACCAATTGAAGTGAAAGTAGTCGGTTGTCGACGTCTACAAAATCAGGGCCGTTCATTTGAATCATGTCAATCTCCACTCGACTTCTGTCGAGATTGTCATAGATAGATTTTAGAAGCTCACGGGGGTTTTTATAGAAGAAAAAACAACCATATAGTAAGTTTGTCCCAAGGACTCCCGTTGTCATTTGTTGCTGAAGAACGTCGCTTTCATCTAGTCGTGCATGAAGTAAAACTTCAGAAGGAGGTTGCCCTGCCTTTGTTTGAAACTTTACGCCAAACCATCCATGACCATGACTCGTCTTATGAAAGTTAATCGTGGTAACCGTGTTTGCAAAAGCAAAGTACTGCCTATTGGGATGGTCTTCTCGTTTAAGTCGCTCTTCTATTAGTTGATACTCAAGTTTGAGCATCTTATCCAATCGAGTTCTGCAAACGTAACGTCCTTTTTTCTCCTCACCATAGATCGCATCTGAGAAATCTTTGTCATAAGCGCTGATGGCTTTCGCAATTGTGCCAGATGCACCTCCAGCTCTAAAAAACTGACGTACAACCTCTTGTCCTGCACCATTTTCGGCAAATGTGCCATATAAATCTTGGTTTAGATTTATTCTAAGTGCTTTCTGCTTGGCAGATAATATTACGCGTTCTGAGTCCACGTTGACAAAGGTAAGGATACCTTTGCATGGTGAATGTGATTAAACAATATGATTTTGGTTATCCTTTGATGAAGGTAACCCTTTTGGGGACTGGCACTTCTCAAGGGGTGCCTGTAATTGGTTGTAAGTGTGTTGTTTGTATTAGCAATGATCCAAAAGATAGTAGATTAAGATCATCTATTTTTATTGAAGTTAATGGTGTAAATGTAGCTGTTGATACTGGACCTGACTTTAGGACACAAATGTTAAATGCAGGAGTGATTAAGTTAGATGCGATACTTTACACACATGAGCACAAAGATCATGTCGCTGGAATGGATGATGTGAGGGCTTTTAACCAAATGGAGGGGAGAGTTATGGAAGTTTGGGCGAATAAAGGAGTAGAAATTGCATTAATGAGAGATTTCCACTACGCTTTCGAAGATTCAATGATCGGTGGATTGCCTAAAGTAAAGATTAACAAATTAGGTAAATACCAAGAAGAAAATGGGTTCGTAGTTGAAGGTGTACCTTGGACTTTATTGCCTGTAATGCATGATAAGATGGAGGTTTGTGGATTTAGGGTTGGTGACTTTGCTTATATCACAGATGTTAATTTCATACCCGAGGACACTTTTAAGAAGTTGGTTGGTGTTAAGGTGCTTGTGATTAGCGCTTTAAGGAAGCAGAGGCACCCAAGTCATTTTACTTTAAATGAAGTTCTACAGGTCGTTGAGAGAGTGAAGCCAGAAGCTGCTTTCTTAACCCATTTGAGTCATTATATTGGCAAACATAAAGATTTAGAGAGCGAGCTCCCAGAAGGAGTTTTTGTTGGTTTTGATGGCCTTGTCCTTGAAAATGTTTAACATGGAGCATTTGAGGTCTAAATTATTATTAAAGGCGATGAAGGGGTTTGGGAGGCAGCCTTGGTGGCTTCTTCATTTGGAATCTTCTATTGTTGCCTGTGTTATGTCGACAATCGGGGGCTATAGGAAAAAGGTGGTTCTCTCTAACCTTAACAAGGTTTTCGGGAAAGAAAAGGCAAGTAAATTGGCCAAAGGGTTTTACAGAAACTTTTGTGATATTACTGTTGAATCGATGAAGTTATTTACTGTGTCAGATAAGTCCTTGATCAATAGAGTTGAGTATTCAAGTAAGGGGTTGCAACTGATGAATAGGCTTTATGATGACAATAGAATTGTTATTCTTGCTGGTGGGCATATGGCGAGCTGGGAAATGTGTGCTGTGACTTTTTCTCAAAAAATAAAATTTGATTCAATGGCACTTTACAAAAAGTTGAGTGACCCCATTATTGATGAAGAGATGAGAATCTCGAGGGAAAGATTAGGGCTGAAGATGGTTGAAATTTCTGAATGTAAGAAGTGGATGGAAAACCATATGGCAAGAAGTGAAAACACGCGTTTAACAGTGGGATTTGGGTTTGATCAGAGTCCTCCGAAAGCGAATACATCTTGGTGGACAAAATTTCTAGGTGTTGATACTGCTGTTTATTTCGGAATTGAAAAGTGGGCGAAAGATTACAATGCTGCTGTTGTCTATGGAGCTGTTAAGCGAGTTGGTAGAGGTAGGTATAGCGTTGATTTTAGAATGGTCAAAGAGCATGTTCTCGATAGCGAAAAAGGAGAAGTGGTTGACAGATGTTTGGGTGAATTAGAAAGGGAAATAAGAGAAGCACCGAGTGATTGGCTTTGGTCTCATAAAAGATGGAAACACACAAAACCTGAAGGAATGATCATCCAAGAGAGAAGATTTGAATGTAAATTAGATTCGTGAGTCAGAGTAATTTACATACAGATGGAATGCCGTTGGCTGAGCGGATGCGTCCTAAAACACTCGATGCTTATTTAGGCCAAACCCATCTTGTAGGTCCTGACGCAGTTTTGCGCAAAGCTGCCGAGTCTGGAAACTTGCCATCTCTAATTCTGTGGGGTCCACCTGGAGTGGGTAAGACGACCCTAGCGAGAATTTTAGCAGCTAAAGTAAAGTTGCCTTTCCATCAACTTTCAGCTATTAATAGTGGAGTAAAGGAAGTTAGAGATGTTATTGCAAGGGCAAAAAGTGGGGGGATGTTTTCTGGACGGGCCATCCTTTTTATTGACGAAATACATAGGTTCTCTAAATCACAACAGGACAGCTTGCTTGGGGCGGTAGAACAAGGTTGGGTTACTTTAATTGGCGCTACGACAGAGAATCCTTCTTTTGAGGTTATTCCCGCTTTGAGATCTCGATGTCAGATTTATGTTCTTGAGCACCTGACTTTAGAAGAACTTGAGTCTTTAATCACTCAGGCAATTGATGAAGATGTCATGCTCGCTTCTAGAGATATTACAATTGTTGAGATTGATGCTTTGATGAGAGCTAGTGGGGGAGATGCAAGAAGAATGCTTAATGTCCTGGAGATGATTGTCCAAAGTGTGCCGTCTGGCCCCATTTCTGTCACAAACAAAGCTGTTAAGGATCTCATAGGGTCTGCTGATACAGGGTATGATAAAGGAGGTGGTGCTCATTATGATATTGTGAGTGCCTTTATTAAAAGTATCAGAGCCAGTGATCCGAATGCTGCCATCTATTATCTAGCTAGAATGTTAGAAGGTGGTGAGGATGTTAAGTTTATCGCAAGAAGATTGCTGATCAGCGCCTCAGAAGACATAGGTAACGCTAACCCGACAGCGTTAGTTCTAGCAACCTCAACTTTCCAAGCAGTAGAACGCATTGGGTTGCCTGAGTCGCGTATTTTACTGTCCCAATGCGTTGTGTATCTAGCTTCAAGTGCGAAAAGCAATGCTTCATACATGGCCATAAATGCCGCACAATCTTTGGTACAAGAAACTGGTGACTTGCCTGTTCCGCTTCATTTGCGCAACGCTCCAACATCATTAATGTCTAAACTTGGATATGGTGAAGGCTATGCTTATGATCATGATGCTCCACAAGGTCATAGCAACCAGGAGTGTATGCCAGAAGGTCTTGAAGGGCGAAGGATTTACGAGCCAGGGAATAACTCTCGCGAGCAATCTATGCGCTCCCATTTAAAGTCACTTTGGAAAGATAAATACGGCTATTAATCTGTACTTATTAATTTACCTTCTCTGTAGGTTGCTGTTTTTTCGAGCTCTCCATTTTTAGTGTAATAAAAAACAGGCCCATCTAATTCACCCTCGAAATAATCACCTTCACTAGATACTTGAGTCCCCTTTAAAACTTGTCGTTGTAATATTTCATCTGTTTCTGAATCTGTGAAATCTTCGATGACATATTCCCCCAGGTCATACCAAAGCCTAAATGGTCCATCCAATCGTTTATTTCTATATGTATATTCACTCTTTGACCTGCCATCTGGATACGTCTCTTCAAAAGTTCCGTTTACTCTTGTTTCTTTAATACGCTTGCCATTAGAGTATTGAATAAGAAGTTCTAGTTCGCCTTTTTCTGTATACGTTTTCCAACTTTCAGTTTCCACACCTTCGAAATAATTGCCCTCAATTTTAGGGTATCCATTGTTGTAGTTAACGCTAAAACTTCCTTCTAATTTGCCGTTTATGTAATTTATTTTTTGTCTTACAATTCCATTGTCAAAGTACGTGATCTTTTCACCGTTTAATTTGTCTTTAGCGTACACCCCTTCTTCGACCAGTTGCCCTTTTTTTCCCTTGACCCAATAAGGGCCATCAAGTAAACCTGATGCGTAAGTTTCCATTTTCATCTGCTTAGAACCTTCATCATAAAACCCCCAACTTCCTTCTCTTACCGGTTTTACTTCTTCAACAACAGAGATGTAAAATCCTGAAGCTTGTACGGAGGAGTTTTCGCGATAATGTATTGCAGATATTAATTCTGAAGTATTTGTAGATGAGTCTAAATATGGGTGCACCAGCTTAGACATTAACGAACCCGATTCATAGAAGTAAAAGATTTCACCTTCAGGAGTTCCATGGTTGAATGCACCGGTGTAGTACAAAGACCCGTCAGGGTACACACGAATCCATGGTCCGTCTTTCTCTCCATTTGAATCATTTACGTTGTAATCTTCACCAGCTTGACCGGCTGGCCAAGACTCTTTTGCAGTAGTGAGCCCGTTCTTCTGCGCGTAGATGGATGAGCAGATGATAAATGAAGTTATAAAATAGGCTGGGGTAAGATATTTGACTTTCATGATATTTATTCAATACAACGAAAGTAGGTACTCTTTTGTTTTTGCAGCCGTCCTTAGGGCTGTACTTTTGCACCCCCAACCTAAATAATTTCATATGAAAGTAACTGTTGTTGGTGCCGGAAATGTAGGCGCCACTTGTGCAAATGTTCTCGCTAGCCGCGAGGTATGCAACGAAGTCGTATTGCTCGATATTAAAGAAGGCTTTGCCGAAGGTAAGGCCCTTGATATCTGGCAAACCTCTCCAATTAATATGTACGACACCCGTACTGTTGGTTCAACGAATGATTACACAAAGACCGCAGGGTCTGATGTTGTCGTTATTACTTCTGGTCTTCCGCGTAAGCCGGGAATGAGCCGCGATGATTTAATCGCTACCAACGCTGGAATCGTTAAATCTGTGACTGAGCAGATTATGATTCACAGTCCAGATACAATTCTGATCATTGTTTCTAATCCGTTAGATGTGATGACTTACTGTGCTTACCTAACTGCAGGAGTTGTTTCTACTAAGGTTATCGGAATGGCTGGTATTCTTGATACAGCTCGTTACCGTTCATTCTTAGCTGAGGAACTCAACGTAAGTCCGAAGGATATCCAAGCTGTACTGATGGGGGGGCACGGCGACACGATGGTACCACTTCCACGTTACACCACTGTTGGAGGTATCCCTGTAACTGAGATGATTTCTGACGATAAGCTTGAGGCTATTGTTAATCGCACCAAGAAAGGCGGTGGTGAAATCGTGAATCTCCTCGGCACTTCTGCTTGGTATGCTCCTGGAGCTGCTGCGGCTCAGATGGTTGAGGCGATTGTTAAAGACCAAAGGCGTGTTTTTCCAGCTTGTGTGTGGATGCAAGGTGAGTACGGAATATCGGACATGTACTTGGGAGTTCCTGTGATCTTGGGGAAAAACGGAATTGAAAAAGTGATAGAGCTCGAACTTAACGAAGAAGAAATGGATTTACTTTCACAAAGTGCAACTGCTGTACGTGAAGTAAAAGCTATCCTCGACGGAATGAATTCTTAAATTAGATTAATCTAATTTTATCCAACGAACGGGAGGTCCTATCAGGCCTCCCTTTTTTGCACCTACATTTCTTAGCGAGATGAGATACACCCCATTCGACCAAGTGTCAGTAGGGATATTGCCATTTAATGTAGCCGAGCTGCTGTAAACTAGAGCGCCTAACTGATTGCGAGCTTCAATAATGATCGGCTCAAGTGTAAGGTGAGAAGTAATTCTCCAATTTAATATGGTGTTTCCTGGATTGGGAAAAAGGGTCATTGAAATTCTGAGGTCTAGCTGAGAAGGCGAGACTACACCAGATGTTGTTGAGTCCGATGAGTAATAACAAATCAATCCGCCGTTTTGAATTCCTAAGAGGCAATCTACAATTGAGTCGTTATTCAGGTCGGCAAAAGCTGCTCCAGCTCGAAATCCCTTCCCTCCAAGTCCGTTAGCGAGAACCTCAGAGTTAGACTCTTCTAAGGCAGTTTCGTAATCAGACGATACAAATCCGAAAGACTGAACAGTACCCGTTTCGTTAGTGACAAGTACGTGAATTCCGAGATCGTCTTCATAAAGTGAGGGTGTGCTATATCCGTTAATACCTAGTATGTTCGTTACGTGAATATCTCCCCAATTATCTCCAAAAGCCTCACTTACAACCTTGCATAAATCCAATGTTTCAACATCTCCACAGTTAAGGAATAAGGTTAGAGTTCCATTTTTCTCACCAACAACAAGGTCGAGTAACCCGTCGGAATCTATGTCAATGAGTTGCGGTGCTGCGAACTGTCCAACGTCGATCACCTCCCCTGAATTGTCCGAAAAAGAAAGCTCAGTTGCTGTAAATAAAGGCCAAGCACCTATTTCTGCTGTGTTGTCAAATCGATGTAGCCTTCCGAGTTCGTCACCTACAATAAGGTCAATGTCCCCATCTCCATCAATATCTCCTAAAGCCGGAAATACGCTTTCAATCCCGTAAGTACTCACGTCAACAGTTGAAGTGTATGTGAAAACTGGCTGAGTTTGGGTTCCTGAATTGCGGAATAAAAGAATGGTTGTGGGCGTGTCATCTACCCCGTTGTACGTTTCCTTATTTGCGATTACTAAATCGATGAGGGAATCGCCGTCCAAGTCGATGAGTACCGGATAGGCGCCTCTTCCGAGGTCTATCATGCCTTCCTGTATGAAGTCGTTTTGGATGTAAGCCCAAACAGGATCAAGATCTTCTCCAGTGTTTTTTAAAAAGTGTACACTTGCATCGTCATCCGTCTCCAGATATGTGTTGGGGCTGACAAGTAGATCTCTGACACCGTCATTATCAACATCTATATGATATGCCGAAGGGAACCTTTGGCAATTGAGTGCTTCAACGCCCCCGGTAAGAAGTGGGAAAGAGTAGTCAACGAAAACCGCACTGTCCTGACCATCTACGGCATCTTCCATTAAGACAGCAATGGAGGTAGGAAATGACACATCTCCTATTAATAAATCGAGTGGTCCTTCATTGTCGAGTTGAAGACTCGTTATTGATCCTCCTGCATGAAGAGGTTCATTTTGTGCTCGTGGATCGGTTACATTAAATCCACAATTAAAGTTGTCTCCAATGAACAGTGCATTGTTCTCAGAAGCTTCGGCGAGCATGCCATAACATCTATTCGTACATTCCATTTGGAGCCCACACTCTACTGATCCCTGAAAGCGATATAACGTGCTAGAGGTTTCTGTAAAAGTGATGATGTCAATATCTCCATCTCCATCGTGATCGAGTATAGCGGGGATGTCAATGCCGAGACAAACTACGGGTAGCATATCTGCACCAGCGCCAAAGTCGTAAGAGGCAAGGAGAGGTGTTGCTGCTGGTGAAAATTGTGGTTCTAATGGGTTTTCGGTGATGTTTCTGTAGACATAGATGCCGTTTTGGTGGCTCGTAAAAATATCTGGCCGCCCATCGCAATCGAAATCTCTTAGGAGACACCAGTCTACCAGTTCAGGCCAACCTAAGACCCATTTCGGACGGTATTCCCATCCAATTTCAGTTCGCTCGAACGCAAGAAGACGCGAACCGTCTCGGTCAAAAGCGAAGAGATCTTCATCTCCGTCAAAGTCAAAATCGATCGGTGACCACTGGGGAGCAGTTAATCCACCTACCCAAGGGTTACTTAAAGTATCACCATCTGTGATTACAGGAATTACCCCCACAGCAAACTCGTGCGACCATTGCGCAAAAGATGAGTTCATGAAAGAAAATGTAGATATTAATACTGATATGACAGGGAGAAGTAAATGGGATTTTGACATTTGAATCAATGACTAAGCTTCGGGTAGAAAACAAGATTATCCATACCTATAATCATCCCGTGGTCTGTATCTATACTTCCTGATCTAACGTGCGCGCCGTTGAAATTAATCCCCCCTTTTTTTGTGAGAGCAAGAATGAATCCAGCGTGAACTCTCCAACTATCACCAACAGAGAATTCCTTGTACTCTAGAGGTGTATCGATAATATGGTAAGCGATAAAATTGTCTAATTCTTCTTTGTTTATCGGTAAAAGTAATTCTTTATAATATGGGTAGTCATCGAAAGCTTTATCTACTGGAGCGAGTACTGTGACGCCGGCGCTATGAATATGTTTTGAGAGAATTGATTTGGACATGAGGGAAGTGAAGATTGGGTATTCGTCAGAAGTAGTTAGGTATTTATAAGGACTGGTCATGTTTTTTTCCTGAACTGCTGAAGCTTCTTTTGCTGCTTCTTGTCGACGTGTTAGAAGCCTCATCCCTTGTTTTTCAGTTTCTGTTAAATTTTTTAGACTTTCGGGTTTGTCTTTCTTCGAAGAAGAGGGTGTTGAAGTTGGGTCTAAAGAATCGGAAGTATTCGTCGAATCGGAATTGTTACACGAGAAAATTAGCACAAGAGCTAATGAAAAAAGCGTTAGGGTAGTCTTTGTCATGGTGTAAATATAAATAGTCATTGATAGGATGTGAACAAAAATGTAAAGATTCCTAACTTGAATGTGTATATTTGCACTAGGAATATTAATGACTTAATTCCTCAAAAAAATATGAAGCATATTGGCAATTGTCCTAATAGGGCATCGTTAGAAGCTATTGGATTAGAAGGTGTAGCTAGCGCTCACTGGAATCTCCCCCCCTCAAATCTTATTTTACAAACCCTACTGCGAGGTGAAGGAATCTTAACGGATACTGGAGCTTTATCAATTACAACAGGTGAATTTACGGGTCGATCACCCAAAGACAGATTTATCGTTGATGACGGTAAAACGAGCTCTCGCGTAGATTGGGGTGAAATTAACCAGAAAATGTCTCCTGATGATTTTGGAACTTTGCTTGCAGATGTTCAAGATTATATGGGAGGGAAGCGAGTTTTTGTGAGAGACGCTGCTGTAGGAGCTGATCCCACTACACGAATTAACGTGAGGGTGGTGACTGAGAAATCTTGGTCAAATCTTTTTGTATATAATATGTTCATACGATTAGATGCTGAAGACCTCAAGTTTGCTGACCCTGCGTGGCATATCGTATGTGCACCAGGATATCGTGCTTCTCCTGAGCGTCATGGATGTCGTCAAGGAAATGTCAGTGCAATCGATTTCACTCGAAAAATCATTCTGATTGCGGGAAGTGGCTACACAGGTGAGATTAAGAAGGGGATGTTCTCAGTGATGAACTTTGAGTTGCCTGAGGTACACAATGTCCTTCCCATGCACTGTTCTTCAAATATGAGTGCTGATGGGGACGTTGCAGTTTTCTTCGGCTTAAGTGGTACCGGTAAAACGACACTTAGTTCAGATCCATTACGCAGCTTGATAGGAGACGATGAGCACGGGTGGACGAACGATGGTATTTTCAATATGGAAGGCGGTTGTTATGCAAAAACCATTGATCTTAGGGTTGAAAGTGAGCCACAGATTTTCAACGCGATCAAATATGGCGCTTTGTTAGAGAATATAGGTTTTAAAGAAGATGGAATTACTCCTGATTACGAGGATGATACAATTACACCTAACACACGTGTTTCTTACCCAGTGAATCATATAGATGGAGCTATAGAAAGCGGTATGGGGGGGCATCCAACAGATGTATTCTTTCTAACATGCGATGCTTTCGGAGTTTTACCTCCGATTAGCAAGCTTGATGAAAATGGTGTCATGTTTCACTTTATTAGTGGGTATACTGCTAAGGTTGCCGGTACAGAAGCTGGAGTGGTGGAGCCACAGACAACTTTTTCCGCTTGTTTCGGAGCGCCTTTCCTTCCCCTAGCACCTACTGATTATGCGAAGATGCTCGGCGAACGCATAGAAAAGCATGGAGTTAGAATGTGGTTAGTGAATACCGGTTGGTCTGGAGGTGCTTACGGTGTTGGGTCTAGGATAAAACTTAGCTATACACGTTCCATGATAACTGCAGCTCTTAACGGTGAACTTCACTCATTGGAGATGCGTAAAGACAAGGTGTTTAATCTGAATGTTCCTACTTCTTGTCCAGGCGTTCCTACAGAATTGCTCAGCCCACGTGAAACATGGTCTGACAAAGTAGAGTTCGATAAAGTTTCAGCTGATCTCGCTCGTCGATTTGTAGATAACTTCTCAAAGTTTGAAAATACAGCAACTGATGCCATGCGTTCTGGTGGGCCTCGCGTATTAGAAACAGCTTTAAAGGGCTGATATCTAAAGTAATGCGATCTCTTTTTATTCCAGATTTAAAAGAGGGTATTCTACATCTTCCTGAAGAAGAAACGCGTCACGCTGTAAAAGTTCTGCGTGCTAAAATAGGATTTTCTTATGCCTTAATGGACGGGCAAGGTGGAACGGCCGAGGGTGTCATCATCAACTTAGATAAGCGTTCTTGTATTATGGAAGTAGGAGTGGTGTCACGTGAGTCACGTCCCAAACTTGGCCTTACCATGATCGTTGCCCCGACAAAAAAGACTGAGCGCTTCGAGTGGTTTTTAGAAAAAGCAACTGAAATAGGAGTGGAGAGAATTTATCCTGTCTTTACATCTAGGTCTGAGAGCAAAACTGCAAAGTTCGACAGGTGGAATAAGGTTCTTATTTCTGCAATGAAGCAAAGTAAGAGAACTTGGCTTCCTGAATTAAAGCCAGCGATGGCTTTACTTGATGCAGTTCGTGAAATCTCCGCCTCACCCCATTTAGCTAAGAATTTCTTCGTAGCTCACTGCATGGATTCTGTTTCTTTAAGTGAAAAAACACATCTTTTAAAAGCGCTTAGTCCTACTGAATCTTCTTGTATAGCGATAGGTCCGGAAGGAGATTTCACACCTGAAGAGGTCGAAAAAATGCTTGATTCAGGTGCTAAAGAAATTACTTTAGGCGATATGCGTCTCCGAGCAGAAACGGCAGCCATTGTTGCAGTTACGTTTTTTGCGGCCCGACAGGTATAGCCTTCCAATGTGTTACGTCTTTAAAGAAGTGATTGCTATTTCCCTCTCCAGACCAAAAATGAGATCCATACTTCTCCTTTTTGTCAGCGTTTTCAGCATAGAAATTTTCTCGGAAATGTAGAACGACAACTTCTCTAATTTCAAAATCCAATTGCATTCCTGGAAGGAAGACTTTGTTTTTAGGGATAAAAGCTAGTACCCTCTGATTGTTTTCAGGTAATCTGTCGTTTATTTTAACCCAAGGACTCATTTGCCCTGAAAGTTAGGAGTTCGTTTTTCTAAAAACGCTGCCACTCCTTCAGCATAATCATCTGATTCTGCAGCACGAAATTGGTAGTCTAATTCTCTGGCCAGTTGCTCGTCTAAATCGCTAGACATTCCTTCGTGAAATGCAGCTTTTGTCAGCCCTATAGCATATGTAGGCATTTTAGACAGCCGTAGGGCAGTTTCAGAAACCACCTTTTCAAAATCTTCGTTCTTTACAGCTTTATAAATGAGCCCCATGTTTTCAGCATCTTTCGCGGATATCTTGTCTCCGAAAAACGCCATTGCTTTAGCTCTTTGCATGCCCACAAGGCGAGGTAGCCACCACGTTCCACCACTGTCAGGTATAAGGCCTATTTTAGCAAAAGCCTGAATAAACGAAGCGCTTTCTTTTGCAATTGTTAAATCACAAGCGAGTGCGATGTTGGCTCCGGCTCCAGCCGCAACTCCATTAACTGCTGCGACAATAGGCTTTCTCATAGAGCACATTTTTCTAATGCTTGTATTGTAGGTCTCTTCTACAATCACTTTAAAGTTAGGTGCGTCGGGTGCTGTAATTTCTTTCAGGTCTTGCCCAGCACAGAATGCCATTCCGTTTCCAGTAATCACGATGCAACGTACACTTTCATCCGTTGCTGCAACATCAAGTTCCTTTTGAAATGCTCTGCCCATTTCCATGTCAAAACTATTAAAAGCTTTAGGGCGATTTAGCGTTATTGTTCTAACAGCTCCGTCATTTTCTACTTGGATTGATTGGGACATAGACAGGGTGTAAGATTATATTATTTCTGTATTAATATTTTAGTCATTGCAAACCCTTCATCTGATGATACGGAAACAAAGTAGGTTCCCGAATTTAAATGATTGAGGTCTAAAGATTCATTTAATGAAGAAGTGTTATTGAGTGAGAAAACAATTCTTCCTTGCATATCTATAACTTTTATATCAGCCTGATGTATTGTCTTAGAAAATGAAATATTCATGAACCCGTTTGAAGGGTTAGGGTACAACCCGAATTTCAGAGCAGTAGGGTTGTCGACACCTTCTAGTCCGTCAAATATCACCGATACCACGAGTGAATAAGTACATCCCATGAGGTCTGTAACAGTGATCATGAAGTCACCAGCCTCAGATGTTATGAATGTAAGTTCTTGAGCGTAAGGATAGATAGTGCTGTCAGCCAATGACATCCATTCGATGATGTTTATTTGGCTCGAACCCACAGCTCCAACGGTTACTGTTGCAATTCCAAGAGTATCGAAAGAAATAGAGTCGAGTGAAAGTGTAAGATCACAACCTGATAGACACGATGCTAACATGATTGGATTTAACTCAATAGGCAAACCGGTCACGAAATCAATGTCGTCAAATGCGGGGTAGTCGGCGGGATAACGACTTGCTCGAAACGTCAGGTTTTGCATCGGGTTAAGGATTGTTCCCTGACTTTGTGGAGACCCGGTTCCTGCCTGATTTAAAAATGGAGTTTTGTAATGCCAAACAAGTTCTCCTTCCTGCGTATATTCTCTTGTATCTCCTTTTGACCCAGAACAAATAAGACTATTCCCATTCTCTAATCGTTGGAATGACGAAACGATGGGAGAGTATATCGTATTGGGATCGGGTGATTCAAATGTCCAGTCGAAATCAGTTGGGAGATAAGTCCCCGTTTCGAAATCAACATAGTACTCATTTTCATATTCGTCGAACATGGGGAGAAGAGTGTGGACGGAGCTGTATTCACTCGTATCGCCTTGGACTCGATTGTTGAACACGCCAATTTTTCCGTAGTCCGGACTGTTCGTGGTTAAAGCAAGGTCTAGCCAGTGTGTGTGGTGTTGGAAGCCTAGCTTCGTATCTGTGCTATCACCTCTGTCGTATGCCATAGGATTTCCCCAGCGCCACTTTAACTCTCCAGAGGTTGTGTTGCCATAATCGACCACCCAAATTTCATTGAAAGTAGGTACGCTCAACATAATATGTTGGCTATACTCATCGAAATCAATCGCATTTATGTGAAGCCAGTCAGCTGCAGCATTTAATTCAAGTCCGAAGTTGATGTCTATTTTATCGATGTTATCTGCAATGACGCCATAGTTAGATTTTGTAGAGTCGAAATCCTGAACCAAGTGGTCCCAAACAGCCCATTCCCAAGCAACTTCTCCCAATCCATCATCACCTGGAGCGATTACCCAAACAACTTCTGACCACATTCCAGCACTTGTTAAGTTTTCAGGGTTGCGTCCAGCTTCAATGCACTCAAGTGAGTCACGCTGTTCCCAAGCAGTAACAAGCACATTTCCATTTGCCATTGGTTGGATGTCGTGGTGCAAACGGTACTCGGCATCATTGCGAGTGAATGACCAAATGGGCTCGTTGTCCCAAGTTCTGCGTTCGACTGTAGCACCACCTCCACCTGCCCAAATAGCATCTCCACTAAAATCAGCTGGGCGGTACGTTGTCATCACATCACTGTTTTCTAGTATGTACATCACATTTGCGGGTCTTAGCGTATCAGCATTCTCCCATTTGTGAACGACATTTCCGCACATATCTAAAAGGAAGGCATCAGGTTGATTGTGGGGATAAATCAAGTTGAATCCACCATCAGTTGCGTCCTCGTTATAAATAATAGTTCCAATCGTATTGTCCTGTGCAAATGCAGTTGTAGCCAGGATTGATAATATGAATCCAGTGAGGTATTGTAATTTCATTATATTAAATTTTCAGTAAAGTTGTAATTGCAGTTTTAAATTCGTTTTCAAAACGCAAGATATAGCAGCCTTCAGTTAAATATGCTCCAATTTCAAGTATATCTCCTTTTTCTGATGATCCTTTTTCTATGAGTTTCCCATCAAGAGTGTGAATAAACCACTCTCCTTTATCTTCAAACCTCAACCACACCACATCTGTAAAAGGATTAGGGTATGCCACGATTTCTGTTACTTCGACAATGCTGATGTCACTGGTGCAATTGTCTATCCAGTTCCCCAGTTCGATCACATCTCCCGGGGTCATGTCTCTCCCGATAAATCCTGGGTAATCGATAGCGTATCTAGGGAGGCGGAATACGGCGTTGTTGCCAGCATCGTTCCCTTGGGTTGTAGCTCCAAAGGCGGTAACGGGATTCACGTAATCCCAAACGATCTCCTCATCTGGCGTAACCTCAAACCCGTACCCGGCCGGGCCGTTGCAGATCAGAGTATTTCCGTTAGGAAGGCGTGAAGCACCAGAAATTTGTTGGGCGTAAAAAAGTTCATCAAGCTCAGCAGATTCGGGGTACCTC
>JAQCFW010000024.1 GCA_027619225.1 Bacteroidota bacterium
CTTATCTTTATTCAAATTACTGTGATGAATTTAACGCCTTTTTTATCTGTTTCGCGTATAGTTTTTGCAATTAGTTTCCTATTAACTTTTTCGCCTAGTTCTATCATAGCCCAAATGAATATCTCTCAGGCTATGACACCAACGCAATACGTTAACAATGTACTTCTTGGAGAAGGTGTAACTGCTACGAATGTATCATTTTCTGGTTCCTTAGAACAGATTGGATATATGACGAATGGAGGTGCGTTCGGAATTGAAAGTGGCGTGGTTTTAAGTAGTGATCAAGCTTCTAATCCTGCTGGTCCATGTAATGCAGGGTTTTGTACGACTTGTCCAAATACAGTGAATGATCCAGATTTACTGACAGTAGCCAATTCAGTCCCTCCTTTAATAGGTCAAGCTTTTTCAGTGAGTTCTGTAAACGACGTTTGTATTCTTGAATTCGATTTCCAACCTTCAGGAGATTTTGTATCGTTTAATTATATTTTCGGATCTGATGAGTACCTGGTCTGGGTGAATTCTCAATACAACGATATTTTCGCTTTTTTTCTATCTGGCCCTGGAATTACTGGTCCTTTTTCTTCTCCAGCTGGATTCCCTGATGGAGCTGTTAACATCGCTCAAGTTCCTGATACTGATCCGCCTTTGCCCATCACAATTAGCTCTATAAATGATATTTTAAATCAAGAGTATTACATAGATAATCCCAATGCTGTTGATGCTCCGTGCATTAATGGCTATACCGTTCCTTTCACAGCCTCTCATCCTGTAAGTTGCGGACTTACGTATCACATTAAACTTGCCATTGCCGATGGATCTGATACTGCATTAGAATCAATTGTAGTTCTTGAGGAAGGAAGTTTCGGATCCCCTATACCTACAGCCTACGAAGCTACAGCAGCGCCAGAATGTGACCCCGACCCTCTTGACGATATTGTTATTTACTGTGCTTGGGAAGATTGCGGCATTTCAACAATTACGATTAGCCGTCCATGTCTTGTTCCTTCTGTCTATCCGTTTGCCTTTGATATAAACGTAGATCCTCTGTCAGAAGCTTCCTTTAATGAGGACATTGTAGGTTTGCCAGAAAGTGCCGTTATTCCCATTGGTGAGTATGAGATAGCACTGTCCTTCACCGTCCCACAAGATTATATTGATGAGGTGACTGAGGAGTTAATATTAAATATTGTCAGCGGTACGACTGAAAGTTCTATAAGTGTGTTTATTTATGATACACCACCGCTAGAAGCAGTAACCCCTGAAATAGTAACGGTCTTATGCGATGAGTTTGAAACGGTGTGTGTAGAATTAATTCAAGACCCGCTTTTAGAATATCCACCGGTAACCTACAATTGGACCATAAACGGAATTGATTTTGGCACAGAAGAATGTATAGAACATACATCCTTAACCACGCACCTTATGGAAATTTATATCCGAGATGGTTGTGACAGAGGGATGTATCTCCAAACACTTTTTGAAGTGCCATATGATCCATTGGAAATTTCAATGCCAAATGACACGCTTTTATGCAATGGTGCGAATGCTCTTCTTGAATTAGAGCTTACGGGTGGTCAGCCTCCTTATCAAATACTTTGGGAGAACTTCTTAGATGATGATCTCGCTCACACTGTTGCTCCCCCTGTTGGCACAACCTACGAGGTGACCATTATAGATAACTGTGATTATATGATTGCGGGTTCAACACGTGTTGATGTTGAAACTGTTGAAGCCACAATAGTTCGCTATGATCAGGGAGATGACACTTATGACTTTGATGTTCTGACTTTTCCTGAAGAGCCTTTCCTAGGTGCTTTTAATTTTGTTTGGGATTTCGGTGATGGAACTTTCGGCTATGAGCGAGCGTTAACTCATGATTATGAAGGCTTAGATCAATACGATGCTGCTGTTACTGTTACAACTAACAATGGGTGTTTTGATGTTGCAACGGTTCACCTTTATGGATCAGTTATCCTTTATATTCCATCAGCCTTTACACCAAACAACGACGGACTTAATGATGCTTTTGAAATTGTTGGAAGACAGATAGAGTCGTTTGAATTATTCATCTATAACAGATGGGGAGATGTTGTGTATACTTCTACTTCACTTGAAGATGCGTGGATGGGGAATGCATATGACGGTGAGTATTTCGCTCCAGACGGCATGTACCAATGGGTTATTAAGGTTCAGGGGTATGACGTTGATGCTCAAGAATTAAGAGGGGTTGTTAACCTTCTTAGATAGGTAATTACCAATTAACTATAATATCTTAGTAAGATTATTAAAAAGATAGTTCAACTTTGCCTCAAGTTGCGTTCATTAGCAGAATCCAATAAAGCGGTTTATCAATAGACGAAACTAATGGCACGTAAAAAGAGAGAAAAAGAGTTACAACCTAACATTAAAGTTAGATTAGATAGAAGAACTATTATCACCGTTCGAGATCGTAGTAAGCTTGATTTCTGGAGAGAAAAATATCCTGCACTTGAGATTTTAGAGGAATCTTATGACAGGCCGGTGAAGGAAGAGAAGAAGCCCGCTGCTAAGACTGCTGCTAAGCCTGCTGCTAAGAAGCCCGCTGCTAAGCCTGCTAAGAAGTAAGGGTAAACAAAATATTAATGTATAAAAAAGGTGCAACCAATTAGGGTGCACCTTTTTTTATGAAGCTTGTTAGAACGGCGAGTTAGAACGGCGAGTTAGAACGGCGAGTTAGAACGGCGAGTTAGAACGGCGAGCCACCCTAAAGAAGGCTTATGCTAACTCACCATCTTTGTTCCAAGGAGCAAATGAGCGTTGTTCTCTTCCTTTCTTAGTTAGTGTGTATCCATCTTTATTCTGAATAAGTCCATCTAAGTAAAGATTAGTTATTCTTTCCCCTATGCGGGCTTGTCCCACATGTAAGTTTGTATCTGCTTCAATGCATTTCCAAAAGTTTCTCTCTAAAACGCTAAGTCTTATGTGGCTCTGGTTTTCAGTTTTATGAGTTTGGATGATGTTTAAGATCATGAAGTCATACTTATCCATTTGCATAGCAGGAAGAATTAAGGGGTTATGTACAGATAGCAATTTAGCTAAAAACAAATCACTTTTATGAATTAACACAACCAGATATGAACGCTTTGTTAACGAAACAGCTTCAATTGTTAATAACATGTTAACACCGTAAAATCACGGTATAAGAAACAAAATTTGAAGATGCTTAAAGTACTATAAGAACCCCTAGACTTATTCTGTCCAAGTTCCTAAAAGTGTTTTGCCAGAACGAAGATGTTTATCTAAAATATTTTGAAATTCAGACCGCGATATTGGTATTGCCCCGAGAGATTCAAGATGTGGATTCATCATTTGGCAATCAATTGGCCCAAAACCCCAACTTTTTAATTTCTCTACTAAATTGAACAATCCAATTTTAGAAGCGTTCGTAGCCTTACTGAACATGCTTTCCCCGAAAAACATTCGACCTATCGAGACGCCATATAAACCTCCGACGAGCTCAGCCCCTTTCCAAACCTCAACGGAGTGAGCAGCACCTAGCTTATGTAATTCTAGATAGGCATTGATCATATTCTGGCCTATCCAAGTTCCAGGTTGAGTATTCTCACCTCTAAAGCTGTTAGAGCATTGTGTAATCACATCTTTGAAACACGTGTCATACGTGACAGTATATCTCATCCTATTTATTTCATTCCGCATGCTCTTGTGAACCTTAAGACCGTCAAGGGGTATTATTCCCCGTTCCTCAGGGGACCACCACATAATCATTTCTCCAGGATTGAACCATGGGAAGATGCCATTTTCATAAGCGGACAATAGCCTTGCGGCACTCAAATCACCACCCACTGCAACAATCCCACTTTTGTCTGCGGAAGAAACAGGAGGGAACTCATTGCTGTCATCTAGTAGTGTCACTTTCATTGAGTAAAGGTAGAACTGACCGACCTTGCGGTTGTGAATCTTAGTGTAGAAAATTTAAAAATCTTTAAGTTAGCCGAATCCATTAAAGCAGGGGAGGTAGCAGGTCTAAAATCTCAGCTTAAAGCAGCTCCACCTTATCGTGATAGTTCTTTCTCAAAAGAACGTTTGGCAAATTGCAGGAATGCGTCTGTATTAATTCTATTATTCCCTTCTAAAGAAGATGTAAATGAAATTGAGGGTGTTTTGATAGAGAGGTCAGAATATGATGGCGTACATTCTAAACAAATAGGCTTTCCAGGAGGGGAGAGAGATGCTGCTGATGTCGATGATATTGAAACAGCAGTTAGAGAATGCAAAGAGGAGTTAGGTGTTACAGTTGGGCTTGACAATGTTTTAGGTCCGCTCACTCCCTTGTATATTCCTCCGAGTAATTTCCTAGTTAAGCCTTATGTAGCTTGGCTAAGTAAACGCCCCCTGTTTTCAATAGATCCTAAGGAAGTCCATTCATTGTTATTATTCCCAGTTTCAGATTTATATGAGGAGAGTAATTGGCGTGATTACACCGTTAATGGATTGGTGGTTCCTGGGATAAAATTTGGAAAACACCTAGTTTGGGGTGCAACAGCTATGATGTTGAGAGAATTCATTGATACCTTTGCGAAATGAAAAACCTAGACTCAAAGGACAATAAAAAAGTATCTGAGGCACTTGATAGGGCAGAGAAAAACGGCACGATTAAATGGATTGAACCATTGTTAGAAGCATTTAGCTCTCGCAAGGAAGATGCTTTGAAAGCTAGAATGCGCACGATTTTATCATCGATTAAACTTAGTGCAGCTGAAGATATTTTTCTTGAGTTTTTACAAAAGGACAGCAAAGAACATGTGTACGCAGATGTTCTTTCATTTCTGTGGAGTTCAGGCTTTATTCCTACAAACTCAATTGATTTAATTGTTAGATGCTCAACTTCAGGTGATTTTAGAGCAGCCATGGAAGGTCTCACAATTGTTGAGCAGTGTGATACTATTGAAAATGAGCAGGCTTTGTTAGACTCAATTTTCAGTTTAAGATCTGCTTTAAACAGCAAAGAAAAGTCAGATTGTCACAGTTTATATGAGCCCATGCTGAAGAAGTTGGAGCATTTAGAGCGAAATCAATAATCAGCTAGCGCAACACGTTTATCAATGAGTTTTTGTGAGGCTTAATGGAGTAACAATAATGAAATCCGCAACACCCATTCGCCCTTGCTCTAATTCTTCAATAAATTCTTGCTCTGTAGCATCAATGGTCATGATGTTTAAATCTGGATTCTCATTCAGTAAATACCATGCAATCCCTTCTTTATTTTGAGAATGAAAGGCACCGTTGTAGTGAATGAAAACTCCATTTGAAGGAAGGTTTTTTAAGATGTTATGTGCCATACAAGCGTCTTTAATCGCCTGTGATTTAGGAAGGTTGTCTCCACCATGACCACCTGACATTTCTAGCATCTCCAGATAACACCCTAAATTTCCATCATATTCAATTGGAAGGGGAGGAAGATAGCTCTTTGCATCATCTGATAAATATTCTAAAGTGTCTAGCCCATTATAATAGACAAATGAGGCATATCTGCGGGGGACATTTGTAGCAATAAATTTGTGGTCATTGTCTTTTGCATAGTCAACAAGGGGTAGGTAGTCTGTTTTGAAGTTGGGCCAAACCCTTGTATTTACTTCTAATTTGCTCAAATTGATTACCCCGCTCAAATATTCATTTAGTGGCAATTGATCGTCAGTTTCAAACATCTCAGCTCCCAAAACCAAGTCCTGTCCTTCTATATCTAACTCCTTAGTGAGCATAAGTTGAAGCCAATGAATCATTGGATTGTCATGGAGTTCTCCGAACAGGACCACATCTGCTTCAAGAGCAGCGTCAACAATGCTGTTGAACGATTCCATTTCACCCTCAGAGTTGTAAATAATGTAAGGTTGAGGGTTTGAAGCGACAATTGCAGCTTTTTTTGCTTCTGCATTTTTCAAGCTTTTTTGCGCAGAAATAAATAAAGGCGTCAAACTTAAAAGGCCAAATAAAATGAATACGTTTTTAAACATCGAATTTCTGTATTGAAGAAGTTAAGCTAGAGTAAATGAGTATTAAGTCTGAAGAACGCCAGGTCTAAAAGGTTTCTCAGCAGGCGATTCGCTGGCAACCTCGATGCCCATACTTACCCATTCCCTGGTTTTTTCAGGATCGATGATGGCGTCTACCCAAAGTCGAGAAGCGGCATATTCAGGTTTTGTTTGCTCATCGTAGCGCGTTTTTATCGTGTTGAGCAATTCAGATTGTTTTCCTTCATCTACAGGCTTCCCTGCTTTTTTCAGCCTAGAAACCTCAATTTGTTGGAGAACCTTAGCCGCTTGTTCTCCTCCCATAACAGCGAGTCTGGCCGTGGGCCAAGCGATGATAAATCTGGGATCGTACGCTTTTCCGCACATCGCATAATTCCCTGCTCCATAGCTGTTCCCGATAATGACGGTGAACTTAGGCACAACACTATTCGCAACAGCATTTACAAGTTTTGCTCCATCTTTAATAATGCCTCCGTGCTCAGATCTAGACCCCACCATAAAGCCCGTTACATCTTGTAGAAAAAGAAGGGGAATGTTCTTTTGATTGCAAGTCATCACAAATCGAGCAGCTTTGTCAGCGCTGTCAGAATAAATAACACCACCAAACTGCAATCCTTCTTTCTTTGATTTCACAGTCATTCTTTGATTGCAGACGATCCCCACGCTCCATCCATCAACTCTTGCATACCCACAGATTAGGGTTTTCCCAAATGTTTTTTTATACTCCGTAAACGACCCTTCATCAACCAATGCGTCTATCAGATCGTGTGAAGGGTAGGGTTGAGTTCTTGACTCAGGCAATATGGAAGAAATAGAATGGCCTGATGGCTTCTGAGGTTTTGATCTGGAAAAGTTCGCTGAATTGGTTGTGGGGTTCCAATGAGAAGCAAGGTCTCGAATTGTTTTTAACGCGTCATCATCATCCTTGCAGGGGTAGTCGATTACGCCACTTATTTCGCAATGAGTTGTTGATCCACCAAGGGTTTCATTGTCGATGTTTTCGCCTATTGCAGCTCTTACTAAGTAGCTGCCAGCAAGGAAAATCGACCCTGTACCTTCAACGATGAGAGATTCGTCACTCATAATCGGAAGGTATGCTCCTCCAGCTACGCATGATCCCATAACGGCAGCAATTTGTGGTATCCCAGCACTAGACAGTTTGGCGTTATTTCTAAACATCCTCCCGAAATGCTCTTTGTCTGGGAAGATCTCATCTTGAAGAGGGAGGAAAACCCCAGCGCTATCTACAAGATATACGATGGGGAGTCTGTTTTCTAAAGCTATTTCTTGAGCTCGTAGATTCTTTTTAGCTGTAATCGGAAACCAAGCCCCAGCTTTGACTGTTGCATCATTTGCTACCGCGATACATTGTTTGCCGTGTATTCTCCCCACCTCAACAACCACCCCGCCGGAAGGACATCCTCCATATTCCTCATACATGCCATCTCCAACTAAAGCCCCTATTTCAAATCGTTCGCAATTGCTGTCAAACAATTTAGCAAGCCTTTCTCTTGCTGATAATTTGCCCTTAGCGTGTTCTTTTTCAATACGTTTCGTTCCTCCTCCTTTCTTGATTTGGTCTAGTTTTCTATCTAAACCAGCAACAAGAAGCCTCATGCGGTCTTCGTTTTTGTTGCGCTCTAAATCTGAATTTATTGACATACGTCGAAGGTAATCAAGGAAGTCCCTTCAAGAGTACCTTTGTGGTTACGACCTTCCTGAAAAATAGATGATCAATGCAATTAGATGAAAAGAATTTCCTGATTTATAAACTTCTTAATTCTTCATTTACAGGACTGTCAGTTGGGATTCTCTTTAAAATATATGAGCCATTAGATCCTGAGGTTTATTCTGTTGGAGGTATGGTATTAGCTGTAGGGATGATTGTAATTGCAAAATTCTACGAGGAACTCTTGAATATTAAGAGCTTTTACAGGATATCTATGCTCGTTGAATCTGTTATGCTTATTACCGTTTTATCATTCTTAGTTTTACAATTCAGTCTTACGTCAGCCTTGTTGATTTACTGTGGATATCAACTAACCTTCATTTTTGGGGGATATTTAGTGAGAGCAGAAACGCTTGTGTCAAATAAAAAGGAGTTGCTAAGTAAAATTGATGTCAATAAGCAGGTTGGCTATTTAGTGGGGCTGGGGGCGTCGTTTTTGTTTTATAAGGTGCTAGATATGGGCTTAGAAATAGTCGAACCTAAGGTGCAGATAACCATACTCCATTACTTTCTGATTTTATTGCAATCGATTATTCTTTTGCTTGTAATAAGCAGTTTTAAAAAGGGATAGCAAGAGGGGTTGTTAGGTACCTTTGTCCTTTGTGAAAAATATAACCTCAATCAAACTCAAAAGAGATGGCCGACGATAAGAAAGTGATATTTTCAATGGTAAAGGTGAATAAAGAAACACCTACAGGAAAGCACATTTTAAAAGACGTTTACCTTTCGTTTTACTACGGAGCGAAAATTGGAATTATTGGAGTGAATGGCTCAGGTAAGTCAACTGTGATGAAAATTATAGCTGGGTTAGATGAGTCGTATAGAGGTGATATAGTTTGGGCTCCAGGATACACAGTAGGGTATTTGCCTCAGGAACCGGATCTAGATGAATCGAAGACGGTC
The DNA here is from genome assembly GCA_027619225.1 of Bacteroidota bacterium. Lineage (GTDB taxonomy): Bacteria > Bacteroidota > Bacteroidia > Flavobacteriales_D > Sanyastnellaceae > UBA974. The sequence goes on from JAQCFW010000024.1 coordinate 8,662, forward strand.
AGAGAGATTGTGGAGGAGGGGACGCAAGAGATTGTAGATACGCTCGCTGAGTTTGAGGAAATAAACGCAAAGTTTATGGATGAGGAGATATTAAACTCTACTGAGAAAATGGAGGCGTTAATCAATCGCCAGGCTGAAGTCCAAGACAGAATTGATGCCCTTGATGCTTGGGAATTAGATACGAAGTTGAGTATTGCTATGGACGCACTGCGTTGTCCTCCAGATACACAAAAGATATCCGAACTGTCTGGAGGTGAACGCCGCAGGGTTGCTCTTTGCAGACTGCTTCTCAAGCAGCCAGACGTGCTACTTCTCGATGAGCCTACTAACCACTTAGATGCTGAATCCATAGACTGGCTTGAGCAACATTTGGAGCAGTATCAAGGGACAGTTCTTTGCGTTACCCACGACAGGTATTTCTTAGACAATGTAGCTGGTTGGATTCTGGAATTAGATAGGGGAGAGGGTATTCCTTATGAGGGGAATTACCAAAACTGGTTAGAGCAAAAAACAAAGCGTTTGGCTCTAGAAGAAAAGCATGAAAGTAAGCGTAAAAGGGAATTAGAGAAAGAGCTTGAGTGGATTAGAACAAGTCCCAAAGGCCGTCGTGTGAAAAACAAAGCGCGTATTTCGAATTACGAAATCATGCTTTCTGATGGGACTAAGGAAAAGAACAACCGCCTACAAATTCCTATCCCTAACGGGCCACGTCTCGGGAACAAAGTTCTTGAAGTGAAAAACCTTCAGAAATCATTTGGAGATAAGCTTCTCATTGATGGGTTGACTTTCGAGCTGCCTCCTGCTGGAATTGTAGGGATTGTAGGTCCTAACGGAGCTGGTAAAACCACTTTGTTCAAGATGATTATGGGAGAGCTGACACCGGATAAGGGAGAGCTTTCTTTAGGTGATACTGTCGAACTTGGTTATGTAGACCAAACCCACAAAGACATCGATCCCGAGGCTACTGTTTGGGAAGTCGTGTCAGGCAAGAATGAACATATCGAAATCGGTGGAGAATTAATAAACTCTCGTGCTTATGTAAGCCGTTTCAACTTTAACGGTCCGGACCAGCAAAAGAAATGTAAAGTCCTTTCTGGCGGAGAGAGAAACCGTCTTCACTTAGCGATGACGCTCAAAACAGAAGCTAATGTATTACTTCTAGACGAGCCTACTAATGATATAGATGTTAATACTTTACGAGCTTTAGAAGAAGGGATCCTTGCGTTTGCTGGTTGTGCTGTTGTAATCTCTCACGATCGTTACTTTTTAGATCGTATCTGTACTCACATCCTTGCATTTGAAGGAGATTCAAATGTCGTCTGGTTTGAAGGTCTTTATTCTGACTATGAAGAAAACAAGAAGAAGAGACTTGGTGACAGCGGCCCCAAAAGGATTAAATATCGAAAGCTCGTACGGGGGTAAAATTGGCTTAGCTATTCACTCTTCAGTCTTTACAAGTCTATATCTTCACACTTCAGATTGAGCGAGCGCACGAGGATGGTACCTGGTGACCTGCTCTTCCAAGTATCGCTTGTCTAAGTGTGTGTAGATTTCCGTCGTGGTTATTTGTGCATGTCCAAGCATTTCTTGTACAGCTCTTAAATCAGCCCCTGCTTCAATAAGATGTGTTGCAAAACTGTGGCGAAAAGTGTGTGGGCTTACATTTTTCCTAATTCCAGCCGTGATAGCACTTCGTTTAATGAGTGTAAAGACCATTTGACGTGTTAATTCAACGCCTTTTTTGCCCATAAACAAGAAGTCTTCATATCCGTACGATGGTGTGATTTCAGCCCTGTAATAAGAGAGGTAATCATCAATTGCATCACAAGCTTGGTTGCCTATGGGTATAACTCTTTCTTTATTCCCTTTCCCCACAACCCTAATTAACCCATCTATCAAATCAACTCGGGACATTTTTAAAGAAGTTAGTTCACTGACCCTGAGCCCACAACTGTATAACACTTCAAGCATTGCTTTATTTCTAACTCCTTCTTTTCGGCTCATGTCTATTGATGAGATGAGCCGTTCAATTTCCTCCACAGTCAATACATCTGGAAGCTTTCTCTCCGGTCTTGGACCCTCTATTAATTCAATAGGATTAATATCCATGACCCCTTCTATTCTTAAGAATTTGCAAAAACATCGAACACCACTTAGTTTTCTGGCTTGGCTGTTTTTAGCCAAACCATTGTCAAATAAATAAGACAGATAACCCTCAACATGCGTAATATTTATTAAGGCAGGGTTTGTAAGACCTTCACTAGTCTCAATCAGTTTTGCAAACTGACGAATGTCCCTCATATAAGCTAAGATTGAATTTTCACTAAGCCCTCTTTCTAGAGCTAGATAGTCTTCATATCCCTTTAGTGCTGATTTCCAATCGGTTTGAATAGTTTCCATAATTATAGTTAGCCTTATATTATCGCTAAGTTCGTTTCAGTTACACACTGTTTTAAGGTTTTTAAGAAACATTACTAACATATAAAACTCTAAGTTTTATGGAAAATTATCTCAAGCAAGATAAGATGTTATGTCTCAACCCGAAAATTTCTAACAAAGAAAATCTCTAACAAAGAAAATCTCGTATTAAAGTTTTAGAACAGGATCAACTTAACCAAATAATCACTTGCATGTACAGTGAAAATGCATAAACTCACTTAAATTCATCACAAATTTAATCAAAAGTCAGTTACTCCATCATTGTGGCAGGTTTTCGTGTTTTTTTTGTTTTAATATTTTCTTTGTGTTTATGGTAGGGCTTTTTGCGATTTCTTTTACTATCTTTGCCGTCCAATTCTGAGAGATGAAAAAAGGAATCCACCCTGAAAATTACCGCACTGTCGTATTTAAGGACATGAGCAATGAGTTCGCTTTTTTAAGCCGCTCAACAACGATGTCTAAAGAGACCATTACCTGGGAAGATGGTAATGAGTATCCATTAATAAAAGTAGAAGTAAGTTCAAAGTCTCACCCGTTTTATACTGGTAAGGCTCAGTTCGTTGATACTGCTGGACGTATTGATAAATTCCGTCAGAAGTACGAGAAGTTCAAAAAGTAGAAATTACTTTTTATTTATTGGTATAGAAAAAGCTCGCTTATGGTGGGCTTTTTCTATTTAAAGAAAGTGTCAGTTAAAGTGTTAATCTACTTTGTTAGAGGGGTGTGGTCTACGATCTCTAAGCCATATCCGATATTTCCTGTTTTCTTAGGGCTATCTGATAGAAGGTTTATTTTCTCAATACCCAAATCTCTAACAATTTGGGCTCCTATACCATAATCCTTAGCGTCAAATGGATGAAAGACTCCAGTATTTTTTTGTTTCTTCTTGTATTCTGTGTAGGCTTTTAATTCTGCAGCAAACCCTCCACCTTGGTGCAATTTGTTTATAAAAACGATGGCGCCATATTCAAGGTTTTCAATTTTAGACATTGCCGCCTGCAATTGCGGCCCTTTTCCTAGATCAGAAACCTGGAAGACATCTCCTATCATACTTGATGCATGCACTCGTACTGGAACTGCGGCGCCGGGTTTCCATTTTCCTTTAACCAAGGCGAGATGCTCAACATCATTTGTCATTTGACGATATGATATTGCAGTAAACAATCCGTATTCTGTGTTGAGCTTAACTTCTACCGTTCTTTCTATGAGTGTCTCGTTTTCTAACCGGTATGTTATAAGGTCAGCAATTGAAACGAGTTTCATATCGTGTTTAATGGCGAGCTTTTTTAACTCAGGAAGTCTAGCCACTGTTCCGTCTTCATTTAAGATTTCGACAATGACACCTGCTGGTTCAAAACCAGCGAGTCTTGCAAAGTCTATGGCTGCTTCGGTGTGGCCGTTTCTTCGGAGCACACCTCCCGCTTTTGCGCGTAATGGAAAAACATGGCCAGGTTTCCCTAATGTATTCGGATCCGTGTCTGGGTCTATTAATGCTTGTATGGTTTTAGACCGGTCGCTTGCTGAAATCCCTGTTGTACATCCGTTCCCTAATAGATCAACAGATACAGTGAACGGTGTTTCGTAAGCGGCATTGTTTGTTTGGACCATAAGCCCTAAGCCTAAAGCGTCGCATCTACTCTCGAGGAGGGGAGCGCAAATAAGCCCGCGCCCATGAGTTGCCATAAAATTAATTATTTCAGGGGTTACACTTCTAGATGCAGTAACAAAGTCGCCTTCATTCTCTCTATCCTCATCATCTACCACTATTATCACGCCACCTGAACGAATTACCTCAATTGCTTCAGGAATAGAATCTAAAATTGCCATTTTACAAAAGTAACATTCTTAATTTTGTAAAATGATAAAACCTATACTCGCTTTTGGAGATCCTGTGTTAAAAGCTGAGGCGGAAGAAATAATTGAAGGGCATTCTGGGCTTTCTAAGTTGATTGAAGACATGTGGGAGACCATGTATAATGCTGAGGGTGTGGGGCTTGCTTCCCCTCAAGTAGGTGAGTCTATCAGGATGTTTCTTGTTGATGGCTCGCCTTTCTCAGAAGGTGAAAATGCTGATAAAGGGTGCGAAGGATTTAAGCGGGTGATGATTAATCCAGTGATTTTTGATCAATCAGCTGACGAGATCAGCATGGAAGAGGGGTGTTTGTCAATTCCTGGAATCAGAGAAGCCGTAGTCAGGCCCAACGAAATAACTGTCGAGTACTACAATGAAACTTGGGAGTTGGTTGAAGAGCGGCTCATGGGTGTCGCAGCAAGGATTGTGCTGCATGAGTACGATCACCTCGATGGGATTATGATTACAGACCATATTACTGCTGTGAAGCGTAGATTGCTTCATGGTAAATTGAGAGATATTGGTTTGGGAAAAATTCCTGTAGATTACAAAATGAAATTGCCTAAAAAGAAAGTGAGATGATTGCGAGACAATTTCTGGGTTTAATTACATTCATCGTTCTATGTGTTTCTTGTTCAACGAATGCAGAGGATAAAGATTTATCTTGTGCTGAAAGACAGGTATTGGTGAATTCACTGGAATCAGGGTTAAATCTTGATTCAGAGTTTGACACTTTGAAAGTCACGAACCTCATTCGGAAATACGCTGAGTTTTCAAATGCCTGCCCCAATGATTCTTTAACTCCAGAATATCTCACAAGGAGGGCAGATTTGCTTCGAGGAACAGGTAATATTCATGAGGCTATCAAGCAGCTTCTATCTGTTCATGACGGGTTCCCCAATTATGACAGAAATGTAATGTGCGCATTACTTGTGGGTTATCTTTATGAAAATGAATTGGGCGATGATGAAATGGCAGAAAAAATGTACAGAAATGTGATTGAACTCTATCCAGATTCAAGGGAAGCAGAGATATCCCGACAATCAATCAAGCATTTGGGGATTTCTCCTGAAGATGTCGTTCGATCGTTTCAAGTCATTCAATAGTTTTTAATATATATATCATGAGTAAAAGATTTAGATCAGGTGTGTTGTTTGGTGATGAGATTCGCGAAGTGTTTGATGATGCAAAATCAAAAGGCTATGCTATGCCAGCGGTTAACGTAATAGGATCTAGCTCAGTTAACGCTGTTATGGAAACCGCCAGAGACTTGAATTCCCCTGTAATCATTCAGTTTTCCAATGGAGGTGCAGTTTTTAATGCTGGAAAAGGACTTAAGCTAGAAGGGCAAGAAGCTGCAATACTCGGATCAATTGCGGGTGCCCATCATATTAATACGTTAGCTGAGGCATATGGTGTTCCAGTTATTTTACATACAGACCACTGTGCTCGCAAGCTACTCCCGTGGATTGATGGGCTTATTTCTGCAAGCGAAAAGCATTTTGCTGAAACAGGAAAACCTTTATACAGCTCTCACATGCTTGATCTAAGTGAGGAGCCCGTAGAAGAAAATGTAGCAACTTGTAAAGAGTATCTTGCTAGAATGGCTCCGATGGGTATGTACCTCGAGATTGAGCTTGGCGTAACAGGCGGAGAAGAAGATGGTGTTGACAATACAGATATTGACAGCTCACGACTTTATACTCAGCCAGAGGAGATTTCTTACGCCTTTGATGAGCTTTCAAAAGTAAGCGGAAGATTTACTGTAGCCGCCGCTTTCGGAAATGTACACGGCGTATATAAGCCGGGAAATGTTGAGCTGCGTCCGGTCATCTTAAAAAACTGCCAGGAGTTTATTTCTAAAAAAAATCAACTAGTCAACAACCCCGTGGACTTCGTTTTCCACGGTGGTAGTGGGTCCACTGTTGAGGAAATTCGTGAGGCGATAGGCTACGGAGTAATTAAAATGAACATAGACACCGATATTCAGTGGGCAACCCTTTGTGGTGTTCGTGACTATGTTACTCTAAAGTTGGATTACTTGCAAGACCAAATCGGAAATCCTGACGGCAGCGATAAGCCCAACAAAAAATACTATGATCCTCGGGTTTGGCTTAGAGAAGGAGAAAAGACTTTTGTGAAAAGACTTTCTCAAGCATTTGAGGATTTAAATTGTATCAATAGAAACTAACAAATTATCCTAAGATTAGGAGCAACCTAATTTATTATCTTGCGTGTTTCTTTAGAATTACTCAATCAATTAACTGATTTTTATTTCCTATTCATATGAAACGTTATTTATTATTTGTCCTAGCAGCTTTGACTGCAGGATTTGCTCAAGCTAACTTAGTTGGTCTTGAAAGCGAGGTTTACGCAGAGTCACCTTATGGAACTGTTTATCGTGTATATGCAACATTTGATAGTCCAACAGACGAATTAGTCGCTGTTTACGCTCTCGAAACTGCTCCCATGGTGTTAAGTGTAACTACGTCTTTTTATCAAGATGCAGTTGGGGGTACTTTAGGAAGTACAATTAACCCTGCATTTTTCGGAGCATTTCCTTCTTTAGAATATGACAGCTGGTTTACAATAGGGTCATCAGACTCGAACGGTACCAGCGATATTCAACAGGTAGGGATGGATGGTGCTTTTGCATCTTTTGAATCAGGCTCAGGCTTCACATTAAGTACGTTTGTAGGAGGATCTTTCTTTCTAATCCCAAACGTTTCTGCTGACGCTGAAGCTGGTGCTGATGGACGTGTTCTTATTGGTCAGTTCACTACTGATGGTGTAGTAGATCTAACAGTTAACCTTCAGTGGGATGACGTAGATACCAACACAAGTAATAGCTTAGGCGTTTCTATTTCTTTCCCATTTGTAGCTGTGTCTGGTTGTACCAACACATCTGCCGACAACTATGATCCATCTGCTACTGAAGACGATGGATCTTGTACGTTTGGTGGAGGTTTACTATCTGGACTCTCTTATGAGGTAGTCGCTGTAAATCCACTTGGAACCGGACAGAACACGTATAGATTATATGCTGACTTCTCTTCTCCGGATGTTGAAGTGACTGCAGTTTATGGAACAGATTCAACGCCATGGCAAATGGTGAGTGATGCAGCAGACGGATTCTATAATGATGTTGTAGGATCTGATTTCGGTGGAGGCGTAAATCCAGCATTTTTTGGAGTATTTCCTTCTTTAGAATATGACAGTTGGTTTACTATTGGAGCTCAACCTGGCGACGATGATGGCTTGAATAGTGCATTCGATGCAGCTTTAACATCATTTGCTGACTTTAACTCAGGAGGCGACTTTGTAGTCAACACCTTTATCGGAGGTTCTATCTTCGTTGTTCCTGGGGCTAACTCTCAAGGAGTTCCTGTTGGAGGTAAAGTATTACTAGGTCAATTCACAACATCAGGTGTTGTAGATGCCGTAGTAAACATTCAATTTCGCAACGCAGCTCAAGAAAGTATTTACGCTGAGGGTGTCAGCTTGACCTTCCCACAAGTGGGAGTTGGTTGTACTGATTCTACAGCTTGTAACTATGACCCATCAGCTGAATTAGACAATGGTTCATGTGCAATGAATGACGATTGTGGAGTTTGTGGAGGTGATAATTCATCATGTGGAGGTTGTACAGATGCTACAGCTTGTAACTACGATGCCTCAGCTATTATTGATGATGGTTCATGTTTGATGAATGATGAGTGTGGAGTGTGTGGCGGAGGCGGAATCGCTGACGGTGCTTGTGATTGTGCTGGAAACGTTCTTGATGAGTGTGGAGTTTGTGGAGGAGGCGGAATAGCTGATGGTGCTTGTGACTGTGATGGAAACGTTGAAGACGAGTGTGGAGTTTGTGGCGGAGGCGGAATCGCTGACGGAGATTGTGACTGTGCTGGTAGCCAGTTAGACGTTTGTGGGATTTGTGGCGGAGACGGCACAACATGTGGCGGATGTACAGATGCTTCAGCTTGTAACTACGATCCATCAGCTGTAATTGATAGCGGGAGTTGTACTTATGATGATATGTGTGGCGTATGTGGAGGAGATGATTCTTCTTGCAGTGGATGTATGAATCCTGACGCAGACAATTATGATGCCTCAGCGATGTACGATGATGGTTCATGTGCTTGGGGAGACGGTCTTAGTACTGGTCTTTCTTACGAGGTTGTTTCTTCTGATCCATTAGGAACAGGAGCTACTACTTACCGTCTTTTTGTGAATTTGACGGCAGATGCTGCTGAAGTAACAGCAGTATATGGAACGGATACAAATCCATGGGAGATGACTTCATCTGCATCAGATGGTTTCTACAATGATGCAGTTGGATCTGATTTCGGTGGAGGCGTAAATCCACTTTTCTTTGCTGCCTTCCCTAACCTAGAGTTTGATAGTTGGTTTACTATTGGAGCTGAGCCAGGAGACGCTGATGGCATGAATAGTGCCTTCGATGCAGCTTTAACATCATTAGATGACTTTAACTCAGGAGGCGACTTTGTAGTCAACACTTTCATCGGAGGTTCTATCTTCGTTGTTCCTGGCGCAAACTCTCAAGGAGTTCCTGTAGCAGGTAAAGTTCTATTGGGTCAGTTTACTACATTGGGTCAGGTTAACGCTCTTGTAAACATTCAGATTCGTGACCAAGCGGCAGTTTCTCACTACGCTGAGGGAATGTCTTTAACCTTCCCTGTAGGTGTTGCTGGTTGTCAAGATGAGACAGCATGTAACTTCAACCCAGACGCTACGATTGATGATGGTTCATGTGCAATGAATGACGAATGTGGAGTTTGTGGAGGAGATGATTCTTCTTGTTTAGACGCTTGTGGCGTTCCAAACGGAGACGGTACTTCTTGTGCAGACTGCTGTGGTGTTCCAAACGGGGACGGCACTACATGTGACGGAGTTTGTGGCGCTTGTAATGATGATACTTCTTGTTTAGACGCTTGTGGCGTTCCAAACGGAGACGGTACTTCTTGTGCAGACTGCTGTGGTGTTCCAAACGGAGACGGCACTACATGTGACGGAGTTTGTGGCGCTTGTAATGATGATACTTCATGTATTGCTGCTGGTTGTACTTATCCTAGCGCAGATAACTACGATGCGAACAATACTCCTGACGACGGCTCTTGCGTGTTCTCAGGATGTACAGACCCATCAGCTTTTAACTACAATGTACATGCGAATAACGATGATGGTTCATGTGACTTTGAGCCTTGTACTGGCAACGGTGATTGTCCGTTTGATACTAACGGAGATGGTGAGATTGGTTCTGCCGACTTACTTGAATTCCTAATTGCATACGGATCAATTTGTGAAAATTAACAGTTAGGTTTAAAAGATAAATTCTTTAAGAAAGCGCCAATCTTCGGATTGGCGCTTTTGTTTTGCCAAATAGATTATCTTGTAGGTTGATTTGGTCACAAAAATATTCGCAATGAAGCAGGAGAATAAGAAACTAGGGTTTTGGGAGATTTGGAATATGAGCTTCGGCTTTTTAGGGATCCAGTTTGGTTTTGCTCTTCAAGGAGGAAATATGTCACGCATATTTGAAACCTTAGGTGCTAGTGCTGAAGAAATCCCTATGTTGTGGATTGCGGCTCCCTTGACTGGTTTAATAGTCCAACCTATTATTGGGTATTTAAGTGATAGGACCTGGTCGCCAAGGTGGGGTAGAAGACGACCGTATTTTTTGCTGGGTGCAATTTTAAGCACAGTAGCGTTGTTTTTTCTCCCATATAGCTCTGCATTGTGGATGGCCGCAGGGTTTTTATGGATTCTAGATGCAAGTATTAATATTAGTATGGAGCCATTCAGGTCGCTCGTCGCTGATAAGCTTCCTGAAAGCCAGAGGTCTTACGGTTTTGTAGTCCAAACCTTAATTATTGGAATCGGTACTTGGATTGCATCCAACCTCCCATGGTTTGTGACTTTACTAGGAGCGAAAAACGAAGCTGCTCCAGGGGAGATTCCTGAAAGTGTGTTTTATTCTTTTGCCATAGGAGCTTTTGTATTTATCAGTTCAATACTTTTTACTGTATTCAAAACTTCAGAAGCACCACCAGAAGATATGGATGAATTTTTATCTAACAAGAAGAAGAATTCAGGTTTGCTATTTGGTGTAAAAGAAATATACGAGAACATATTGAGCATGCCTAAGGTTATGAAACAACTTGGTGTAGTTCAGTTTTTTAGTTGGTTTGCTTTTTTCACGATGTGGTCATCTGCTACGCCAGCTCTAACGGGCTCCGTGTTTGGAGCTCCATATCCTGCTTTAGATGCAGTCAATTTTGATGTGCTAAATAGCGCATATAATGAGGCTGCAAATGCCGTTTCAAGCTCTATGGGAGTGTATGGATTGAGCTCGATGGTGTTTGCGTTAGTGCTAACGTTCTACACTTCTAGGCTGCAAATCAACAGGAAACTAATTCACTCTTTATCATTGGCTGCAGGAGGGGTAGGGTTTATTTGGATGCTTTTCCTTTCGCCAGAATCATCAAGCAATTTAAAATGGTGTTTTGCTTTAATAGGAATTTCATGGGGAAGTATCTTGTCAATGCCGTATGCTATTCTTTCGGATAAAATCCCAAAAGAGAAAATGGGTGTGTATATGGGTATTTTTAATATGTTTATTGTGTTACCTCAAATAGTTGCAGCGTTAGGCGGGATTAATTGGTTGTCTGCTCAATTGGGGAATACCTTCTTAGGAATTCAACTCATTAATTCAATGGTCCTAGCTGGTATATGCTTGTTGATTGGTAGCATAATAACACTTTTTATCAAAGAGAAGAGTTTTTCATAAGTGTAGTTAATCCCTCTACGAAGTATCTTTGTTCTTATGGAATCATCGGTAAAATTTCTAGTTGAATCAAGGCTACCTACTAAGTTTGGTGGGTTTAGAATATTAGCTTTTGATAGTGGCTTAGAAGAAATGCCTCACTTGGCTCTTGTATCGGACAATTTAAAAAAAGATGGTGAAGATGCTGTGTCAATAAGAATACACAGTGAGTGTATGACTGGAGATGTTCTACAATCTTCAAGATGTGATTGTGGAGAGCAACTGGCGTTTTCAATGGCTCTTTTACAAAAAAGTGGAGGTGTGCTTATTTACTTAAGACAAGAGGGCAGAGGAATTGGTTTGGTAGAGAAACTGAAGGCATACAATTTACAGGACGCAGGACAGGATACATATGAAGCAAATGTGAACTTGGGACACCCTGAGGATGGAAGGACTTTCGAGCCTGCCATCGCAATCATTAGACATTTGGGAATTCACAAGATTAAAGTCTTAACGAACAATCCAGAAAAGGTCGAAGCATTCGATGATCTTGAGGATATAGATGTGGTGGAGCGTGTTTCGCTACAAGTTGGTTCTGACCCTGAAAATAAAGAATACCTTGAGGCGAAGAAAATAGTGAAAGGTCATTTCTTCAGTTAGACCTTTTTTTCGCTACGAAATTAGATGCATCCATTCCATGCAGACAATCGCAGCTATGGTGCCGACAGCATAGCCAAGGACAGCCAGAAGAACTCCAACAGGAGCAAGTGCCGTTGAGAAAGCGCTAGCAACAATTGGAGCTGACGCAGCACCACCAACATTAGCCTGAGACCCTACTGCTACGAAGAAAAATGGAGCTTTAATGATCCTCGCTACGATGATTAAGACTGTTATATGAACGAGCATCCATATTAAGCCTATGATTATAGCAGATGAATAGGTTGACCAATTTGAGATTAGCGCACCTACATCCATCTTCATGCCGATAGTAGCAACTAGGATGTAAAGGAATAGTGATCCAACTTTACTAGCCCCAGCCCCTTCATATTTATTCGCTTTCGTGAAGCTGAGAGCAACTCCTAATATTGTGGCGATAATTACGATCCAGAAAAAACCGTTTTCTAAAGAAGAAAGATATTTTACAAAGCTAAAAGGATTCGAGGCGAGTATGCCTTTAAACCAATCGTGAATCCCTACGCTTGCAGTATCAGCAACGATATGCGCAATGGCTACGGCTCCGAAGGCGATACCTATAATAACCATGAGGTCAGAGAAAGAAGGTATTCTTGCAATACTGGCTGAATATTTTTCTACTCTCTCTTTTAATGCGTCTACGGCTGAGCTGTCAGCTTTGAGCCACTTGTCGATTTCTTTAGTTCTAAGAGCTCCGTATAAAAGGAAAGGCATCCATAGGTTTGCGACGAAAACATCTACGATAAGCATAATTGAAAATTGTTGATCCATGGTTTCGGAAATCTCTTTTAGGGCCGCCTGGTTTGCGCCGCCCCCTATCCAACTACCAGCCACTGTGGATAGCCCTCTCCACATAGCTCCTGGCGAGTCACCTCCAAACACCTCGGGGGTGAATTGTCCCACAATGTAAAGAGCAATTGGACCTCCAATAACAATACCGAACGTAGCCGCGAAAAACATAATTAGAGCTTTGGGCCCCAAGTTGTAAATCCCTTTTAAGTCAATGCTTAAGCACAAGAGAACTAAACTGGCAGGAAGTAAATATCTCGAAGCCACGAAGTATAAACTGGACGTTTCACCATCTACAATGCCCAATGAATTAAAAACAGCTGGAATGAAGTAACACAGCAATAGACTAGGCACGAAAGTGAAAAATTTCTTAAATCTAGGAAGGCTAGCTGCATGAAATATTCCTGCAAGAGTTACAGCTAGTAGACCAAATACAATAGCGTCATTGGTGATAGGAAACATGGCGATAAATTCGTATGATTTTGAGGTCGTAATTTACAACAACAAAAAATGGCGGAGAATATTTCCCCGCCATTAGTTATGGTCAATACGTTAAAAAGTTGTGACTTGTTTACTCAACAACTGTTGCAACAGTTTCAACTTCAATGAGTTCAACTTCAAATATTAAAGCTGCAAAAGGAGGGATAGGTCCGCCTGGATTGGGACGTTCTCCGTATGCAAGTTCTTGAGGAATGTAAAATGTAGTTTTACCTCCAACTTTCATTAACTGAAGTCCTTCAGTCCAACCTGCGATAACTCCATTAAGCGGGAAAGAAATAGGCTCTCCACGCTTGTAGCTTGAGTCGAACTCAGTTCCGTCGAGTAATGTTCCTTTATAGTGAACGGTTACTTTGTCATTTTCATCAGGACTTTTTCCAGTCCCCTCAGTATCGTGGTGATACTGCAGACCAGATTCCGTAACTGAAATGCCATCTTTCTTGGCATTTTCTGCTAGGAACTCTTCTCCTTCAGCTTTAGCTGCTGCAGAAACTTTGTCTTTAACAGCCGCCATTGCTTCACGGACGATATTGTCAGCGTCAGCAGGCTCGAGAGTTGCAGTGTTATTCATGACAGCGGAAAATCCGCTAGCTAGTTGTTCGCTGTTAATATCTATCATCCCTTCGGATTTCATATTGGTTGCGAATAATACGCCAAGAGCATAAGAAACAGAATCCATTTCGGTACTGAGTTTTTGGGTTTGTGAGGGTTGTGCTTGTGAGCAGCTAGGCATAGTTGAAACTAAAACCAGCATTGCTACAGCGCCGCGAAGATAGTACGTGAATTTCATTTACAGTTATTATTTATTTATTTATGATCGAGTAAAGATAAAGTTTTTTGAATCCGAAAGGTCGCAATTAAAAGTGTATCGAAGGTTGTTAAAAAATTTCAATTTTTCCACGTTTTCGATTTTATTTTGAATGGCAAATCTAGCCATCTCTCCACGAGCTTGTTTGGCAAACGTGCTCACGGTTCTAAAACCATTCTCCCCCTGTTCTTTAAAAGTGCATGTAATGATCTCAGCATCAACCCCTGATTTGATGACAACCTTACTGTATTCGTCGCTGGCAAGGTTGAGAATGATTTTACTTTCTTGATCTTTCAATTTTTTAGAAAAAGCTTGACGATACACGCTAGACCAAAATGAATTCAGTGATTTGTGGCCTTGACTAACTTTAAAGGTTTGTCCCATTTCAAGTCTGTAAGGCATAATCAAATCACAAGGTCTAAGCATTCCGTAAAGTCCACTTAGTACAATAAGGTTTTTTTGGGCATACTGGAGATCAGAGTCACTTAATGAAGGTGCGTCTAGGAATTTAAAAGCCTCGCCTTTCATCGCAAAAGCACATGCCTGAGCTTTAGATTTAACCGCTGTACCTACCGAAGTGTGAGTGGTCCAGTTGGCGTGCCAATCTGCAACTTTTTCAGCTAAATTCTTGCTTAGTTTCATTGATTTCGTTAAGTCGCTGGGCGTGTATGCTTTTAGAACAGTCATCAATTCGGCGGCCTCAGTCATGTGATGAGGTAAACTAGCTAGCTCATCGCATCCCAGAGCGTTGTGGTCTAATGTTTTTGCTGGAGAGAGTAATATTAGCATGGCGCGAAGGTATATTGCAGACATGAAAAAATTGACACCTACTTTATTTGTTGCTTTAGCCATGTTTTCTGCAGGCGTTTTATCGGCTCAATGTGCTGATGGTGAATCTGCTGTTCAGATCATTATTGATACTGATAACTGGGGTTATGAGATGTACTGGGAGCTTGTTCCACTAGACCAAACATGCGGTTCTGCTCCTGTGCTTTTAAGCGGAGGAAATATGGATGTTGGGTGTGATGGAGATGGTGCTGGAGCCTCAGAAGGCCAAGCATACGCAAGCAATCAAATTTTTGTATCTGACATTGTTTGTATCGCTTCTGACTCGCAGGTGGATTTAATTCACGTTGATAGTTATGGAGATGGGGGGTCAGATTTTACAGTTTTAATTGACGATATGCCCACCCAATATTTCTACGGTGGAGGTTATGGAGATGTCTTTACGATTGATGTTGTTGGCATTGATTTAATCGATCATGATTTGCCTTGTGATGCTGCAGAGGTTTTAACTGACGGAACACCGATTCAAATTTCTTCTGTGGGAGCTACGTCAAGTTATTCCGAAATAGCACCGACAACTTATGGTTGTAATACACCAGGTGCTTGGTGCGAGACTGCTGCGAGTGTCTCAGTTTGGGCTACATTCACAGCAGAAGCAGGTGTGAATTACAAAGTTAGCTCTTGCAACGAAGGTACAAATTTCGATACTCAGATTGCAGTTTGGGTAGCTGATGACTGTGGCGATTGGTCAAGCTTTGTCTTAATGGGAGCGAATGACGATACTTCCTGTGGTACCGGAAATTACTATTCAAGCACGTGTTACACATCATGCATGGCAGCAGGTACTCAAGCCCTTATCCAAATTGATGGTTGGTATGGTTCAAATGGCGTTGCTCAATTAACGGTTGAGGCTTCTGAAGCAGAGCCTGTGCTTGGAGCATCAGTTCACAATATTAGTTGTGCTCTTGAGACAGAGTTTAATCCAAATGGATATATTAATATGTACACTTATTACGGTGGACTTGACTGGGATGCTACTTGGACGGGACCATTTGGATACACAGGCTCAGGTTTGAGTATTGATGGTCTTTTGCCTGGTGTTTACAATGTTGAGATGGTCTCAAACTGTTCAGGTGCAATTCTATCGGGTTCCTATACAATTGTGAATCCAGAACCTCTTGAGATAGAAGTTTTTGTGACTTCTTCTTGTGAAAGTGGTTCAGGTGGTTCTTTAGACCTTGAGATTACTGGTGGAACTGGTGATATGGATATTGATTGGGATGGACCGGAAAGTTTTGATTGGGACGATGAGGATATTTTAACTGCTGAAACAGGTTGGTACAATGTTGAAGTGATAGATGGTAGTGGGTGTTCAATAGATATGGACATAGAAGTCCCTTTTGTGGGGATTACCCCCTTTAGTTTAGGTGCAGATTTCGATATGTGTGCAGGAGATAGCGAGTTTTTCTTCGGGCCAGTTGGCAATTATACCTATCAGTGGCAAGATGGATCGGTGGGGCAGTTTTACTTTTTAGATACCGAAAATGATGTGGCAACGACTGCTGTCGTGGGGGTTTCAGTAAGTAATGATTATGGTTGTGAGTTTACAGATGCGGTCATTATTTCTATTATGAACTGTGCTTTGTCTACGTCTGATCTTGCTGTCGAGAATGAATGGAGTCTTTCTCCCAATCCGATATCGAACTCAGCTACCTTAAATATTAGCGGTGTGAGTGAAAATAGTTTGTGTCGTGTTAGAGATGGAAGTGGTAGAATTGTTCAATCTTTTGAGGTTACAGATAAGATGATACTCGATGTCTCAGATCTGCGTTCGGGGATTTATTTAGTTGAGGTATTGGGAGAGCGTGGTGCTGTTGTTTGGAATACAAGAGCGATAGTTCAGTAAGGAAATCAGATAAAATTGAATTATGAAAATTAGTTTTAAGATCATTCTGTTGTGGCTTGTTGCGTGCCTGACATCTTTGGATGCGGGTGCGAAAGAGGGCATGTGGATTCCAACTCTTCTTCAGGCACTTGAAGGGGATATGCAAGCGATGGGACTTCGTCTTACTGCGGAAGATATTTACAGTGTGAACCACAGTAGTCTGAAGGATGCTGTAGTTCATTTCGGTGGAGGTTGCACAGCTGAGATGGTGAGCTCAGAAGGATTACTTCTAACGAATCATCATTGCGGATATAGCCAAATACAGTATCACAGTTCTGTTGAAAATGATTACTTAAAAAACGGGTTTTGGGCGATGTCTAGAACAGAAGAATTACCTAATCCGGGTCTTACTGCTACATTTATTGATAGAATTCAAGATGTTTCTGAAAGGGTAGCTTTAGCTCTTGATGGACTAGAAGGGGAGGAGCTCGACGCTGCTCGCCGTGCTCTTTATGCTGAGATCGTAGCTGAATACACTGACGGAACTGATTTAACGGGTGGCGTTGTCGCCTTTGATTTCGGAAATCAACACTTCTTAATCACCAAGCGCACTTTTAACGATGTGAGGCTTGTAGGCGCTCCGCCTTCTGCAGTAGGTAAATTCGGAGGGGATACGGATAACTGGCTTTGGCCTAGACACACTGGAGACTTTAGCGTTTTCAGAATCTACGCTTCTTCAGAAAACAATCCTGCCGATTACAGTGAAGACAATATGCCTTACACCCCCGCTCACCACTTTCCAGTTTCTTTAGATGGAGTTCATGAAGGTGACTTCACGATGGTTTTCGGCTTTCCCGGACGAACTGAACAGTACCTTACTTCGGATGCAGTTGCTCATGTAATTGAGCGCCTCAATCCCATGCGCATTGAGATGCGTGATGCTAGTCTTAAGATCATAAACGCGGCCCGAGCCTCTTCCGATGCTCTCAGAATTGCTTACGCACCTAAGCAAAGTAGTATTTCTAACGCTTGGAAGAAGTGGGCAGGCCAAACAACAGGACTCGTCGAACTCCACGCTGTCCAACAAAAGCTCGACCTGGAAGCGGAATTTCAATCCCGAGCTGTGGCTCTATCACGTTCTGTCCCCGAGCTTTCTAACCCGCTGTTTCTAACAGCGATTGAGAAGATTAAGGATGCAAATGCTGACTATTTCTCTTATCTAGAGGCGCGCGAGCTGTTTATCGAACTGGTCTATTATGGCCCAGACATCCTACTGCACGCCTTCTATTTCGCGAATCTCATAGATGATTGGGATAACCTGGAATCCTCAGGCAAGCTAGACGAGGAAATTGCCTCGTTGCTGGAGGCCAATTCGGAGTACGCTCGCAACTACGATGCATCCGTAGATGAACACCTCCTTGGAGATCTCGTTTCGACTTACCTAGATTTAATCCCTGCGACTTTGATTCCTGAGCAGATGTTCTCTGATTTTAATTCATCGAGTTCTTCTAGCTCGTATGCATCAAGCTTTTTCAAAAACTCTATTTTCGACAACCCAGATGAACTGGAAGCTCTTCTTTTAAAACCCAAGAAGAAAACATTTGCTAAGCTGAAAAATGATCCTGCTTATCTTTTAATATTGGAGCAGAGATCTCATTACTTTGAGAATATCTCGCCCGGATATCGTGCTGGATCCTCAGCGATACAATCTGCTACAGCGATTTATACTCGTGGGCTTCGAGAGCTTTTCCCTGATCGCCTTTTCCCTATTGATGCAAATTCCACTCTTCGATTAACGTACGGGAAAGTGGAGGGGTCATCTCCGCATGACGGGATGACATACAACCCCACCACAACAGCTCGAGGGATACTCCAAAAATATAAGCCAGGTGATCCCGATTTCGATCTTCCATCAGACCTTGTCACCGCCCTTAATGACGGCGATTGGGGGTTGTATGGCGAAAACGACGATCTCGTTATCTGCTTCACAGGCAGCAATCACACCACTGGTGGAAACTCCGGAAGCCCAGTAATTAATGGCGATGGATATCTAGTGGGAATCAACTTTGATAGAAGTTGGGAAAGCACAATGAGCGATATCCTATTCGATGAAAACAGGTGCAGGAATATCATGGTAGATATCCGCTACGTGCTTTGGATTATCGATAAATACGCTGGGGCAGGGCATCTCGTAGAGGAGATGACAATTGTCGATTCAGAATAAATAAGTGCTACGTTATATTGCAGCAAGACTGTTATCTACGAAGCTATGAAGTAAATCGAAATAAGTACAATTGCAAAAATAAATAGAGCAATAGTTACCGGTCCTCCTATTTCGTCCTGTTGTGGTTCTTCGTGTTTTGACATTGCTTTTTTTTTGCGAAGATACATATTCCATGTAAAAAGTTGTAATTTGCTTCACGAAACCTGTTTTGAAACCTACAATCATTTACTATGAAGTATTTATCAGCTCTTTGGGGGTTGTCTTTCGTCCTCTTTTTATCGTTTAATATATCAGCCCAAACCTCTTGTGCCGATGGAGAAACAGAGGTGATTATTGAAATAATCAGTGATGGTTATCCAAATGAAATTAGTTGGGACATCTCACTAGGGGGTGAGTTGATTGCTTCAGGTGATGGAGGAGCCGTTGATACTTTATGTGTGTCTTCAGCAGATGTGTTTCCTTGTTATTTATTTGAAATACACGATTCCTTTGGAGATGGTATTTTCTCACCTGGTGGATATTGGCTATATCTTGATGGAGAAGAAATTGCTTCTGGCGGTGACTATGACTATGGAGATGTTGTTGCCTTCGATTGTGCTCCAGGCACGACTTGTAACGATGCAGTAGATTTAGGAATGCCTTCTGAAGAAGGAGATGTGATTGCACAAGAAGGTAATAATTTTTGGTACACATTTACACCAGATGCAAATGGAATGTACGATTTCAGTAGTTGTGAAACGGGCTGTGACACAAAGTTATATGTTTATGAATACTGTAGTATGAGTAGTTTCGACAACAGCAATATTGGAACAATTTATTATGACGATAACCAAGGAGATTGTGGGGAGGAAGCTTCTCAAACAATGCTCTTAGAAGGTGAAGTAACATATTGGATAAGATGGTATTCAGTGGATGGTTGTGATGGAGACTGGAACTGGGTACACACTTTTGTGGGGCCACCTGTTGGGTGTACAGATGAAGCAGCCTGTAATTACAATCCCTCTGCTGAGATAGATAGTGGCGAGTGCATTTATCCAGGCGACCCAGCTTGTAATGGGCCAGACCTTATGGTTGTAGAAGAAGCAATTGTAAATAGTATTTACGCTACAGATATGCAAGTCAGCCAGTCTGATTGCTATATTACAGAAGGATGTCTAAACGGATACGGTGATAGAGAAATTGTAAGATTTACAACACACATTAAGAACATTGGAGACCTTGATTATTACATAGGATCAACAAATGATAATGAAAATGATCAATTTGAATGGGGAGACTGCCACAATCACTGGCACCACAAGGGATACGCTAAGTACGATCTCTACACTTTAGAGGGGGCGTACATCCCAATTGGTTTTAAGAATGGTTTCTGCGTAATGGATCTTGAATGTTCGGGTGGCGGGACAGGACAGTATGGATGTAGTACTATGGGTATTTCTGCAGGATGTGGAGATATTTACTCAAGTGGTCTTAGCTGTCAATGGATTGATGTTACTGATGTCGCAGACGGTACATACTTCCTTTTAGTACGTGCGAATTGGGATTTTATTCCAGATGCTTTGGGAAGAGAGGAAACGGATTATTCTAATAATTACGCAGCAGTTTGTGTAAACTTCGACAGGTCAATGGGAAGTCTTAATGTTAATGTTTATACCGATTGTCAGCCATTCAACGATTGTGAAGGAACATTATTTGGCCAAGCTATAGAAGATTGTAATGGAGATTGTAACGGGGGGACACTTCTGGGAGACCTCGATTTCAACGGAGCACAAGAGTACACCGATGCGGTTTCTTATGTAGAAAGGATCCTCGGAAATGACATCGATGCTCTGCCTTGTACAGATATCGACCAAGATGATAATATCACTGTTACAGACGCAGCGTTAATGTCGCGTTGCCAATACTGGAACGAAGCTCACGAGCATCCAGACAGCTCTGGGTTCCACGATAAGTGTAGCTTTCCAGTGACTGAAATCACAAATATTTTCGATACAACTCATTTTAAAATTGGTGACATTAACTGGGATC
>JAQCFW010000004.1 GCA_027619225.1 Bacteroidota bacterium
CTGTGAGGTCGAGCTGAGAAGATGCAGAATGGGGAGAATAGCTCAGGATTATTTTACCATCAGGACTGAACAATCTCACCTGTGTATCATTAAATGCTTCGAGCTGGATTGTTGCATGATCTCGGGCTGGATTTGGGTGGAGTCCAAACTTAAATGCCGCTATCGAAATTTGTTCTACATCAACAACTCCAGGATTAACATCGAGCCTTAATTCCGAAAATCCATAGCAATTTCCTCCGTGGTTTGAAGTCACCGAGAGAAGAAGGTAGCGGACAACAATACCTTCAAAATGGGGGCCGGGTTCACCGAAATAACTATCTGAACCTGGAGCCTCTTCGAGGTTAATGTCACCCCACCAATTCCATGTGGTGCCATCCACCGACCAGTCCACAACCATATTTGACACCCCTCTGGCGGTCTCGCCCATGACATTGTAATTCCAAAAATGACTTTGATTTAGTTCGTAATAATCGCCGAAATCGTAAAGGATCCAATGACCCTCAGATCGGTCTGGATTCGGGTTCTCGGTCTCAACACATGAAAGCCAAGAATCGTCTTCTGAAGCAGAGTGCGCTCCTTCACAAATTTGAGATTGAACGATGTTTGCGTTGAGGAGAATTGCAAAACATGCAAGAACGGTCAGGAAGAAAGATTGATGTGATTTCATGATCCGGTAGTTAAATATTCATGAACCCTATCGGGTTATTCGT
Organism: Bacteroidota bacterium; assembly: GCA_027619225.1. Classification (GTDB taxonomy): domain Bacteria; phylum Bacteroidota; class Bacteroidia; order Flavobacteriales_D; family Sanyastnellaceae; genus UBA974. The sequence continues at coordinate 711 of JAQCFW010000004.1, forward strand.
TCCCGGAGTATAAAAATTCTCCACGTTCGGGAAAATATTTGACAAATCTGAAGGTGACACTCCCAGCCAAAGAGCCAGTTCCGCAAAATATTGATCTGTAGAAATCTCTGGAATAAGTACCCCGTTTCCGACCTCTAAATCTCCCCCCAAATCTAGAGAAGGGTATTGTCCATAGAACTGCCCTCCATTCACTGCCCCCCCAAAAACCATCGCATTTCCACCCCAGGCGTGATCCGATCCATTCCCATTGGATGTGAGGGTTCGTGCAAAATCAGAAATTGTAAATGTGGTCACCTTTTCCGACACCCCAAGCTCATCCATCGCTTCGTAAAAAGAGCCTATCGCTCCACTAAGAAGAGAGAGCCTTGCCGCTTGATTGTTGATGACCTCTCCGTGGGTGTCAAACCCTCCAAGCTTGATGTAGTATGTCTGCCTTTCCATTCCAAGGCCACCTGAAACCGCGATGCTTTGGGCTACCATTTTCATTTGTTTTGAGATCGTCGTATTCGCGAATTCCGTCGATAAAGGATTGAGGTCGGCAAGGGCAGCGGTAAAAACATCGTGCTGATTTTGAGAAGATTTCACCTTATTTGCGTATGTCTGCCTGAGAATGTCAGCGTATTGCTGATCCATAATGTTTGTAATTCCGTTTCCTATAAGAACTGAAAAAGGATCCGTGCTATCTAAGAAATTTATCCCTACACTTCCCTGAGAAGTAATGGCAAACTCCTCAGCAAAATTTCCAGCTTGCCATAGATTCGTTCCCGCGAGTGAAAGGTTCATTGACATATCTTGATTTGAATTGCCCGACGCAAGAATGTCTGCTACTTTTCCACCCCAACCTTTTGCTGAACGCGTCTGTGGCATAGAGGTTTGCCAATGTCTGGCTTGATCTGCATGAGACTGAAGGCCCAAAGGAAGTGGAGCTGTGCCCGCTAGAATCTGTGTTTTTGTTACCGGCTCGATCAGCGTTCCAACGTTTGCAACAACAGCAGCACGACCAGAGTTAAACATATTTGCAACTTCCGGCATCGCAGGATTCAGGCCATAATTAATCCCCGATGGGTCGGTGTAATTAAGTGGCAAAAGATCGCCTTGAGGCAAGGCCAAATTTGATCTTGTCGTTGCGTATACATTATAGGGTTCTGCAGTTGTTGGAACGATCATGTTGTAGGAATCGTTTCCTCCTGCAAGTAAAATACACACCAAGGCTTTATAGTCGTCAGGGGGGGGGGCAACAACCAGAGAGTTCATCATTCCCAGTGTCGTAAATGACGAAAGGAAAGCCGTTGAACCCATTGCGGCACACCCTGTAGTACCGATGAAATTCCTCCTTGATATTATATTTTTCTTGTGCATTAGGTCAGCGTTCTAAATCACTTTTGGATGATATAATCCGGTGAAATTAACAGAAGGTAAAGCGAAATTTTAACTCGATCTGAAGGATCTAATCCTTCGACATCCACAAGCTCAGAAATCTCATCTAGCGTCTCAGAAGTCATTGTCCCACCCGCAAGGAGGATGTTGAGACGGTCAACCATTGCGTGCGTATCTGTTGACGCCAAGATGATTTCATCATCAAAGTTCAGACTTACTTGATCTTCTGGCGATTCAAACGCCATGTCCCACCAAGGATATCCTATTTCATCTGGATGGGCCATTGTTACAGACTCCATATAGATTTCTCCAAAGAACATGTCAGAAATAAGATTGATGTATTTAATGGCCATCGCTGAATTGAGCAATTCAAATTCAGGCGCGACTAAAGAGGAGTCCGATACGGGACCGGAAGGCGCGTAAGAGGGGAGAAAGAAATTAAACACCGATGATGATGCCATGGGATGTTGACCCATCTCATCCGCTAGCCATCCTACACTCCACATTTTTCCCGATTGATTTGTGGCATCAAAGGCTTTTAAAATCTGAATATACCGCATCATGGGTTCGCGCATTTTCCCGCTTGCAGCATCTTCAATCCAAGAACAATGTCTCGCCTCGTCATCTAGAAGAATCGCCTTCACGACCGCTGCCAAATCTCCCCGAACACCTGTTCCGTTATTCACAAAAACAGACGCAACACGTTCGATGTACTCTGGAGAAGGATTCGATTTCACCATTCTCTGAATGAGTAATTTACTTACGAAAGGAGCTGTGTTTGAATGGTAAAACAGATTGTCTAATGCCTTCGATATATCCTCCGAACCGGTGGCGACGTTATACGTTTCACTTCCGTTAAGCAAGTGTTTTACGCCTTCCTCATGCCATCCTTCAAACATCACCATAGGCATTGTGGAGTTGATATGTGGTACGGTGTTGTACCAAACCCCCCATTGAACTATTTCCTCAGAATAATCAACCCATGGCGCCCAATATTGTGCAGGTCCCAATCCTGTAAATACACGCGCAAATTCACCGATGTCGCTGTTGTTATAAGTCGGTATGGGTACGCCGGCTTCATCTGTAACAATTGTACCATCTAGCTCGAGTTCATAGAGGCCAATCGTGAATAATTGCATCACCTCTCTTGCGAAATTTTCGTCAGGATGGATGTTTTCTTCTTCGTTTGTAGGAGCATTGTTTATTGAACTGAGATAGTATCCCATCGCAGGATGATACGTCACTTCCTCTAGCAAATCACGGTAATTCCCGAAGGCATTTGAATACAGAACATCGTAGTACGATGCAAGTCCGAATGCATCAGATTGCAATCTAGAATCTTCCGAAATCACTAAGATCTCACTTAAAGACAAAGCCACCTTCTGCCTCAGAAGATCCTCACCATTCATCGCATTATTCCACCAAGCCATACGCCAATAAAAACTCGCCGGAAAAATATCCTCATTGCCATTGATGATGATTTCACCCCACTCATCGTAATATGCTTGAACGAAATGATCCCAAACCATACGTGAAGTATCCAAATAGCTCATTTCTGGCAAAAGGACTTGCGCGTCTATCCAGTTTTCAAATCCTTGCTCAGAAAGTTCTTCTATTTGCGCGTAATTGACACCCGTGGTTGCTTGTCCAAAAAATCTTGCTGCATCACGAAATTGCTGGTCCAATCCCGACCCATTTATGGTATTGACTCCTTCACCCAAAAGACCCGTTCCGCTTGTTGTAACAGAGATCCCAGTCGTATGTCCAGCTCCGAGATAATCTGAATGAGGTGAGGTTTGGGCTGAAGAATTTGCTGTGAAAAACAGAAAGCATCCATATAAAACCCAAACCTTTTTCATTTTTTTGAGATTAATTTAAAATCACGTGCTTATATGACGGGGTCCCTCCTTCAAGGTTTAGTTGTAAAATATAAGCTCCTCTTGAAATTTCGGAAACATCTATTGTCGTGGCGTTTTGTAAAGAGTAGCTTCTCACAATACGACCTGAATAATCTCGCAAAAGAAGCGCTGCTTCCCCTGAGGTTGCTTCAAGAATATTTATATGAAGTACCGTCGAAGCCGGAGTGGGATATATCTCGAAAACAATACTCTCCAGCTCATCAATGGAAACTGGCGTGATATTTACCGCGAGGCAAACTTGATCACTGGAGCATCCACCACTGTTTGTTTCTGTGACACATAGAGAGCCCGATCCAGACCCCCACCAAGCCACGTTTACATCAGACGTTCCTTCTCCATCAGTAACATCACCGCTTGTAGATACCCAATCGTATGTGCTTCCAGTAGTGTTTGGGTACGAGTATGACAAGAGCATATTTGCAGATGGGGCCACTTCTCCTGAAATCGCATACGTACTCAAGTAGCTACAAACTGCAGGGTCTGGAATCGCTAACGCGGAGTAGTTACATGCATCCGGATCATTGCATCCATATCCCAAACACAAACAATCATCTTGAATCACATCGTCAAAAGAATACTGGTCTCCATCATCACAAGGGTCTCCCGACAAAAAACAAGTGGAGTCGTCGATTGTCGCTTCCATGTCGTAGTTGCATGCCATCGCATTCGTACAGCCAGCACAACTTAAAAAATCACACGTTCCATCATCAACAGTTGCGATCGCATTAAAATTACATGCATCAAGTTCGATACAACCATAGCATGTGTAATCACAATTCATGCTGTCGTCTGTGGCGTTTGGATCATAGTTACAAGCTCCTGGCTCGTAACACCCTTCGATTTCAAATTCATCACAAACGCCATCACCGTCAGAATCGTTAACGCACTCCCCATTTAAGTATGGATGAACAACCACCAAAAGGTCTGGGCAATTATCTTCTACATTTGTTTGGGCGGCATTGACAAAAGTTGAAATACACGTCTGAAGCGACCAATCTCCACATGTTGTTACTTGAGCAATTAACACCCTTAAATTCTCACCTGCCAATGCATTTGGAGGAATCTCAATCACGAATAATGCTCCGTCATTTGAAGAGCCCGAGCAAATTTCATCTCCATTAGGCATTCCAACAGACAGGGGTAGTAAACCAACAGCGTCACCACTTGTCATTCCTATTGTCCAATAAGTGTCGAATTCCCAGTCTGGGACAGTGCTCCAAAAAACTGAGTTGTTTGTAGCATCCATCACCGAACTTCCGTCAACTGGATTATGGCATCCGCATGGGGCATCTATAAACATAGGGGGAGTATCAAGAGCAGCTACATCTGAAAATAAAGCGCTAATTGCATCGTTCTGATTTGTAAAGTTCGCGTAAACACGATATGTGCCAAAGAATTCTAAGTCGCTCCCTTCCTCTAAAAACATTGTGTCTAATTCAACTGTATATCCAATAAACTGGGCGTTTACAGTTGTGAAATTCATTGAAATAAAAAACATCGACACCGCTAAAATCTTACAAAAATTATTCATCTTATTCCATCTTTATTTGGCACACAAGTTAGTGAATCCAAGTGTAAATTATCTTGCTTTTCTTAAAGGTCTAAGAGTTCATGCTCTCTTGTATCTCTTCAGCCTCAATAGGGATGTGTGCCATTAGGTCAACGAACCCATTCTCAGTGATTACTATATCATTCTCCAAGCGTATTCCCAGGCCTTCTTCAGGGATGTAAATTCCTGGCTCACATGTGAGAACATTTCCTGCTTGTATAGGATTTTGCCAATGTCCTACATCGTGAACATCTAAACCTATAAAGTGAGAAGTTCCATGCATGAAATACTTTTTGTAGGCAGGAGAGGATGCTGATTGTTTAGACACGTCATGCTTGTCTATAAGCTTCAAATCGAGAAGCTGCTTCGTCATAAGTTCCCCTACTTGCTTGTGATATTCATGTAAACTTACGCCAGGTCTGAGTAGTTTCATTGCATCTTGCATAACTGAATAAACTGAGTTATACACCGCTAGCTGCCTATCTGAAAATTTTCCGCTCACAGGGATACACCTGGTCATATCAGCTGCGTAATTGCCATACTCAGCACCCACATCCATAAGTACCACATCCCCGGCTTGACATTCCTTATTATTCTCGACATAATGAAGTACACAAGCGTTTGCACCACTCCCGACAATCGGCGTGTAGGCAAATCTTCTCGAACCTCTTCTTATAAATTCATGAAGAAATTCTGATTCAATTTCATACTCCATTACGCCCGGCTTTACAAATTGAAGTACTCTTTCAAGCCCTGCTTTTGTAATATCACAAGCGCGTTGCATTTGCAAAATTTCCGAATTGTGCTTAACTGCTCTTAAATCATATAGAATAGGAGCTGTTCTTGCAGTAATGTGATTTGGGTATTTTTCTCTGACCCTCTTATTTTCCCGTACTTCACGAGTTTCAACTCGTGTACTCGCGCGGGTATGAGGGTTGTCGTTTAAGTAAAGCAATTCTGCTTCTGCCATAAGCCTGTGAAGCGTGCTTTCGAATGCGGATAGCCACTGAACGTTTCGAATGCCTGTAGATTCTCTGGCCTCTTTTTTAGTGAGTTTCGCTCCATGCCAAACAGCCAGCTCATCACTGGTCTCAATCATAAACAAAATCTCTTTATCTGCATCTGAATGTGCCTCTGGAAAAAGAAGTAAGATTGTTTCCTCTTGATCTACTCCACTCAAATAGAAAATATCAGTTGCCTGAACAAAAGGCATCGTTCCATCTGCACTAGTTGGATAAATATCATTTGAAAAAAACAGGCTTAAGCCATTAGAATCTAATCTGTCAGCCAAAGCTTTTCTATTGCGTGTGTATAACGCAGATGGTAATTTTTCGTAACGCATAGCCGCAAGTTACTACCTTCGGTGCATGAGCGATAGTATTTCTACAAATAATGCACCTAAACCTGTGGGATCTTACCCACACGCTAGAAGAGTGGGTGAACTTTTATTCTTAAGTGGAGTGGGGCCACGTATAGCAGGATCGGGTTTAGGCGACAGCAAAGTGCCTGGTTTGGAACTTTCCCCAGAAGGAGAGATTATAAACTATGATCTTGCTGCTCAGGTTCACGCCGTTTTTGCGAATGTGAAAGCTGTTTTAGAAGCGAGCGGGAGTTCATGGGATGAGCTTGTCGATGTTACCGTGTTTTTAACAAATATGTCAAGGGACTTTTCTGAGTTTAATCGTATTTATGCAGAATATTTTTCAGAGCTTGGGGACAAGAGACCTTGCAGAACTACGGTTGAGATAAACTGTCTTCCCACTCCCATTGCGATTGAATTAAAATGTATTGCTACAATAAAATCTTAATCTATGCCTAACACAAACGATTTTAAGCCAGAGATATTAGAGAAGTTAGACCTCTTGCAGAATAAATATTCTGCTATGGGCCAAGATTTATCTTCTTATTTAGATGGTCTTTTGTATGCTGACTTCCTCACTTATTGGGATTATATAAACCTAGATACACTGCTAAATCTTCAACAGCCAATCACTCCATATCCTGATGAGAAAGTATTCATTATCTATCATCAAATTACAGAGCTGTACTTCAAACTTGCTATACACGAATTCGATCGTCTCGATGAAGCGGTTAAAGGTGGAGTTCTCACCCCTAAATTTTTATTAGAGCGCGTAAGGAGAATCAATCGCTACTTTGAGACTCTAACCAGCAGCTTTGATATTATGGTCGACGGCATGGATCAAGGTGAGTTCCTGAAATTCCGCATGTCGCTCCTCCCTGCAAGTGGATTCCAGAGCGCTCAATATAGAAAGGTGGAAATCTATAGCACATCTTTAGACCGCATTGCTCATAAAAATCACAGAGAAAAATTTGCAGGATATTCATTGAAAGACATTCCGCAAATATTCGACCACCTCTACTGGAGAGAAGGGGCCTCTGAATTAAAATCTGGTGCGAAAACTCTCACTCTTAAACAATTTGAGAAGAAATACGATACAGAGTTAAAGGAGTTGGCTGTAAAAACCTTCACCTCAAATGTTAGAGCTGCTGCAGATTCGCTCGAGTTTTCTAAAGAGGATTCTGACATTAAAGATGACTTGCACCAAGCGATGCGGTGGTTAGACATCAACGTAAACGTAAACTGGACTCTGGCACACTACAAATCTGCCGTTCGCTATTTACAGCGCGACCCTGAAGATATCGCAGCTACAGGTGGAACTAACTGGCAGAAATATCTCCCCCCTCGTTTCCAAAAGCGCATCTTCTTTCCAGAATTGTGGAATGATCAGGAACTCGAAGATTGGGGTAAAAGTTGGGTGAGTCGTGAAGTTTTCGGGATAAAGTAGATCACAGAGTACATGAGATTATTTGTTATTTTTGCGATCGTATTCAGTGTGCTTGTGTTCTTAGGTTGTAATCATACTAAGTCCAAAAACTCAGGCGGACAGGCTACTTTTTCTGCAGTTATTGTTCCTGATCCAGTGATTCGATTCGATTTGGTTTGGGACAGTCTTGTCGTGGATTCTGGCACGATTCGCAAAGACCAAACCCTCTCGCATCTTCTTGATGATTTCGGGATGGGTGCAGGTAAAATCGCTACTCTTGCAGCGAATAGTAGGGAGGTGTACGATGTTAGAAACATGCGAGGTGGAAAGCGATGGTGGCTTGCTTCAGAGAGGGACACCAGCGAGATCCCGGTTTGGCTTATCTATGAAAGAAATGACTTAGACTACGTGGTTTTCTCTTTGAAGGACACCTTGGGAGCACGGCTCGGATCATACGATGTAGACACCATTTACAGAAGGGTACAAGGTGAGATCACCACCTCTTTATATCTTGATTTTGAAAAATTGGGCGTGCCCACTAACCTCGCAGTCGCTATGGCGAAGGTGTACGCATGGACCATAGATTTCACACACGTAAAGCCGGGAGATGCTTTCGATGCGTATTACTTACGTAAAAGGGTGAACGGAAAGGACGTGGGAATGCCTACCATACTTTTCTGCAGCTTCAACCACCACGGAATAGATCTCCCAGCATACCGATTCGACCAAGGCGATGGCTCAGATTATTTCGATCCACTAGGAGAGTCTTTGAGGAAGGCCTTTCTGAAATCACCCGTTGAGTTTTCACGTATTTCCAGCAGCTTTAACAAGAAGCGTTTTCATCCTGTATTAAAGAGAGTAAAACCCCATTTGGGTACAGATTATGCAGCAAAAACCGGCACACCTATTCTCTCCGTGGGTGATGGCGTGGTCACAAAATCTAGTTACACAAAGGCCAATGGGATGTATGTCAAGATTCGCCACAACAACACTTACGAAACGCAATATTTACATATGAGTAAGCGCCTCGTATCTTTAGGTGATAGGGTTAAACAAGGAGAAACCATAGGGCTTGTAGGTTCTACTGGACTCGCTACAGGACCACACGTTTGTTTTAGGTTTTGGAAGGACGGAGTGCAAGTAGATCATCGCAAAGAGAAATTCCCGCCTTCTACCCCTGTGCGAGATGAGAACATGAAGGCGTTCGCGAAAGAGATAATGAGGTTAGAAGCAGAAGCGGGAAAAGGATGTGATTAAACTTCGTGCTGGATTCTTTCACCTATTTCCAATGACCTACTTCTAATTTTAGTTCACGCTGCAACGTTGTGATTTCCTCAGCGTAAAGTCCTGTTACATATTCTCTCTCTTCAGAGGTCATCTTCGGGAGAGCATCGGAATTGTAATACCAAGCCACTAGCTTCTTCTTAAGGCCAGATGGGATAAAGTTGCCGAGTTTGTGCTTAAGCCTGTACGAAGTAAGAAAGCGATTAAGCTTTTCGAAGCGGGCGAGACCTCCTGTATTTGCGTCGCTTTTGTTGTGATGAGTTTTTGCCTGAGGGAGGTTGAGCCAATCGAGGAGACCTTGCCATTTCTCAGGCGCTCGAAGGTCTTCGGTACGCATGATTTTTATTTGGGCGTCCGGGAAATGGGCACGCCAACGTGAGATTTGTTGAGAGTATAGTCCCAACTGTACGAAGAGCTCGCTCGTGCCCCAGCCCGGTGACGGATGGGCGAGATCTTTTTCTACGGCCTCGCGTAGGGGAAGTGACGTGAAGCCGTACTTGCGGGCCATCATATAATGGGAGTACAAGCGGTCGATGGGGTTTCGGAGCATGATTAAGATGCGTGCATTGGGATGTTCCGCTGAAAGCGCAGCTGGGGCGGCTTGCGAAAACAAATAGGAGGTACTGCATTCTCCTCGGAGAAGCGCAGTTGAGGGGGCGGGCGTAAAAAGAGAGGCGTACTCGAAGGGGTCGCGAACAAAGCCAACTTGAAGTATGGGGAGGGGGGATTGAGAGAAGTAGTCCGACAGGTCTAGGCGGGTGTTCGCACGAAATTCGGGAGAGAACTTGGAGGTATCGATGTCCGAGGAGTAGTAATTGGGCTCCTTGAGAGGGCTGAGGTAGACATCTGATCGAGCATTGAGGCGCTCGAAAACTGTGGTGGTACCAGCTTTAGCCGCTCCTATTACGAAAAAATTTAGAGAATCTTTTTTCACTTGAGTGCTTAAAATGGGTGTGGAATAGAAATGAAACCATACTCCTTCTTAATCTGAAAAACTGCCATGATATTCCAAACAACAGTACTCACTCCAGTGGCAATAGCTGCTCCCATTAGACCGTAAATTGGAATAAAGTATAGGTTGAGAGCTACATTTATGATGGAGGCGACAATGATGATGTTTCGAGCTTGCTTTTCCTTCCCGGTCATATTGAGGAGGTACATCACTGGGCCGCAAATAGCATTGATGATTTGGCTTATAGCAAGGACAATTAATGGGGCAACCCCCGCCGTAAACTCTTCGCCGAAGAAGTCTAAAACAAAACTCGGGAAGATGAGAATCGCTATGAAAATGGGGGTGCTGGTAATGAGGTTCATATACCCGATATTGCGGGTCATCTTTCGGAGACCTGCCAGATCGTTCTTTGCATTAAAGGAGCTGAACATAGGAGCTGCTATACTATTGATTGCAAACTGAGCGAACGTTATGAGGGTGGCTACTTTGAATGCCAAGCGATAGATTCCCACCTCTGACTCATCCAGGTAATACCCAATCATCAGAGTGTCGGTCCAGTTCATAATCATAAACATCGACGTGCTTATAAGCATGGGGAATGCCACCTTTAGAAGTGGTTTTATAGCGATTTCGTCAGTCTTGAAAGTTGTTTGTGAAACGACTTGCTTTGACAGAGCTCTTGGTGTTGCAAAAGCTGCAAAAATTGACAACAAAACCACTCCTGTCCCGAATGAAAAAAGCGGAATTAAGTGGGTTTCATAGCCCTGAAATTGTAGGATGAAGAAGGCCGCTATCGCAATGATGATAACTGTCCCTCTTTGAAGAATACTGTAACCAGTCATCTTTTTCATGCCTCGATATGCCTCTGCATTTATTTGATATGAGGTTGCAAAAGGAACAATGTGAGCCACAATTCTAAATGGGGTCGTGAGACCTTCATTCCCGAATACCATGGCCAACTCGTAAGCGTATAAATAAAGCAAAACACCCAGAAAGATTGAAAACGGCAGAGATAGAAATAGTGCCAGTCTGTAAACTTTGCGGAGGTGTACGCCTGCTCCCTTTTCAACGAATTCAGGAATAAATCTTACCAAGGCTCCTCCAAGACCCAGTCTAGCGAATAAGCTTGCGATGGTAAGGGCAGTTAGGCTGAGTTCGAAAATCCCGAAAGACTCTGCTCCATAGTTCGTCGTAATTAAGTAGGCAAAAATGTATCCCGCTCCCGCTCCTGCGACTTTAAACGCCATCACAAGGCTGCTTCCGGAGAGAAGTTTCTTAAAGTCGGGGCTGATGTTGTTGAGGAGGGAAATCATTTCGCTATGCTCGCATGGCTAAGAACGTGCAGAAAAAACAAGTCCATACATCTTCATCTGCTTTACCATTGAAGCAAGTCCATTCGAACGTGTCGAGCTGAGGTGTTCGTGTAGGCCTATCTTTTCTAGGAAGTAGAGGTCGGCGGCGGCAATCACTGAGGCTTTGGAGCCGCTCAAAATGTGTACCATTAAGGCGACCAATCCCTTCGTGATGATGGCGTCGCTGTCGGCGGAGAAAATCACCTCTCCTTGTGAGTTGAGTTTTGCTGAAAGCCAAACCCGGCTTTGGCATCCCTTAATCAAATTCTCTTCCACCTTATCCTCTTCCTCCATGGGAGGAAGATCCTTCCCTATCTCAATAATATGCTCGTACTTCTCCATCCAATCCGAGAACATATCGAATTCATCTATAACTTCATCTTGCCTAGAATTTACTTGATTAGTTCTATTCATGTGGTAAAGATATTCATGAAATAATTCTATAAACTACCTTAACATTTTGATTGCCCTCTCAAGTCCGGCAACAAGGGCATCGATTTCTTCAAATGTTGTGTAAGCTGCAAAACTTGCTCTTACCGTACCAGAAACACCCAAACGCTTCATAAGAGGCTCAGTACAATGGGATCCTGTTCTGACTGCTATCCCGAGTTGATCTAGCAAGGTGCCGAGGTCTGAAGGGTGTGTTCCATCTACGAGGAAACTTACAACTCCCGCCTTGTGCTCTGCCGTTCCGTAAATTTTAAGGCCTTCAATCGTCAGTAGCTTCTTGTGCGCGTACTCGGTGAGGGCGAGTTCGTGGGCGGCGATTTTATCAACTCCGATAGATTTCACCCATGAAATAGCCTGACCGAGACCTATTACTCCGGAGATATTGGGTGTGCCCGCTTCGAATTTATACGGGGGGATGTTGAACGTCGTGGGTTCTTCGAAACTAACGGAGGAAATCATCTCCCCTCCCCCGCGCCAGGGCGGCATCGACTCTAACAAATCTAGCTTTCCATAAAGTACTCCTATGCCTGTAGGGCCGTACATTTTGTGGCCTGAAAAAGCATAAAAATCACAATCTAGGTCTTGCAAGTCGACCTGACAGTGGGGTGCCGCCTGAGCGCCATCGATTAACACTACAGACCCCGCCTTATGTGCAAGTGAGGTTAGGGTTTTTACATCATTAATCGTCCCAAGCGTATTGGAAACGTGTGAAAAACATACAAGGGCAGGTTTAAGACTGAGTTTTTCGTTGAAATCCGACAAGTCTAAAGATCCGTCAGACAAAATATCGACAACTTCAATTTTACATCCTATCTCAGTCGCTAAAATTTGCCATGGAACGATGTTGCTGTGGTGTTCAAGTCTGGTCAGTAATATGGTCGAATCGCTCTTAAGATTGGACCTCCCCCAAGTTCCAGCGACAAGGTTGATACTGTCTGTCGCTCCAGAAGTAAAGACGATTTCCGAGGACTTCGAGGCGTTAAAATATTCTCGGGCTATCTCGCGGGCTCCCTCGAAAGCTTCTGTAGCTTGGGTGGCGAGGGCGTGAGCTCCTCTGTGAATATTGCTGTGGAAGTGAGATAAATATTCACGTTGTGACTCGATGACAGCGCGAGGCTTTTGGGAGGAAGCAGCACTGTCTAAGTAGATGAGTGGGTGACCGTTTACTTGTCTCTCAAGAATGGGAAACTCTCTGCGGATCTCCTGAACGTCGTATGTGTTCTCATCCTTACCAACCATGTCTTTCTGTATAGATTTTCATGATTTCCTCACGAAGTTCTGTGCTCGGAACGTTAGAAATAACGTCAGCTAAGAACGCCTCGACGAGAAGAGCTTTGGCAGCTTTTTCGTCAATTCCACGTGATTTAAGATAGAATAAAGCATCCAAATCAAATTGTCCCACCGTACATCCATGGGCGCATTTTACATCGTCTGCATAGATTTCCAACTCGGGTTTTGCATTGATTGACGCTCCACGGTCGGCTACAATATTCGTGTTCTGCTGAAAGGCATTCGTTCTTTGGGCATCAGGTCTAACGAAAACTTTTCCATTAAAAACACCTGTAGAAGTCCCATACATAATGCCACGGTAAAGCTCAGACGAAGTTCCATCCGTGCTGGTGTGATCCATGGTGGTGTGGTTGTCCACGTGCTCATTTCCAGTCGGCAGGAAAGCCCCGTTAAAAATCGAGTCCGTTCCCTTTCCACGTGAGATAATTTCAAGTTCGTTCCTGACCCAGTGACCTTTCACCGTGAAGGTGTGCATCTTGAATTTACTATCGCGTTCTTGTATGATGTTCTCGTGTGAAAAGTGATAGATTTCTCCATCCTCATTGCAAATTTTTTCAAGCATTAAAGTGGAGTTGGGAGCTATTGAAGCCTCTAAAATGCCATTGTACATTCCACTTGAATTCTTTGACGCGCTAGACCAAACAACCACATCTACTTCTCCCCCCTCTTCTACTCTCACAAAATGTCTGGGGAAACTTGCCACATCTTTTCCGTCAGTCAAGTGATGAATTAAAACCGGCCTGTCAAGTTTAATATTTCGGGCGATTTTCAAGAACATCCCATCTTGTTGGTAACTCTCATTAAGCTCGCCTACCCATTCAGTCTTTGAGTATGTGTTTTTAAATTCTGGAGCATCCTCGGCTGATACTTCACTGAGGGGCATGCAAATCACACCTTTGGCAACCGGAAGGTCACTCAAAGAGGAATCGAACGTGCCATTTCTAAATACAAGCCTATATGCCTCGAGCCCAGCAACCGGATTGGGAGGTATATCATTTGAAAACCCACTATCTATCTCTGATGAGTCTGTAGAAAGGGTGGAGTTTAAAAGCTTCGCAATAGGCGAATATTTCCACCTCTCAGATTTCCGAGTCGGAGGTGGGAGGGTAGATTTAAATATTTCTGTGAGCACTGTCATATACTAAGCATTCTGCTCTTCCTTAATCCAATCGTATCCCTTAGCCTCAAGCTCAAGCGCGAGCTCTTTGCCGCCACTTTTTACGATGATACCATTCGATAAAACGTGAACGAAGTCGGGAATGATGTGATCTAAAAGTCTTTGGTAATGAGTGATTACAATAAAAGCTCTGTCTGGCGAACGCATCGCATTCACCCCTTTAGAAACGACTCTCAAAGCGTCAATATCGAGGCCTGAATCCGTTTCGTCTAGAATACAAAGCTTAGGTTCGAGTATCGCCATTTGGAAAATCTCGTTGCGTTTCTTTTCTCCTCCAGAAAACCCTTCGTTCACAGAGCGTTCGCTAAGTCTACCATCTAATTCCACAAGAGAAGAACACTCCTTTACCTTGGCGAGGAAGTCCTTTGCTTTTATGGGTGGCTGGCCTTGGTGAGCGCGCTTTGCGTTAACAGCGGCCTTCATAAAGTTTAAGTTAGATACACCTGGGATCTCAATAGGATATTGGAAAGCGAGGAAAACTCCTTCACGAGCGCGGTCACTCGCTTCAAGATCGAGTAAGTCCGTGCCATCTAATTCCACCATTCCGTCAGTCACCTCGTATGCTTCACGACCCGCTAATACTGCAGCTAGAGTCGATTTCCCAGATCCATTAGGACCCATGATTGCATGGATTTCACCTGGCTTAACATCAAGGTTGAGACCCTTAAGAATCTCATTGTCGCCAACTTTGGCGTGTAAATTTTTAATTTTTAGCATTCTAAGTTGCTTTTCAGCTTTATCCTACGCTTCCTTCTAATGAAATCGTTAGTAATTTTTGTGCTTCAACTGCAAACTCCATAGGCAGTTTATTTAAGACATCCTTCGCATAACCCTTCACAATGAGGCCTATCGCTTCCTCTTCTTCGATTCCCCGTTGTTGGCAGTAGAAAATTTGATCTTCACCGATTTTCGAAGTTGTTGCCTCGTGTTCAATCTGAGCAGTTGGATTTTTTACTTCTATATACGGAAAGGTGTGGGCTCCACATCTGTCAGTCATAAGAAGAGAATCGCAAACTGAGAAGTTGCGTGCATTTTCTGCACCTGGATGAATTTGGACTAAGCCTCTATAAGAATTCTGAGACTCTCCCGAAGAAATTCCTTTAGAAATGATGGTCGAACGGGTCCTTTTACCTAGATGAATCATCTTCGTTCCGGTATCAGCCTGTTGCTTGTTATTCGTCACAGCGACGCTGAAAAACTCTCCGATACTGTCATCGCCTTTCAGGATGCAGCTCGGGTATTTCCAAGTCACCGCAGAACCTGTCTCCACCTGGGTCCAACTAATTTTTGACGCCCTGTGACAAATCCCCCTCTTTGTCACGAAGTTGAAGACACCGCCCTTACCATCTTTGTCTCCAGGATACCAATTCTGTACTGTGCTGTACTTTATCTCCGCCTCATCGTGAGAAATGAGCTCTACAACGGCGGCATGAAGCTGATTTTCGTCTCTCTGTGGAGCTGTGCATCCCTCTAGGTAACTCACGTAACTGCCCTCATCAGCAACAATCAGAGTTCTCTCGAACTGACCTGTTCCGGCTTGGTTAATCCTGAAATACGTGCTGAGCTCCATCGGGCACCTTACGCCTTTAGGGATGTAGCAAAACGATCCATCTGTAAACACAGCAGAATTCAAAGCTGCGTAGTAGTTGTCTCTCTGCGGGACTACTGTTCCTAAATACTTGCGTACAAGCTCTGGGTGCTCCTGTATTGCTTCACCAAGTGAGCAAAAAATCACTCCCATTTCTCCCAATGTCTCTTTAAACGATGTCGCCACTGAAACGCTGTCCATCACAAAATCTACCGCCACTCCACTCAGCTTCTTCTGTTCCTCTATGCTGATTCCCAACTTTTCCATCGTCTTTAATAGCTCTGGATCAACTTCGTCTAAAGAGGCGAGTTCCTTTTTTTGCTTGGGCGCGGAGTAAAAGCTGATTGATTGTAAGTCGGGCTTCTCGTAGGCAACATGTGCCCACTCCGGCTCCTCCATTTTAGTCCAAGCATCAAAAGCCTCCAATCTCCAGTCCAACAGCCAGTCAGGTTCGTTTTTTTTCTTCGAAATCGTTCTAATAACGCTTTCATCTAGTCCTGGCGCTATTGTGTCCGATTCGATTTCAGTCGTGAAACCGTATTCGTAATTTTTCTCAGTAACCTCACTGAGTAAATTTTCTTCTTCCGTTCCCTTCATCTCAGTCTATCTATAATGAAAAACTTTCACCACAACCACAGGTTCGGTTGGCGTTGGGGTTATAAAACTCGAACCCCTTTCCGTTGAGACCGCCACTGTAACGTAGCTCCGTTCCTACTAAGTACAAGAAACTCTTCTTATCGACTACTATTTTCACGCCCTTGTCCTCGAACTCTTGATCACCGTCTTTTACTTGGTGATCAAAGTCCATCTCGTACATAAGGCCGCTGCATCCGCCTCCTTTCACTCCTACACGCACAAAGCTTCCTTTGGGACGACCTGCTTCGCTTAGCAGTTTTATCACATGCTGTTTAGCTGAATCACTAACTTTAATCATAGTGCAAAAATACCTACTTTATGGTATAGAACATCATGTTATTCATAATCATTCTAAATAGCATAACTTTTTTTAACGTTGTCCGTAATAACGCTGTGTGGGTGCATCTTTGGGGTATGGATTCTAAGCATCGCATAAACAAGAATAGACTCCCTGCATCTCAGGCAACCACAACTTTCACAACGGTCGTGGGAATGACATTAACGCTTGTTTTAATTGGGATGATTTCTGTAATTTCGTTTTTAGGGGCACGTTGGGAAAAACAACTGCGACAAGAGGTTCGCATGCAGGTATATTTCATGAGAGACCTCGATATTGAAACCCTGAACAAAGCACTTGCAATTGTTGAAACAGACAAAGCCGTAGCAGAAGCTATTTACATAGACCCAGAAGTAGCCGCTGAAAAACTTGAGCAAGATTTGGGCGAATCATTTGTGGAATTTTTAGGCTACATACCTCTTCCTCCTGCGATGGATATTCGGTTAAAGTCTAAATTTGGGAATTCTGTCAAGCTTAAGGAAATTGCTACTAGGCTTGAAAATGTGAATGGCGTTGCAGAAGTAATTTGGCAAGACGAACTGCTCGCAAAAATTGAGAAAACAATTAACAAACTCATGCTACCGCTACTTGCTCTTGCTGGGGTTTGTTTATTTATTGCCCTCGCTCTAATGAATAATACAGTGAGACTCACCGTTTTTGCTCGACGTTTTTTAATACGAAACATGCAACTTGTAGGGGCAAGGCCTGGGTTTATTCGTAGGCCATTCCTTCATCAGGGACTTGTGCTTGGGATCAGTTCCGGGCTTCTTTCATTTGCGTTAATCGTGTTAACCCTTTCCATTTTAAAAGGCCCACTTGGTTCAACTGCTTTTTTACTTGAGCCTCTTTATTTAATATACATCGCTGCCGGGCTTACCTTTCTGGGGGGGGTCTTAGGGGTTCTATCAACCGCTTTAGCTGTAAACCGTTACTTGCGACTCGATGTAGGCCAACTTCATTAACCTAAATTCGCATTATGAAGAACGAACTGGATAAAAATTCTAACAATGGAAACTTTGCCTTTTCTGCTGTTAACTACAAATTATTAGGGCTGGGACTTGTGCTGTTGGTTGTTGGATATATTCTAATGAGTGGTGGGGGATCTGATGATCCAAACGTATTTAGTTACGAGATTTTTAATTTCAGACGAATAACCCTTGCACCGTATATAGTCCTATTGGGATACGGCACCATCTTATTTGCTATTCTTAAAAAATCTTAACCCGCTAATGACTCATCTCTGGGAAATTTTTTCATACCTAATTCTAGGGCTCATTCAGGGTTTAACAGAGTTTCTTCCCGTTTCGAGTTCTGGCCACTTGACTTTAGGGACTGCCATACTTCAGCTTCCCGAAGAGGATTTGACCTTTTCCGTTCTGGTACACGGAGCTACCGCTTTGAGTACGATTGTGGTTTTCCGTGTGGATATCTTAAATTTAATCACAGGAGTTTTCAAGAAAAATGAGGAGGGTGAAAAGGCGCGGAAATATGTAGGGCTTATTGTTTTAAGTGCTATTCCTGCAGCCATCATTGGTTTAGCTTTCAAAGACCAAATTGAAGGTCTCGCCTCAAGCTCTTTTGTCGGAGCTATGCTAATTGTCACTGCTGCAATCCTAGCTATTTCACAAAAAGTAAAATCTAAGCCTAGGAGTTCTGTTGGTGTAGGCGCCTCTATTGTGATAGGTTTAGCACAAGCGGGAGCCATTTTGCCTGGTATAAGTCGCTCGGGAAGTACCATTGGAGCTGCCCTTCTGCTCGGAATCTCAAGAGCGGAAGCAGCAAAATTTAGCTTCTTAATGGCGCTTCCTCCAATAATCGGGGCAAACTTACTTGAAATAAAAGATATCCTAGGAAATGAATCCGCTACTGTAGTTAGTCAAACTTCCGTTCCATATGTAGGATATACAATCGGTGTTATCGCAGCATTTGTTGCTGGGCTTGCCGCATGTCAATGGATGATTAAACTCGTGAAAGGCACTAATCTAATGTGGTTTGCCGTTTACTGTTTTGTAGTCGGAGTACTCGCTTTGATAATGTAATCTTTAAAAGAAATTGATGATGCTTAGAAATAATATCTTACTGATTGCGTTTAGCGCATTACTCATCCTAAGCGGATGTATTGAAGTAACTTTCCCCGAAGCAATGCCTTTGAACAGGTGTGATAAAAATCACTTCCCTAAATCTTGGCAGGGAGATTGGACTTTCTCTGAACAAAGCGATGACTTAGATGAAAATCTATCCATCCACCCTCAATACGTTTCTTTCGGAACTGACCAAGTCGTTTTAGGGGAGGAAAATGTTCTACGGAAATTCGCAGGTTACTACATCTTAAGTTCTAAAACTGAAAATTCTCAGAGATGGAATATTCTCTTTGCAAAACGCGATAAAGACGTTATTCATGTCTATCGTTTTGATGGTAACGATGACGAAAAGGTTAAAATTTGGGAGGCGTTGCTTAAAGATGATACATTAAATAAATTTGAAGTCATCAGGAAGAGTGGAGGTGGTTCTGATAGAATTAGAGAATATAAACTCAATCCTGAAAACAATAGAGATTTCCGAGAATTGATAAAATCAGGGGGGCTCACCCACATGGGTGACTATTTACGAAATGAGTAAACGTAGAATATTAGTAACCATCGGGGTTGTCATATCGCTCACAATAAGTGCGATTACAATCATAGTAATGGCTAATGAGGAGCGGATTAAGCTTTTTGCTCTTGAACGAGTTGGTGATAAACTCCGGGTGGAATTGAGCGTAGAGGAGATCGAGGTCTTGGTTTGGTCTGAATTCCCGAAAGTGAGGGTAAACTTAAACAATATCGCCCTCGGTGGAGCCACAAACATAACGGTAAACCCTGTAGACACAATACTTACAGCCGCTAGACTAGGAGTGGTTTTATCTCTGTGGGACGTGCTCTTCTCAGACCCTATCGTTGAGTCGTTTATCTTAGAAGAAGGACAAATAAATGTAAGACAAGCCGGAAATGGCGACTGGAACACCTCTATTTTAAAAATACCAGACACGAACAAACCGGAGTTAGAGTCAGATGTAAAAGTAAATTTTTTTAGATTTGAAGATGTGTCAATAACGGCCCATTCAAATGACAATAAAACCTACAGTGTCGAGATTATTAGGGCAGACATTAGGGGCAATAATTATGATATTTCTTTTGCAAATGGCAGAGTAATCGGAGAAAAGAATACCGCAGAATTACTTCCTTTGAGTGGTGAGTTTACAGGCGAATTTCAATTGGGGGAGGAGGATTCTGTTTCCCTTTCAATCATACATGCCCATCTCAATGGTATTGCTCTAAGTGGTAAATTTGAGTATTCTCAAGATTTATTTGCTGAAATTCAAATAGATGAGTTAAGTGTAAATAAGCTCGAAAGAATTGTAAAAGAGGAATTCTTAGAAGGGTATCTAAGTGGAATTAATTGCGATGGGAAGGCAAGCCTATTGATAAAAGTAGAAAAAGAAAAGATTTTAGTGACGTGGAGGCTTCCTGAAAGTAGTTTATCTCTTTCACCTGAAATTACTGGGTTTTCAATGGTAAAAGCCGGTCGGTTATCGGCTGAGGGAACCTGTGCGTATCTAACAAATAATCACAGTTTAGGTATTTCTATTCATTCATTTCAAATCGATTCTAAGGGTATCCAAATAAGTGGTGACGCGAATTGCATAAACACAAGCACAGCCAATTGGAGAGTCACCACCCAAACAACCATAGACGCCGGAGCACCTTATAGCAGTTGGATCCCAGTACTTAACAGCACTAAATACTCTTATTTACCTAAAGAAGGCGTGTTAGATATCGGTTCCGAATTTAGTATATCACCTTGGGGGGAAGTTGATGGGTTTTTATGTACCATTGAATCAGAAAAAATAGGCGGTGCTCTAAACGCGGTTCCATACAGCATAAGCAACTTAAGAACTCATTTCAACAATAAAAATTTTCAAATCAAGACACTTGGCTATAATTGGGGTGGGAACGTTGGAGAGGTTCGTGCCGAATTGCTGGGGGTTGAAAATTGGTTTGATGGGGGTGCTATTGAAGGCGATATAAATCTAGAGGCAGAGCAAATAGATGTAGGATCAATCTTAAGCTGGTGGGAAAACAACACTGTTGCTGAGGACAGCACTAAGAGCTCGGCCTTTTTACCCTCGGGTTCTAATTTATCGCTCAAAATTGAATCAAAAAATCTAACTTGGAATGCTCTTGAGTGTGAGTCATTTTTAATTCGTGCAAATGTTACCCCGTCAAAATTTAAAATCATCAACTCAACAGCAAAGACTTTAGAAGGACTCGTAAGAGTAGAGGGGTCATTCAGACCAAGCGCAGAAGGTTGGGCTCTAAATCTGTCGGGAAGTGCGGATGGGGTTTCAATTCCGAAATTGTTTAATTGTTACGATAATTTTGGCCAAAAAACACTCCGAGCTGAACATATAGGAGGCTCTCTGAGTATAGCTGGAACATGTAAAATGGGTTGGGGAAACGATGGGGTTTGGTCTTCTGAATCATTGAATGCAAACCTAAACGTAGGTGTTTCTCATGGTAGTCTAGAAAATTTTGAGGTCTTCGACGATGTAGCCGATTATCTTAAAGAACACAGGTTGATGGCACCTTTAGTAGACCCTAATGATTTGAGGAAGCGGTTGAAAAACATCCAATTAGATGATTTAGAATCTCCTATTTATATTTCTTCTTCTTCAACCACGATACCCAACATTAACATACACTCTTCCGCAATGGATGTTAGTATAGAGGGGGTACACAGCTTTTCTGGAAAGATCGATTATACCTTAGGTTTTTCTTTAAGGGATTTACGAAAATCACGAGAAGTGCAGTTTGGAAATATTGAAGATGACGGTCTGGGAAATATGGTTTTTTTAGCCATGGACGGAACGCTTGATGAACCCGTTTATAGCTATGACAGATCTGCACATAAATCACACAGGAGAAAAGCTTTTAGAGATGAAGCCGAAAAGATAAAAGAGGCTATTAAAAACGCTGGAGCACAATCCAATGAATCAACAATTGATGATGACCCAAAAAGTGCTGAGGAATCTGAGGAAAAGCAAAAAAACAAGAAAGAAAGAAAATCTAATAATCTCAACGATATTGATGATGATGATTTTTAGCGAGACCCTTATTCCAAACTGTATATTTGCGATTATACAAAATGCTCATCTATGAGTCCTGAAAAGTACATAAGCCTCGAAGAGCTCGTGAGCAAGCTTGATAATAACGTGAGAGATCTCAAGGTTGGTAAATTATCCACCCAAGAAATCATCGATATGCATTCTTTATCACGAAATCTGTACGAGCGGATTACCGTTTTGCGCTATAACGCTCTTGAAACTTTTTCTCAGAAGGGAGCAGAAGGTGTTGATCTCATACATCCTGAAATAGATGAGGAAAGTGAAAAGTCTCAAACGGATTTAATTTCTTCTATTGAAGAGGTCACGGGTGCACCTCCTAAAAAAGCGAATTTAAAAGTGAGAAGTTTGGCTGAAAGCCTACAATCCTCTCCTCTCAACTCTATCGGTGAAGGTCTTACGATCGTAGATAGAGCTAATTTCACCTCTACTTTATTTTCGAATGACAACATAAAATTTAATGATATGTTAGATCTCGTGGATCAATGTAATAACATTAAAAGTGCAGAAAAGGTATTCAACTCAAGCATGAAAACAAGGGGAACAAGTAATGAAATTGAGGAGGCTTTAGACTCATTCAACAAACGAATAAACAGGCGATTCCAGTCATGAATAAAGGTCAGTTATATGTTGTGCCTACGCCCATAGGGAATCTTAAAGACATCACAGAAAGAGCCCTTGAAGTACTTCGTTCAGCAGATTTAATCCTTGCAGAAGATACCAGAACTACTGGGAAGCTTTTGCGGCACTACGATATTGACAGGCCCATTCGGTCTTTCCATTTGCACAATGAGCACAGAGCGGTGGACGCTATTGTAGACCAAATTAATTCAGGGCTTAACTACGCACTGTGTTCCGATGCTGGAACCCCCGCAATTTCTGATCCAGGGTTTTTACTTGTTCGAGCTTGCGTTGAAGCAGATATTAATGTCTGCTGTCTCCCTGGGGCCACAGCTTTCGTCCCCGCTTTAGTCGTTTCGGGTTTGCCGTGTGACCGTTTTATTTTTGAAGGGTTTTTGCCACATAAAAAAGGAAGGCAAAAAAGGCTGTTAACGATTCTTGAAGAATCTAGCACTACCGTGCTTTATGAAAGTCCACACAGGGTGATTAAGTTGCTTGAAGAGATTGTTAAGTACGAATGTGGAGACAGGCGAATTGTACTTTGTCGCGAAATATCTAAACTTCACGAAGAGGTTGTCAGAGGGAGTGTTCACGAAGTGCTTGCACGATTTGTGGAAAAAGCTCCCCGAGGAGAGTTTGTCGTAGTTCTGGAAGGAAAATAGTTGCTTTAAAATATCACTCTCTGGATATCAGAGACTCTCTTAATTGCAACAAGCTTAAGGCCTTTAGGAACCGGTGGGGTTTTCCCATGACCGCTTACTAGCATGCGCTTCATTCCCAATCGAGCCGCTTCTGACATTCTTTCTTCAAGTCTAGCTACCGGTCTGATTTCACCACTTAAGCCCACTTCTCCAGCGTAACATGTATCACGATCGAGAGGAAGGTCTAAACTTGATGATAGGATGGCTGCCACAACTGCCAAATCGTTTGCGGGGTCTTTAATCTTGAGCCCTCCCGCTAGATTTAGAAACACATCAAATGAGCCCAACTTAAAGCCACAGCGTTTTTCTAAAACAGCAAGGAGCATATTTAACCTTCGCAGATCAAATCCAGTTCCCGATCTCTGTGGCGTCCCGTAAACAGCCGTACTTACGAGAGCCTGCATTTCTATAAGAAGGGGCCTGGCTCCTTCAAGAGCAACGGAGATTGCCGATCCGCTTGAGGCTTCGCCTGCTTCACCTAACAATACTTCGCTTGGGTTTTCTACAGCTTTTAATCCATCACCAAGCATCTCATAAATACCTAATTCCGATGTGGTTCCGAATCTATTTTTTGCAGCCCTAAGCATTCTATAAGCATGATTTCGATCTCCTTCAAACTGAAGAACTACATCAACCATATGTTCAAGCACTTTAGGACCCGCTATAGACCCTTCTTTGGTAATATGACCCACTAAGAAAACGGGGAGTGCATGTGCTTTTGCATGTGCAGTTATGGCTGCAACGGATTCTCTGATTTGAGAAACTGATCCAGGGGCTCCATCAATTTCAGGTTGATCTAAAGTTTGGACTGAATCAATGAATAGCAAAGAATAATCATTTTCCCTTAGGGCGCTTAAAACCAAAGGAACCCGAGTTTCGGGAAGGACCATTAAGTCAGCGGGCACCTTTCCAATTCGCATAGCTCTCATACGAACCTGCTCAGGGCTTTCTTCGCCACTTACATATAAAACCTTCTTGCCAAAGCTGCTAACCATCATAGCAACTTGAAGCATTAATGTTGATTTTCCTATTCCTGGCTCACCGCCAAGAAGTATCAGGGAGCCCGGAACAACTCCACCCCCTAAAACTCTGTCTAACTCCACCTCGCCAGATGACAGTCGTGTGACTTTATCAATACTGACTTCGGAAAGTGGCATGACTCTAGGTCTAAAGACTCCACCTGAATCACCTTCAGCATACCTGTGTGTTCGTTTTCCTGAATCGGCAACCGTTTCAGCTGCAAGCGTGTTCCAAGCTTGACAACCTGGACACTTTCCCACCCATTGTGATGACGATGCTCCGCAATCTGAACAGGTATATCGGGTGCGTACTTTTGCCAAATTTACTTGTTTCTCAAATAATATTAGCGGAAAATACTAACCGTGCCTTGGTGTTCGAAACCATTTGGAAGAAGCAAAGTGTACCAATACGTTCCATCAGCAGCATCATCCCCGAACCAAGCCGATTCGTTCTGGTAGTTAAAGTTTTCGTAAACGAGATTACCCCATCTATCGAAAATTCTAACGAGTACATCATCATAGTTTTCTAATCCTTCGATCTCAAATTTCTGATTTAACAAATCAGCATTCCTAGGAGTAAATACGTTGGGAATAGTGATTTCACAATAATCTACTTCTACGTCAACTTCAAATAGCAATCCACCTGGAGCACACGGATTAGCAAGAGTTCCTTGCATTGTTAACACCTGTCCCCAACAATCTTCTGGGAACTGCCAACTCGTAAGTGTTTCAGACTCGTCATTTCCGAAATGAATGTATTCACCATTGCAAACTGTTGACCATGATATATCACTATACGGAGGCCCTGGTTGAATTGCATTCAAGTCAAACGTATAAGGAATCTCCGGACACATCGTTATGATAGGGTCAAGCTGGGCCGCTATAACACCATTCACATCTGGGTTTATCGACGGCTGTTGTCCTATAAATAAGAAAACACAGTGTTCTGTAACTCCACAGCCATACGGGTCTTCAATGTCTACGCATATTTGTGATCCGTTATAAGCCCAAATTGGATTTCCCTCTTCGTCGAAAAGCAAGTTGCCTTGTGCGTCTGTCGCTTGTAAATCTTCAGCTATTGTCCAGGTTGTTCCAGTTGAGCCATCAGGCCACGTAGCTGTATACTGATCGCTAGGAAGATTTAAATCAATTGTTACAAACTCTCCTGCGTCAATCCCTAGGCCGGTACAATCGCTTACAACTCCTCCGGCTTCAGCGGCAAAAACACCGTCGATTTGGCTTACAATATCAACAAATCCACAATCAGAATCCCCATTGGGGAAGCACTCGTTTGTTATAGTAACACAGTAAGATCCAGTTGCATTTACTACAAGCTCATCGTCGCCATCAATGTCTCCACCATTCCAAGTCCACTCGTAATCAAAGTCGTAATTTTCGTCTCCTTCAATGGGATCGATCGTGATAGAATCCTCTTCATCACATAGGAACATGCTATCGATAAGTGGTGAAAATTGAGATGTCACCTCTACCTGAGCCTCATCTGACCCGCACCCATTTTCAATTTCAACTACAATAATAGCCTCCGTGTATTCGTCGTAATTGTAAACATTATTTAAAACATCATCCGTTCCTGGGTAGGGCCAGTTAATCGTCGCCGCACCTCCTGCGTCTGTGGTGTCGGCAAATAACTCCAAATCTTCTCCGTCACATAAGAAAACTTCTGTTTCATTTAATATTATAGTCGGAGGAAGAGTAACCTCAATATCATAGCAATATGGAATGTTACAATTCTCTTCATAAAAACAAATCTCATACATTCCATACTCTGTAGGGGCCCATAAAGTGTTATACTGAAGTTCATTCTCAAACCAAGAAGTGGCAGGTCCGCTTACCTCGTCCCAAACCCCAAAAGCTGGCTGTGTTGCACATTGAGCGTCTGAGGAGTAGATGATTCCTGGAACCAAGTTGTTTATTTCCGTCAAGTTTTCACTGTTGTCACAATTGTATACTTGGACCTGGTTGTTCACGTCACCACTAGGATCCGCGGAGATATATTCAACCTCAATAAAGTCTCCGAAAGCTATCGGATATGCAAAAGTATCAAAAGTACTATTCGAAAGCGTTAAGGTTGAAACCACCTCTCCATTTACAGACACATTTATAAAGCTACCCTCCCATCCCAAATTATTAGATGTAATCAGATATATATTTAAATCTCCTTCATCAGAACTTGAAAATCCTCCCTCAAAGGCGACTGTATCTAGACCTGTACACATCGGTGGAATCGTAACATCTGGAATCGTTGAATCCACTCCGTCCACCAAGAAAACACGTTGTCCGAAACAACCTCCCGCATCTTCAACAAGAAGTCGATACATCCCAGGCGCAAGCCAAGCCTCGTCACCATTAGGCCCCACTTCATACACCTCACCTCCAAGCCCATTCCAATCAGCTTCCCAATCATACCATACGTATAAATCGTTCGGATCAAGGACGGACACATAGGCCGTGTCGTCAGAGCAAATAACCAGCGGTAAAGGTTGAATATTGGGCAAATAATAAGGCGTTTGCTCTATGTAAAAGGTCTCCGAAACCGAACACCCAACGTCAAGGTTTCCTGTAACAACAATAAGTCCGCCGAAAGGAATTGTCGCTACGTTTCCGTCAGTAAATTGACTGCTGAGGTTCCATGAAAAACTGTCAAAATCCCCCAATGCTGTGATTACTGTTGCAGCTCCAGCACAAATAGCCAAATCCCCTTCAATTGTCAACTCTGGCAACGTCACATTAAGTACTTCTATCACCATCGTTAGGGAAGTTACCGATGAGGGTGTTCCATCATCTGTAGCGGTAATCTCTATTGTACTAACCCCAGCCTCGTCACCTTGGAAAACCCCATTCAAACTCGCCGTTTCTCCATCAATTGAACTAAAGTCTGTAATAGAATTTCCAGGAGAAAGGTTTTGAGTAACATCAAGCGTAACAAACTGGCCTGGTTCAGGTCCTAGAAAATTTACCCCGATATCAAAGGTTTGGCCTAAACATATGGTAATTGTATCACACCCCACATTTTCCGTCGGAACTGGCGGAAGATTCGTACTAGAAACAGCTGTATTGATATCAAAGAATTTGAAATCAAGCCAGTTGATCCCATCATCAAAACCTGGACCAATACCATAAGGACCATTGTAAGTGTCATCTAAAAGATTAAAACGCCCAAATTGGACGTGAGGTCCTACAGCGTCTGTAGAAGCTTGGTCGGCTCCCGTAACACCTGGAGTATCTCCACAACAACCACCACTTCCACCTATATCTCCATGCGCCCAGTTCATATCTAGATAACATACCTGTGCATTGTTACCATCACCAATGAGACCATCGTTAGGCGTAATAATGATTTGGTAACTGTTTGAAAGGTCGTTGTGGTTGTTGTAATACCCCACCTCAACATAATTTACATATACCGCATCTTGCGTTACTTTATACTTGATTTCACCCACAGAACGGTTGTCTGTATCCTGCCAGTAACCCGCAATTTGATTGTACTCCGCTTCGGGGAATTTTGTAGGTGTCCAGTCTATTACATCGCCTCCAAAAGAAATCATCCCTTTAGAATTAACGTAAAATTCTTCATAGATACTTCCATAAAGTTCAAATGTCCATCCAGGAAAAGATATAGGCGCAGAGGAACAATCAACATCCCATCCGGCTCCTGCTTGAGTAGCCCATTGTTCTTCACCTGGCTGTAATCCACCAAGCCCTGGAGGGGGTACCATTGTTGTATATGATGCGTCTGGCTCAACCCAACATCCACAATCGCTTTGAAGAACTTTTGCTTGTCTATTTGCTTTCCTCTTCTCACGATCATCTGAAAATGATGCCTTAAAACTGCTTAGTGTCTCAAGATATGCATTCTCATCAAAGCCTTCCCATGCTCTAACAATGTCCCATTCGTCACGAGTCATGTTGATTACAGCGTGATTGAATCCACCATAGGAATCGATGATTTTTTCAGCACTTTTCTGAGCAGTGAAAACTATATTACTCTGAGCCACAACATTAGGTGCTGAAATGGCAATAATAAAGCACAAAATGAATGTGCTATGAAGGAATCTAATCATTGTAAATCTTGCATTTAACGAATGTAAATATACGACGTCTGTGCAACGTATAAAACTATTTAGTGGATAACACCTATTAACGACTTATTTTTGCGCCGCGCCGAGGGTTTTCGGCACTGACACAGGCCACAAATGAAACGCATTAGAAACTTCTGTATTATCGCCCATATTGACCATGGGAAAAGCACTCTAGCTGACAGACTC
Organism: Bacteroidota bacterium; assembly: GCA_027619225.1. Classification (GTDB taxonomy): domain Bacteria; phylum Bacteroidota; class Bacteroidia; order Flavobacteriales_D; family Sanyastnellaceae; genus UBA974. The sequence goes on from JAQCFW010000004.1 coordinate 29,196, forward strand.
CTTCAAGAAACTGGTACGATTACTGAGCGTCAGATGCAAGAGCAAACACTCGATGATATGGACCTTGAGCGCGAAAGGGGAATCACCATCAAGAGTCACGCAATTCAAATGCAGCACACCCACACCGATGGTGAGCAGTATATTTTGAATCTAATCGATACTCCAGGGCACGTGGATTTCTCATACGAGGTGAGCCGTTCCATCGCTGCATGCGAAGGAGCGTTATTGATTGTAGATGCTACTCAGGGGATAGAAGCCCAAACCATCTCCAACCTCTACCTCGCCCTCGAACACGACCTAGAAATAATCCCCGTTCTCAATAAAATGGATCTCGACTCCGCTGACCCGGAAGAGGTAGGAGACCAGATTATAGATCTTATCGGTTGTGATAGGTCTGACATAATCCCAGCATCTGGAAAATCGGGGTTAGGCGTTCAGGAGATTCTTAAAGCTGTTGTGGAAAAAGTCCCGGCCCCTAAAGGTGATGTCGATGCACCTTTTCAGGCAATGATTTTCGATTCCGTTTTTAATAGTTTTAGAGGTATTATCGCTTACTTCCGTGTGGTTAATGGAACCGTTAATCGTCGCGATAAAGTAAAATTTCTCTCCACAGATAAAGAATATATAGCTGATGAAATCGGTGTTCTAGGTCTTGATTTAATCCCTAAAGACACTTTAAGTATCGGAGATGTTGGGTATATTATTTCTGGTATTAAAGAAGCAAAAGAAGTTAAAGTCGGCGACACCTTAACTACTTGTGAAAACCCTTGTACAGAGGCTGTCACCGGATTTGAAGATGTCAAACCCATGGTTTTTGCGGGTCTATACCCAGTGGATACTGATGATTACGAAGAGTTGAGATTTTCTATGGAGAAACTCCAGCTCAATGACGCTTCTTTGGTTTTTGAGCCTGAAAGCTCTGCTGCCCTGGGATTTGGATTCCGATGTGGATTCTTGGGAATGCTTCATATGGAAATCGTGCAAGAGCGACTCGAAAGAGAATTCAATATGACTGTGATCACAACCGTTCCTAACGTGAGCTATTTAGCCCACCTGCCTAATGGAACCCAGCAAGTCATAAACAACCCATCTGATCTTCCTGAAAACAAAGGTCTAATCAAGGTTGAAGAACCTTTTATTAAAGCTCAAATCATCACCAAGTCCGATTACATCGGCACTGTAATGAGCCTCTGCATTCAAAAACGTGGCGATCTCGTAAGCCAAATTTATCTCACCTCTGATAGAGTTGAGCTTACTTTCAGCATGCCGCTAGGTGAAATTGTTTTCGATTTTTATGATAAGCTCAAGAGCATTTCTCGTGGATACGCATCCTTTGACTATTTCCCAGACGGATACAGAGAGTCAAACCTTGTCAAACTTGACATCATGCTTAATGGAGATCAGGTTGACGCACTTTCTGCTCTAATCCATAGAGATCACGCTCATTCGTTCGGAAAACGTATTTGTATCAAGCTAAAAGAACTGATACCACGACAACAATTTATGGTTGCTATTCAAGCGGCAATCGGTGCTAAAATCATCTCTCGTGAAACCATTAGCGCTGTTCGTAAAGACGTTACAGCTAAATGTTATGGCGGTGACATCACACGTAAACGCAAGCTTCTCGAGAAGCAAAAGAAGGGTAAAAAACGCATGCGCCAAATCGGTTCTGTCGAAGTTCCTCAATCAGCTTTCTTGGCAATTTTAAAGCTCGACTAGAATACCCCTAGGATTTCCTTAGTGAATCTTTTCCACTCGCGTTTTTATTTGCGAGCTGGCCACAAGCCGCATCGATATCTTTGCCTCTCGATCTGCGCACATTAACGATCAAGTTACGCTCTTCAAGGAAGTCCTTAAAGGCGTCCACTTTCTCAGGTTCTGCTTGCTGAAATCGTCCATCATCAATCGGGTTATACTCGATAATATTGATTTTACATGGGACATTTTTACAGAAAATAGCCAGTTCCTGAGCGTCTTCAATACCGTCGTTAAAATCTCGAAAAATGATATATTCAAACGTTACTCTAGACCCTGTTTTCTCGTGAAAATATCTTAGGGCTTCGGCAAGGGATTCGAGATTATTCGAATCATTTATTGCCATTATCTCGGAGCGTTTCTTGTCGTTCGCCGCGTGGAGACTTAGTGCGAGATTAAACTTCACTTCATCATCACCCAATCGCTTTATCGCCTTAGCAATTCCAGCCGTACTTATGGTAATTCTTCGAGGCGACATACCAAGACCAGGTGTTCCGCAAATTCTTTTTACACTTTCTAGTACATGTTTATAATTTAGTAAGGGCTCTCCCATCCCCATATAAACAATGTTCGAGAGATTAGACCTCTCCCGCTCACGAGCTATAGTTGCAATCATTTCTACCTGATCATACATCTCTGCAGCAGTCAGATTCTTCATGAGTTTAAGTCTTCCCGTTGCACAAAAGTCGCAGGCTAGGCTACATCCCACCTGAGATGAAATACATGCAGTCGTCCTCGATTTCGTCGGAATCAAAACCCCCTCAATAATATTTAAATCGCCGGACTTTATCGTATCTACTTTAAATGCGCATTTAACCGTCCCATCCCTGCTAATCTGCTGTTCGCTTAATTCAATACGCTTTAAGATAAACTTTTCTGCTAATTTCTCCCGGAAAGTCTTAGACAGGCTAGTCATTTCCTCAAAAGATCCTGCCGATTTAGACCAAACCCAATCTTCTAGCTGTTTAGCCCTAAAAGGTTTTTCTCCCATAGCCACAACCTCGTCATGCAACTCCTTACTATCTAATGTTCGAATATCCTTAAGCATTGCGCAAAAGTACTCCTAACTGGATATCAAAATATGCATTCGTTGTTTTAACTCTTCTCTTTTTCTAACGGCCATAGGAATTTTTTTTCCACTCTCTAAAGTTATAGAGTGAGATCTATAATTACATGTGTGAATATAATTAAGACGAACAATGTGAGAATTGTGTACTCTGAAGAATGTGGGGTCGTCAAGTATTCCTTCCACTTTCTTTAAGTTTTTTGAAATCGTTATTCTTCTTCCTGAGATTAAGTGCAGTGTTGCATAACTCCCACAAGCCTCTATATGCTGAATATCATCATGCTTAACAAAGTGTCTCTTTCCCAAAGTAACTATTTCAAAACGACGTGGTGCTGGCGGAAGTGCCCCTTGGCCAGGTTTTCTTTTGTGATAATAGTGCATTAGTATCCTTCTTGCACATGCTTTAAGGTCATCGTTGTCAATGGGCTTAAGAAGGAAATCAAACGCTCTTTGCCTCAGAGCTTTAATTGCATACTCATTAAAAGAAGTTGCAAAAACAACATAAAAATCTCGATCCTGGTACGTCTCGATTAATTCTAAACCTGTTTCATAAGGCATCTGAATATCTAAAAAAACAACATCCGGTGAAAAGTTATCTATATAGGATCTGGCTTCAGCGGCACTCGATGCAGACGCAACGACATTAAGTGATGGGCAAGTGTTCTCTATTTGTCGACAAAGAAGAGCTCTTGCTGGAGCTTCATCATCAACGACAAGGACGTTTAAATTTCGGCGCATAACTGTTATTTTATTCTAAAGATACTACAGCAATTCAAACCGTTTAAAACTCTTTTGTAAACGTAAACCGTGAGTTTATATCTGTAGCAAATTGTACGATGCTTGCAGATAAATATACAACTTAACTCTTAAGTGCCTCTCCCATACAGCGTTAATCTACCTCATTCCACTTAAAAAGTGCTTGCAGATGTTTCTTTAAAAGTGGTTTCACTTCAGTGAGGGAAACTTTTCTACCAACTTCTCTTGTGAGAGATGTAACTCCTCTGTCCTTAATTCCACATGGAACAATTAAGTCGAAAAAATCTAGATCTGAATCAACATTGAAGGCCAGGCCGTGCATGGTAACCCAGCGGGAAGCTTTTACGCCAAATGCACAAATCTTTCGTGCTTGAGGTCCTGAATCTATGTCTACCCAAACGCCAGTAAGTCCATCAATTCTTCCTGCCTCAACTCCGAATTCAGCACATGTTTTTATGACGGCTTCCTCAAGAAAGCGAAGGTATTTGTGAATGTCAGTAAAGTATTGGTCTAAATCTAAAATAGGGTAAGCTACAAGTTGGCCTGGGCCATGATAAGTGATGTCCCCTCCCCTATTTGTCGGAAAATAATCCACCCCCAATTCCGCTAATCTAGCTGGGCTTACAATGACATTTTCTGCATCACCACTTCTGCCTAATGTTAGAACATGGGGGTGTTCTACAAATAGCAAACGACTCGTTGGATAGGGTGACGATTCGGGCTCCTTTTTATCCAAACCGTCTCGTCTGGCAATTTTTTGTGAAATTATATTCTTAAAAATTTCCTCTTGATAGTCCCAACACGGTTTATACCGCATTAATCCCAAATCTTCAAATTGAAGATATTTCATCACCCATTAAATGATTCTAAAGCAGACTTGAGTCGAATAATGTTCTTGATGTCAACAGGACAAGTTCCCGAACGCTCTGCCAGCAACAATGAGAGCCAATCGCTCATCTGATTAAGATACATTAAACGCTGCATTTGGTTTTCCCCAATCGCATCGATCACAATAACATCAGCTTCAAACTCTCTAAAAATATCAGAACAAAAGTCCATTCTAAATCTGGTGCGAACATTGTCCTCAGGAGTACGTAATATGATCGCAACATGTTCATTCGTTCCAGCACCCCAACCCACCAATTCGTTGTGATTCATCTCAGGCAACACATGAGTATTAACTAATAACTTGGAGTTTTCATTTAATTGTTGACGCATTCTAGTAGCAATTGCACCAGTAGAAGTGTCCGAATAAATCATGATTATTTTATTCTCAACTAAATCGGCTAATGAATCCGCCTGCTCTACAATAGTTTCCACCATGTTGTTTAAAAACGCTGGTGAAGACGCTAAATCAGCATACATTTCATTTGAAAACATACTGAATTGGTTCAAAGTCCAAGCAAGGCCTGTAAACCCTCTTCCAAACTGAGATCTTGGTGGGTGTCCACCCGGCATCGTAACTACAGGCCAATCTTTTTCCTTCGCCATCTCGCTTAAAACACCTCCAGAGGTGACTACACATATCTTAGCCCCTCTTTCAGAAGCTGTTTTCACTGCCTCTATCGTCTCCTCTGTATTTCCAGAATAACTACATGCAACAACAAGTGTAGATTCACAAACCCATCCTGGGATAGCATAATCTGCACAGGACTGTACAGGAATTTTGCTGTTTTGTAACAAGATGCCTTCAACAATGGCCCCTCCAATTCCGGAGCCTCCCATACCGAGAATTAAAACTCCAGAAGGTGAGAAATTTTGCGCAGCTGTTTTATGTGCGCTACTGTCCATTTTCGATAAATCAACAATTGCGTCATTTAGTTGAGTCGGGAATTTCTCAATGAGATCCCTCATATTCGCATCAGCCATTCTAGTGTATGTTTTAAATTAATCAAACGCGAAGGTAAGAGTTTCCCCTCCAAAAAACTTTTAGAAATGTTAGCTCTAACTAGGCACAAATGTTGGTTGACAACCGTTGTATTTCCCTAACAATAGTCAAAATGCTCACCTTAGCTTGCGCCTATAATTATATACCCATGAAAAGAGCAGTTTTACTTTCTAGTCTTGGAATTTTTTCTTTAGGCCTCACGGCCCAAACCTCCACGACGTCAGATACCACTAATATAAAGGCTGTAGAGATTTCTTCATTGCCTGGTAATGCATCACGTGCAAAAGCCCCTCGCTCAATATCATTCATTGACGCAGAGGAAATAAAGAACATCAGGCCAGCATCAATTACAGATGTCCTTGAACTCGTAACTGGCGTTGATGTACGACAAAGAGGCCCTATGGGCATACAGACAGACATCAGCGTAAGGGGCGGGACATTCAATCAGACAGCACTTATTATTGATGGCGTAAGATGGAGCGCTCCTCAAACTGGTCACCACCTCTTTGATATCCCACTCGATCCAGAAGACATCAGTAAAATTGAAGTTGTAAGAGGTGGCCTATCTCCAATAGCAGGAACTGGTGCAATGGTAGGAGCCGTAAACATTATAACGAATGTAGGTTCAGAAGATAAAACGACCGGGACTGCAGAAGTCGGTTCTTTCGGCTGGAAGCGTATTAAGGCTACGGCAGATTTCGGTACTGACACCTTCCGTCACCGTATTACTTTTAGTAACGCAGCGACAACGGGATACAGGTCTGATTCACTAGGATTAAACCCTGACTCTTCAGGTGTGAATCAAGACTATCTCACCTATACAAACAACGATGCCTCTAGTACTAGATTAAGTTATTCAGGAGTAACTGATACTAAAGCAGGACTCTTTAAGATTAGACTTGCTTCAGTGGAAAAAGCTTTCGGTGCTCAGAACTATTATACTTCAACATATCCGATGCAATATGAAGAAACGACAAGCTTCCAAGCTCAGGCTTCGCTCTTTAACTCATTTGAGACCTCTTTAGGCTCATTAGATCTATTTACAGCACTATACCAAAGGCGCCATACAGATCACTTTGAGCTTTACAGAGAAGGAGAAGGGTTCTACATCCCTAACACTGATGGAGTTTTAGAAATGAGCAAGGATTCATTATTTAGTCTTCAGTCTTGGAACGTGATAAATAACAATATAACGAGAACGACTGGGGCCACTTTATCTGCATCCCTTAAGAGTTCTGCTGGCATCACTACTATTTACGGAGACGTTCGTGAGGAAGCTTTAGCGAGTGGGAACTTAGGTGTTGATTCAATTTATGTGTTCGGAGACTCAACAGTCTATTCTAAAGGGGAGAGAAGAATGACTAAAGACTTGAGCTTTACGCATAATGTAACTTTTGGCAAATTTTCTGCTACAGGATCTCTAGGTATTACACACAGAGACAAGGACTTCGGCGTCTTCATTATGCCTGGAGCGAACTTTGCTTTATCTCTCGATAATGCTGACAACTATGTTGTTTTCGGTTCGGCAAATCGTTCGCTTCGTAGACCGACATTCACTAATTACTACTACGGAGCTCACGGAGCTATTGGCAATATCGATCTTGAGCCAGAGTGGGCAGACAACTTCGAGGTGGGGACAAGACTTAACTTCAGAAATGATGTTTTCGAGTCTATCGTAGTAGAAGCGGCGGTTTTTCATAGACAAAGTCACAACTTAATCGATTGGATTCGCTTTGATGATCCTGATCTAAGCGATACTACTAATACAACGACTGTTCTTGATGGCGTCACTTACGAATACGAGAATACATACGCTACCAACATCTCTGAGATGGACTTCACTGGATTTGAACTAAGCCTTCAGCTTAAAGATAATCACGGCCAAACATTAGGATTGAGCTACATGCAAATGGGGTCATCATTTGATGATTTTGGATTTGAGTCCGTTTACACGAATGATTTCTTAACTAACGTGGTTAGTGCCCAGGTACAGACTAAACTTCCATTCGACTTTAACCTGAACATCAGATACACAAACCAGTTAAGGAATAATGACGATGCAGAGTCTGTAAACCTTCTTTATCTAACTTTAGAAAGAACGTTTATGGAGAAGTACAACGCGTATGTCGGTGTAAATAACTTACTAAACTCAGACTATACTGATATAGGAAATGTTCACCAACCTGGCCGTTGGTTAAAAGCAGGATTTAACTTCACATTCTAATATGCGGAAGAGAGTCTGTTTGGGCTACAAGTAAGTAGGGAGAAAATTGCCACATTAATGCCACGTTTAGAAGCGTATCTTTGTAGCATGATTAGGAGCGAACAAGAGCAAGTTAGATTAGGGTCTTTACAGCAACTGCGGGACCTTGGAATTAATCCATACCCTGCCGAGGAGTTCATCGTAAGTCACAGAAGTGAGGACCTTAGAGATGGCTTTAAAGAAGGCGTTGAGGTGAGCTTAGCTGGAAGGATGATGAGCCGACGCATTATGGGCAAAGCCTCTTTTGCTGAACTCAAAGATGCTCAAGGCAGTTTTCAACTTTACCTGAACCGAGACGAGATTTGTCCTGGTGAGGATAAAACCCTTTACAATTCAGTATTTAAAAAGCTCCTCGACAGAGGTGACTTTATCGGAGTGAAAGGAGTAACCTTTCTTACGAAAGTTGGTGAGCCTTCTGTGAAAGTTCTCGAATTTAAAGTCCTTTCAAAAGCCATCCGCCCTCTCCCAGCCGTGAAGACTGATGAGGATGGAAATGTGCACGACGCTTTCTCTGATCCAGAGCTTAGATACAGGATGCGTTACGTTGATCTCTGCGTAAATGACAAGGTGAAGGATACGTTTGTTGCTAGAAGCAAGATCATTAGAACTCTGAGGGAGGCTTTTGATAACGAGGGTTGGCTTGAAGTTGATACTCCTGTTTTACAGGCTATCCCCGGAGGAGCTGCCGCTCGTCCTTTCGCAACTCACCACAACGCACTTGACATACCTCTTTACCTTAGAATTGCAAATGAACTATACCTAAAAAGGCTCATCGTTGGTGGGTTCGAAGGTGTTTATGAGTTCTCTAGGAACTTCAGAAATGAGGGCATGGATAGAACGCACAATCCTGAATTTACAATTCTCGAACTCTATGTTGCATACAAAGATTACAACTGGATGATGAAGACGATAGAGAATCTACTTGGTGACGTAGCAAAGTCAGTCCATGGCGGGAAGGCTAAGGTTGTTTTAGCGGGTCAAGAAATTGATTTCACTCCTCCCTACGCACGTATAACGATGCGTGATGCTATTCTAGAGAATGCTTCTGTTGACATAGATAAACTTGATGAAGATGGGATTAGAAGTGCGTGTAAAAAACTAGGAATTGATGTTGACGAATCTATGGGGCGAGGGAAACTCATTGATGAGCTTTTTGGCGAGAAGTGCGAGCACCAGTATATCCAACCGACATTCATCACGGACTACCCCGTGGATATGTCTCCACTCACAAAAACGCACCGTGACAAGCCCGGTTACACAGAACGGTTTGAGCTATTCATAAATGGAACAGAGGTTGCGAACGCTTACTCGGAGTTGAATGACCCCATCGACCAACGTGAGCGTTTCGAGTCTCAGGCTAAGCTTGCTGAGCGAGGTGACGATGAGGCAATGTTCATCGATCAGGATTTCCTGCGTTCACTTGAGTTTGGCATGCCTCCGACAAGCGGTGTGGGTATCGGTGTTGATAGGCTTGTTATGATGCTTACAGACCAAACCTCTATTCAAGAAGTTCTACTCTTCCCTCAAATGAAACCTGAGCAATTCTAATCAAACAATTCAATTACTAGAAATGGCCATTCCCACTACAAATCAAATAATCGAAGTTCTAAAAACTATTTTCGACCCTGAAATTCCGGTAGATATTTACGAATTGGGGCTTATATACGAAGTGAAAATTTCCGATGATGGCGTTGTGCTGATCGACATGACTCTAACATCTCCTAACTGCCCAGTGGCAGAGAGTATGCCTAAAGATGTAGAGGATAAAGTAGCCGCAATGGATGGAGTCAAGAGTGCAAAAGTTGAGATCGTTTTTGATCCACCTTGGACTCAGGATATGATGAGCGAGGAGGCAAAACTTGAGTGTGGATTTCTATGAAATCAGCAGATTCAAAGGCTCCAACTCGCGGCATAGCAATTCTCGGCTCTACAGGTTCGATAGGCACCCAAGCACTCGATGTAATACGCGAGCAATCTGAATTCCTACACGTAGAAGTTCTTTCTGCCGGAAGAAATGCTGACCTTTTAATTAAACAGGCTCTCGAGTTTAAGCCTAACGCCGTCGTAATTGCCGAGCCTTCGCTAAGGGATAAAGTATTTGACGCCTTATTTGACGAAGGAATTAAGGTCTACTGCGGAGACGAAGCTCTCGTCCAAGTCGTAGAGATGGAGGGTATAAATATGGTTCTAACCGCCCTTGTGGGCGCTGCTGGATTACGTCCTACCCTGAGTGCAATCAGAGCTGGCAAACATATCGCTCTAGCGAACAAAGAAACCATGGTCATCGCAGGTGAACTCGTAATGGCCGAAGCTCGCAAAGCTGGAGTTGATATTCACCCTGTGGATTCAGAGCATAGCGCCATTTATCAATGCATTGCTGGAGAATTTCACAATCCCATAGAAAAAATCGTTCTTACCGCATCTGGAGGTCCGTTCCGCGGATTCAGCTCTGAGATGCTTGCAAGTGTAACCAAGGCAGACGCTCTGAAGCATCCGAACTGGGATATGGGGGCAAAAATCACCATCGATTCTGCATCTATGATGAACAAAGGTCTTGAGGTGATTGAGGCGAAGTGGTTATTTAATCTTCACAAAGACCAAATAGATATCATCGTACATCCACAATCAATCATCCACAGTATTGTTCAATTCGAGGATGGATCTATGAAGGCTCAAATGGGGCTCCCAGACATGAAGCTCCCTATTCAATACGCCCTCGCCTATCCGAGAAGGTTTAAGAATACTTTTCCTCGATTCGATTTCTTAGACTATCCCTCTCTTACATTTGAAAAGCCAGATTTTAAAGCGTTCCGCAACCTCAATCTCGCCTTTGACGCCTTGGCAAAAGAAGGGAATGCTCCAGCTGTTCTCAATGCAGCAAATGAAGTCGCTGTCGCTCGTTTTCTGAATGATGAAATCGCATTTACACAGCTTCCTGATGTTGTAGAATATGCCCTTAGTAAGGTTAGCTACCAATCAAAACCAGATCTCGAAGTTCATCTTGCATCAGACACAGAGGCGCGCGCTTTCGCCTTAGAATTTTAAGGTCTATCGCTTTAGTGTAGAATCTGAAATAATCAGATTGTCATTATATCACTTTCTTTTGCATCTAGCACCTCCTCTATCTTCTTTGTATAGGCGTTTGTCAAATCCTGTACTTTTGCCTCTCCTGTCTTGTGCATGTCTTCACTAAGGCCGTCTTCCTTAGCCAATTTAAGTAAATCATTAGCGTCTTTACGTGCAGTACGTATAGAAACCCTCGCCGCCTCGCCTTCACTCCTCGCACGTTTGCTAAGTTCAATTCGTCTTTCCTCTGTGAGTGGTGGAACATTGATAATTAACACTTCACCATTGCTCGTCGGATTTAACCCAAGATTGGCGTTGATTATGCCAGTAGCAATTGGATCAAGCATGGGTTTTTCCCAAGGCTGAACAACAATCGTTCTAGCATCTGTAGAATTTACGTTTGCAACCTGACTTATCGGTGTCATGGTGCCGTAATAATCAATCTTAACGCTATCTAACATCGCAGGATGAGCTTTTCCAGCTCTAACTTTTCTTAGTTCTCCTGTCAAGCGATCCATCGCTTTGTCCATTAAATCTTTGGCCTCTTCTAGTGCCATATCTATAGCTTCTTGCATATCCTTCTTTATTAACTGCCAGTACTACTTGACTATGGTTCCAATTTTCTCACCTTTTGCAACTTTAAGCAGGTTTCCTGCTTTATTCATATCAAAAACAACAATAGGAACATTGTTTTCATGGCATAGAGTGAAAGCAGTCATGTCCATTACCTTAAGTCCTTTTTCAAAAATCTCGTCAAAACTTATTTCCTCATACTTCGTTGCAGAAGGGTCTTTTTCCGGATCCGATGAATAAATGCCATCCACTCTTGTGCCTTTTAAAATCACATCAGCATCTATTTCTACGGCTCTTAAGGCGGCGGCTGAATCTGTTGTGAAAAACGGATTCCCTGTTCCAGCTCCAAATATGACTACTCTGCCTTTTTCAAGGTGTCGAAGAGCTCTTCTACGAATAAAAGACTCTGCTATTTGCTTAATTTCAATTGCCGTCTGCAAACGTGTGTCCACCCCAATTTGTTCTAAAGAGCTTTGTAGAGCCATGGCATTGATAACAGTCGCTAACATGCCCATATAATCTCCTTGAGTACGTTCCATACCGCCTTCTTCAGCTTGAACCCCTCTGAAAATATTACCACCGCCTATAACGATAGCAACCTCTACACCAGTATTTACTAAAGCTTGGATTTCACTTGCATAAACAGCAAGTCTTCCATTGTCGATGCCGAATTGCTTTTCTCCCATGAGAGATTCTCCACTCAGCTTAAGAAGGATTCTTTTGTACTTCATTGCAACCGCAATATCGGTCAAAGAAAATACTCTACAAACAAAAGAAGGACGCAGTAGCGTCCTTCTTCAAGTTTATTTTTATTGGGGCGGAGCCCAATTGATATTTATTATCTTAAAGCGATACGGCTGAAGCTTTCAACCTTAGCCCCTGGGCAAGCAGATGCTACATATTGAGCAACTGTTTGCTTATTGTCCTTAATGAATGGCTGATTTACAAGAGTTACCTCTTTATACCATTTGTTAAGACGTCCAATAGCAATCTTATCTGCCAATTCAGCTGGCTTTCCTTCTTGAATAGCTAAATCTCTTGCGATTTCAGTCTCTTTGGCAATGAGGTCATCTGGAATTTGTGACTGATCAACAGCAACAGGAGCCATCGCAGCTGCCTGCATAGCAACATCGCGTCCAACACCAGCATCTACTGATCCACTAAATCCAACGACTGTAGCCAAACGGTTACCTGGATGAATATATGAAGCTACAGTTTCTCCCTTAGCGACATTAAAGCCACCAATTTCGATACGCTCTCCAATTTTTCCGGTTTCGTCGATGATTCTATCTGCAACAGTGATGTCAGATCCAGGGAAGGTCTTCGCAAGGAGGTCATCCTTCGTCTCACACCCATCAGCAATAGCCAGGTCGATTAAAGTTTGAGCTACAGAGATGAAGTCCGCATTCTGTGCAACGAAGTCCGTCTCACAGTTGAGTGACATGACAATGCCTGTCTTTCCGTCTTTGCTTACACCTGAAAGAATTACTCCTTCACTTGCGTCGCGGTCACTACGCTTGGCAGCAACTTTTTGACCTTTGAGTCGAAGTATCTCGACAGCTTTTTCTGTATTTCCTTCGGATTCTTCGAGTGCTCTTTTGCAATCCATCATCCCAGCGCCTGTTTGTATACGTAGCGCTTTTACTTCAGCAGCAGTTATGCTCATGATATTATCTGTAAAAAGTGGTGGTGGTAATTAGTCTTTTGGCTCTTCAGAAACAGGCTCCTTAGAAACAGGCTCCTTAGAAGCAACTTTTTTTGCGGCCTTTTTAATCGTAGGCCTTTTAGCCCTTGGTTTAGTTACCTCATCAGCTTTTACTTCCTCTTTGGCAGAAGCATCATCTGATTCAGAAGCCTCTTCTAATTTAGCGGCTTCCTCTAATTTAGCAGCAGCCTCTAATTTATCAGCCTCCTCTTTCGCTTTGGCAATTTTCATAGCTTCAGCTAGCGCATCAGCTTCATCTTTTTCTTCCTTACGCTCGTTTAAACCCTCAGCAACAGCTTCAGCGAGTGTACGCGTAATTAGGTCGATTGACTTTGAAGCATCATCGTTGGCTGGAATTACAAAATCAACTGGGCGGGGATCGCTGTTCGTATCAACAATCGCAAAGACTGGAATATTCAGCTTCTTTGCCTCTGCTAAAGCGATGTGCTCTTTCCTAACATCCACGATGAATATCGCAGTTGGAAGTCTCGTCATGTCAGCAATAGAACCTAAAACTTTATCTAGCTTCTCTCTTTGACGGCTAACTTGAAGACGCTCACGCTTAGATAGAATGGCAAGCGTACCATCCGCTTCCATCTTATCAATCTGAGTCATCTTACGAATTGCCTTACGGATCGTTCCGAAGTTGGTAAGCATACCCCCTGACCAACGCTCAGTGATGTATGGCATGCCGATAGCCTTTGCGTGAGTAGAAACGATGTCTTGACCTTGTTTCTTTGTAGAAACAAAGAGGATTTTCTTTCCGCTCTTTGCAATTTGTTTCATTGCCGCTGCAGCTTCGTCAATCTTAACGATGCTCTTATGCAAATCAATAATGTGAATTCCTTTCTTCTCAGTGAAGATGTAAGGCGCCATGTGTGGGTTCCACTTGCGCTTTAGGTGGCCGAAGTGAGATCCGGCTTCGAGCAATTGCTCAAAATTAGTACGAGCCATGTTGTTAGTTTACTTTCCTAGTTTAAAGCAATCCCATAGTAGCCACTTAATTGTGTGAGTCTATGAAATTTGGATGCTAAACAAATTATTAAAAAATGAAGACGAGTCAGGCGGCAGCCATTAACGCTTCGAGAACTGTTCTTTCTTACGGGCTTTCTTTTGTCCGAATTTCTTACGCTCAACCATACGTGGATCACGAGTAGTAAGACCTTCAGCTTTAAGAGTAGATTTATTTTCAGGATCTATTTCGATAAGAGCCTTAGAGATCGCTAAACGTATTGCTTCTGCTTGGCCGGTAATACCTCCGCCAGCAACGTTTACTTTAATATTGTATTTACCAGTTGTTTCTGTAAGTACGAATGGCTGGTTAATCTTGTATTGGAGAGTCCCTGTTGGGAAGTAGTCCTTATAGTCACGCTTGTTAATTGTGAATTCTCCTTTTCCTTCTGAGAGGTAAAGGCGAGCTACTGCGTCTTTGCGACGGCCTGATGTGTTAATTACGTCCATGCTTCAGGTTAGTGGTTGAAAGTGATTGTCCTCGGCTCTTGCGCTTCATGCTTGTGGCTAGGCCCAACATAAACGTGCAAGTTGCGGAAAAGTGCACGACCTAAAGTGTTCTTAGGGAGCATGCCTCTTACAGCTTCTTCAACCATTGAAAAAGGCTTTCGCGCCATAACCTCAGCAGCTGTACGAGTACGTTGACCACCTGGGTAACCAGTGTAACGCATATAAATCTTTTGATCCCACTTCTTTCCAGTAAGCTTGATCTTCTCTGCGTTTATGACAACTACGTAATCTCCGCAATCTGCGTGAGGCGTAAAATTAGGCTTGTGCTTGCCGCGTATAAGTTTTGCAACTTCTGAAGCAATTCTCCCTAGAGTCTGCCCTTCAGCATCTACCAGTAGCCATTTTTTATCGGCATTCTCCTTGTTAGCGGAGATTGTTTTGTAACTTAAAGTATCCACAGCGAAAGTGTTGCGTGTTCGATTTTTCCCCAAATTTAGGGGTGCAAAGATAGTTGACAATGTGGATAACCAAGTCTTTTAGGTGGACAAAAATTACTTTTTTCCATTCCGCCGCTTCAATTCCAAATCGTAACTGCAAATAAACACGTGCTGAGACCATGGGTCTGTCGCGTTTGTTTGTTGTTCTATTTGGTAACCAAAAGAAACCCAACGTCGTTTGGAGGCATTATATTTAGTCATAAATCTGTATCTAAAACCGCTCTGATAGAACCCTTCTTGAGATGGTTTAAAGAACAATTCTGTATAGATGGCCAATCGTAATTTTTTTGTCACCTTATAATACAAGGCGGGGCTTAGTCGGAAAGTTTGCCTAATCTCGGTTTTTAGTTGGTATTGGAATCGAAGTGAGGCAGAGATGTTAGAGAAGAGGGAGCGTTTATACTTCGCGGATACGGAAATACGGCGTAGCGGCTCCATAGCGTACTCGTCAGTTCGCGTCTCGCCGAGTCGGAGTGCTGAGGAGAGTTTCCAATAAGGAGAGAGCTCTCTTGAAAGGGTGAAATTCGCAAACGCGGATCCGAGGCGGGAGGCATCGTAGTCTAAACGAGTTTGGGCTTCTGAAGTGAATTCTAATGTCTTAGAAATATTTTTAGAAATAGACATGCTAGTCCAAACTCCATAATCTGTCCACTGTCCAAAAGTCGGCGTAGAGGAGAAGAAGATGGCGAGAAAAACCATTGCAAGCCTAGCCATAATCTTAATACTCGTCATAGATGAGTAGGGGTGCTGAGGTTACTATATCATCTCTATCTTCAATCTCAACTTCAAAATAAAAGGCTATCTTAGGAAGCGGGCTTGCTGTTGAAGAGGTGTCCTCGGAATACACGTATAAGGTGTAATTCCCTGTTCTCAGCCAGTTAAAAGCAAAGTCACCATCTGGGTTTGTATCAACTTTGTCATCCGGGCTTGTGTGATCACCATAAATGATGTGAACCTCTACATCTGAAGCCGGAATGGTGTCGACGGTAGAGGCCGGGTTATTTATTTGGACTCTGCGAACGAGACTAATGGAACCCTCTATAGAAGCGCTTCCCCCCTCGCCGGGAGTTTTAACGCAAGAAATAAGAGTAATCGCAATAAAAATTAAAGTCGTGAGATAATGCATCGTTTTCATAGGTGCTAAATTACATTCAAATCGTAACTTGCTCTCGCTAATGCATAATATTGATTCAATCCACAATGTAACGACGCTTCCTTTAGGTGAGGGAAGGTTAGAAGTCGTTTGCGGCCCTATGTTTTCTGGTAAAACAGAAGAGTTGTTAAGAAGGGTAAGACGAGCTGTGATTGCTCATCAACCAACTCTCATAATTAAACCCGCTACAGATACGCGTTACGCTATAGACGAAGTT
This sequence comes from Bacteroidota bacterium, assembly GCA_027619225.1. Lineage (GTDB taxonomy): Bacteria > Bacteroidota > Bacteroidia > Flavobacteriales_D > Sanyastnellaceae > UBA974. The sequence goes on from JAQCFW010000004.1 coordinate 45,596, forward strand.
GTGTCACACGATAAGAACGCGATGCCTTCTAAGGTTGTGAAAAACAGTCGGGATATCTTAAATTCCCTCGAGGTAGATGGTAAAATGGCGCTTGTTGTAGCAATTGATGAGGCACAATTTTTTGATGATGAGTTGCCTGAGGTGTGTAATGAACTTGCAAATCGAGGATTGAGGGTTATTGTAGCTGGATTAGACTTGGATTTTACAGGAAAGCCCTTTGGGTGCATGCCTCAGCTACTGGCTTTAGCAGAAGAGGTAACCAAGCTTCATGCTGTTTGTATGGAGACGGGTCGTGCTGCTCATTTTTCACATAGAATTGCAGGTGGTGACAACACCATTGAGCTCGGGGAAAAAGACCGATATGTCCCGCTTGCGAGGCACGCCTTTGTGGTATTCCGCAAAAAAGAAAACTCAAAGTAATTAATGTCAGAAAAGTCACATGTTACTACGCTAGATATTGACCTAGGATGTGTTGCGCGAAATCTGAATCGAGTTCGCGAACGGATTAATGGCAAGTCTGTAATTTGTGTACTGAAGGCATTTGGATATGGAACCGATGATATCGCTCTTGCAAAAATTCTCGAAAAGCAAGGTGTTGAATATCTCGCCGTTTCTTATGCAGATGAAGGCGTACGTTTAAGAAAAGCGGGTGTAAAATCTCGAATTGTGATTCTCAATCCAGACATAAGCACTTTTGATGTTTTGGGGGAATACGATTTAGAGCCAACTTTACTGTCGATACAACATATGGAGGCTTATGTTGTTTGGGCGAAGAAGAGCGGAGTGGGTGAATTACCTGTTCACATAAAGATCAACACGGGGATGAATCGCTTGGGGTTTGAGGTGAGTGATCTGTTGGGAATTGAACGAATGGTTGTTGAGTCTAATTTAACCGTCGCAACAGTTTATTCTCATTTGGCTGGATCTGATGACAACTGTTTTGACAGCAGAACACAAAAACAGTTCGAAATTTTCGACAAGGTTTGTTCTGGTTTTTCATTCCCCTTTAAGACGCACATATTAAATTCTTCCGGAGTAGCCAGGTTTTCAGATCACAAGTCTGATTATGTGAGAGTGGGTCTTTGCTTATTAGGCATAGATGAATCAGGAGAAGAATGGGGGCTAGAACCAGCGATTAGCTTTCGGACAGTCGTAACTCAAGTGAGGCGTTTGTCCGCTGGGGAAGGGGTGAGTTATGGCTTTACAGATGCTGAGGCAATTGATAGAGAGATTGCCTGGCTTCCTGTTGGTTATGCCGATGGATATCCACGGTGTCTCGGAAATGGAGTTGGTTGTGTTTTTATTAAAGGTGTTTATGCTAAATCCGTGGGTCGGGTGTGTATGGGTTTAGTTGCAGTAGACGTGACTGGATTAAATGTTGTTGCAGGGGAAGAGGTGGAGCTTTTCGGTAGAAACCTATGTGTTGTAGAGCTAGCAAAGAAAGCGGAAACAATATCCTACGAGTTGTTAGCAAGAGTTCATGGGCGCGTGTCTCGAACTTACTCAGAGAAAAAAAGGTTATAAACTAGCGAAGCGCCATTCTTTCGAATGACGCTTCAGCCGGTCCATTGTTCTTTTTATTTAATGTCGAAATCACGCAACATTATCAATACAATCAATATCTAAACGTGATTAGAACTACAAAGGTTGTTCGGGCAAATGTTAAAATTTGCTATTCTTTCCCTTATCTATGTTTTAATGGGTGTTAAAGGCAATTTTCGGGTTTCTGCTTTTCGCTTTCTACGTGGTAGGGCGCCCGAAAATTTCGCAACAAATTTCTCAGCTGTAATCCTATAAGCTGTCAATTTCCCCCCATAAATTGTTGCTATCCGTGGAGCTAGTTTTTTATCGACATGAAACGTTGTCTCGCGTGGACGTGAAAATGCTTTGCCGGAAGCGTGTGGAAGCACCCGTAAACCGGCAAATGATTCAACGATTTTTTCTCTCGTTAGATTTTTAAATTTAGAAAAGTAACTCGAAGCAACATCGCAGAGGTAGGTTTCCTCCTCTGGCAGAGGGGCGACATCTGAAGGATCGCCACTGAATACCGTTTCCGTAGTTCCTATCATCGTTTTTCCTTTCCAAGGCATTACGAAGACGGCGCGCTGATCTTGAGGTGCTTCAACATAGTAGATGCCACTTGGGGCGGGCTCGTTTAAAACAATGTGAGCGCCAGCTACGAGATCGAATTCTCGTTTTGCTGGTGTAGGGGTTACTTTTTCAAGGACTGCATTCGCCCAAGGACCCGCTGTATTGACAAGGAGTCTAGCTTTACAGCTGTGAACCGTTCCATTTACGGAGTACTTGATTTCATTTACGTCATCACCTGGGATTGCAGAAATAAACTCAGCAGGCATCTTAAGTTCAGCACCGAGTGATTTAGCAGATTGAATCACCGCTCGAGTTAGTGCAGCATCATCTGTCGCTCCGTCATTGTATTTGTAAACTGCTTGAAGGTTCTCAATGGAAATGCCATCGAGGTTTTTCCACTGTGCTTCAGGGACTCTTTCAAACCTCGCGTCACGTTTAAATTTCCCCAGGGCTGCATACAAGGAAAGTCCCGCTCTAATTTCCCATGGTCTGCGTTTTGTATGCTTGTAGATTGGAATAAAAAACGATTCAAGGCGAACAAGCTCTGGGGCAAGTTCTAATAGAAGAGATCGCTCGGATAGGCACTCGAAAACGAGTTTTATTTGGCCTGACTCAAGGTAACGAAGTCCGCCATGAATGAGCTTACTCGACTTACTAGATGTTCCATGGGCTATGGCAATTTTTTCCAAAACAAGGACGGAATATCCTGCGGCGGAGGCGGCTTGCGCAACACCTGCGCCGTGAATTCCACCGCCAATAATTACCATATCGTATATCATGACAGCATCTTCTCTACCTCCTTGGATTCTATAATTTTCACTCCTCTTTCGAATAATCTAGAGGCTACTTCGAGTGAGGTAACCTCATAAATAACCCACTCCCAGATGCCTTCCCAAAGTTTTGATCCATCGTTAGGAAGAATTTCCGTGTCGGCGAAAAGATAGTCTGGAGAGAGTTCTTCTGATATTTTCTCTCCCACCTCATCATAAGTTAAAACGACCCAACCCGTCTCCTTAAAGCCACACTCCTGAGCGTTTTTTACTGAGTCTGGGTTGAAACTGATAAATACACATTGGTCAAGGGCAGGGTCGCAGGATTCGCGGAGTGCATTCACGCATACTTCGAGTCCATGCATGTCGATGGATTCCTGTTTTAATTCCACAAATGCCTTCACTCCCGGGTTTGCTTTAAGCCAAACCACCACCTCCTCAACCTCGCTAATTTGTTTAAGCTCAACCTTGCCTTGGAGTTCTCTTTGGGTAATTTCAAATACGCTCAGGTCTAATCCCATTGTGCGTTTAAAGTTGTCATCGTGGAGCATGATGGGCGTGAGGTCCTTCGTGAATTGAACGTCAAACTCAACCATTGTTGCTCCAGCCTTGACAGCTTCGCTTAATGCCTCTAGGGTATTCTCTAAATATTTGGCGGCATACCCTCTATGTGCGACGACTTTCATAGTGTTCACGATAGCGCTTTTTTAATGAGCGCGGCATCGGCGTGATTTGCTCGTGTTACTTTGAGGCGGGGTTCAGCAGCCATGGCACGATCTACGGCCCATTCCGCACCGGGATTCCGCGCCCAGCTTCGGCGTGCAATACCATTGTTTACATCCCAGTGTAGCATGGATTTTAGGCGCCGTTCCGAGTCCGATGAGCCGTCTAAAAGCATGCCGAAACCTCCGTTAATCACCTCGCCCCAACCAACGCCTCCTCCGTTGTGTATCGAAACCCAAGTTGCTCCTCTAAACCCGTCACCGATAACGTTCTGTATCGCCATATCTGCTGTAAACGCAGATCCATCATAAATGTTCGAGGTCTCCCTATAAGGAGAATCCGTTCCACTCACATCATGGTGGTCACGTCCTAAAACAACAGGAGATTTTAACGCGCCGGACGCAACCGCATCATTGAATGCCGCGGCAATCTTAATCCTACCTTCCGCATCTGCATATAAGATTCTAGCTTGTGAACCCACAACAAGATTGTTTTCCTCAGCGGCACGAATCCATTGGATATTGTCGCGCATTTGGGTTTTAATCTCTTCCGGCGACTCTTTTATCATCTCCTCGAGTACTTCGCACGCGATGGCATCCGTTAGTGCTAGATCGCTCGGTGCTCCGCTAGTACACACCCATCTAAAGGGTCCAAACCCGTAGTCGAAACACATCGGGCCCATGATATCCTGAACGTAACTCGGATAGCGAAATGAAAGTCCATCTTCAGACATTATTTCAGCTCCCGCTCGACTTGCTTCGAGTAGAAAAGCGTTTCCGTAATCGAAAAAGTAAGTTCCTTTTGCGGTGTGTCTGTTTACCGCTGAGGTATGGCGTCTTAGTGTTTCCTGAACGCTCTTTTTAAACTGCTCCGGGTTTTCTGCCATCATTAAGTTCGACTCCTCAAATGAGAGTCCCATGGGGTAATAACCACCAGCCCAAGGGTTGTGAAGTGAGGTTTGGTCTGAACCTAGATCAATATAAATCTCCTGCTTGTCGAACTCTTCCCAAACGTCCACTACATTTCCGAGGTATGCATATGAGACCGCCTGCTTAGTTGCGATCGATTCACGCACTCGCTCAGCAAGCTCAATGAGGTCCGTAATTACATGATCGACCCATCCTTGTTCGTGGCGCTTATATGCCGCTGCTGCACTTACTTCGGCGCAAACAGTAACGCAACCGGCGATGTTACCCGCTTTAGGTTGGGCTCCACTCATACCGCCGAGTCCAGAAGTCACGAATAGGCGCCCTGCCAAAGAACCATCGCCACCGTGCTTTTCCGCGAGTTTCCTACCGGCATTCAGGACTGTGATGGTGGTTCCATGAACGATACCTTGAGGGCCTATATACATGTACGACCCAGCCGTCATTTGGCCATATTGGCTAACACCGAGAGCATTCATTCGTTCCCAATCGTCTTGTGAGCTGTGGTTGGGAATGACCATTCCGTTTGTTACGACAACTCTAGGGGCGTCTGGGTGTGATGGGAAAAGTCCCATTGGATGGCCGGAAAAAATAGTAAGGGTTTGGGATGAATCCATCTCGCTTAAATACTTCATCGTAAGCCTGTACTGAGCCCAGTTTTGGAATACCGAGCCGTTTCCACCATAAGTAATTAGCTCTTGCGGATGCTGTGCCACAGCAGCATCGAGGTTGTTCTGAATCATTAACATGATTGACGCAGCTTGCTGACATTTTGCTGGATACCACGCTATCGGACGGGCCTTTATTTCAACATCAGGCATCAAGCGGTACATATATATCCTTCCATAATTCTTTAATTCCTGAGCGAATTCAGGTGCAAGAACTGCATGCTGGTCCTCTGGGAAATACCTGAGAGCGTTCGCTAAGGCCAGTTCTTTTTCTACTGAAGTTAGGATTTCTTTTCTAACCGGAGCATGTGATACACTATCGCTGGGCGTTTTGGAAGGAGGTAAAATCGAGGGTATGCCCTGCGTAATCGTTTTTTTGAACTGCTCTAAATTCATTTCTTTCCTGTATTTCTATAGGTTCCCGTCTTTTCATCAAAACCATAAGGGCAATGCTTACATCCACTTTCACAGCAATTACCACGCTTTAAATGGAATGTTTCTGTAAAGACAATGAAGCCTTCCTCAGTCGTGTAAAAGTCTTCAGGTTCTAGGTCTTTTGCCATCACTACAAATGTACGATTGTGACTACCTTCGCAGCTCCACCTACAACATCTTTATGAGCGATTTCCTAACGCATGAATGCGGCATTGCGCTTCTAAGGCTTAAAAAGCCTCTCCAGTACTACATCGATAAGTACGGAACGGCATTCTACGGTTTGAATAAAATGTGTCTTCTGATGGAGAAACAACATAATCGCGGGCAAGATGGTGCCGGAATTGCTAATATTAAACTGGACGTTAGCCCCGGTAAAAGATATATTTCAAGAAAAAGGTCTATCGACACTAAGCCTATTCATCATATTTTCGAAGATATCATGAAAAGATTTTCTGATCTCGATGCAGATCAACTTGCCGATGCGGCTTTTTTACAAGAAAACTTTGGCTTTACTGGTGAAGTGTCTCTGGGTCATTTGAGATATGGTACTTACGGGAAAAATGACATTGAAAATTGCCACCCGTTTTTAAGACAAAATAACTGGCGTACTAAAAATCTGGTTGTCGCTGGTAATTTTAACATGACAAACGTCGATGAACTCTTTAATATACTTATTGAAATAGGCCAACATCCTAAGAAAAAATCTGATACCGTTACCGTCCTTGAAAAAATAGGACACTATTTAGATGTTGAAAACCAAACGCGTTTTGATGCTCTAAAAGCTGAAGGGTTAAATCACCAAAGTATTTCTGAAAAGATTGCCGACACATTAGATCTTGAAGGTGTCTTGAAATCTGCGGCAGAAGGATTCGATGGCGGTTACGCAATGTGTGGCATTCTAGGTCATGGAGACGCCTTCGTGTTACGTGATCCCAATGGAATTCGCCCTGCATATTGGTATGAGGATGATGAGATTGTGGTTGCTACTTCTGAGCGTCCTGTAATCCAAACTGCTTTTAACCTCACCGCTGAGAAAGTTCATGAGGTCAAGCCTGGCCATGCTTTAATTATCAAGCGTGACGGAACAACTTACATGCCTCGCATTCTTGATCCAGCACCGCGTACAGCGTGTAGTTTTGAGAGGATTTATTTTAGCCGAGGCAACGATGTGGAAATCTACAAAGAGCGAAAAGCATTGGGTGAAAAAGTCGTTCCTAAAATTCTCGAAGCGATTGAACACGACCTTGACAACACCGTTTCGGGTTTCATCCCCAACACAGCTGAGGTTTGTTATTACGGAATGATACAGGGGTTAGATAATGTCTTAAATATAAGTAAAATTGCACGGATAAAAGGCCTCGGATCTCACCCCTCTGATGAGGATATTGAAGGTATTATGAACGAGCGACTCAGAATGGAGAAGGTGGCGATTAAGGATGCTAAGCTCCGAACATTCATTACTCAGGATTCTTCACGTGATGATCTCGTAGCCCACGTTTATGACATCTCTTATGGCTCAATAAGAAGAGGCAAAGACAACCTCGTAGTTATTGATGACAGCATCGTTCGCGGAACGACATTAAAACAATCCATCCTTGGAATTCTTGATCGCCTCGGACCCAAGTTAATCGTCGTCGCTTCAAGTGCTCCTCAAATCCGATTCCCCGACTGCTATGGGATCGACATGGCAAAATTGAATGATTTCATTGCCTTCAGAGCAGCTGTAGCTCTATTGAAAGATCGCGGTCTTGAAAAAGTCCTTAGTGATACTTATGAAAAATGCAAGGCCGAGCTAATGAAGCCTTTGGCTGAGATGCAAAATCCCGTAACAGCAATTTATGATCCTTTTACCGCTGACGAAGTTTCTGACAAAATCTCTGAACTTCTAACTCCCGAGGGAATGGTTGCTGATGTAAAAATCATATTCCAAACCATTGAAGGTCTTCACGAAGCTTGTCCCAATCACACCGGAGATTGGTATTTCACCGGAAATTATCCTACGCCAGGAGGACGTAGAGTTGTAAATCGCGCCTTCGTAAACTACATAGAGGGAAGCGACAAACGGGCTTACTAAAAACGGGCTTACTAAATTCTTACAGCTCGAATAGACCTAGTCTGTTTATGGTCGACTATTCTACAATCAATTGTTTTGTTGAGACATTCTCTAAGCCCAGCTTAGACGTTGCCGTATAGACTCCTTTCGCCCAAGAGCTAACATCTATCACACCAGAATTTACACCTGGCACAAGATTAAGCGTTTCGATTAAACGACCTGATATATCGCGAATTTCAATCTCGTCCGTTGAGTGTGCAGCATTTATCCCACTGGCGAAAACAAATTGCACTTTCGAACTCGCCGGGTTAGGGAACATGGTGAAGTCGAGCTCGGTCGATTCATGCTGAAGGTCATCAATTTCTACAAGGTAAGACTGAAGGATCTCTGTATAGTCCTGTATTGACGTGTCTTGTCCTTCTATGACTTGAAAATGTGTATGTGTGACCATTGGAACAACGGTCGTTCCGGAGTAAAACATGGCTAAATCAATTAAATACGTTACTTCGCCTGTCATTGAACTGTCCGTAATTTCTCTAGACAATGAAATCCTTGTCACATCCTCTAAATGAACTCCTCCGGGAAGGTCGAGGGCTCCAAAGCCATCTACGACACTCGAGACAATTCCTGATCGATGTGTTTCAATTCCTAAGATATTTAGCTCTATGTCAAACGTATCTGTCCATGTTTCGCCAAATGAAAAGGGGTAAGGAAAGTAAATTTCAGAATCAGAATATGGATAACTTACTCCTCCTTCTACCCCACCGTAATACTCGAAAACATCTGGTCCGTAGTTATAATAATACTGAGCTCCTCCCGCTTCTAACATCCAGTTAGCATTTGGAAAATCATCCTCAAATGGGGATGGTGTAGATGACAGTATCTGAGCGTTGTAAGAGTTAACCGTAAAAAAATTGCTATAATCCCAAGCCATGTTTTCTCCCACTTCACCCGCTTCTGACAATTCTAATACGCCCATTGTATAGCCGTCACCTGATTGAAAAGAGGGTGCAATCAGGGTTTGGGCATTCAGCTTAGAAAAAGGAATAAGTCCTGAAAGTAAAACTGATAAAACCAGTAGGGTAATTGTGATGCGCATCGTATAATTAATTATATTGGGACAAATATACATTGATTTACACCCTAATATGATAGAATTTATATCTCAACCGTGGCCTTGGTACGTTGCCGGACCGGCCATCGGGCTTATGGTCCCTTTGCTACTTATTGTGCTTAACAAATCCTTCGGGGTGAGTAGTTCTCTGAAGCATTTGTGTGCAATGTGTTCTCTTTCTAAAGTAGATTATTTTAAGTACAATTGGAAAAAAGAGAGTTGGAATTTACTCTTTGTTTTCGGAATATTTCTTGGGGCTTTATTTGTAGCTGAGTATATCCCTACGAATGAGCTTGTGGGTATTTCTGATGCTACAGTTACAAAACTAAGTTCCTTGGGTATAAGCGATTTTACTGGCCTGATGCCTTCGCAAATATTTGCGTTCGAACACATCACTAATATTGCTACTCTAGTCTCTGTGATTCTCGGGGGATTCCTTGTTGGATTCGGAACGCGTTACGCTGGGGGATGCACATCGGGTCACGCTATTATGGGTCTCAGCATGTTGAATCTCGGCTCGCTTGTCGCTGTTGTCGGCTTCTTCATTGGTGGACTCGCTGTTAGTTGGATCGTTTTACCATTCATTCTTGCATCGCTATGAAACATCTATACGCACTACTTCTCGGCGCTCTTTTCGGAGGAATACTTGTTAAAGCTGAAGTCCTTTCATGGTTCAGAATACAGGAAATGTTTTGGTTCCAAAGCTTTCATATGTACGGAATAATCGGAAGTGCGATTGTTGTAGGAGCAATTTCTCTGCAAGTAATTAAGCGTCTAGAGGCCAAATCTATTTCAGGCGACCTGATCAATCCAGCAGATAAAAAGTTCAATAAAAAAGGAAACTTAATAGGTGGAATAATCTTTGGATGCGGTTGGGCATTAACGGGCGCATGTCCGGGACCTCTTTACGCTCTTGTTGGAAGCGGTTATGGAATTATGCTCGTATCAATCTTCTCCGCGATGCTCGGAGTTGTGGCTTACGGGACTCTAAAGGATAAACTCCCTCATTAAGCTTAACCTATTCACAATATGTCCCAAACTCGCTCAGCAATAAAAGTAAATCTCCCGTTTCCACTATACCGTTTCCATTGAGGTCGGTTGGGCAGAAAACTTCGATTTCACAAGGTTCTGAATTACCAACTCCGAATGAGTAAAGATCTCCAGCGACTCCGCTTATGATTCCATCTATAATCCAACTAATTTCAAGAGGGTTGTTTCCTTGCTCACTTACCTCAATATAATAACAACCTTCTTCGAGACAAATCGCTTCTAAAGATGTTGATCCTGAGCTTAAAGTTCCTGAGTATAAAACCGTTGAAGCATAGTCCAAAAGGGTGTACTCTGACCCTTCCCAACCATTGTCCCCGTAGTCGTTAAGGATAAGAGAAACGCAGTTTTCTAAGCAACATGAGTCATCATCATCTGTTGCGTTTGGGTTGTAGTTGCAAGCAGCGGGGTTAGAACAACCATCTAAAGATGTTCCGCAATTTCCGAACGTTCCATTAAAAGGTGAGCCTCCAGATAGAAGGACTATACCATCTTCATTTGTTAATGTCCAGCCTACCTCCTCTGAGTAATTGCCTCCTCCGCATGTAACGAAATTGCACTCTGCATTAGAGTCATAACATGACATTTCAACTCCAGAATATCCTCCACCAAGAGTAAACTCAGCTCCGTTAATAGTTAATATGTTTCCATTCCAGCCATCACCATAACTGTCAGTCATCTCAACAGTTAGAGTACCGTTAGAAAGACAGTTTCCGTCACAGTCAAAGCCGGGATTAGAACCGTTCCCTCCACAAATTCCACACTCGTCTGTGAAGTTGCAAGTTCCATTGTCATAAACCGCTGTCTCGTTATAGTTACAGGCTGTGATGTCTGTACAACCATACTCTCCACCACTTTCGTAGTTAGAAGTAAAGAGTGCACCAGCCCAATCTGCATGGTCGCTCGAGTTTCCGAAAGTTGCTTCGTCTAAGACTAGCTTTATCGTTGAAGCGCCCGTTATATCAATTTCTAGGTGTTGGGTAGGAGAGTCTGAATCCATAATCCCGCTTGTGTATACTGGAGAACCGTCTACTATTACAATAAACTCAACTGAACCTTGTCCGTTTGTAATATCATCGTCAACTCCTATATCTGTGATGAAGTCTGAAAACTGATTGTCTAATGATATTACTATTTCAGCATTGGCATGAAGCCCTAAGCCTTTCTCATAAGCTACTCCGTTAAGCTCGATGGTGCCACCTTGGACCGATTTATCTCTGCCTAAATCTCCCCAACCAGTATATCCTGAATCCCACCTCGCATCACTTATCCAAAGAACATCAGTGCCTATTGATTTCTCAAAAGTGAAAGTGTCGAGACCATCTGAGTAAGAGAATTCTAGATTAAAAATCATGTGTTGAGGGGCCGTCTCCTCGATGTATACTGTGATAGGAATTTCAATTGTCTCACCTGGATAAAGAATATCTAAGTTTATTGAAGGGTCCGTTACGGTAACAAACCCTGAGTTTACTCCTATTGCAGTACAGCTGATAGCTCCTAGTTCAGTCCCTCCAGTTCCAGTGTTTTCTATTTCTACATAAAATTCAGCGTTTTCGCCAGCAGAGATTACTTTGTTGCCGTCTGTGTCACTGTCAAATCCATTAAAAATAAACTCGATGGTAGGGTATGGCGTTGTGAAACTCATCTCTTGTGTTGTGCCAAATGAACCATCGTATGCCGTTACTTGTAATTCAAATGTTGTGCCTTTAGGAGTCGCAGCTGCCAGATGACCTTGAAATTCTAGAGATGTAGACTCTCCGGGGTTAATTGCGATAAGAGTGTTGTTGGGCGATGTGAAAGTTAGAAATTGAGAATTCTGACTTTGGAGAAAAAGAGCTACTTCTATTGCTTCACTTGGGTATGTTCCAGTGTTAGTAATCGTAGTTGGGAGGATGAAGGTTTCACCTGGCTCTGGTACTCCATTTCCATTGTCGTCGGAATATATATTGCCAAATTCTAGTGAAAACTCTGGCGCAGGGATCTTGTAAATAGATGATTGTACAGCTGTGTTTTCTCCGTCAGTTAAAGTCAAGTGAAGTTCAAACTGTGCACCACGAGGCATAGCTTCGTCTATGGTTATAAAAAAGGGGCTTATAATTTCATCATCCGGACCAATGGGTCCTATATGTATAGAGTCAAGCTCTAAATTTACCATAGATGTTAACTGTTCTTCTGTGAGTTCCGTTGCGCAAGTTCCGGATGTAGCTATTACTGATAGTAGAAGCCACGAGTCAGGAGTGAGCACTCCCACATTTGTATGTGTTGCTTCTATAGAGCCTGTTTCACCTGGGTCGAAGGCTCCGTTATTGTTTGTGTCAGACACAACGCCAGAACTTACTAGGTGCAGAATGGGGGAGGGCTCGGTGCTAAAAAGGGCATTCCCCCAATTCATTTGTACATCGTATGAACCTGAAGAGGGAGAAGTTTTTAAAATAAGTTCTTGAATACCTGAGACATTGATATCAATAAATAGTAATTCTTCGAAACAGTTTATGTCTCCGCTGTTAAAAAGCTCTACTCCATCTCCGATTACTTGGAAGGTGCCACTTCCGGTCGTTCTTGCATCGTCTATACCGAAGTCTGAACTGAATCTGTAGTACTCTCCTGATAGGTTATATCTGATTTCGCTAATGCCTTTTACGCCAAGACCTTTTTCGTAAAGGTTACCATCAATGCTAATTGCATACCCTTGGCTATTTACATCGCGCTTCATGTCGCCATCTTGAGATGAAGAGTAAGTAGCGTTAAGATCACTTAAATAAATATGGGAATCTGAGGATATGGGTGTTGAGGCTGTAACCGTCTGGCCAGGAGAGAGAGAAATATCGACGTAGGTTACACTAGAGCCTTTTACATCTTTTACTTGAGCAGATGTGGGAATACCATCAATTAATATTTCGTTAAACTCTCCGAAAAATTGAGCTTGCCAAACCATACTCAAGCCATCCGTGTTTGAGGTAAGGCTAGCTGTCGATGAAGTTTGGTCTATATGCTTAATGTTAAAGAGAGCGCCTCCAAGTGGAATGTTGTCGATCTGAATCCACTCAACTTCATGATTAAGCTAAGATAAAGTGGTTAATCGGTTTGCTGGGGAATCTCCTGAAACACCCATCATTCCAGTCACAATATTTCCTATAATTAAAAACGACACCTCTGGATATGGGTGGTTGCTCTGCATAATATTGTACAGCCAATGCCAACCAATAGCAACCTTATTATTGAAATACCCCATCTGTGGCAGATAGGTTTTTGCTTCAATATTTATCCCTGAATTATAATCCCATTGGGTGTAGTTATCACCCTTAGGAAATGCTATTGAGTTGTGGCAAAAGTTAATCTATTTACTGGTTTTTAATCCCAAATCCGTTATCCCCTTCATTGGCATAAAGAAACTGTTTTCGTGCCCAAAATCAGTTTTATAATTCCCATCTGCGTCGAATCCACGAATGTATGTATTCTCTTCTGTGTCATACCATTCGTTTTCAAATTGCAGTTTGAGTCCCTCCGCAATCGTGAAATACTCTTCTGCTTCAACAAGTTCGTTTCTTGCTTCTAGTATACCTGCGAATGCTAATACTGATCGGTATTGATTCGCGAATGCGTCTCCGGCTTCAATGAAATCGTCAGTTTCTTGTTCCCAATAAGTTGATAGGTCTGTGTGCATTTCAGCTATGCCATTACCGTTCTGATCATGAATATTTATAAACCCATTGACTGTGTTGTAACAATATGTAAAAATTGCTTCATCATATATCCAGTTTGTGTCTCCTGTCCATAAATATTGCTCATAGATTTTCTCTACATTTTCAAAAGGAGCAGGAAGTTCTTTAAAATCAGCATCGACAAAGTATGGATTGCCATAAAAATCGAAAGACCACTTAGGCCAATAATCATTACTCTCAGGCGCATCACTAGCAAAGGTCTTAAGCATAGAAAAATTTTCCAGATCAAGACCTAGCAAATGGGCGGCCTCTACTTGATGGCAAATATCTCGAGAACAAAAACATTCTCTACTTCTATATGAACCCCAATAAGCTGGAATATAACCAGGCTCAGTGCCCGTAACAACTAAGCTGTAAACTTCTGTCTTTGCCGTGTTAAATTCATCTACGAGGTAAGAGTTGGCAGATGAGATTGTAAGCTCTTGCCCATATGTTTGTTCGGGGAATACGCACAGGCATGCTAAAACTATTAGAATAGACTGTTTTAAGAAGTTTATTTTTTTTCTTTTAAACATCATAAAGAACTAAAGTCACAAAATTCAGGGAGATCGAGAACTCCTATCAGCAGGTTGTTCCAAACGCCGAAAGCACAAGTAGTACATCCGCAACGTTAACATAGCCATCGCCATTTACGTCGTTTGAACAGTCTGACAGGCAACCAAATTCGCTTAATACAACTAGTATGTCGCTGACACTAACTACCAGGTCACCATCGAGATCTCCAACGCATGCAGTGTTTGTTTCTTCAATACATGGGTTGAAAAGAGATGTCAGAGTTGTCTGAAGAGCATCATTTACCACATCTACAGCTTGAGAAATACATACCATTCCATTTGCCGATCCTATCCAATGAACACGAAGAAATGGAGTGTATACTATGTTCTTTGGGATCGAAGTACCATCGTAACTTAGAGAAAGTACATCTATTCCTCCTGGTACGTGAGAAGGGGTTCCGGAGTAAAGAAGAGGGTCGATCAAGCTCTCAGTTTGAGAGATTTGAATGCCATCGAACTCTAGGTGATATGCGTAGATTCTATTGTCTGGATTCAGAACGTGCACGTCAAAATATTGTAAGTCCCAGTTTACACTTCCTATGGTAAATTCAACATTGTCAAACGGATTTTCAATCGCTACAGTCGGAAAGTCACAATGAGTATGTACTCCAGAACTATCTGGATGAGCGTGTGCTGAATTCCAATACTGACAATCTGCAATCGTAGCAGCATCAACCACGTTTATTAAGCCATCAGAATTAATGTCATTGCAATCATTTAATGGAATATCCCCTCCTAGAACACCTTCTGTATAAAGCTGAGCGTCAGTCAAATCTTGGTCGGAATCAGCATCAATATCTCCCATTAAGGTCGATCCTCCACAAGTCCCAGTACAGTCATTCAGTGTAGTCCCATAAGGCTCTCCTGAACAATCTGTGAAAACAGGACAATCTGTGAGAATACTAACATTATATCCACTTGTTCTATCTATTTCAATACAAACAACACCCCAATTGTTGTCCGTATTTGTTTCGTAATGGCCTAAAGCGTCTGGGGCGTAATCCCAATTTACACGAACTACAAGGCGATACTGGCCGTCAGGCACATCTGTAACGTCAATCCATTGGCAACTGAGTCCACTAGAGTAAATATCTCCGCAACCAGCAGTAATACCCATTGTTGAACATCCGTATGTTGCAGAACCCCCTCCACTACATTCTAAATCCATCACACAAAATCCATTTTTAAATCCCACAGGAATGAATCCTCCATCCATGTCAAATAAATCATATTTTGCATATCCATCATAATGCCAGTGATTGTGGCAATCGCCCCATTCAAATTGTGTAGATGAACCCCCACTTTGGCCTATATAATAGTCAAGGTCGCCAATGTTCTGAATGTGTGTGGTAAATCTAATGATTTGTCTCTCACCAAAGCCATTTAAGCACCCCTCTTCAATATAACAATCCGTTTCATTAACCTGCATTGTCGTTGCGTATAGAGAGCTCGTAATCGCGTCAGTTAAAATTACAAGGTCTGGCCCGTTACACAATGGGTCTCCTTCGTAAATACATGTTCCATTGTCAACTTCAGCTGATGGATTGTAGTTACAGGCTGTAGAGTCCATACATCCTTCAGGCGGGCCTACAAAAGAAAAATCCCAATCAAAAGCTCCACAGCTCGCATCCAAAGATGCCCAACGTATCCACATCTGTTCTCCTCCCACTAACAATGCCGTAATCGCAGCCTCGTCACCGCAACCTCCTTGCATATTGTCATAATAAATCGTGCCCTCATTCGTATCCCCAAAGTTGTTCATATTACAATAGTCGTAGATAAAAAGGGTTGTATTGCATGCTGCTCCACAAGAGCTGAATAAATACATTCCGTTTGCTGGGGGAGTAAACGTGTACCAGAAGTTTTCTGATGCCTGAGCCACAACTCCATAATCTGCGTCTGTCAAAACCACCGCATCGTTGCAAGTAGTTCCTGGAGCACAATCAAACATAACGATATCCTGATAGCCAAAATCTCCACCAGTCGCAACTTCAACTCCGTCAATGAATAACGTAAAATCTCCATTGCCATAGCCACAACATATACCATCTCCATAGCTGTCGTCTATTACAAACTGTAAACAAGATGGGTCTCCAGTATTAGGTATACAAGTTGATGCCGTGTATGTTGTATTGTTTGCAGAGTATGGGCCTCCTGTTAGGAGAGTACCACTTGCATCTGACAAAGTCCATGTTGTTTCACCTGGATAGTTGTCCGTTAATATTTGTACAACAACCACTGACTCTCCTTCAACGCATTGAGCAGAAATTGAGTTGGTAACAGACGCGGAAAGTAGGAGTATAATTCCAGAAAATATAATAGAGTAGTTATTGTTCATAGGGATCAATTCTTAATTGTTCTTGTTTATGACGCAAAAAACTAGGTTATAGTTGCTTGAAAAATAATTGTTGTGATGCTTTGTTGTATTTAACCCGAGCAGACCTGACCGAAAGCTCAAAAAGAGTTACAGGTAGTTAATAATGTTCTGGAAATTTTTATTCCCGGTATTAACACGTATATTTCATCACATATATTTGCAATACGCCAGAATGAGTTTTAGGAATTGCATATTTGTCTTAACTATTTATAATTGAATTTATATGAACCTCAGCTCTAAACAATCCTTAATTGCCATTGTGGTTTTAGCAGTAATTTGTCTTTTCCTAGGGATTCAGCTTTTTGTGGGAGGAGAAAAGTTTAAAGACTTGTCAGGTGATTATGGCCGGCTTGAAATGGACAAAGAGCAGGTCGTTTTCGATTTAGAGAAAATGCGATTTTCGTATGATACACTCAATGTTGAAAATTCTATGATGCTCGCTGAAATCTCTGCCCAACGAGATAAAATTGACGGCTTAATTACCAGTGTAAAAAATGGAAATTGGGAGCTCGGAAAAGCTAAAAAGGAAGCTGCAACATTAAGAGTGATTATGAAGGGTTATATTGTCACCATCGACTCTATAAACCAACTCAATCAAGCATTAACGGAAGAAAATACCGCGATGCGAGACCGAGTTAAAGAGGTGCAGGGGAAAAACGAAAAACTCGAAGAGCGCCAAGAAAACATGGAGGAGATTATTGAAGCTGGAAGGCTTCTTCAATGCACAGAAATAAACGTTGTGGGAATTAGAGTGTTGTCTTCTGGAAGACAGCGAGAGACTACAAGGGCTGACAGAGTGGAGATGATTAAGGTTTGTTTTACACTTCTAGAAAACAAGATTTCAGAACCCGGAAACAAAGTCCTAAACCTAAGAATCAAAGATTTAGAAGGCACAGTGTTGTTGTCAAATGATGATGGATCATATAGCGCTACTAGAAATATTGATTACTCTAATGATCGATTAGACGCCTGTGTGTTTTACTCTGTTAATTTAGAAACCAGCGCATTAATTTCTGGAGAATACACAGTTGAAATCTTAGAACAAGAAACGCCAATTGGATCGAGTATTTTGATTTTAAGGTGAGGTAGGGTAGCTTTTCACTCAAGTTTTTTTTCGTTTAATAAGTTGTGACCTACAGATATAAAGTCTTATGAAATCCTATCGACTCTTTAGCGGACTTTCGGTTGATGGATCAAACAACATTAGAAATTGGGCGAATCGGGGAAGACATTGCTCAAAAATATCTTTCGTCATTGGGGTTTAAAATCTTAGAGCAAAATTGGCGGTGGCGCAATTGTGAAATTGACATTATCGCAATCCACCAGGATAAAATTGTTTTTATAGAGGTAAAAACACGTGGTAGGAATCGGATAGACCAGGGCGTAGATATCTCACTTCGTCAGAGAAAACGAATCATCCATGCTGCTAATTCCTATTTGTTAAAGAAGGGGGAGATTAAACTTGAAGCTCGGTTTGACCTTGTGAGGGTTAGAAAAACAAATGGCGATTGGTGGGTCGAACACATTGGGGGGGCTTTCGAAGTTGTTTAATTCTTAGAGGTATGAAACCGAGTGATGTATCTTTGCGGCTCAATATTTATTGTAAGATGAAAAAGTCAATAGGTTCAGGCCGCCGAGGAGGCGCCCGAAGAACCAAACCCGAGTCGAAGTCGTTTAGCCCTAAACGTAAGCTCTCGCAAAACAGCACTAAAAATTCTGAGTCAGAGAAACCCAGTACTGCTGAAGAAAGTAAAGGGTATCCCAAGTCCAAATCTGGAGGGAAATATGTGGCGAAGGGAAAGAGCATTCTTAAAACAAGAAGCGGAAGTTACAGACCTGATTTAAGGCGTAACAAGGTTGAGAAACGTCAACCCTTACCTGACTCAAATGCTCCTATGAGGCTTAATCGTTATGTTTCACAGGCTGGTATTTGCTCCAGAAGAGAGGCCGATGTGTTAATCGCTGCTGGGGTTGTAAGTGTGAATGGTGAAGTCATCACCGAGATGGGGTATCGGGTAAACCAAACTGACAAGGTTCAGGTTGAGGGAGACACAATAAAGGCAGAAGCCAAAAGGTATATTTTATTAAATAAACCTAAAAACTTCTTAGCAACCGAAGAAGATCCTCAAGGCAGAAGGACTGTTATGCAGTTAATTCGAGGCGCTTGTAAGGAGAGGGTTGTTCCGATTGGAAGACTTGATAGAGACTCCACTGGGCTGTTAATGTTCACAAACGATGGGGAGATGGCAAAACGGCTCACTCATCCTAAAGTTGGTGTAAGAAACCTTTATCATGCTAGCTTTAAAGAAAAGGTGAGTCAAGGTGATTTAGATAAGATGCTTGAAGGATTTGAATTAGACGGGAAGTTCGTGAAGCTTAGTAAAGCTAGTTTCGTGAAGAGCGACCCAAGAGAGGTTGGCGTGGAGATTCACTCTGGAAGAAATCGAATCGTTAAAAGAATTTTCGAAAATTTCGGATATAAGGTTACAAAATTAGATCGGGTGATTTTTGCCTGTCTTACTAAGAAAAATGTTCCACGTGGCCATTGGAGACACTTGACTGAGGAGGAGATGAACATACTACGAATGACAACCTAAGCGTATAGGTAAAGATGTCAGATAGCATAGTAATTATTCCTACATACAACGAAAAAGAAAACGTTGTAAAAATGCTCGAAACGGCAATGGCTCTCGCGCCATGTTTTGATGTTCTTATCGTTGATGACGGAAGTCCTGATGGAACAGCTGACCTTGTCAAATCTGTCTCTACAAAATTTAACGGCCGGATTTTTATTCTCGAACGTAAAGGAAAGCAAGGGTTAGGAACTGCATACATTGCTGGGTTTAAGTGGGCGTTAAAAAAAGATTATGCTTATGTTTTTGAAATGGATTGTGATTTTTCGCACAATCCTCAAGATTTAATCCGATTAAGAGAAGCGTGTGTTGGAGGGGCGGATGTCGCTGTCGGTTCAAGGTATGTAAAAGGGGGGGGGGTTATAAACTGGCCTCTAGGAAGAAGGTTAATTAGTCGAGGGGCGTCTCTCTATGTAAACATGGTTTTGTGGCTCGGCGTGAGTGATGGTACGGCGGGGTTTGTAGCTTATAAAAGGAGTGTGTTAGGTGCCTTAGACCTAGATTCAGTTGAGTTTATAGGCTATGCATTCCAAATAGAAATGAAGCTACGTGCAAAACGAAAAGGATTTAAAATTGTCGAGGTACCTATTGTATTTCGCGACAGGGTTCTCGGTACATCTAAGATGAGTTTAGATATTTTTAATGAGGCCTTTTTCGGGGTTTTAAAAATGAAAATCCGCTTGAAAAATGGCCGCTAAAAAAACATTGTTTCGTGGAGCTCACATTGTAAATGAAGGAAGGGTTGTTGTCGGAGATGTACTGGTAATTGGCGATCGTATTGCTAAAATTTTAGAACGAAATCGTGGTGAGACTTTTAACTCCGTCGAAGTTGAAGATGCTCAACATATAGAGTCTAGTGGGTTTTGGCTTATGCCTGGGTGTATAGATGATCAAGTGCATTTTAGGGAGCCTGGATTAACACATAAGGCAGAAATTAAAACTGAATCTGCGGCGGCGGCGGCAGGCGGTATTACTTCATTTATGGAGATGCCAAACACAGTTCCACAAGCATTAACTCAAAGGCTACTTGAAGATAAATATGAGCGGGCAGATGAGGTTTCTGCTGTCAATTATAGCTTCTTTATGGGCGCCAGCAACGGCAATATCTCAGAGGTGCTTAAAACAGATCCAGCAAGGGTGTGTGGGGTTAAAGTATTTATGGGGTCCTCCACTGGAGATATGCTTGTAGATGAAGAAAAGGTTTTAGAGGGGATTTTTAAAGAAAGCCCAACACTTGTAGCTACACATTGTGAAGAAGAGTCCATAATTAGAACCAACCTTTCAAAGGCTCGGGAAAGATGGGGTGAAAACGTTCCAATGGACCAACACCATCTTATCCGCAGTGCTGAGGCATGTTATAAAAGCTCTTCGAAAGCTGTTGAGTTGGCTTCTCGATTAGGAACTCGCCTACATGTTCTACACATTTCGACAGCAAAAGAGTTGGATCTATTTGATGGATCTAAACCTCTCTCTGAAAAGCTAATTACTGCGGAGGCGTGCATACATCACATTTGGTTTACTGATGCTGATTATTCAAAAAAAGGCACATATATTAAATGGAATCCTGCGGTAAAAACTCTTGAAGACAGGGAGGCGATAAGAGCAGCTCTTTTAGATGGGCGGATAGATGTTATAGCTACGGACCATGCGCCTCACAGTCTCGAAGAAAAAAATGAAAAATATTTTTCTGCTCCTTCTGGCGGGCCTCTAGTACAGCATGGTTTACCGGCAATGTTGGACTTGGTACACGAGGGTAAAATAACTGTTGAAAGGGTTGTTGAATTAATGTCACACCGTGTGGCAGAGTGTTTTAAACTTTCAGAAAGAGGTTATATCCGAGAAGGATACAAAGCTGATTTGGTCCTTGTTAACCCTGATGCTGAATGGACCGTTACAGGTGAAAATATTATGTATAAATGCGGGTGGTCGCCTTTTACAGGACATACGTTCAAATCTCATGTTGTAGGGACATGGGTTAACGGAGTGAGGGTTTGGGATGGGGTGAATATCTTAACTAAGAATGGCAATCATGCCGGTGAACGACTAAAATTTAACCGGTAAACGAAATGGGTAAGGTTAAATTCACTTCTATTTTACTACTGTTACTTGTGATGGGCACAGGTGGATGTGCAAATGACATTCGAGATAGAGTTGATCTGATCGTTCCAGATGGTGTATTAGAAAAACCCGAGTTTGTAAATGTTTTAGCAGACATTCAACTTATCGAGGCTGCTTCAAAAAACCGCGTTTGGAGAAACGATGACGTCGAGAAAAGATTAGAGGATGCTTACAACGAAGTATTCAGTAAACACGATATAACTGAAAGTCAGTTTAAGGCCAGTCATCGTTGGTGGTGGAATCACCCCGTTGCTATGAAAAGTGTTCTGTTAGAGGTAACAGAAAAAATTACTCAACTAGAAATTGAGGCGAGATAGCTCTCTGCTGTTTTTGAAATAGCCTTGTTTACAGGTTCGTATTCCCATTTAACACCTTTTAAAGCCAGTACTCGTTCAATTTTTGAGCCGTCATACACGATGATTAACCGCGACATTTTAAGGCTAGATTTTGTGGCTAAGGCTCTCTTTCCTGTGAGTTTTTCAACAAGCCAAAACGCCCTCCACACAAGAGCAGACATCCAAGGTTTAACAACCTGAAATGGCGGCTTAACGTTTAAGGCTATCGCTATTTCACACATTAAACTTTTGTAACTGCGGTTTTCTGAATTTAGCAGGACTCTTTCGCCTCTAACATTGTTGTCCGCAAGTAAAACACAGGCTTTTGCAACATCACTTGAAGAAACATAACCGCTTGACCCTGCTGGGTAAAACGAAAGACCGGCGTGAATTTGGGGGAAAAGCTCTGCTGAGCTCCTTGTAAAATCACCCGCGCCAATGATGATGGAGGGATTTACCACAGCAACGCTCAACCCCTCTTCTTGTCCTCGCCAAACTTCAAGTTCCGCAAGATACTTACTCCTCGAATACCCCGTCACACCTATCCCATCTTCAAAAGGAGTTTTCTCATCAACAATTTTATTTTCTTGCCTCCCTAAAGCAGCAGCGGAACTAACATACACAAGTGTTTTTACATCCTGATGAAGCATTGCGTTTACAAGGTTTTTCGTTCCTTCGACATTTGTCTCTAAAAGCGAAGCTGCGTCCAAAGGATGGAAAGAAACCAACGCTGCAACATGAAAGACTCTTGTGCAGCCTTCCAATGCAGATTCTAACGACGGGGTGTCGTTTAATTCGCCTTCCACCCATGTTAATCTATCTAAAGAAAGCCCTCTTGAGGTTATTAGATTCTCTACGGAAGTAACATCTGAATTGGTTCTGCAAAGCGCCTTCACTGTGTGGCCCGCTGAGATTAGTTGAGACGCCAATTCTCTTCCTACAATACCTGTTGCACCGGTGATAAAATCCATGGCGGCAAAGGTAGTTATCTTTGAAGTTGATTTGGTTTAAATGAAGCCCTTAGAACACATACAAAATATTCTTGCGAGGCTGCCTAACAAGCCTGGCATTTATAAGCATTTTGATGCTGAAGGGACCATTATATACGTGGGAAAAGCGAAGGATTTAAAAAAAAGGGTAAGCAGTTATTTCAACCGCAAGAATTATGAAAATGGGAAGACGCGGCTGTTGGTTAGGAAGATTGTAGATATTCAGTGGATTGTTACGCCTACAGAGCAGGACGCTCTATTGCTTGAGAACAATCTTATAAAAGAGCACT
Source organism: Bacteroidota bacterium (assembly GCA_027619225.1). GTDB lineage: Bacteria > Bacteroidota > Bacteroidia > Flavobacteriales_D > Sanyastnellaceae > UBA974. Next base: position 68,441 of record JAQCFW010000004.1, read on the forward strand.
GGCCGGTCTATAACATCCTCTTGAAAGACGACAAAACATTCCCCTATATTGTGATTAAAAAGGAGCGATTTCCGAGGGTGTTTTCTACGCGAAGGGTGATGAATGATGGGGGAGAGTATTTTGGTCCGTTTACGAGTATTCGGAGTATGAGAACGGTGTTAGACTTGTGCCAGAAACTTTATCCGATAAGATCGTGTTCCCTTTCGCTTACTGAGAAAAACATTACAGAAGGTAAATTCCGTGTATGCCTTGAGTATCATGTAGGAAATTGCTTGGGGCCTTGCGTAGGACACCAAGCCGAGGATGATTACGAACTCAGTATCCAATCTATAAGACACGTCTTGAAAGGAAACTTAAATGTTGTCCGTAAAGTTTTAAGGTTTCAAATGAATTTAGCTGTGAAAGACCTGGCTTTTGAAAAGGCGGAGGTGATTAAATCAAAGCTCAATTCGTTAGACAAGTATCAAGTAAAAAGTACTGTTGTACACCCTAAAATTGATGGGGTAGATGTCTTTACCATCGTTGGAGATGATAGTTTTGCCTATGTAAACTGTTTGCTAATTGTCTCTGGCGCAATTATTCGCGGGTCTAGTTTTGAGGTTAAGCGTAAGTTGGGCCAAACCAATGCAGAGTTGTTGGAAGCTTCTATTCCGCTTATAAGAGAAAAATTCAACAGTTCCAGTCGAGAAGTTTTTACATCTATTCTGGTGAATGTTGCTTTAGAGAATGTGACTTTTTCTATGCCCTTAAAAGGAGATAAAAAAAGACTCATTGAGATGTCTGAGCAAAATGCGAGGCTATACATGAAAGATCGGCAAAGACATCAAGAACAAATCGACCCTGAAGCAGCTATAGATAGGCTCATGGCTACGATGAAAGCAGATTTGCGACTTACCCGTCAGCCGAGGCATATCGAGTGTTTTGACAACTCAAATTTACAAGGTACTAACCCCACTTCAGCCTGTGTCGTGTTTCGAAATGGAAAACCCTCAAAACGAGATTATAGAAATTTCAATATTAAAACCGTCGAAGGGCCTGATGATTTCGCCAGCATGAAAGAAGCGGTATACAGGCGTTACGATAGGTTGTATAGGGAATCCGGAGAAGAGGGTTTGCCCCAACTTATAATAATTGATGGGGGAAAGGGCCAGGTAAGCCATACCATGGAGGCTATCGACGAGCTTAATTTAAGAGGGAAAGTTGCGGTTGTTGGAATCGCAAAAAGATTAGAGGAGCTGTTTTTCCCAGGAGATTCCTTGCCTATTTATCTCGACAAGAGATCGCCAACGTTAAAGGTGATTCAAAATATGAGAAACGAAGCACATCGGTTTTCATTAACGCATCACCGAAAAAAGAGGAGCCTGTCATCTACCGCATCAATCTTGGACAATATTCCAGGTGTAGGGGAAGCAACAAAAAGAAAATTGCTTGTCGAATTTGGCTCTGTTTCGAAAATTAAAAATACCAGTTTAGAAAATTTAAAAACTGTCTGTAGTGGTCGAGTTTCAGAACAAATAATTTCCTTTTTTAAAGAAAACAAAAGTTAAAATTCAAATCGCAGCCCCAATTTATTCCCTCCTGCTTTTCTATATGACTGGACGATGTCTGAAATTATTTCAGCGGCTGGGAGAACGTTTTTGAGAAGGGCAGATATTTGGCCTATTTCTAACTCACCTTTTTCAAGATCTCCCTCAAACATTCCCTTTTTTGCTTTTCCTTTTCCTAAAATTTCAGATAATTGCTCTGGAGTAGCGCCGTTTTCTTTGGCTTTAGAAAGCTCCCTAAATAAATCATTGTGAAGCATTCTAACAGGCGTTAGCTCTTTAAGGGTCAGCGTTGTATCACCCTCGCCGGATGCCACAACAGCCTCTTTAAAAGCGATATGGGCAGATGACTCTTCACTGGCGACAAACCTTGAACCAAGTTGAGCCCCTTCAGCTCCCAATATCATCGATGCAAGAACTGACTTTCCGTCTGAGATACCACCAGCAGCAATCACAGGGATGGAACAGGCATTTGCAACAGATGGGATAAGGCACATCGTCGTTGTTTCCTCACGCCCATTGTGTCCTCCTGCTTCAAAGCCTTCAGCTACAACAGCATCGACGCCAGCGGCCTCGGATTTTAATGCAAATTTTAAGCTGCTCACTACGTGAACAACGGTAATTCCGTGAGATTTTAATTTAGAAGTAAATGAGTTGGGACTGCCTGCGCTCGTAAAAACAATGGGAACTTTAAGATCAATTACAGATTGTATATGCTCCTGAACTGAGGGATAAAGAAGGGGAATGTTAACTGCAAAAGGAAGAGAGGTTGCTTCTTTGCATTTCTTAATTTGCTCTCTCAAAATCTCGGGGTACATACTGCCTGATCCTATAATTCCCAAGCCTCCAGCATTGCTAACCGCACTTGCGAGTTCCCACCCTGCACACCAAACCATTCCACCCTGAATGATGGGGTACTTTATCGCAAAGAGATCACAAACTCTGTTCTTTGTGTTTTCGGGAGCTGACATATTAAAAGGTGTTTAAGAAAATTTATTTTGCTTAAAATAGTGCCCCAATGTTGAAAGGCTTCGTCTTTGGGATACTGTCGTATGAGAATTGTTGTCAAATTCATGAACGCCCGCTTTGTTGAAGATTTTTACCTCGGATAAAGCTGAGATTCCCTCAGAATGGAAGTCTAGATAGACACCTTCTAAGGTTATTTCCCAAGGGAATTTATAAGACGATGGAAGGTTATTTTGAGATTTCTTTGGATCGATGTTTTTCCTAATTTCTTTTAAAGAAGGTTTCACAGAGTCATTAAATGACAACACTTTTGTTACGAAATTGTGGTCTAAGAAAGGGGTTTTGTATTCAATGTCGTTTTCTGAATTAAATGTCTGTGCATCACGCAAAAGGGTGTTTGCTAAATAGGTGCGCATCTCAAGGACAGACACCTTGGACAAAAAAGGAAGTGAAAAAGCGGCTTGCCCAACTCGTAAAATATCTGCTACAATGTAAAAAACTCTATTTCGAGTTGGCTTTAAACCTGGAGTCAGTTTCTTAATCTGATTGTCTAATATTCTCTGGCGAGCCAAAGGATAGGTGTGCTCCAGATCGAAGTAATTGCTGGCCAATCTTTCAGCTTTTTTATTTGACGCGTGTCCTGGAAATAGTGTTTTTAAAACCCTTCCTGCAAAGACTCGCAGTCCTCTTGGCCAAGAAGTGAGCCACCTGTGTTTCATAAGCTGGACAGAAGAATTAAACAATGGATGCTCGCCAAATATTTCATTACATCCCAGGTCGCTAATTGTCGAAGTGTGTCCAGCTTCTTTAGCCGATGTTGCTATAAAATAATTTCTAAGACCGTTCAAAGAAGGGTGGTCCATTTGGTCTATTGCATTGTGCAACTTTTTATAAACCGACTGCTTGGAAACAGAAACCTCGGTGTGGTTGGTCGCAAAATGTTTTGAAATCTCATACGCCTCGTTCTCGGCAGATGTTTCTGAACCTTCAAATGCAACGGAAAAAGTATTTATGGGCTGACTCGATAATTGAGACATCGCTGCGGTTAAAGTGATAGAGCTGAGCCCTCCTGACAAATAAATTGCTGGAGAATCGTCCGTCAAAGTAGATTTGACAGCGTTTAACAAAGTGTCTTTTACAGACTGAGAATCTTCCAATAATATTTCATTAGAGGTTTCCCACCATCTAAAAACATTAACCGTTTCGTCCTGGATTTCTATTGCACACCCTGGCTCTAAAAGTTGAATCCCATCTACGATAGTTAGAGGTCCATGAACTGTCGAATATCGTAAATAATCAATCACAGCTTCTTTATTTACTTTTCGAGGAATAAACCCCGAAGCAAGCAAAGTCTTTATTTCTGAGGCAAACATAATTGCCCCCTTTTCATTTTCTGAACACCAGTACATCGGATGTATTCCAAACCGATCTCTTGCAATTACCAATTTCTCAGAACTGGCGCTCCACCAAGCAAAACTGAATTTTCCTTTTAATTTTTTAAGGGTAGTCTCCAATCCCCACGCTCTTAAAGCTGCGAGCAAGACCGTGTTTTCTACCTGGACTCCTTCCCTTTTTAATTGATCTATTAGCTCAAGAGAATTCTCGATCTCTCCACTTAATATAAGAGAGTCTCCAGAATTCGTGTCCACGACCGAATGACCTGCAGCCCCTAAAACCAAGTTTCTTTCATCAGACCATACCTCTGCCTTGATGCTGATCTCTTTTCCCTGACTTAGCATTTTAGAAACGGTTTCTACAGCTTCTGCCACAGAAAAATTTTCTAACCCAAATATGCCAGAAATTCTTTGCATTTAATCTTTTAAAGGATCCCAGCCTTGAGCTTTTAACTCCACATCTTGGCCGCTTTTGGTGACCATAATGTGTTCTTTTGCATCTTCTGTCATATGTCCGATAACAGATAGTTTAGGGTGGTTGCGGACCGTTTCGAAATCGTTTTGTGAGATGGTCATTAACAGCTCGTAATCCTCTCCCCCGCTTAACATACATACTGTTGGGTCTAAGTTAAACTCTCTAGCGGTATCATATGTTTTGGGGTCGATCGGTAGCTTATCTTCATATATTCTGACTCCCAATCCACTTGCGGCCATAAGGTGAAAACACTCTGAGGCTAGGCCGTCAGAAATATCAATCATACTTGTGGGCTTAACTTTTAAATCTGAAAGCTCTGTGACAATATCGGTTCTTGCTTCAGGCTTGAGTTGGCGCTCAATAATATAGCTGTGGTCAGCTAAATCTGGCTGTGCTTTTGGAGCTTCCTTAAAAACTTCCTTTTCCCTTTCTAAAACCTGAAGTCCCATATACGCTGAACCAAGATCGCCTGAGACAACGAGCAAATCACCCGCTGAAGCTCCTCCCCTAGTCACCACTGAATCCCCATCAACAAGCCCAACTGCAGTAATTGAGAGTGTTAAACCTGAAGGGCTTGAGGTTGTGTCTCCTCCAACCAAATCAACTTTGTACAACTCACATGCTGTTTTAATACCCTCATATAACTCTTCTAATGCTTCAACTGAAAATCGGTTTGAAACACCAAGACCTATTAAAATCTGAGTGGGTTTTGCATTCATTGCGCAAACGTCACTCAAGTTTGCGATCACGGCTTTATAGCCAAGGTGCTTTAGCGGAACATAGCTTAAATCAAAGTGAACACCTTCAACAAGCATGTCTGTTGTGACCACGACTCGCTTTCCCAGTGGGTCAATAACTGCGGCATCGTCTCCAACACCTAAAAGTGTAGATGGGCGGTTTTTTGCTAAATCTTTTGTCAGCCTACTGATAAGGGCAAATTCCCCCAAATCTTTTATTTCCGTACGTTCCATATTTACGCTTCTTCTCTTACGTCACAAATGGACCCAACAAAATGAAGATCTAATTCAGCCAAAGGATGGTTAAAGTCCATTTCCACTTCTGTCTTAGAGATGCTCACAACGACACCCACCATTTCATTTCCATCTTCATCGTTCATCGCGATTGCCTCACCCTCTTGAATATGCTCTTCGTCAAACTCTCCATCTAACTCAAAAACAGTTTTAGGAATCATAACAATTGCATCATCTGTGGTCGCACCATAAGCTTCTGTACAAGGGATCACCACTTCAAAAGGCTCACCTGTGGATTTCCCTATTAACTCTTTTTCCAGTGCTTCTAACACTTCCCCCGAGCCCAAGTAGAACCCGAAAGCGCTCTCTTCTCCACATTCCTCAAGAACTTCTCCTTGTTCACCACTTTCGTTAATTTCACTTAAGACATACTCAATCTCTACAAATACGCCTTCTTTTACAATTCTATTTTTCATACCGCAAAGGTCAGTCGTACTTTGCCGACATGCAACGACTCCCCCACTCTTTTCCTTCAATTGTATTTTTACTGTTATTTATGGCCGGTGGTTCTCACTTTTTTGCGCAACATAATATCCCAAACCTGCGAGAATACTCCCCCGAGCCTAGGCTATTTTACCCAATGGGATGTAGAGATGTTGGACATTCCGGAGCTCCTGTTGAAAGATTCTATCAGGACAATTACGATATGTCTGAATCTATCGCTCGCAGCGATACTTTCGATATCGACGCATACGAAATTGATCTTGACCTGACCCAGTACAATCTCCAACAAATGAACGCGAGGGTGGTTATTTCGCTTTCCGTGGTTGAAACGGGGGCTGAATCAGTTTGGTTCGATTTGATTGGCTTAACTGTCGATTCTCTAAATGTTGATGGTGAAACTTCCGTTTTTTTGCATGAAAATGGCAGGCTCATCGTGCCTGCTCCTGATGGAATTTTTACTGCTGAAAACACGCACGAAATTGAGGTGTACTATGGTGGTCACCCGACTCAAGATCCGTATTGGGGTGGTGTGTATTTCGCCTCAGAATATATCTATCACCTGGGGATAGGACTTACAAGTATCCCTCCGAATTATGGGAAAGTTTGGCACCCATGCTTCGATAACTTTGTAGAAAGAGCAACCTATACATGGAATATTCGCAGTGCCGGAGGGATGAAGGCACACCTTCAGGGAACCTTCTTGGGAGAAACCTTCGAAGCGGGAGACACCCTAACTAGAAGCTTCACCTTAGAGCATCCCATTACCACACACTGCGCTGCGTTTGCAGTGGCCAATTACACCGACAGTAATTTCGTTCACACTGGGGAATATGGTGATATCCCTGTAAGATTAACCGCTAAACCTGAAGATATTAACCAAATGGTAAATAAATTCACTGACATCGGATATGCCATTGACGCTCTTGAGTATTGGTGGGGGCCGTATGCATGGGAAAGGGTGGGGTATGTCTTAACTACAGAGGGAGCTCTTGAAATACCCACGAATATCGCCTACCCTAAATTTATGATTGGAGAAAGTGTAGAGGCGAATGGTGATTTATTTGCCCATGAATTGGGGCACCACTGGTGGGGTGATTTAGTAGCTCCGAGCATACACAACCACATGTGGATCAAAGAAGGTCCCGCTGAATATTCTAGTCATTTGTTCATTGAGCTGAAAGATGGGCACGAGGAATTTGTAAAGTTGATTAAGGACAACCAGAAGTTCGTCCTTGAAGAGTGTCACATTCAAGATGATGGATTTCACCCCTTATCTCCGATGCCTGACGAGCATATTTACGGCAGACACACTTACTACAAAGGGGCCTCAATTCATCACAATTTAAGGGCTTACCTCGGAGATGATACGTATAGAAATGCATGCCAAAACGTGATCTCTACTCATTTCGATAGTCACATGGATGCTGAAGTTTTCATGGAAACCCTCGAAGATTTTACCGAGTTAGACCTTCAACCTTTCTTTGATGCCCAAATCTTCCAGCCCGGATTCTCAACTTGGCTTATAGACTCAACTACCACAACATTTGCAGATGGAGAATATGAAACAACTCTTTATTTAAATCAAAAACTCCGCGCCTGTTCTTTGTTCCACGAAAATGAACCCTTAGATGTCACTCTTTGGGATGCATCATGGGAAACTACTGTCGTTAACATCCGTGTAAGTGGGGAATACGATGTTGCCACAATTTCTCACACAGATCCATTTGTACTTGTCGCCTTAAACACGGACGGAAAACTTAATCAAGGACGACTTGACAACACAATATCGATAAACGAACCTACTGGGCTCTCAATTATCCCATGGGTCGAACTGATGATGGGATGCGACGAAATCAGCGACAGTGTTATTGTGCGGCTCGAACATCATTGGGCGGCTCCGGACAACGAACCTACAGCATTTTATATCGATGAAATTAGCGATACTCATTTTTGGACCGTTGATGGTACATGGGAAGATGAAATTGAAGGAACCAACGCCCTTGTTCTTGACGCTCGTTTCACATATGTCGGCAACAATGAAGAAGGTTTAGATTTTGATTTGTATAACGGAGATGAGGAAGATGCTTTTCTTGCCTGGAGGCCCAACTCATCCTCCACTTGGGTCCAGTACCCTGATTACACATGGCAGGCTGGTTCTTTGGTTAACGGAAGTGGGGTATTTAAAGTCTCAACACTAAGAAAGGGTCAGTACGCATTTGCGAACGGCGACATCTTACTCTCTGAAGAGTACTTGGCTTTTGAAAACGCTTCAGCCCTTGCCTACCCATCTCCCGCTCGAACGAACATCACCCTTGATTTCAGAAATAGCACTACTCAAAACAGTTCTAAAAATCAAGTTGTCAAAATTTGGGACCTAACCGGCAGATTCGTTTACACAAAAACCATTCATGACTTCATGCCCTTTCAACTAAGCCTTGAAGGTTGGTCTGAAGGAGTGTATGTTGCGGTTTTATTCGATCGTGATGGGTTCGTCAACAGCACTCGCTTTGTCGTCGATAAGTGAGCTGGTAAACGGACTCACTGATTTTACGATCCCTTCTACCTCTCTCATATACTGACGTTTGTCAAAATAAGGAGCGTAGGCATACCCTTCCACAGTGACTAATCTTTTGTGAGGTTTGTCATAGAAAGTAAGGCTGTAAAATGGGCCACCCATAAAATCGTTTTCCATACTCCAAAGCCCGCGAATTTCAGAAGCAAATTCTCCTTTAAATACAATTTCTTCATACGAAGGTATCATGCGCCTTTCGACCTGCATGTAGCTTCCTTCTGTGGGACCATTCACAAATTCTTTTGTAAGCTCGTCTCTTCTGTTAAGAAGGTGATCAAGCGAAAATTGCCATTCCCCCAAGTACGGTTCACAGTGAATAAAGAAGGCTTCCTGTACATCGTGATTGTCACTTCCTCTAAACCTTGTAAGTTGTCTGTCAATCCAAGTAAACGCAGTATCTACTCTCACAGCAAACGAGCCTTTAGGCACAAGGATGTCAAAACCCCAAGTCTCACCTATTTCCCTTTTTATCACTTCATCTACAGAAGCTCGAGTCACATATGTTGTTCTCTTAACTTCAACATCGTGGAATAAACTCAGCATTTCTGATGACCTTTTTGAAAGCGCTTCCGCCACTTCTAATTCTGTCCTGCCTTTTGCAACGATGTAGATCTGACCTTTGGAGTATTTTTCCGTGTAAAAAACGACCGAGGCCTCTTGAGTATCAACTCTATCTGCAATTTCTACGTCAATTATATTTCTGTGAGGTTTCCAAAATTTATTGAAGTCTTGTCTGTTCTTGTGCACCACGTCGAACATGGGTTCATACGTCTCGGTATGCATTTGGGGCAGCACCGCATAGGGCTTATTTAAGATGTTTAATAAGGTATCTCCTGCTGCTCTAGACCAAACCCCGTCAGAGCAAACCACCAAAACCTCACCCTGTGGACCTACCCTGCCGGGTAGGGGTGATCGCGCTCCTTCCTGACTAAAACAACCCAAAAGAATTGTCGACAAAAGCAGCAATATCTTCCAGCTTGTAATTCTCATATTTTTGATGGATCTCCGTGAATTACCAGTCTTTGTCCAACATTAATATTTGAATTCTTCAGACCATTCCAGGCTTTTAATTTACCAACTGAAACCCCATGTTTTTCGGCAATAGTTCCCAGAACGTCTCCGGATTTTACCCTGTAAAAAATCGGATCTGGCTCATACTTGATTTCAGGTGTTAGCTCTGGTTTAAAACCCCTCATTTCCGATTCATGAGCGATAAATTCAGCCGTCATCTCTAATGGGATTCTAACCGTCCAATTCTCACCTGGCCCCGGGATAATATTGCGACTGTAAATTGGATTAAGTATTTTTAACTCCTCCTCTGAAGCATCAAGAAACTGAGCGATTTGGTCTAACCTTAAAGGACCCTGAATATTGATCGTGTCTGTTGTGAGGAATCCGGGGATTACATTTCTAGGAACAATGCCATACTCTGCGTGGTACTCCATCAAGTAAACAACCGCTAGAAAATTTGGTACATAGTTCCTCGTTTCTTTGGGAAGAAAAGAACGAACCTCCCAATAATTTGTTTTCCCTCCACTCCTCCTAATCGCCTTATTTACGTTTCCAGAACCAGCGTTATAAGCGGCAAGTGCTAAAAACCAATCATCATACACCCGGTAGAGTCTGTTGAGGTGGTTGCAAGCAGCTTCTGTACTTTTTCTTGGATCCTTTCTCTCGTCTATATAGCTGTCTATCCTCAACCCTTCAGCCTTAGCGGTGTAGTACATGAATTGCCACAAGCCTCTTGCTCCTGCATGAGATCTGGCTTCGGGATTTAATGCACTTTCAACAATTGGAAGGTATTTTAACTCCAAGGGTAGGCCTTTCTTGTCAAGTAATTCTTCGAAAAGAGGGAAAAATGCAGGCGCTCTGCCAAGCATCGTTCCAAGCCCTATTTTACGTCTATCAACATAGAGGGCTACTCTTGTATGAGATATTGGATTCCACGATAAATCAAGCTCTGATGACATGTTTAAAATTGCCATTCGAGACTTCATAACAACTGTGTCAAGCTCGAGATGCGGTTCTCCAACAATATTCCAAAGTGAAGTGTCTGAGCTTACGCAATCCTGTGAATCACACCAAATTTCCCATTGAGTTTCCCAAGAAAAAGGCGCTGCATTGATCTCAATAAGTAAAGGCGTTTCTAATGAATCTGCTTGAGTTTGGGCAAGGGAAACTGAGAGCGATGCTGCAATCGCAATAAAAAACAAATAAATCTCTCGATTCACTTATCCTTTTTTTCGTCGTCTTTCTTCTTGTCGTCTGTTGCGTTTTTAAATTCTTTAACGCCTTGACCTAAACCTTTCATAAGCTCAGGTATTTTACGACCACCGAAAAGCAACAACACCACAAGGGCAATGAGAATTAATTGAGGAGCACCTATACCCATGACTTTTAAATTTACGACAAAGTTACAACTTACAATTCAATATTATCTATAAGTCTTATGCCTTCGACACTTGCGGCAATAATAATGTGAGACCTGCCATGATTCTCGGTGCTTATTGAGAACGTTTTATAATTCACACCGCTGATATATTCCAGTTCTAAACCTTTTAAGTTTTTCAATTTTTTCTTAGCAATCTCAACAGAGTCATTCACATCCAACCCATCCTTAACTCTGTCCACAACCGATTGAAGTTCTTGTGAGATGTTTTGGGCTAAAATGATCCCTGTATCTGACAATCGTGTGTTTCTTGAGCTTAGTGCAAGGCCGTTTTCATCTCTTATGAGCTTGCAACTTACAATCTGAATCTTAGGATGCCTTTCATTTGACATCCTTTCCACTACAGCTACTTGTTGTAAATCTTTGGTGCCAAAATAAGCTCTGTTTGGCCTTACAGCCATAAACAATTTATCTACTACGGACACAACTCCATCAAAATGGCCTTGTCTACTTAGACCTTCAAAGGCAGAGGTGATTGGTCCGTAATCAACTTTCTCAGCAGATGGTGTTCCTCCATAAATATCTTCAGGTGTGGGGGTAAATAAAATCGTGCCGCCAGCTTTTTCAGCAACAATTACATCATTTTCTAAAGTTCTTGGGTAGGATTGTAGGTCAGCTTTTTCATTGAATTGAGTAGGGTTTACAAGAATGCTAACAACCACAATTTCACACTCCCTTGCAGCTCTTTCAATTAATGATGCATGGCCCATATGCAACGCTCCCATAGTGGGAACAAACCCCAAATTCTCCTCCAACCCATTAAGATTTTCGATAAACCAGTTATTTAATTCTATTGTGGACTTTAGTATTATCATTTTTTATCAAACATTTCCTACCTTGAAACCTTCGGGTTTACTTGGAATTTACCGTAAAAATAGCTATATTTGTTGTTCGTCCAATCTGAAGAGAGCAAAAACTATGAGCAAAAAACGAATTTTATACGTATCCCAGCACTTAGTTCCTTTCCTCCCAGAAACTCCAATGAGTTCAATCTCTAGACACCTTCCTCAGGGAGCGAGTGACAAGGATAGGGAAATAAGAGTGTTTATGCCACGATTTGGGAAAATTAATGAGAGAAGACATCAGCTTCATGAGGTGATCAGGCTCTCGGGGATGAATTTAAACATTGACGACGTTGATCATCCTTTAATTATCAAGGTTGCGTCAATTCCCACTGCAAGAATGCAGGTATACTTCATCGATAACGATGATTTATTTAAGCGCAAGGCAGTTCTTTATGATTCTAATGATGAGTTGTTTAGCGACTCCGATGTTCGAGCTATTTTCTTTGTTCGTGGTGTTTTAGAAACTGTCAGAAAGCTTGGTTGGGCTCCCGATATCATCCACTGTCATGGATGGATGGCTAATCTTCTGCCTCTTTATCTTAAAAACAACTACAAAGACGACCCTTACTTCGAGAACAGCAAGGTTATTTGCAGCATCTATGATGAGGGGTTCGATGGTGAACTCGACAGTCGAATGGCTGAAAAAATTGTTCTTGATGGGATCTCATCTGATCAAGCAAGCACAATTAAAAATCCTACTTTCAACAATATGAATGCAATCGCAATTGAAAATGCCGATGCAATTATTGCTGCTTCTGAAGATTTAGATGAAGAAACACTCGACCAAATTAACGCTGCTGACATTCCAGTTCTAAAATTTCCTGGAAACGAGGGTTATCTCGCTGATATTAACTCATTCTACGATGAGGTTATCGGTGTTGAAGCTGAGGTTATAGAGGGTTAATAAAAACATTTACGACAATAAATGAAACATCTTTTTAGTGTCACAATTGCGTTTTTATTATTTTTATGCTGCATTGTTCTTTTTACTGGGTGTCTAAAACCGGAATCTTCTATAGGATTGGGGTTACAGCCGGAAACGGATCTTCTGAACTTAGTCACAACAGACACACTTACTCTTGAAATATTCACTGTTAGAGAGGATTCCCTTGAAACAGATGAGTTGAGTACCGCAGTTCTGGGACGTGTTTTCCAACCTAGAATTGGTTGGACTACTGCTGGGTTTGCAACTCAATTAAGACTGAGCGCTCCAGGTTTTAATTTCGGAACAAATCCCCAAGTTGATAGTATTTTTCTCAGCTTGCGCTTCACCGGCGATACATATGGCCAGCTCAGTCCACAAAGTCTTCTGGTTCAACAATTAACTGCTTCTATTTCACTCGATTCTACGTATTACTCTAATTTTAACCCGGAGGTAACTCACGATATTCTGAATGATGAGTTGCAAGGTGGAGTTTCTCTAAACCCATCAGATGATCTGATTATAGGTGAGGATACGATCGTGTCGCAGATTAGGTTGAATCTTAAACCCTCTTTAGGCCAAACAATTTTAGATCAAGACACCTCCGTTTTTAACAACAATGAGTCCTGGTTAGACTTCTTCCCTGGCATAGTCGTGTCTACACAAGGAAATGGCGTTGGTGCCGCTGGCATAGATATCTCATCTGGGCTTAGCTTGATGAGGCTACACTATCACAATGATACCGACACGTCCTTCTACGATTTTCTTATCTCGCCGCTTAGCGCAAGGGTAAATATGTTTTCTCATGATTACGTCGCTGCTCTATCTACCTTAAACTCTCCCGTTAATGACTCTGTTTCTGTAGATGGTGGTAGGTCTCTTTATATTATGTCCGGCGCGGGGTTGAAGACACATATAAAAATACCATTCTTAGAGTCTATCAACAATTCTATCGATACGATCTCCGGAGATACAATCTCCCTTGGATGTGCTATTCAGAAAGCTGAGTTAATTTTCACGCTAGATGATTCTTATTTTGACTCTAGATATCCCCCTCAAGATCAGCTTTATATTTTAACTGAAAATTCGGAAGGAAGTCCGATATCAACACCAGATCAAATGAGCCTGGGGGTAAACATTGATGGGTATTATGATTCTCAAAACAAAACATATCGCTTTAACATCTCTAGAAGCATACAACATCTCCTAAATAGAAGTTCAGGAGCTTATTACGGAAACTTTTCTCCAGAGAATCCCATCCCTCCATTTTATATAGTATCAAGTAGAGCGGGAATTTCTATTCAAGGAGTCGTGTTAAATGGAACCGATGCAGGAGAAAATCGTCCACAGCTTGTAATCACTTACAGCCATTAGATTAATTTCGTATTAAAATTTAATTGAATCAATATGTGTGGAATTGTAGCCTATATAGGACCTAAACCTGCTTTACCTATTGTAATTAGTGGACTCAAGAGGCTTGAGTCCCGAGGGTACGATAGTGCAGGGGTTGCTATTATTGAGTCGAATGGCAATAATCCTGATACGCTAGTTCTAAGAAAAATAAAGGGTAAGGTTAGTAACCTTATTGAGCATATCGGAGAGGAGGAACTTAAGGGTACTGTAGCCATCGGACATACTCGTTGGGCAACCCACGGGCCGCCAAATGATATTAACGCCCATCCACATAGAGCTTCATCTGACCGTATCGCCTTGATTCACAATGGTATTATTGAGAATTATTCAACCATAAAGAAAACTTTACACAATAGAGGGCATGCTCTATTAAGTGATACCGATTCTGAGGTTCTTGTTCATCTTATAGAAGAGGTTATGATTTCCGGGAAGATGAGCTTAGGTAATGCTGTGAGGGTAGCTTTAAAGCAAGTTACCGGAGCTTATGCAATAGTCATCATAGATAGGGAGAACCCAACTACATTAATCGCAGCAAGAAAATCCAGCCCTCTAGTAATCGGTTTAGGTGAGGATGGCGCATATTATGTTGCATCCGATGCTACGCCTATTATCCCATATACTAAAAACGTCGTTTATTTAAACGATGAAGAAATTGCGACATTAGATTTAGATAAAGGGCTTAAAATAAGAACTGTTTCAAATAAAACTGTCATCCCTGAAATTCAAGCTTTAGAGATTGAGATTGAGTCAATTGAAAAAGGTGGGTATGATCATTTCATGCTTAAAGAAATCTTTGAACAACCTAAGTCTATTCGGGATTCGTTAAGGGGTAGAATTGATCTTAAAAAAGGTGAGGTTAGGATGTCTGGTGTAGATGACCACTGGGATAAGTGGAATAATGCTTCTCGCATCATAATATTAGCTTGTGGAACAAGTTGGCATGCGGGATTAGTTGCAGAGTATTTGTTCGAAGAATTTGCTCGTATACCTGTTGAGGTTGAGTATGCATCCGAGTTTAGATATAGGAACCCTATCATAAGAAAAGATGATCTTGTTATCGCTATATCACAAAGTGGGGAAACTGCTGATTCATTGGCCGCGATAAAAACTGCTAAAGATGCTGGGGCTCATGTTTTCGGAGTTTGTAACGTTGTTGGTTCAAGTATTTCACGAGAATCTCACAGTGGTGCTTATACACGTGCTGGGCCAGAAATTGGTGTCGCTTCCACTAAAGCTTTTACTTCTCAAATTGCTGTTTTAACGATGATCGCTTTACACGTAGGTGTAAAAAAGGGGAAATTACCAAGGGAGCGATTCCTTAGGTTGATTTCTGAGTTAAATGGAATTCCTGAATTAGTAACGAAGGTTCTTAAACAGGCTGAGCTAATTGATTCAATTGCAGCTGAATTTACTGAATCAATTAATGCTCTTTACTTAGGCAGGGGCTACCAATTCCCTGTTGCCCTTGAAGGTGCTCTTAAATTAAAGGAAATCAGTTATATTCATGCTGAAGGTTATCCAGCAGCCGAGATGAAACATGGTCCAATTGCATTGATTGATGAAAAACTCCCGGTTGTTTTTATCGCCCCTAAGGATGATGTTTATGAAAAGGTCTTGAGTAATATCCAAGAGGTGAAAGCCCGTGGCGGAAGGTTAGTGGTGGTGGTTACCGAGGGCGATAAAGAAGCGGCCTCACTTGCCGATTATGTTATTGAAGTTCCTCGGTGTGATGCCTCTCTTGCGCCGTTATTAACGTCTATTCCTCTTCAGCTGTTGAGTTATAAAATAGCTGTTTTACGTGGTTGCAATGTTGACCAACCAAGAAATCTTGCAAAAAGCGTAACCGTAGAGTAGATAAACCTTTTATAGATGTTTTTTAAATTGTTCTCTGCCTCAATATAATGATGGTTAATTCGCTGAATATCAGTAGAAAATCAAATATCGATGCGTTATTAACAATATAAAAGTTAATGTTCAGAACGTTTAGATGGCTGATATTAAGAAAGTATTCACGTACTTGCGCTTTGAAATCTGAAACCTTAATATTTAGGATATGAAAAGACTAATGTTCACGCTGGCGATTTGTTCGCTGGTTTTCACAAGTGCTCAAGCACAAAAACAGTTGGGTGGGGAGCACAACGTAGAGGTAAAACTCGCGCCATTTGGCAATAGCCCTATTGACGGAACTACAATTAAGTACCGTAATTTCTTAGATGATAATGCGGCTTTCCGAGTATCACTAACCGTAGGTTCTTCTTCTGACACATACGCCTTCTGGCAAGAAGGTGAGATGTTAGGTGACCCCGTTAGCCCACAGCTGAACTTAGAATCAGCTACAACAGTTTTCGGAATCGCTCCTGGTTACGAAATGCATTTTGACGGTACGGATAATCTTAGTCCTTACTTCGGTGTAGAGGCTTACTACATGATGGGTAGCCGTTCTGATAAGATGGAGTTTTGGGGGCCAAACGATCTTGATAACGTAGGTCAACCTGATGTTTACATCGTATGGGATCTTACAAATAAGCAGTCGTACAGCTCTATGGGTTTAAACCTTCTTTTCGGTGCTGACTACTACTTCTCTGACGCTATATATGTTGGATTTGAAGCTGGTATTGGCTTTGGAATGTCATCTTTCGGAAATCACGAAATTGGGACCACTGACTTAACTGCATTTAACATTCAGTTTAACGGTGCTTTTGATCCAACTACGGCTGGTGCAGATATTGCTGATAGTTTTGTAGGTGAACTTCCTTTTAACGTTGTTGAAGGAGAGATTTTCTATGATTACTACGACCAATTATATGCTGCTCCTAACCATGTTTCTAATACAACAATTGGAAATGTGTTCAATGGCGCAATAAGAGTAGGTTTCCTATTCGACTAATATTATAATTATTTTTAATTATTGAAAGGCATCCCATTAGGGGTGCCTTTTTTTATTATCTTGTCATTATGGATTCATCTATAAAAGTGAGTTTTAGTTGGTCTGGTGTTCGCTATAAGGTTGAGCAAACTCAGCCTATAGACATTAGTATTCCTATTCGAGATCCAAGATTGGGTGAAGGACCTGCCGCCTGGTATGTGGGAAGACCTCGGTTTGAAGTTGTAGAGGGTGATGGTTTTGTGGGGAGCGTTGCTAGAGGGGGGGCTGTAAACTTTACGAATGTTTATTTCAATCCACATGGTCACGGTACACATACAGAATGTTTAGGACATATTACAAAGGAAGCTGAATCTATTAATCGTATCCAATTGCCACTCCTGATTCCTTGTTTATTACATACAATCTCTCCAGCAAATATTCAGGGTGACTCGGTAATAACAATTGAACATTTACCAGGTGGTGGCTTTACAGACGAAAAGTTGCCGAAAGCGTTGATAATTCGCACACTCCCTAATGAATCTGATAAGACAAGCAAAGACTGGGCTAACACCAATCCCACCTACCTTCATTCTGATTTTACTGACAAACTCGTTGAAAGAGGAGTTGAACACCTGATCGTCGATTTACCTTCTGTAGACAAAGAGATCGATGGGGGGACTTTGTTAAGTCACAGGGCCTTTTTTAGGGTGCCTGAAGCTCCTCGAACTGAGGCTACAATAACAGAGTTTGTTTTTATTCCAAATGAAGTAGAGGATGGCCTATATGCCCTGAACTTACAACTTGCTCCTTTTGACCTTGACGCGTCCCCAAGCAGACCTGTTATATACCCACTTTCGGTAATTTAACTGTAAAGACAGCTCCTGAGCCTTCTTCTGATTGAACAGACACCTCGCCATTTGTTTGCTCTACAATACTCTTAACCATAGCTAAACCTAATCCCAGTCCGTGGGTTTTAGTTGTAAACCTTGGCTCAAATATTCTCTCCTGTTTTTCTTTTGATATCCCCAAGCCTTGGTCCGTTACTTTTACAATGGCATATTTACTGTCATCTAAAATTTCGATGTTTACTAAGCTTTTAGAACCGGCATCGTAAAGCGAGTCTAGGGCGTTTGCAATAAGATTGTTAAAGACTCTAATCAATCGGCTTGAGTCTCCTTCAACGAATAGATTGTTTGTTTTTACCTCAACTATGACGTTTGAATCTCCATACAGTCCAGCGGCATTATTTACTGCTTCGATGAGGTCAACTTTGTTTATTTCCGCATCTCTTACTACCGCTAGAAGCGCAAAATCTTCTGCGATAGAAGCTAAAACATCGATTTGAGAAATTGCAGTTGACGTGAATTTATTTATCCTTTGAGGAAAATCTTCGGCTTTATCATTCCAGGCTCTCTCGAGTTGTTGAATCCCAAGCCTAAGCGGTGTTAGTGGGTTTTTTATCTCATGGGCTACCTGTTGAGCCATTTCTCGCCACGCACCCTCCCTTTCATCTTTAGCTCTTCTAATGAGGCTTTCTCGTAACTTCTCTAGCAGAGAATTATATTCTGAAACCAATGCGCCTATTTCATCTTTCCACTTATGCTCAACTGAGGGGCTGTCACTTAGTGGATCAACTTTGGACATCTCCAACTTCAATAAAGCTAAAGGACGTACAATTGAACTCACAAGTAAATATGCAATAAACATCGCACCGAGAAAAAGAAAGAAATATACTGGAGCCAATCGGTCTAAAAAAGGACGGATTCCTCCCTGGTTAAGTGGCCGTGGTTTATATCGCGCATTTGCAATAAGTAAAGGGTTGTTCGATTTGTTTACTACCAACCAATATACTCGAGTTACCTCATTCAATCCATCTCTTTCATTAACCACGACTCTATCGCCCAGCAACATTAGTTTAGAAGTAATAGAATCAGTCAAGACTAATTCTGGTTGAATTCTTTCTTCGGTGAAAGTTGCTGAGGTAGTGATTAAAACACCATCCGGTCTATAAAGACTAAAGACCAAACCATGTACATCTGCCAATTCGCAAATGTGGTCTGTAAACAAAGTTGAAATGCTGTCCTTGGGTAAATCACCTCCGTGCCTGGATATTACATACTCTATACTTCTTCCTAGCGCAGCTTCTTTTCTTAAAAGTCTTTGGTCGTTATAGGCTATTTCTTGCTTTTTAGAATAGTCGTACGCTATGATCGCAGTAGATAATAGTGAGACAACTACGACGACAAGCATCCCCAGAAAAATTCTTAATCTTAAACCCATTTGGGCAAGCTAACATCTAAAACCAAGCCAAAAAAATAATCTGTGTGGAATTATCCCCCGAGAGCTTCAGAACCAGCTACAATCTCTAGGATTTCTGTAGTAATAGATGCCTGACGTGCTTTGTTATAAGAAATCTTTAATTCCTGTAATAAATCTCCGGCATTTTCTGTAGCTGAGTGCATCGCTGTCATCCGAGCACCGTGTTCTGCAGCGTTACTATCAAGAAGCGCTTTGTAAAGTTGAGTCTTTAATGCGCTTGGTAAAATGTTTTCAATTATTTCTGTGAGGTTAGGCTCAAAAATATAATCATTTGAAGAGATCGCTGTATCCTTAGATTCAGTGTTTGAGTCTAAAATCGGTAAGAAACATTCTGTCGTTGGAGTTTGAACACCCGCATTTCTAAACTGGCTGTAAGTGATTTGAACCGAATCCCATTTCTTTGAAATAAAGCCGTCCATGATTTGCTGAGCTATTTCTGATGCTGTTTCAAAATTAAGGTTGTCGAAAATACTTAGCGAAGCATCTCCAAATCCTTCAGCAAAAGTGTGTCCGTTTCTCGCTAAAACTTCAAAAGCTTTTTTACCCAGAGGAAGAACCACAACATTAGCGCCATTGCTCTTGTGCTCTAAAATTGCTGAATTCGCAAGCTTAATAGAGTTGTTGTTGAATGCCCCACAAAGACCTCTGTTGGATGTAATAACGACTACTAGGGCAGTTTGGACTTTCCTTTCTTGCGAGAAAACCCCTTCAGAAGAATCAAGTGAGCTACTAACGTTCGTTAGAATAGCTTGGATTTTTTGCGCATAAGGACGTATGCGAGTTATGGCATCCTGAGCTCGGCGAAGCTTCGCAGCAGAAACCATTTTCATCGCTGACGTAATTTGCATCGTGTTCTGTACGGAACCGATACGCTCTCTTACTTCTTTTAATCCTCCAGCCATAGTACTTCTAGATTATGAGTAACGGGCAGTCATTTCGGCTGCAGCAGATGCTAGTACACTCGTTTCCGCATCTGTATACTTGCCGTTTTTAAGCGCGAGTAAGGTGTCAGAATGCTTTACTTTTAAATACTCGAGGTATTCTTTTTCAAATTCCTTCACCTTATTTAAAGGCACATTCTTTAAAAGACCTTTGGTACCGCAATAAATCATTGCAACTTGCTCCTCAACAGGTAGTGGTGAGTTGAGGTCTTGTTTAAGAATCTCAACATTTCTAGCTCCTTTATCAAGAATTGCCTTTGTAGCGTCGTCAAGATCTGAACCAAATTTTGAGAATGCTTCTAGTTCACGGTATTGTGCTTGATCAAGCTTCAGAGTTCCGCTTACCTTTTTCATTGACTTAATCTGTGCTGAACCACCTACTCTACTCACAGAAATACCAACGTTTATCGCTGGGCGAATACCCGCAAGAAACAGGTTAGACTCAAGGAAGATTTGACCATCTGTAATTGAGATAACATTCGTAGGAATGTATGCACTAACGTCACCCGCTTGTGTTTCAATAATTGGCAAGGCTGTTAAAGATCCACCTCCCTTTACAATTCCTTTAAGAGAATCCGGAAGATCATTCATTTCCTTTGCAATGGTATCCTCAGAGATAACCTTGGCAGCTCTTTCTAATAGACGAGAGTGTAGGTAAAATACATCACCTGGGTAAGCCTCACGTCCTGGAGGACGACGTAACAATAAGCTCACCTCTCGATATGCAGCAGCTTGTTTAGATAAATCATCATAAACAACCAATGCCGCTCTACCTGTATCTCTAAAGAATTCTCCAACAGCAGCACCCGTAAATGGCGCATAGAATTGAAGAGGGGCTGGATCAGATGCTGTAGCAGCAACAATAACTGTATAAGCCATCGCGCCGGCATCTTCAAGCATTTTTACAGTACCCGCAATTGTTGATCCTTTTTGACCAATCGCTACGTAGATACAGAAAACGGGCTCTCCAGCGTCATAGAATTCTTTTTGGTTGATAATGGTGTCAATCGCAACAGTTGACTTACCAACTTGACGGTCACCAATGATTAACTCACGTTGGCCACGTCCAATTGGAATCATTGCATCGATCGCCTTAATTCCTGTTTGCAGAGGCTCAGCTACTGGCTGTCTATAAATTACACCTGGAGCCTTACGCTCGATAGGCATTTCATATAGGTCTCCAGTTATAGGTCCTTTACCATCAATAGGTTCTCCAAGCGTGTTTATCACACGTCCAAGGAGGCCCTCGCCAGCTTTTATAGATGCAATTGTACCTGTTCTCTTCACCGAAGAACCTTCTTTTAGATCCTTTGAAGGCTCAAGTAAAACGGCCCCTACGTTATCTTCCTCTAGATTGAGGACGATACCACGTACGCCGTTGTCGAACTCTATAAGTTCGCCTGATTGTACATTACTTAAACCGTAGATGCGGGCAATTCCGTCACCTACTTGAAGGACTGTACCTACTTCTTCTAGTTCAGCTGCAGATTTTACGCCTGCCAATTGTTCGCGAAGAATTGAAGATACTTCTGCTGGGTTGATATCAGCCATGATTGATTCGTTTAGGGCCTAAAGTTCAGGCTCATAATCGTGTTCCGTGAGTTTACGACGCAGCGTACTTAGCTGGCGCTTTATTGAAGCGTCGATTTGCTTATCATCCATCCGAAGGATAAATCCTCCCAACAGATCAGCATCGATCGTTTCTGTTAGTTCTACCTCTCCATCATGTAGTTTAGCTACTTCGGCTAAAATACTCAATTTTGAAGCTTCATCAAGTGGCGTAGCGGTTTTAACCTCTACAGCTTTGATGTTTTTTATTAGGCGTATTTGAGATAGTGCTTCTCCTACAATTTTAGGTAGAAGAGATTCTCTGCTTTTTGTAACCAAAATATTGATGAAACCAAAGGTTGGCTTACTTAAGGT
Source organism: Bacteroidota bacterium (assembly GCA_027619225.1). Lineage (GTDB taxonomy): Bacteria > Bacteroidota > Bacteroidia > Flavobacteriales_D > Sanyastnellaceae > UBA974. Next base: position 90,545 of record JAQCFW010000004.1, read on the forward strand.
GTCTTTAAAAATAGCCTTGAGTATTTCCTTCTTTTTATTCGGTTTTACAATAGGGCTAGTAAGCAACAGCTCGAATTCTCGGGAAGCATCAACCAATGAAGCAATCATGTGGAGCTCTGACTCTACAAGATCTAATTCATTCCTTTCAGAAGCAAAACCAAGGAGGGCCTTGGCATATCTGGATGCTACGCGATTACTAGCCATTGTCTTATTTCAGAGTTGATTCTGCAATGAGTTTATCAACGAGCGTTTTTTGTTTGCCTGAGTCTGTTAGCTCTTCGCGAAGAAGGCGTTCAGCGATGTCAATAGATAGCTTCGCAACTTCTGCTTTAAGTTCAGCAATAGCAGCTTTTCTTTCAACTTGAATTGCTTCTCGAGCGATCTCCACCTCTTTCGAAGCTTCCTCTTTTGCTTTTGCTTTGGCATCCGAGACGACCGTGCTGGCCAAGTCTCTGGATTCTTTAAGCATTGCGTCTCTCGCAGCTCTTGCCTCTTGTAACAAGCGGTCGTTGTCAGAATTTAGATTTGCCATTTCCTCGCGCGCTTTATCAGCAGAGCGAAGAGCTTCTCTAATGCTTTCTTCACGATCGTGGAGCGCCTTCAAAATTGGACCCCAAGCTAGTTTTCTTAAAATAAAGAGAACCAACAAAAAGGACAAAGTTGCCCAAAAGATTGTACCGAAAGCAGGTGTTAACAGCGTGCCCATTAGACTAGCCTAAGACTACAAGTAGACAAATGATGATTCCGAAAAGAGCAACACCCTCTACTAGAGCGGCCGCAAGAATCATGTTAGCACGAAGGTCGTCTGAAGACTCTGGCTGGCGAGCCATAGACTCCAGCGCGCCTTTACCGATTAATCCTACGCCGATTCCGGCGCCGATAGCAGCAGCTCCTGCTCCAAGTGCCGCGAGTCCGTGGCCAGTAGTAACTTCAAAAAGAATGCTTAACAATTCCATGATGGGTTGTTTTTAAGGTAATTATAATCAATGATGTGCTTCTTGCGTTGCGTCTGCAAAATAAATAGCCGCAAGAAGTGTGAAAACGTACGCTTGAAGGAAAGCTACAAGTAGCTCCAGAAAATACATGAAAATCATAAATAAGGTGGAGAAGATGCCCATGCCAAAGCCTGCTACAGCACCATAGTTTTGGTTAAAGATGAAAACCAAACTTACAAATGATAAAATAATAATGTGACCCGCTGTCATGTTCGCTGTTAAACGAATCATAAGTACCGTTGGCTTAAGGAACATTCCAAATACTTCAATTGGCACCACGAGTATCTTAACTAGGTTAGGTACTCCAGGTGGCCAAAACAAGTGGCCCCAGTAATTCTTGTTTCCGTTTACAGTCGTGATGAAGAATACCACAAAGGCCAATACAATTGTAACGCCAACTGTTCCTGTGATATTAAAACCACCTATGAAAGGAATTAAGCCCAGGAGATTACTTGCAACGATAAAAAAGAAAGTGGTGAGGAGGAATGGGAGGAATTTATCCGCTTTATATTTTCCGATAATCGGAACGGCTATATCATCTCTCACGAACAACACCAACGGCTCAAGAACATTTGTAAGCCCTTTAGGTGCTTGGCCTGGGTATTTTGAATAGCTCCTTGCCATAGACCTCAAAGTGATCACCAAGAGAGCCATAATAAACATCATCCCGAAAACCGATTTAGTAATAGAGATGTCATAAAAGGATTCGCCTTTTGTTGAGCTAATTCCTGTTTCAGGGTTTTTAATATAAACTGTGCCCGTGTTTGGTCCCACAGCTGTTAATACTGCGTGTTCATCGTGAGAGCCGTCCTCTGAATGAAATTTTGAACTCATAAAAAGATCAAACCCTTTGCCCTCAACATAGAAAATCATTGGAAGGGGAGCGCTGAAACCACTGTGGTGATCACCAAAAAAGTGAATTTCATTCGCATCTGCAATGTGGGGAATAATAAAGTCTTTAGCTACAAATTCCTTGTGCTCACCATCATCTTGCGAGTTGTGACTGGTGTCTTGAACATCGTGATTTGAGTGATTGTTGTGGTTAACCTCTTCGTGCCCGTCTGTTTGAGCGGCAACAAAATTTAACCCTCCTAATAGTATAAGAGCGGTAAATACAAATTGCTTGGCGAACTCAGTTATCATGCGGGTAATCTGTTCAAAAAACGATGCAAAAGTACGCACTCCATGTGTCTAAATAATTCAGTCGTGACGGTTTTATTTTAAATCTTTTTTATCTGCTGTTGGGTGGCTGATACAAATAGCACTGTGAAGGCAATAAATACTGCAAAAACTCCAAAGGAAAATTGTTTTGGAAAGGGGTATTTGGCTACCAAATAGCCTGTTATAATCACAAGTGTCAGAAGAATTTTTATTGCTGTTATCCCGGTTACTGCTGTTGTGAATTTTATAGCTGAGCCATTTTGGGCTCGAGCTATCCACCTCCATGAAAAAACAGTAAGCAAAGCATATATTAAAATCACGCAATACCAGATCGGGGAAGAAGCCATGCCGTTGAAAAATGGGAGGGCATTGCTTAGTAGGGCTATCCCAAGTGAAAGGGTGGCTGACTTAAGGTAAAAACTCATAACAATTACATCGATTTTATGTTTCTAAGAACTGACCACATTCCTATAGCCAGGCCTAAAAGAGCTCCTGCAGCTGTAACTAATGGCTTCTCTAACGCGAAATACTCATCTAATTTTCTACCTCCAATTGCTCCCAAACCAATAGAGGCTGCAAGTGTTGTCCCAAGTCCGGCAAACCTCATTATTGTTTGCTTACCCTGTTTTTTAGGCCGTTTTTGGGTGTTATTCTGCCCCAACTGTGACTTCATCGATCAACAATGAACTTGACTCAGATGGCATTGTCGAGGCTTTTAATGATGCTAGCGCATCTGCTTTTGAAGCAGTCTTTTGAGGTTGCTTGTTCACTTGCTTGTTCACTTGCTTGCCCTCAGACACCCCCATGCGGAATGTGCCCAATGCTTTTGCTCCTGCTTCTACTGAAAGTTGACCATAGTATAACTCACCTTGCACGGTTGAAGAAGACTTCATTGACAACAGCTCGAGCACGGTAACATCTCCTTCTAGAGTTCCTTCAACATCGCAGCACAGGCAATTAACTGTGCCTGAAACTTTCCCCTTTAGGCCAACAACTAATCTTCCTTTGGTTATTAGGTTTCCTTTAAACTCACCGTCAATTCGAAGGTTGCTGCCGCTGTTGATTGTACCCTCGACAATTGTGCCTTCTACTATTCGGTTAATTCCGGTTTCCGTATTGTTATTTTCTGCTCCTGAAGAGCGCTTCAATGAACCTATCATTTTTATTGCTTAGATTTTGTCGAAAGATAGTGAGTCTCAAAGAAATCTCCATACCCTGTTATGTCCTTGTTTTTGAAAAGTTCTACATAGTTCTCGCTACTTATGATAAACATGTCGTATCCGCCAGTGTTTACATCAATTAGCATCTCTCTGTTTCCTGTGAAAACAGCAAAGTAATCCATCCCTTTGGTTTTATTTTCAAAAGATTTAACAAGAACTATCTCGTGAGTTCTACTTAATAAATTACCTGTTATACTTAGGTTACGTGATTCGAAGAAAGCTTTGTTAAAGTCCGATGATTTTGCTTTCACTTCATTTCCACTTGCGTTTTCGACAGGGATAATGATCGCAAAATAATGATCTTTGTTGCTGTTAAAAACAAATGCAGGCTCTTCCTCTGTTTCCTCTGTCTGGCTTATTTCGCCTACAAAACCGAGATCTACTCCCAATTGAGCTAGCAGGGAGGCAGCAAAAATGGCTTCTTCTGTTTCAGGGCAATCAGATATCAATAGCTTTAATGCATCAAAGTATGGGGTTCTATCTCCCGTATAGCTTGTAAGCCCTCCAACACATTGCGCTCGTAGTAAACTGTATTTACAGGCTAGTGGATTTTCTGGACGCTCATTGTTAATCACATCAATGTCTAATAAAGCAGCTTGATAGTCTTTTTTATAGTAACGAGCTAGCATCTCCTCATATACGATACGCTCAGTTTCATAAGCTTCTTCTTCGGCGTCAAGAAAGTCAGGGTTTTCAATAAGGTTGGCCCACTCGCTACCTGGGTAGTTTGTTGTAATTTGGTTTGCCCAAAACTCTGAATTGCACGTTTCACAAAATGGATTGCTGTACTCCTCTTCTAGTTCTCGTTGGAGGTATGTCCTGAAAAGCTGATAGGTTGCTGTCGGGTGAAAGGCGCTGCTGTCTAGTTTTTCTAACAACTCCTGCCAGGTTGCAATTGCGTTTTCTGGGTCTGAAAGCTTTTCTCTATAATCTAAACCCGCGAGGTAATACGCCTCAGCGAGTAACGCCAATGAGTTTGCTCTTTCTTCTTCTCCACAAGGAAGGTCTTCAAGCATTTCGTCAACAGTAGGAAGGGATGCGGGGTCATACGGGTCAATGTATTCCTCTGACTCTTCTGACTCTGTTTCCTCATCGTTAGAAAATAAAACGTCTAATTTCCTGGATCTTCTCCAGTGATCTTCCAGCACTCTGTCCCCCCAATAGTCATTGTAATTCTGTCTGCCGCCTACAAGTAGTGCTCCGTTATAAGGCCAAAACATTCCGACCCCCACAGACCCCGCATCTGCAATGGCAGCCTCGTTAGCCGCTTCCATTTCTTCTTTTCTTCTTTCGAGGTCATCAGCCATGTCCTCCCAGAAGTTTTCAATAACCCTTCTTCTGTCGAACTCATTTAAGTCACAGAGAGCCAATAAGCTGTCCTGTTCTTCTATTGTACGAAGGTTAAGCACAAGGTCTGTAAGATTTGATGCAAGGTTTGTAATGTCTTCCTTCCTCTCGTTGTCATCCGGTATGTATACAAGGGCGCTGTCGTAATACGCTTGAGCTGTTTCATAATTTAAATCTTCCATATGAAGATCGGCTAATCGCAGGTAGCTTTTCCCTAGTTGCCTTGAGTTTCCTTCGCTAACATAGACTGAAGTTTCAAGATGCTCAATCCCCAAGTCTCTTTGTCTGTCCTCAAGAGCCACTTCGGCTAGAGCAAAATAAATTTGGTCTAAATACTCTGTGTTTTTATCATCATCAAGCATGTCCTCAAGAAGTTCAACAATCGGGTCGCTGTGCCCGCCCTTTCTTTGATAGGTCATGGCCTGCTGAATCTTCGCCTGAAACTCTAATTCATAAGGTGTTCTCAAATCCACCACGGCATTAAACGTCTCTATTGCCGCTTCACTGTCTCCTGTTTCCCTGAGACACTGGGCTAAAATAAATAAGTTACGTGCTGTATCTTTCTTTCTCTTGGTTAACTCTATAGCCGTCTCAATATATCTTATGGCTTCTTCAAAATTTTCTTTTTTAGTGTGGTATTGGGCGAAGACCAAATTTGTATGAATTCTTATCTCTTTCGAGACGTCGGCATACTGCTCAGCTTTCGCGAGCATGTTTTTTGCTTTTACTAAATCATCTGTTCTGAGGTATATTCTTCCCAACCAGCTGAAAGACCAAGCTTGAGCGTCTCGGGTGTCAACTGTTCTGGCTAAGAAGAGAAAAATTTCTTCAGATTTCGCAAAATCCTCCTTCATGTAGTATGCTTCGCCGATAACTGTATAGTTATCGTCAATCCACTTATTTATTTCAGGCCGCTTAATAGACTTCCGATCTCTTTTAGATGGAGTCATTGTGTGACGATCAACCACTTTTGAGCATTTTTCAATCGCCCTTTCCATAAGGGGGTATACTTGTTGAGATGAGCTTTCGTCTGTGTCTATGAATAGTGGAAGAATTTCATCCCAATTTGGCTCATATAACTCTTGAATTTTTTTATCCGCCTCAAGCATAGCCTCCTTTGCGTAGTGGAATCCGTTATACCTAGCTGTCGTGTTGTGATATACCCTGTATGCCCTTCCATCTCTCTTATTCGTGCAGCCCTGCACCGCAATTACTGTAGCAATCGTTAAAAATAGTAATCGAAAAAAATTAGGCATGTTATGAGTCATCAAGAGTCAACGTATGAAGTTGCTAAATTATTAGATTTTCTATAGAATTCAGTAAGAACTTTATAGTTGTGTGTAGTTGACCGATATTCGCGGCGCTTGAAAGGTTAAAATCAATGGATAATAAAGAACATAAAAAACATTTTTGGCGTCAACGATTTAGAGTGACTATTCAGGAGGAGTCAACCTTTCACGAGAGAAGGGCTTACTTGTTGTCTGGAAGACGCATCGCTTCTATTGTCGCTGGGTCTGTTTTTGCTGTCGCGATTATTACTTACTCAATCATTGCTTATACGCCATTAACCGAGTTGTTAATTCCTGGATATGTTGCCGAACAGTTTCGTGAAGACGTGAGTTTTACTCGACAGCAGACTGACAGCGCTCTTGCTACTCTTTCTATTCATGAAAAATATTTGTCTAATATAAAATCCATTCTAAGAGGGGATATCCCATTGGGAAATGTCAAAGAAGACGATTCCTTACAAAATGTGGAGGCTGTAATAATTCCTGATGCTGGAGAGGAGGATTTGGCTTTCAGAAATAGGATAGAAGAGGAAGATCGATTTAAGCTAAGAAAAGGTCAGTCTGAAATAGATGGGCTTATCGGTTTTGAATTTCAACCTGTAAAAGGTACTATTACCTCGGGGTTCGATCTTAGCCATGGACATATCGGCGTAGATATAGAAGCAGAGGAAGGTATGCTTGTTCACTCTGTCGATGATGGTACTGTTTTAATGTCTGATTTCACCGTTGAACACGGATATGTGCTTGTCATTCAACACAAAAATGACCGGTTGTCCATCTATAAACACAATTCTTCGCTTTTAAAGGAAGTTGGAGATTTAGTGAGAATGGGAGATGTTGTAGCAGCTGTTGGAAATAGTGGAACTCAAACATCGGGTCCGCACCTGCATTTCGAATGGTGGGTTGATGGACAGCCTATTGATCCCGTTCCGTGGTTGAGCGGTGTTACCCCCGAATAGACCTAAATTTAACCATCGCTCTAAGTTCGCGCATTCTTGAATGCCATTCCGCCTCTTTGAGGGATTGAAGTCTTTCTGTCCCAAAATCTTCACATGTAAATGAGGCCAAGACTGACCCCACAACTACAGCTTGTTTTTTTGCCTCCCACGAAGTGTCCCCCAAACGTGCTAGATATCCTATAAAACCTCCAGCAAATGTATCTCCAGCACCGGTTGGGTCAACAACTTTTTCTAGGGGCATCGCAGGACTGAAAAAAGTCTTTCCGTCTTCAAACATAATGGCTCCGTGCTCCCCCTTTTTTATGACAACAGTTTTAGGCCCCATTTTGTGGACTGCAGCGGCGGCCAAGGGCAGGGTTTTGAACCCTGTTAGCTGTCGTGCCTCTTCGTCGTTAATCATTAGAACATCAACTTTAGCAATCACTTCTTTTAAGCTATCCATTGCGATATCCATCCAAAAATTCATCGTGTCAAGAACAACTAAATCGGGACGCGAAGTAATTTGGTCTAAAACAGACATTTGAACCGAGGGGTCTAGGTTGCCTAGCATCACGTATTTCGCTGACTTGGAGTTCTCTGGAATAATCGGAACCCACCCTTCTAAAACGTTTAATTCCGTTGTTACAGTGTCTCTTCCTATTAAATCTTCGTGATAGCTTCCTTCCCAAAAAAAGCTTTTGCCGCCTTCAATAGTCACTAGCCCATTCGTGTTTACCCCTCTTGATTTAAGGGTAGATAAAAACTCCTCTGGGAAATCCTCTCCGATAACGGAAATTAATTCCTGTTCTCTCACAAAGTGTGATGCCGCTAAGGCTATATAGCTCGCAGCTCCGCCCACAACGCGATCGGCTTTTCCTGAAGGGGTTTCTATAGAATCAAAGGCAACCGTACCGACAATAACTAATGACATAAAAAAGCTATTTTATTGAAATAGTAATAAGACGCACAAAAGTATTGCTTAATGTCCTTCCTTGATGTATTTTTGCGCACCAATCTGAATTCCTCCTTAGCTCAGCTGGTTAGAGCATCTGACTGTTAATCAGAGGGTCCTTGGTTCGAGCCCAAGAGGAGGAGCAAAGTGATTGCAAGGGTTCACAGGTTTTTAACTTGTGAACCCTTTTCTTTTTTTAGGAATTTGCACGGAATTTGCACGGTCAGTGTTGGGTTTTAATGTTATTTAGCAGTTCTTATTGAGCTATGGATGAGAATTCTAGCCTAGTCGTAAAAAACGTTTTACTGAATTTAAGTCTCTGGTTGATCGCAAAAACAACCCTTATTTCGTTTTGTCGCTTTCTTGATGCAGTCTGAATTATAGAAACTCATCTTATTTTCATCGTGTTATACGATATTCGAATTTATTGATGAATTTACATTACCCGCATTTATGCGAATAAATTAGGCGCATTTAGATGCATGTAGTTAACTGTAAGCGCATAAAGGCGCATAAATGGCATTTAGTGCACTAAATGCGACTAAATTATTGGTGAAAAACAATTCTACTAGTACAGTTTTACATCGTATATCTATTCTTTATCCTTCTTGTATAAATGTCAAGGAAATTCTCAGCACCCTTTTTCGTAAATTTTAATTATTGTCAAGCTCCGCTAAAGTTATTTTTAGAGATAACTTTAGTGGAGAAGCGGGGCGGGAAGTCGAAACATTTTGAAAAGGATTTGGAGAGAATTCTCAAGAAACACTCTGAATTATATAGTGTCCACAAATATTAGTAACTTTTGTCCAACTTATGCTGACGACATACAGGGTGGTGGGCTTCTTCAACGCCATTTAATAATTCAGATATTACCAGATATTATTTAGAACTTAAATATTTTGATGATCGTGTAAACCACACCTTTTGCAACGCTTCGTTTGGGAGATCAGCTCGTTGTGTCAAAGACTAATCTTTTTGGAGAAGAGAGGCGGGAAATCGAAACATTTTGAGGAGGATTTGAGTTCATCTAACAAACCTTTAAATTTGTTTGATTAAATTAGGCACTGCCTTGTACGGGAATTGAAAAAGATTTTCTACCCCAACTTCTTTCGCTTCACAATTTCTTAGCAAAATGTACGTTTAAGATATGCTCATGGAAAAC
>JAQCFW010000025.1 GCA_027619225.1 Bacteroidota bacterium
ACCACTTCTAATGGAGCTGCTGTAAGTAAGGTGTTGGAGTTGGTTAGATAGCGTTCTTTAAATCTCACCCGTAAACCTTGCCGCAAAAAACCGAAGGTGATCGACGACAGATACGCGCCAGTAAGCCCAGTTATGTGTTCCTTCTCGCTCGAAATACGAATGACTAATGCCACGCTCAGTCATTATTCTATCGAGATCTCGGTTAACATCTAAGAAGAAATCGGAAAGACCACAATCGAAAATAAAACTCGATCGAGTAGTCACACGCTCGGCGATTTCAACAACGCTATGTTCAGCCCAGCGGTCAGGAAAATCTTCGATACTGCCTAACAACTTGGGTATTCCCCAATTTTCAGGGAAAGGCCTTAGGTCCACACCACCGCTCATGCTTCCTGCACTGTCGAAAAGCTTTGGGTGACGAAGAGCCAGGTATAAAGCCCCATGACCGCCCATACTAAGTCCTGTGATCGCTCGATAGTCGGAAGTTGCTAGCGTTGGGTAAAGAGAATCGACTGAGGGTATGAGTTCGCTAACAATAAAAGTTTCGTACTGGCTTTCAAGCAATACAGGACTGTCGAGATACCAACCCTGTTTCCCTCCATCAGGACACACGATAATAACGCCCAATTCCTCTGCTAAATCTTCAATAAAAGGTGCTCTTCGCATCCAGTTACTAAAGTCCCCACCGGCTCCGTGTAGAAGATAAATAACTGGAAGGGGTTCATTGTGATAAGAGTTAGGTAGAATAATCAAGTTGGGGACTAAACTATTCATGGCTCTGCTTTGTACTTTAAGAGTGTCAACCTTTGCATAAAGCTGAAAGTTGATACTAAGAAAATAAACGAAAAGAATTCTGTAAAGCATGTTACAATATTACAATGTTTGTAATATCGCGCTATGGTATTTTCGAGTATAATATTTCTGCTTTACTTCATGCCGCCATTTCTAGTGGCGTACAGGTTAGGGGGTGCGAAATTCCAAAATGCCATTTTGTTATTTGCCTCTGTGGTTTTTTATGGTTGGGGAGCGATGTCATTTTTACCTATTCTACTTGCGAGTAGTGTGGTGAATTTTTATTTGGTGCAGAAACTTCACGGATTGGGTGGAGTAGGAAGGGGGCGTGCGGTGGTTGGAGCCGTGATCTTAAATGTGGGTTTGCTGTTGTATTTTAAATACGCAAATTTCTTCGTTGAAAATATCGCTCCCCAGGGTTTTGTATGGGAGGAAGTAGCACTGCCGATTGGGATTTCTTTCTTTTCATTTCAATCTCTCAGCTACGCTTTAGATGTTCATAGGAAGACTGTAAGACCTCTCGACAAATTAAGTGAATACCTGGTCTATATCTTAAGTTTCCCCCAAATGATAGCTGGCCCTATTGTACGGTTTACAGAAGTAGAAAAGGAGCTTAGGAATAGAACTGTAGAAAATTCAGATTGGTTATATGGCTTTTATAGGTTTACTTTAGGACTTGCAAAGAAAGTATTGATTGCTAATTCATTAGCGATGATATTTCCGATTGATATAGCTGTGATTTCTGGAGGGTTCGATGGCTGGAGTGCGCCTCATGCCGTGATTGCAATTCTTGCATATACATTCCAAATCTATTTTGATTTTTCTGGATATTCTGATATGGCGATTGGACTAGGAAAGATGCTTGGATTTAATTTCCCTGAGAATTTTATGCAGCCTTATAGAGCAACTAGTATTACTGATTTCTGGCGCAGGTGGCATATTACTTTAAGCTCTTGGATGAGAGATTATTTGTATATTCCTTTAGGTGGAAACAGAGTGAAATCCAATGCAAGACTCTACACAAATCTTGTGGTGGTTTTTGCCATAAGCGGTCTGTGGCATGGGGCGTCTTGGAACTTCCTTATTTGGGGTTTATATCACGGAACATTTCTAATTTTAGATCGGATTTTCTTCCGTAAATTCTTGGATAAATTTCCAAAATGGATCTCTCGACTTGTCACTTTTTCCATCGTGGTATTGGGGTGGGTTTTCTTTGCAATAGAAGATTTTTCTATGGCATTAGATTTCCTAGCACGGATGGCTCATGGTTCTCTTTTCTCTATGTCTGTTTGGTCTTTAGAATTGAGTCTTTTATCTGTTAAAAGTATATTTATTTTATGTGCTGCGGCACTTTTCACCTCGACGGCTCTCTACGATAGATTCAAGTTGCCTAATTTATATCCAATGGCTATGGCTGTCGTGGGAGTAGTTCTTTGGCTTGTAAGTGTTTGTTATTTAGCAGGATCTGACTTTAATCCATTTATCTATTTCCGCTTCTAATGGGCAGGTTACAGAAAATATTGATTGTTGTTGTTTTGCTGTTGCTTAACCTTCCATGGCTTTCTGACGTGCTTGGTTTTAAAGAGCCGCATCCCCTGCACGGCGCATCAACCGAATTGCCGATGCCAGATTTATCTATTGATTCTATTTGGAACGGTGATTTTCAATATGGTATTGATGAATATTTGAGGACGAATTTCATTCTACGTGGTCTAGCTATAAGAACTAGAAACCAACTAGACTATACTTTATTTGACCAAACCCACGCTCGTTCTGTTTTAATGGGTAAAGAGGGGTACCTGTTTGAAGAAAATTATATCAATGCGGCCCTTGGGACTGACCATCTTTCTGAGCAAAAAGTTTCTGAGCGGGTAGATGATTTAGAAACCTTAGCCGATTCGCTTGACATCCCTGTCTTTGTAGTTCTTGCTCCGGGAAAGGCGAGCTATTACATGGAGTTTATACCAGATGTTTATTTCAATTCTGATTCACTTAACCTTAACAACAGCTACAATCTATGGCGCAATCATTTGAATATGACCAAGTCGTTATATCTGGTAGACTTGCACGCTCATTTTAATCATTTAGATGACGTCTTCCCTAAGAATGGAATCCATTGGTGTGAGTGGGCTCAAGTAGACGCATTCAATATCATTAATGATCACTTGTCATCTCACCTTATTGAAGGCTTGCAACCTGCCAAGTTTGTGATAGATTCATCATATAGGTCTTCAAGTATGGAGGGCACTGATGATGACATTGAACGGGGACTTAATCTATGGCAAAATATTGATGATATTGAAACAACTTACTACAAGACTAGTTGGGAAGATATAGATGATGCACTAAAGCCCAAAGTACTTATTGTCGGTGACAGCTACGCTTGGGGGGTCGTAAATAGGGGGATTTTAAGTAACAGCTACATGGATGGAGAGTTTTGGTATTACAATCAAGTCGTACATGGCCCCAAATATTTAGGAACAGAAGATTTTAGAGGTAAGCCATTTGATGTACATGACGTACATAACAACTCAGATCTAATTTACGCTTTAAATAACTTTGATGCGGTTATTCTTTTAAGTACAGATGCAAACTTGCATGTATTCCCCTTCGAATTTGGTCTTATAAAGTAAATGTTTACTGATGCGGAAATTTACACCTTACTTCGTTAACCTAGAGTTAGTTTTACATCGTGAATTATTACCAATTAAAAACGGTTTGTTTAGCCCAGCTCAATTCTCAAATAAAAGATAAAATTTCATCTGCTCAGCAGTTAATTGATTTCACTGAGGAATCGAAAACTTCTGCTACAAAGGGTTCGGCTGGAGACAAGCACGAAACGGGTCGTGCGATGATGGAACGAGAACTCGCCCTTTCAAAGGCTCAACTAAATAAAGCAGAGTTTCTTCAAAACGAACTTTCGAAAATTTCACTCGAGCACAAATGCAATAAAGTTGAGTTCGGAGCATTAATTATTGCTTCAGGGGCAAAGTACTTCATGAGTATAGGTCTGGGTAAAGTCAGCCTAAATCTTGACTCCGATTTGTCAAAAGACTCCGACTACTTCTATGCAATATCTGGAGGATCTCCCATTGGAATGGTTCTGCAAAACGCAACGAAAGGCGATTTGATAAAATTTCAAGGCCGTGAAATAGAAATTCTTCATGTAGAGTAATCCTCGAAATCCATGCATTAACTTTGTAGAGTGGTATCACTGGGTTTTTATATAACTATTATGGGGCTTTTAGTTCTGCCTGCTTCAGATTATTTCGTGGGACTATTTATATTTCCTAAGGTTAAACCTTCAACAAAACTGGACGAAATTTCATCCCGAGCTTTAGATGGTATTTCTGCGATTATTGCCTGCCACAACGAAGTTGAACACATCGAGCTTAAGGTTCTAGAAATTCACAGTCAGTTTAAGGACGCAGGAGTAATGACCTATGAAATTATTGTTGTTTCTGACGGTTCAGATGATGGTTCTAACAAAGTTCTTGAGAGATTGGCCACGGAAAACAGCATCGTCTACCGTCTTGTGACAGAACGTCAGGGCAAACCGAATTCGCTTAACGTAGGGGTGGAAATTGCACAATACCCGCTGTTGCTGTTTTCAGACGTTAGGCAAACCTTTGATAAAAATTCGGTAAAGTACCTTCTCTCGAACTTGTCAGATCCTGAAGTAGGCGCAGTGACTGCTCAACTAGAATTGGAGGGCAAAGCTTCTCCGAGCCGCAAGTTTATGAACCAGCTCAAGCAACTTGAAAGTCTGAAGGGCTCAACTACCGGGATGTGTGGAGCTTTGTATCTCATTCGACATAGTTTGGTCTTAAAACCCTTCCCGAAAGATGTTATTTTAGATGATCTTTTAGTAGCTCTTAACGTGATGAAAAATCACAAACGTGTCGTTCTCGAGCCCCGCGCCATTGTACGTGATGTGAACTGGAATTTATTCTATAGTGGTCGCCGTCAAGGACGTATTACAGCGGGCTTAGTCCAAATATTACGCCATCATCGAGGCCTGCTTTTCAGCATAGGCCTCAAGCAACTTATTTTCCTTTATGGTCAGAAGTATTTGAAGTATGTGGCACCTGTTTTGTTTGCCGCTTCTAGTGTTTTTGTACTTTTCACAACCTCGGAAATCCGCTTTTGGCATTTCGCGATTTCAGGCTTGCTATTTCTACTGTTGGCAATTGCCCGCCCTATGTTTGTTTTAGAAACTGTGCGACTTGTGCTTTCTTATATGGCACAGCTTCTCAAGCTCGATAAGTATCGTAAAATTAAATGGGAACGTTAATTTGCCTTCTCACGCAGCTCTTCTGTCGTTAATGTAGACTTGTCTGGACTCCAACCAGGAGGTGCGAAAATACATCTCAGTTTATTCAATATTCCAGAAGTTTTATAGACGTCTCTGGCGAGATTGCCCCATTCTGAAAACGCGATTCTAGCTGGGTTGTAAGTTGATATATTCTTGATTAATCCATACGTTGGAGCCTTCGTTTCATCGATGAATGTTCCGAACATCCTGTCCCAAATGATGAGCATTCCCGCGTAATTCATGTCAAGGTATTGAAGATCGCTGCCGTGATGAACTCTGTGATGAGAGGGGGTGTTGAAGAGAAATTCAAACCAGCGAGGCATTTTCCGAATCACTTCAGTATGAATCCAATATTGATATATTAAGTTGATGGATTGGGCTGTCAGAATCCACAATGGATCGAACCCCACGAGTGGCATCCATGCGTAAAACAGGAAAGACCCTGAGATTTCACCGGTCCAGGATTGGCGTAAAGCGGTAGAAAGATTGTAGTGCTGAGACGAGTGATGTACCACGTGTGAAGCCCAAAAATATCTCATCTTGTGACTCATCCGATGGAACCAGTAATACGAGAAATCATCCGCGAGCAGAAGTGCAATCAATCCCCACCAAACCATTGGTATCTCGATTAAGCGATACTCATACAAAAATGTGAAAACACCAAATTTCAAGCCTTTTGTGATCAGAGAAGTACCGATGCTGCCTATTCCCATTGATAAGCTAGCAAAAGTGTCTTTTTTAGTATAAGACTCACGATTTCCATAAATGCTGAGCGCCACTTCGATGATAAGCGTGGCTAAGAAAAAGGGGATTGCAAAGTTTGTGATGTCTCCCATTAGATGTTTTTCAACCATCCACTAACGTCAGCTAACACCTCATGTGCTTTGTTGTCGTTATGTAGCTCATGTTTGGTGTTTTCATAGATACGCAATGTTGCAAGTTCTCCTGCGGCCTCAGCAAACTTACGGCTCCCGTGTGCATCAATGATATGGTCGTCCGCTCCGTGAATTACCAGGGTGGGAATTTTTAACTGCTCAGCATTCTCAATCGCCCACAAACCGCTTGCGTGAAAATGCTTGAACAGTCCAACAGAGATATGTTGGTGAACGAGAGGGTCATTAACGTAGTCTATTCCGACTTGCTCTATGTAAGAGAGGTCGTTGGGATTTAGTTGGTTGTCTTGTCTGAACTTCGGGTAGATCAGGTTCATGACGGTGGCCATCGTGACGTCAAATTTTGAGGGCTCCTTGTACAGCTTAAGCCAAGCGGCACTAAGAACAGTAGCTTTCACGTTATCGCAACCTCTTCGAAGTAAGTAGTTTGCGGCTACGTTTCCCCCGAAACTATGTCCGTATAGAAATATATTGTTGTCAGGAATGCTGTCTATAACAAGCTTGAGGTCGTCAAGGTTTTGAGATAGGCAGGGTGAGTGACCTCGGGGACCGTCGGATTTGCCGTGACCTCTTTGATCATAAGAATAAACCTGAAACCCATCTTTGACGAAATGCTCAGCGACATGGGCGTACCTGTTCTGGTGCTCGCCCAATCCGTGGACGATTAATAGGGTGCGTTCTGAATCCTCTCCGTCGTTCCACTTTTGAGCGTGTAAACTTATTCCATCTGAGGTTTTGAGTTCGTATGCTTGCATTTCGAAGTGTGCTTGTTATTTTGCAAAAGATAATACAACTTTTGCCATGTCTGATTTTATAATTTCCATAGATCAAGGTACTACGAGTTCTCGGGCGGTACTTTTCAATAATAAAGGGCATTTCATCTCTTTAGCCCAAACCGATTTACCTCAAATATTTCCATCTCCAGGCCAGGTAGAGCACGACCCTTCAGTCATCCTGGCCACGACAATGGATGTTTTACAAGAGGTTCTTAGTCACGAACTTTTATTGAACGGAAAGGTGATCGCCTTAGGGATAACTAACCAGAGAGAGACGGCTATCGTTTGGGACAGAAAGAGTGGGAAACCGATTTACAACGCAATAGTTTGGCAAGATAAGCGCACTACGGATGTGTGTGATGGTTTGAAAAATCAAGGGCTTTCCAAATATGCAAAAACCACCACCGGATTGGTGATCGACCCGTATTTTTCGGGAACAAAAATTGCTTGGATCTTGGACAATGTTCAGGGGGCCAGGCAAAGGGCGGAGAAAGGGGAGTTATGTTTTGGTACTGTCGATAGCTGGCTTTTGTACAATTTAACGGGGGGCGAGGTGCACGCTACAGACGTTACAAATGCATCGAGAACCCTTCTCTTTAATATTCGCTCTTTAGAATGGGATAAAAAAATGCTCAACACATTGCGTGTTCCCCTTGAGATGATGCCGGAAGTGTTCCCGTCGTCAAATATTTTCGGACATTACGACTCACCGACCCACGGCACCATCCCTATAACCGCAATCCTCGGAGACCAACAGTCGGCGCTTTTCGGTCAATGCTGCTTTTCCCCTGGCATGGCAAAGAATACATATGGAACAGGGTGTTTTATGCTCATGAATACCGGTGCGGAAATACCTTCCTCGAATTCTGGTCTTTTAAATACAATAGCATGGCAAATAGGTGATCAAACAACTTATGCTTTAGAAGGTAGCGTCTTTATTGCTGGTGCTGCTGTACAATGGTTGCAGAACGGTATTGAAATCATTGATGATCTCAGTTCGACTTCTGAAATTGCCTCGCGTGAAGCGAAAAAAAACCCCGATTCCTCAGTTGTAGTCGTGCCCGCTTTTGCGGGGTTAGGCACTCCGTATTGGGACATGCATGCACGCGGAGCAATACTTGGCCTTACACGCGATTCCGGCCGCGATTCAATTATTAGGGCAACATTAGAATCTATTGCATTTAGATCTAAAGACGTTCTGGAAGTGATGCAAGAAGATTCTGGCATCTCATTATTTGCGCTTAAAGTAGATGGGGGCGCTTCGGTCAATGACTACCTCATGCAATTCCAATCCGATATTCTCGGCGTATCGGTTGAACGACTTTCTTTTGTAGAATCCACTGCTGCTGGTGTTGCATACATGGCTGCTTTGACCATAGGAGAGCTGACTTTAAACGAAATCTCGAAACTTCCAGAGTTGGAAAGATCATTCGATCCTGAGAAGTCATTAGCTTGGAGGGAAGGGAAGAAGGCGGTTTGGTCTAAAGCGATTGAGAGAATCGTTTTGTGATTTCAGTGATTTCAACCTTTACACTGGCTGCCTCACAGAAGAGCTAAATCGCTTCACGACTGTCCCATCACTATATCTGAACAGCAACAGTTGGTTAGGATGATATTCGCATTCACGACCTAACAGGTCACATATTCCAACCAACTCAACATTCGTAGTATTTGTGGCGGGCTCTAGTGATGATCCACCAACTTGTGATGGCACGATCCGCATCACTACGGGTCTGTGATCGCTGATGTTTGAGTCATACATACTCCAGCCGCCGGTTAAATGCGATGCAATGTCAATTGACTCTACGACTGTCTCAGGCTGCAAGAAATCACTTACGAGCTCATTCGTAATAAGTATGTGGTCTATGTGAGAAGGCCAACTCGGGTAAGACCAACCAGTACTGGAGCCCAGCGCCAAATCCATGTCAGCGAACATGTAGTGTTCAGGGGAGTTCAGAAAAGGAGTAAAGACATTGCTAACTTCAGGCTCAGAAATAACGTCGTTTAAATCGCCTAACAGAATGACCCTATCGCTGCTGTGGAATTGACTGATATACTCCTCGATTAAGACATTGGCTTCGAGTCTTCTGTTTTCTTCATCGTTGCTATTTCCAAGGTCAATGCTGCCGTCGCCACAACATTTGTAATGGTTGTTGATTGCGTAAATAATCTCTCCAAGATGCTTGAATTTTAAAACCAGTGGCGACCTTGGAAGTGGATTCCAATACTGGGAACTCGTATAAATCTCGAAAGCGTCCAGAACTTCAATTCGCTCAGTATTGTAAACGAAGACGAGCCCTCCGAACCAACCATCCATCATGATATAGTCATAGCTTTCGAGGCCCTCGATCATGGTTTTAAAAACGGTCGTATCGTCAATTTCTTGGATGGCATAAACGTCGAGGTCGAGGTTTTCAATTATCTCACTCACATAGTCTACAGTGGTTTGACCGTTTTTAGGAAACCATTCGATATTCCATGTGGCGATTTCAAGAGCATCGGGTGTGCCAAATGAGAGGTCGTCTAAAGTTTGGGCTTCAGCCCCAACAAAAACCGATAAGAAAATAACTGATAAAAGTATACGACTCATACAGTAAAATTAATGCAACGTAGACTAAGGAATTCTAGTTCCAGGAATTTTCCTCACGCGCAAAGATTTTGGAGTTACCTCAATGTACTCTGTGTCAGAGATCCACTCCATATACTCTTCGAGAGACATGTTCTTCGCTGGAGCAATTTTAAGACTCTTGTCAGTCCCAGAAGACCGCACATTTGAGTGCTTCTTCCCGCGGACTAGATTGAGCTCCATGTCAGTGTTGCGAGAAGATTCTCCTACAACTTGACCTGGATAAATCTCTTGACCTGGATCGATGTAGAAAGTTCCGCGCTCTTGTAGTCGGTCAATTTCGTATGCACGGGCTTGTCCGAGCTCAGAACTCACAAGAGATCCAGAAAGACGCGTGGAAATTTCTCCGGCATACACGTCGTAATCAATAAATCGGTGAGTCATAATAGCCTCTCCTGATGTCGCTGTTAAGATTTGGTTTCTAAGACCTATAAGTCCACGAGACGGGATGCGATACTCCATGTGCTGCAGATCTCCTTTAGGTTCCATCACCTGAAGCATACCCTTTCTCATCATCACAAGCTCAGTTGCCTTTCCTGCAGTAGCCTCAGGCACATCGATCACCAAGTGCTCGTATGGCTCGTGCTTTTTACCGTCAATCTCTTTAAAGATAACCTGAGGTTTTCCAACCTGAAACTCATATCCCTCTCGACGCATCGTCTCGATGAGGACTGAAAGGTGAAGTACTCCACGGCCATAAACGTTCCACTTGTCCTCAGCATCTGTTTGTTCAACTCTTAGAGCTAAGTTCTTCTGGAGCTCCAAGTCCAGACGCTCACGAATGTGGCGAGATGTAAGGTAATCTCCGTCTTTTCCTAAAAATGGAGAAGTGTTAATCGTGAAGAGAAGACTCATTGTTGGCTCGTCCACAGCAATACGGTCAATCGCGTCAGGATTTTCGAGGTCAGAGATTGTATCTCCGATTTCGAATTCTTCGATTCCGTTAATAGCACAAATATCGCCAGCACGAACTGAGTCTACTTTTTCTTTAGCTAAACCAGTAAAAACGAAAAGTTCTTTGGCTCTAATTTTCTTAACTCCTGAAGCTGTGCAGAGAGCGTAATCTCTGTTAGCGTGGAGTTCGCCGCGGTATAAACGTCCGATAGCAATTCGTCCAGTGTACTTAGAGTAGTCGAGAGAAGTTATTTGCAGCTGTGGATCTCCTTCGTGGAAAGGAGCATCAGGAACTTCTGATACGATTAGATCTAATAGGAAGTCTATATCCTCTGTTGGTTTTTGCCAATCCTCAGCCATCCAGTTGTGCTTCGCAGAACCATATGCTGTAGGGAAGTCAAGCTGCTCTTCAGTAGCATCGAGGTTACACATAAGATCGAAAATCTGTTCGTGGACGATGTCTGGAGTACAGTTTTCTTTGTCGACTTTATTTACGACGACAAGTGGCTTGAGGCCAAGTTCGATAGCTTTTCCAAGAACGAAACGGGTTTGGGGCATCGCTCCCTCAAAGGCATCAACAAGTAGCAGCACTGCGTCAGCCATCTTGAGTACGCGCTCCACTTCACCACCGAAATCCGCGTGACCCGGAGTATCTATGATATTAATTTTCGTCCCCTTCCACATAGCGCTTACGTTCTTCGAAAGAATCGTAATTCCTCTTTCGCGTTCGAGGTCGTTGTTGTCAAGGATAAGGTCGCCTGTTACTTTTCGAGGGTCAACAGCTTGACAGCGGTGAATCATTTTATCGACAAGGGTAGTTTTACCGTGGTCAACGTGGGCAATGATGGCAATGTTTCGAATTCCGCTCATAGTGGTATTTTTTTACGTCTTAGGACGCGCGAAAGTACGGCATTTTTCACCGTTAAAGGCGTTCGTCCTCAGTTCTAACTTTTTAACGTTTTACTTATAGCTGAAATGTTATCTTCGCTGCTGTGATAAATTTACAAAATCTAAGAAAGTCATACACGACAGGCAATCAGAAGTTAGAAGTTTTGAAGGGTCTAAGTTGCCATGTGAAAGAAGGGGAGATTGTAGCGATTATGGGGTCTTCGGGTTCTGGGAAGTCAACTCTTTTGAACATCTTAGGTTTGTTAGATGGATTTGATTCAGGAGAGTATATCCTCGCGGGGGAATCAATGGCGGGACTCGGAGAGAGGGCGGCTGCGAAATACAGAAGTAAGTTTTTGGGATTTGTTTTTCAGAGTTTTAACCTTATAGGATTTAAAACGGCTATTGAAAATGTAGCGCTACCTCTTTATTATCAAAAGGTGTCTCGAAAGGAAAGAAACGCCACTGCAATGGAGTATTTGAAAAAAGTTGGTTTAGAGGATTGGGCTTTGTATTTGCCCAATCAAATGTCAGGAGGCCAAAAACAACGCGTTGCCATTGCTCGTGCTTTAGTAGGACAGCCTAAAGTAATATTGGCTGATGAGCCAACAGGTGCTTTAGACTCAACAACCTCGCGTGAGGTGATGACTCTTTTAAGGGAGATAAATAAAGAGGGGATTACAATGATTATTGTCACCCATGAGCATGATATTGCCGCGCTATGTGACAGGACTATTCTTTTAAAGGATGGTTTAATTGTTTGATTTTAATCGTGAAAATTTTAGTTAATGTTTAATAGAGATACCTGGTTAGAAATTGCAAATACGGTGATGACTCACCCTATGCGTACTTTTTTGACCGGATTGTCTATTGCGCTTGGGGTTTTTATTTTAGTTGTAATGCAGGGGCTTGGTTTTGGTTTGCAGAATGGTGTGAAGAGTCAGTTTGCAGATGATGCGGTGAATTCTGTTTGGGTGAACTCTGGTAGAACGCAGCTTTCATATAGAGGTAACAAACCCAATCGCCATGTTAAGATGCGAGAGAACGATGTCGAAGCGATGTTCCAACAGATGGACACTGTGGAACTGTTTTCTAGAAGAATTAGGATTTGGGGACTGCCTATGGAATACGGTGACAAGCAAAGTAATTTCCCAATGAGAGGGGTAGATCCGGGGCACGAAGAACTTGAAAACACAACATTAACAGGTGGTAGGTATATTTCTCAGAGAGATGTGGATGATGAGAGAAAAGTGGCAGTCGTAGGTAATAATATAATAGAAGACTTGTATGAAAATGCTGATCCAGTTGGGACCTATTTGATGATTCAAGGGGTTCAGTTTATGGTAGTGGGGACATTTAATGATCCTGCGAGTCGTTGGGAAAATAAGATGGCTTACTTGCCTTATTCTACTGCTCAAAGAATCTTTCGAAATAAAAGTTCCGGTGATGTTGTAGATCAAGTAATCGTAGGTACTGGCTCTATGCCCATACCAGAAACAACGAGTATGACTGCCTCATTGCTGTCTTGGTTCAAAGATAGAAAGGCTGTGCACCCCGATGATGCTAGAGGGATTACAATGGATAATAACAATGAAGAGTATGAGCGATTCCAGAATATATTCATGGGAATAGAACTGTTTATTTGGGGTATAGGTCTACTTACTTTGCTCGCAGGGGCGGTGGGCGTAGCGAATATTCTTGCTATTGCAGTTAAAGAAAGAACGAAGGAGATAGGTGTTCGCAAGGCTTTAGGTGCTTCTAGTGCATCCGTTGTAGCGCTTGTTGTTCAGGAGTCTCTTGCACTTATGATCGTTTCGGGGTCTGCAGGGTTAGTTGTTGGTGTGTGGTTACTCGAACTTGTTTCACCCATGGTAGACCACGAGTACTTTAAAAACCCGCAAGTAGATTATAGAATTGCTCTCGTTGCTTTAGCAATTCTCACTGTTGTGGGCGTACTTAGCGGTATAGGCCCTGCCATTAGGGCGGTGAGTATTAGACCAGTTGAAGCTTTGAGAGATGAATAGAATAGGATTGTATTTATAAATGAGATTTTTTGACAGAGATAGAGCGCTCGAAATTCTTCAGGTTTTCCTGACGAATCCTTTCCGTACAGTTTTGTCTGGGATCGGTGTTGGTTGGGGGTTGTTTATGATTGTGGTGACGGTCGGTGCAGCCAACGGTCTTGAGAATGGTGTAAGTAGCGATATGGGGGGAAGGGTAAAAAACTCGATGTTTCTTTGGGCTCAATCGACATCGAAACCACATAAAGGATTTAAACGAGGGCGAAGTTTCGAGTTTAACAATGCAGACACGGAATTTTTGAGAGAAAACGCCACTTCCATCACTCTGGTTGCTCCTCGTAACCAGCTCGGGGGTCACCGTGGTTCGAACAATATTACTAGGGGCACGAAGTCAGGTGCGTTCAACGTATACGGAGACGAACCTGGATACATTAATATAGATCCGGTTAAAATTGTTAAAGGCCGATATTTAAATGAAGGGGATCTCGAGAATGACCGGAAAATTGCAGTAATTGGACAAACAGTTAATGATCTTCTATATGAAGAAGGTGAAGAAGTGATAGGATCAACAATTAGGGCTCAAGGAATTTTATTTACCGTAGTAGGGGTTTATTCAACCTTTAAAACGGGCGAGGATGCTGAGGATGATAACTCGAGCATATTCATTCCGTACACCACTTTTTCGAAATCATTTCATACTGGAGATAGGGTAGGCTGGTATAGTCTTCTAATGGACGAGTCGATTCATGCTGACTCTGCTGCTGCCGAGGTGCTTTCTCTAATGAAGCAGAGAAAAAATATTCATCCGAATGACAAGAGAGCGATGGGCCATTGGTCTATGGCAAGTGAATTTGAAGAAATAGAAACTCTTTTCTCATCATTTAGATTGATATCATTTATTTTCGGAGGGTTGGCACTTCTAGCTGGAGCGATTGGGATTATGAATATCATGCTTATTACTGTTAGAGAGCGCACGCAGGAGCTCGGCATTCGTCGAGCAATGGGAGCAACTCCCTTCACGGTTATGTCTCAAATCATGGCTGAAACCGTATTCCTCACTGCCATTAGTGGTCTCGCGGGAGTTTCGTTGGGAGTGGCGTCCCTGGAGGGCGTGAATAAATTTATGCAATCAAGTGGGGGATCGGGAGGTAGCTTTCGCAATCCTGAAGTGTCGTTAAACATCGTGCTCATCGCCCTCGGCGTGATGCTCGTCATGGGGCTTATTGCCGGTATTTTGCCGGCTGTACGTGCAGTGGCAATACGCCCCGTAGAAGCAATTAGATCAGAATGAAAAAAGGACGTTTATTTGCCTTATTAGGCTTTGTATTGGTAGTTGTGTTAGGAGCGGTGTATACCGTTAATTTCTTATACGAGAAAGAACAAACCACAGAGGCTTCTTTTGATGTTAAGTCACCTGAAATGGGTGATATTATATTGAAAACAGTTGCATCGGGGAGTATACAGCCTCGCCAGGAAATTTTAATCAAACCCCAGGTAAGTGGAATCGTACGGACGGTTCACGTTGAAGCTGGTGACATCGTAAAGGCAGGAGATATTCTCGCTGAGGTGACGATAGTACCTAATATGTCCGCTCTCTCGAGTGCGGAAAACCGTCTTTCTCGAGCGAAGATATCACGAGATGACTCTAAAACCACATACCATCGCAACGCCGAGCTGTTCGAACAAGGCGTAGTTTCAGCCATGGATATCCAACAGTTTGAACTTGCCTATAATCAAGCAAATGAAGAAGTACTCGGCGCAGAGGACAATCTTCGCATCGTTCGCGAGGGGGTGGCGTCTCGAGGTGGAGCGAAATCCAACACGCTCATCCGATCAACAATTGACGGTATGATTTTAGATGTGCCTGTAAAGAAAGGCAACAGCGTAATAGAGGCCAATAATTTTAACGACGGTACGACAGTAGCCTCAGTTGCGGACATGAAGGATTTGATATTTATCGGTAAGATTGATGAAAGTGAAGTAGAAAAGCTCCATGAGGGCATGGACATCATCCTCTCTATAGGTGCGATTGACGATATGACTTACTCAGCTACTCTTGAGCATATCGCTCCTAAAGGAGTTGAGGAGTCAGGAGCGATTCAGTTTGAAATTAAAGCTGCAGTAGCACTCGAGGAAGGTCAGTTTTTACGTGCGGGCTATTCAGCGAATGCCGATGTAGAACTCGATAGAAGAGACAATATTCTCACAATTAGCGAAACACTAGTCCAATATAAAAAACGCCAAGCTTTCGTCGAGTTAGAAACCTCAACGGGCATCTACGAAAGCAGAAATGTTGAGTTAGGTCTTTCCGACGGGCTTTCTGTTGAAGTGCTGTCTGGGCTAACGTTAGAGGATAAATTAAAGGTATGGAATAAACCATCTTTTAGACGTTAGATTTTATGTAGTTGAGGCAACCGTTTCTTAAAATTTGCGTTATTGTTTTATTAACAATGCATTTAATTTTTAGAAATGACCATTCAAAATTCTTACTCCAAAGCACTTCGTTTTTTTCTTTTTCTCACCGTGTTTGTTTTTTCTTTTTCTAAGGCTGACGCCCAAACTGAAATTGATGTAAACAGTGTGTTTTGGTCTGACTCAGAATTTCCTCAAGAAAAGCCAACAATTCAGCCGGCTCATTACAGAACGGTTTCAATCGATTTGCCAGCTTTACATACATTGTTAAATTCTTCGCCTCTTGAATCAAACGTAAGTGCAAAAGAATCGACTACAATCATATCTCTTCCTCTTCCTGATGGCTCATCAGAATCATTCTCGTTTGTGAACAGTCCTGTTATGGCACCTGGTTTAGCTGTTAAATATCCTGAGATACAAGTGTTTTTAGGCCAAGGAGTTGACAATCCATCACATACCGTTAGGTTTGACCTTACACCTCAAGGATTTCATGCGATGATTCTAAATTCGGGGTCAACAGTTTATATAGATCCTTTTACATCAGGTGATTTAACCAAATGTATTAGCTACACGAAAGCAAGTTTTTATGAAACGACGGATAAGGAACACGGTGGATGTTTGGTCGAAAACAACGACTTGAGTTCTTTAATAGAAGACCTTGCTCCGACACAAGCAAAACCAGCAAAACCAGTAAAGCTTGCTAACCCTAATGAAATCTTACAAATGGGGATGCAATTGGGAAGTCAAAAAATTATGGGGGTGAACAATGGTTCTACTTTACGTACCTACCGTCTTGCACTTGCCTGTACGGGTGAATACGCTTCTTACCACGGCGGGACTACCGCTGGTGTGATTTCGGCGATGAATACTTCTATGGCGAGGGTTAATGGCGTATTCGAAAGGGACGTTTGTATCAGAATGATTATTGTAGATAACAACGAGAGTGTCATATTCTTAAATAGCGGTTCTGATCCGTATTCAAACGGAAATGGTGGGACGATGTTGAGCCAGAATCAAAGTACTTGTGATAGCAATATCGGTTATAACAACTATGATATAGGACACGTTTTCTCTACTGGAGGTGGAGGAGTCGCTTACTTGCAGTCGCCTTGCGGAGGAAATAAAGCAGGAGGTGTTACAGGCCAAACCTCACCCGTTAATGACCCCTTCGACATTGACTATGTTGCCCATGAAATGGGACATCAGTGGGGAGGAAATCATACTCAGAACAACAGCTGTAACAGATCTAGCGGAGCGGCTTACGAGCCTGGGTCTGCATCTACGATTATGGGGTATGCTGGGATTTGCGCGC
Organism: Bacteroidota bacterium; assembly: GCA_027619225.1. Lineage (GTDB taxonomy): Bacteria > Bacteroidota > Bacteroidia > Flavobacteriales_D > Sanyastnellaceae > UBA974. The sequence goes on from JAQCFW010000025.1 coordinate 16,930, forward strand.
CGAATCTTCAGTCTAACTCAGACGACCATTTTCACAATCACAGTATCAATGAAATGATATCATTTACTGTAAATGGGAATGGAAACTCTTGTGATGTTCCATCCTCAACGAACAATACGATCCCTACAGTGACGATTTTTAATAGTGGTTCAGCTATTCCTGCAAATACTCCATTTGAACTCATAGCCTCTGGTTTGGATTCTGATGGAGATGCGATAACATACAATTGGGAGCAGTATGATTTAGGTCCGCAGACATCTAGTAGTGATGGCAACCTTACGAATCCGTCGGGGAACCAGCCGATATTTAGATCCTGGTCTTCGACCACGTCAAATACCCGTGTATTTCCTCGTATATCAGATCTGGTGAATGGCACAACGACAATAGGTGAGCACTTGCCATCATACTCTAGAGGTCTTCAGTTTAAGTGTTCTGTGAGAGATAATGTCGCTGGGGGAGGAGCATTTGTTGATCAACTAATGTCTTTATCTGTTGATGGAAATTCGGGTCCATTTGTTGTTACCTCACCTAACAGTGGGTCAGTGCCAAATGGTTTTGCTACAATCACATGGGATGTAGCAGGGACAAATCAATCTCCTGTAAACTGTTCTACTGTTGAAATTTTACTTTCAACTGATGGAGGCTACTCATTTCCTACCGTGTTGGCTACCGGAGTTTCTAATAGTGGTTCAGCATCTGTACTCATCCCCAACATTACAACAACGACTGCTAGATTTAAAATTAAAGGAGAAGGCAATGTCTTTTTCGATATATCTAATTCAAACGTAACAATAACTCAAGGTGTTGGTGGCGCTGATTGGGATGTCGCTGTGCAGGGGGTTTCTGGGCTAAGTCCAGATGGATGCGGAACAGCTGTGAGCCCGTCCATTTCTATTGTTAATCTTGGAATCCAAACCATTACGAACTTCTCTCTTACATATTCACTTGACGGAACGGGAACTACAACTCAGGGTTGGACTGGTTCTTTAGCTTCTGGAACATCTGTCGATATCGCATTGTGTCCCAGTGGTGATTCATGTGTGGATTTAGGGAACGGAACACATGACATTGATGTATCAGTCGTTTTATCATCTTCAGATGGTATAGATGAGGATCTCTCAAACAATCAATTGGCATCCCAGTTTGTCACGTTAGGTGGGGCACAAGTAACGCTTACACTTTTAACAGACAGTTATCCTGGAGAGACTACATGGACTGTTGCCGATGTGAATGGAGCGATCGTATGGTCTGGAGGCGCTTATGCGACAGCCCAAACTGAATTTGTAGAAACCACGTGTTTAGCACTTGGATGTTACACATTATCTGTGATGGATTCATATGGAGATGGAATGACCTATGGTGGGGTTACGGGTCATTATGAGCTGGTTGACGATGTGGGTACAGTTTTGGCACAGATCGTGACTGGAGGAGATTTCGGTTCCCAAGCCGACCATTCATTTTGCCTTGAGCTTGTTGGTATTCCTGGATGTCTAGAGTTGGATGCTTGTAACTATAACCCAAATGCAACTGTCCCTTCAGCTTGTATATATCCCTTAGAAGGATTCGATTGTGATGGAGTTTCTCTTTGTCCTCTTGATCTAAATTCAAATGGAACTGTAGAAGTCAGTGACCTGTTAATGATCCTGTCAGACTTTGGGTGTACTGTCGATTGTGTTAGTGATGTTGATGGTGACGGTGCAGTAACGGTTGCTGATGTGTTATTTATTTTATCAAGCTTCGGTGATCCTTGCCCTGTTTTGTAGTAATTCGTACTATCTTGCTTGAATGAAGTATGAAGAGATGGAGGTGAGGTGTGTCTTAACACCCACCGATGTAATGGACTTGCCCGAAATCGATAAAGTTCTTTTGAAGAAAGCCCACGAAGCAGCGAAAAAAGCGTATGCTCCTTATTCAGGTTTTCAGGTTGGTTCGGCTGTTAGATTGCAATCTGGGGCAATCGTAGTTGGTAGTAACCAAGAAAACATGGCTTATCCCTCTGGCCTTTGTGGAGAGAGAGTCGCTGTATTTGCTGCTGGAGCTCAATTTCCCGGTGAGAAGATTGAAGCTGTAGCCATAGTATCACCTTCACCTATAGCAGTTCCGAGTGCTTTTCTGCCATGCGGTGGTTGCCGACAGGTTTTACTCGAAGCTGAATCTAGGCAAGAAGATTCTATTCGACTTTTGCTACAGGCCAGAGACGAGATCGTCCTTGTTTCAAAAAGTGCAATTAATTTAGTTCCCTTTGCTTTTACTGTTGAAGATGGTGGTCTATCATCGGATCATAGTTAGATTCACCCAATGGAAATTATGATGAGCCTTGTTGGCATGGTGGTCCTCATCGGACTTGCTGTTTTACTTTCAAAAAGTAGAAAAGATATTCGCTTAAGAACTGTAGGTGGTGCATTTGCTTTACAGTTTGCCTTCGGAGCTTTTGTTCTGTACATCCCATTTGGAAAAAAGATCTTAATTTCTATTTCAGACGCAGTTGCTAACGTTATTGCATACGGCAATGAGGGTATAAATTTCTTATTTGGCGATCTTACCGCCACGTTTAATTTTGGATTCATATTCGCTTTGCGCGTTCTCCCGGTAATTATCTTTTTCTCTGCACTCATTAGCGTGCTCTATTATATGGGCATAATGAAGTGGGTGATAAATATTTTAGGAGGCGCCCTTAGTAAGCTTTTAGGTACTTCAAGAACGGAGTCACTGTCTGCAACCGCCAATATTTTTGTAGGACAAACAGAAGCTCCACTTGTGATCCGACCCTTCATCAAAACGATGACCAAGTCAGAACTTTTTGCTGTTATGTGTGGTGGATTGGCTTCTGTAGCGGGTAGTGTTTTAGCCGGTTACGCTTCTATGGGAGTTCCTTTAGAGTATCTTATAGCTGCGTCATTTATGGCTGCACCTGGTGGATTGCTTTTTGCAAAACTAATTATGCCCGAGACTGAGAAGTCAACAGCTCATCTCATTCAAGATGATGATGCTGACGAAGATGCACCGGTCAACATCATCGATGCCGCTGCCTCGGGTGCTGGGTCAGGGCTCAAACTCGCCCTGAATGTGGGTGCGATGCTTCTTGCATTTGTGGGTCTTATTGCTCTTGTAAATGGTATTTTTGGAGGAATCGGAGGTTGGTTTGGCATGCCTGAGCTAACGCTGGAGTTAATCCTGGGATATGTATTCAGTCCACTCGCATTTTTAATAGGTGTGCCTTGGCATGAAGCGACTACCGTTGGGTCTTTTATAGGCCAAAAGCTTGTAGTTAATGAATTCGTAGCCTACTTGGATTTTATGCCGTACTTGGCAGAGGACTCCGTGTTGGTGCTTTCTGAAAAGTCTAAGGCTATCGTTGCATTTGCACTTTGTGGATTTGCGAACCTTAGTTCTATTGCTATTTTACTTGGAGGTTTAGGTGGGATTGCACCATCGAGACGTGCAGAGATTGCTAAGTTTGGGTTATTAGCTGTTGCTGCAGGTACACTTTCTAATTTGATGTCAGCAACGATTGCTGGATTGTTCTTGTCAATGTAATCTTTGAAATAAAAGATGGTTAAAGTTAAAATGTTTGAAACGCCGGAGCAGAAAAACCGACCCGCTGTCGATGCTCCAATTACTGATGCCAAGGCTTTCAATGAGATTGTAGATTCTCGAAGAAGTGTCAGGTTTTATTCATCGGATGACATTCCACAAGATGTTATTGACAGTTGTTTAGACGCTGCTCTGAAAGCACCGAATTCATCAAATCTTCAAACGTGGGAAATACACCACGTTGTTGATTCTGTGAAAAAGAAAGAATTGGTAAGACTCTGTTTAGGTCAGCCCGCTGCCTCTACAGCCAAAGAAATTTTCGTTTTCGTAGCGAGACCAGACTTGTGGAAGCGAAATAACAAGTGGATGATTGAAGAATTTGATAGGAGGGGAGATGTTCCAGAAAAGGCATACCAATATTTCAAGAAGATTACTCCCATGATCTATTCTACTGGATTTTTAGGGGTCTTAGCTCCTTTCAAGTGGTTGTTTTACAATATTCGTGGTGTTCGCAAGCCTACTCCCCGGGAACCCATGGGCAGATGGGGTATGACGGTTTGGTCCCACAAAAGTACTGCGCTTGCTTGTGCACACTTTATGTTGGCGATGAGAGCGCATGGGTTTGATTCTTGTCCTATGGAAGGTCTAGACTCAAAAAGAGTAAAGAAATTATTAGGTTTGCCAAGACAAGCTGGGATTACGATGGCTATTTCTGCTGGTAAAAGAGCAGAGGGAGGTGTTTTTGGAGATCGGTTTAGATTTGACAAAAAAGATTTTGTGATCAAGCACTAACTATTTAAGCTTGATAAAAAGTTAAGTCCTACTTCAAGTCCCAATCTATAATCAGCGTCTATATCTTGTACGTGTAGATAATAGCCTTCTGCTCTCAACTCTTTAGGTGGAGATATTTGTACCCAGTTTACTCCATCGGGTTGAGGCCCATTTAGAAAGTCAACACATTTGTTATAGTGTTTGTACCCTAATGAAAATAAATCTGAAATATTGTCATTGTCGTAGTTCCAATATTCTGCCATGAGAGAGACATAGCTTTTTTCAATCTTTATTTTTGCAGGGCGTGTTCTTATAACGAGTATGTTTTTTGCCCCGTCTGCAATTGCTTTCTTAATAGGAATACTGTCAGAATACCCACCGTCAAACATCCAGGTGCCATCTACATCAGTGCGTCCCTTTGTAATTATAGGTAGCGTAGCTGAAGCCATCATATAGTTAAGCCATTTACCTTTCTTAGGTTCTAAGTAATGGGGTTTTCCTGTTTTGAGATCTGTAGCAACAATCACAACTTTTTTACCTCGACTGTTTTCTTCTGCGGCCTCTTCATTAAATGGAAATGTACCATCAACGTATTTTTTTAGAAAGTCTAAATTCATTAAACCATTGTTAGAAAAAGTATTTTTGTAGCTAATGAATTCAGGATTTTCAACTAATTCTCTAGACACTTTAATAAAGTGTTGTCTCTGTTTAGCGATATAATAGGACATCGCCATTGCGCCACTTGAAACGCCGTAGTAATATTTAAAGTCAGGAAAATCAGAGTCTAAGAATACATCTAAGATGCCAGCTGTAAAAGCACATTTCAAGCTCCCTCCCTCTAAAACCAATGCGTCAAATTTCATTTCGTTCCCTTTGTGTTCATTTGTGTTCATATTATTTCAATGCGATTGTGCTTGTGTGGTTGATGATTTAATTATTTATAGTGGAATAAATGAAATTGTTCATGTCAACTCGCTTCACAGATTTATGTCCAGCTAACCACAAGAATTTTCCGTTTGGAGAGAATCGACCCGTATAAAAAGAGTCGTCAGAGATGTGTAGCCAATGTAACCCCGAATCCGTAGAGTAATCTATTCCCTTAGATCCAATAGCGACACATTCATGAGTGTTTACAGGATGCCAAACAACACAAGATCTATATCCAGGACCCTCCCCCTCAGATCTCAAGGCCCAAGTTTCACCACCATCGGAAGTGTAAGCTAAGTTCCCCGTGTTTAAAGGCATTTTCTCCCAATCGCCTCCGATTAAAAGTCCTTCGTTAGAATTTTTAAAGTCCACGCAGAAGGCGCCGGTCATCGTTCCTCCTTGAATCAGTGGAGTAGCGAAGGCAACCCAAGTAGCGCCCTTGTCTGAGGAATAAAACACCCTAGATACTTTGCCGCCAGTAGCAATCCAAACTCTGTCACCAAAGCATGAAATATTTCCATTGCTCGCAGCAAAAGCTGCTTCTCCTTCAATGTGTTCTGGCAAGTTTGAGCATTGAACTCTTTTCCAATGATCTCCCGAGTCAGAAGTGATGTAGATAGATAAGCAAATATCTCCTGCCGTGTCAGGTGTAGCGTCCCCCATTAAAATGCCGTCATTGGAGTCGAAAAACTTCATGGAATCGAAAAAGGTCCCATCATGTGTGTCCTCAAAAGTGTTCGTTGTAGATGAGAGGGAAGTAAGTGGGGCTTTAATAACCACCCCGGGTGATTCAATGCTCGCTGCAAGCAGATGGCCGTTCACAACAAAGCAAGCCCTGTAAGATCGACTGCCCCAACAGGTAGTATCCCAGCTCATTCCGCCATCTTCCGTGTATCCGACTAGCCCCCCAGACCCAGCAAATACAGCTCTGTTAGAGTCGATGACGTGGAGTGCTCTGATGCTGGAGTTGAAAGATGTTTGTCCTAAAAGTGAACTGCATAACATCCCAAACAATGAAAAGCAGAAAATTTTAATGGATAAAATATGAGGATTCAAAGGGTGTGAATTAATTACCTGTAAGATATTACGGTAATTCGCTTTGAGAAAGTATATTTGAGACAAAAATGAACAAATGCGTGTTATCATACTTCTATTGTTTGCCGGCGCTTTTTTTTCTTGCGGAGAATCCTCCTCTTTTGTTTTGAAACCTGTTGAGATTACATACCCTGAGAGTCGTGTGACGGATCAGGTTGACACGCTTTGGGGTGTTGAAGTTTCGGATCCATACCGTTGGCTTGAGGATGATAGAGATCCTGAAGTTGAGCAGTGGGTGATAGACCAAAACACGACAACTCGCAACTATCTCGACGCTCTCCCCTTGAGAAACGAGCTTAGGGACAGGTACGAAACACTTTATAATTACGAGAAGGTGGGCATTCCTCGCAAAGTGGGAGATAAATTCTTTATCTCGAGAAATGACGGGCTGCAAAATCAGAGTGTCACCTATATATTTGATGCAATTGGATCTGAAGAACGCGTTTTCTTAGATCCAAATAGGTTAAGCGAAGACGGTACCATTACGGCTTCTCTAGGCGGGGCATCGGATGACGGGAAATATATTTCAGTGATTAAAAGTGCAGCGGGATCGGATTGGCAAGAAATCGGCGTGATGGATGTCGAAACGGGGATGGAACTCGATGACGTTCTCAAGTGGGTGAAATTTAGCGGAACGAGTTGGGTGGATGACGGGTTTTATTATAGCAGATACCCTGAGCCTGAAGGGAGTGCCTTTAGTTCTGAAAACACCTTTCACAGCGTTTACTTTCACAAGCTAGGGACTCTACAGTCGGAAGATGATCTGGTTTATATAGACGAAAATGAGCCCAACAGATACCACTTCGCTTGGGCTACAGAGGATAACAATTTTCTTGTTTTAAATGTGTCAACAGGAACAGACGGCAACAGCTTGCTGATTAAAGATCTTCATGCTGAAGGGGCTGACTGGCGTGTTCTAGTTGATGGTTTCACTGATCACAGTGGTGTTGTGGGGTCTGTTGGAGGGAAGATTCTGCTCCTTACAGATATTGATGCACCTAAATATCGCCTTGTCGCTGTTGATCCAGCTCAAGAGTTGACAAATTCAGATTTGTGGACCGACATCATTCCACAATCCAATCACCTTCTGGAGTCTGTGCAGGTTTCAGCCGGCAGGTTGTTTGCCACATTTTTGCGTAAAGCTTGCCATGCCGTAGTTTCATATGATTTCTTGGGGTCCGATCCAAAAGAAATTTACTTACCAAGCAATGTTGGATCTGTTGGTGGGTTTGGCGGAAAAATGAATTCTAAAGAGGTGTTCTACGCATTCACATCTTTTACGCACCCCACAAGTATTTATAAGTACGACCCAGTGTTGCATGAGAGTATACTGTTCAGTGCTCCAGAAGTGAACTTTCAGCCAGAGGCATATGAAACGAAACAAGTTGAATATCTCTCTAAAGACGGCACTAAAATTCCGATGTTTATTGTACATAGAAAAGGAATTGTATTGAATGGGAAGAACCCCACCTTGTTGTATGCTTACGGAGGATTTAACATCAGCCTCACTCCGAGTTTTAGTGCTTCTAACATCGTTTTTCTCGAGAAAGGAGGAGTTTACGCCATGCCTAACTTGAGAGGGGGAGGTGAGTTCGGTGAAGATTGGCACAAAGCAGGAATGCTGTTAGACAAGCAAAATGTATTCGACGACTTTATTGCAGCGGCAGAGTATTTAATAGATAAGAAATACACTTGTTCTGAGAAGCTTGCCATAGAAGGACGTTCTAATGGTGGACTACTTATAGGTGCCGTTATGAGCCAACGCCCAGAGCTTGCTGCCGTAGCCTTCCCCGGAGTGGGAGTTATGGATATGCTCAGATATCATAAATTTACGATAGGTTGGGGATGGATTCCTGAATATGGCTGTGTCGATAGTACAGAGGTTGATTTTAAAAACCTGTATTCATTCTCTCCAGTTCACAACCTTGTGGACGGTGTTAACTACCCGAGTACAATGGTTACAACTTCTGATCACGATGACAGGGTTGTTCCGGCCCATTCATTTAAATTTGCAGCAAGGCTTCAGGCGGCACATCAGGGAGACGAACCTGTTCTGATTCGCATTGAATTAAATGCAGGACATGGTGCCGGAAAACCCACTTCTAAAATGATAGATGAGCAAGCTGATAAATGGGCCTTTCTTTTCCACGAAATGAAGAAGCAGTAAAATTCACAGAATGAAAATCCACATGTTTAAAACGACATTTTCTCACACACTCCTTTTTACGTCTCTGTCTCTCTTCTGCTTCACTCTTTCAGCCCAAACCCCTTTGTCGATCTCAGGTAAAGTAGTTGAAAAGGCCTCAAATTCAATTCTACCTGGAGTTACTGTCCAGCTCGTTTGTGATGGGAAGTCCATCAAAGCTGTTGCTTCCGATGTAAACGGGCATTTCGAAATTGAGGTTGGTGGGTACGAAATGTGTAACCTGCAATTTTCTTTTGTGGGATATTCAGCGGAATCATTTTTGATCTCAGACATCCGTTCGCCTTTGAAGGTGAACTTAAAGGATGTAACTCAAGCTTTGGGATTGGCGGTTGTGTCAGCAAGTATTTCTGAAAGAGCTGTTGAAGAGGAGGTCGTTCCCATAGAAGTATTAAAACCTTACTTGGCAGAGAACACGAATTCTTTGGGTTTGAAGGGCTTGGTTGCAAAAACATCAGGTGTTGCAATTATGGACAGTCAGGTCAGCATACGTGGTGGCAGTGGTTATAGCTACGGCGTAGGATCTCGGGTGTCATTGCTCTTAGATGGGCTGCCTTTGCTATCTGGTGATTTAGGTGAAATTTGGTGGTCTTATCTTCCTATGGAGCACCTCGGACAAGTTGAGGTGATCAAGGGTGCAGCATCTTCTTTATACGGTACGGGTGCTTCGAATGGGGTAATACACTTTAGATCTGTTTGGCCTGGTTCTAAAAAACAAACAATAGTAAAGGCATTTAATGGGATTTACAGCGATCCTCAGAACGATGCGTGGAGGTGGTGGGATGATAGTTTTTCACCCGTTTTAAATGGAGCCTCTGTTTCACATAGACAGGCCTGGGATAAGTTGGATTTAGTGGTCGGAGGAAATGTGATGTCTGATAAAACGTATCTCTCTACAGGTCACGAGCAGCGTGCCAGGGTAAGTGCTAAGCTTAGGTTCCGCCCAGTAAATGGTTTGTTATACGGTGTTAGCGCGATTGCTCAATACCAGCAAATGGGGCGTTTTATCTTGTGGGATGATTTTGAAACATCTGCTTATTTACCCATGAATGGAACCTCAAGTGAGGACAAGTGGTTTAATATGAATATTGATCCATGGTTGACTTATTCAGATAAAAGTGGTGGATCTCACAAATTGAAAACACGCTTTTATCGGACCTCAAGATTTAATCCAAGCGGCAGCATTTCGATGGCCAGCAATTTGTATATGGGTGAGTACAAATATGGGCGTGAGTTCAACGAGCACATTTCCGCTCAAGTTGGAACTTTTGTGAGTGTTCAAAGTTCGTTCAGCTCTCTCTATCCTGACGTGTCTCTGCTGACCTTTAATCCAGCTGTTTTTGGCCAAATCGAAGGGCATCACGGCCGCCTCAGATCTGTTCTAGGCGCAAGATTTGAGAACAATTTAAACCCTGGTTTTTATGATGAATCTTCTGGACCAGTTCTCAGAGCCGGTATCAATTTTGAGATTATAAAGGGAACCAATTTCAGAGCTTCCGCAGGTCAGTCTTACAGATTTGCTTCTATTGCTGAAAAATATTTTTCGGCCAATCTTACTGATGGTATAGATGTCATAGGGAACATCGATCTTCAGAGTGAGTCGGGACTTAATTTAGAAGCCGGCGTCAAGCACAAAGTTAGGTTTGGAGACAAGGTTGTATATCTTGACGCTGCACTGTTTATGTTGGAGTATGAGGATATGATCGAATACACGCTTCGACCTCAATTAAATTCAGAAGGTG
>JAQCFW010000026.1 GCA_027619225.1 Bacteroidota bacterium
GGATTGACTTTAACCCAAACATTGTTCCCGGTGTGACAACGTTCACTCCTGTAATTGGGTTGGGTTCTGATTCAAGTTTTTGGGATGTAACTACTTTTGATGAAGGAGTTGTGTTTATATCAGACGATGCTAATTATGTAGATCTGGAATTTCCAAATCCAGGAATTTTCGACTTTTCCTATCAAGTGACAAACAACTTCGGATGTACTTGGGATACTACGGTTAATATTACCGTGATTGAAGGTCCTCAAACAAATATTTCAGCTGGAGAGGATGTCATATTTTGCCAAGATCCAGTTCAGTTGTTAGGTGTGTTTACGGGTGGTGGACCTTCTACGTGTGGTGGTTCAGGAGGGTCATATAATTATTGTTATACAAACAATGAAAATATGGTATTCAACTATTGCCCCGATATTGTCGGAGATGGAACCATGATGACTTTGAACTTTTCTTCAGGTACTATGGAGACTTGTTGTGATTTCATCAATGTCTTTGATGGGCCTAATGGCACAGGTAACTTGATCCAAACTTTTAATACGAATATTCCGGGCTCTACATTTACTGCGACAAACCCTGACGGTTGTATTTCTTTTGTTCTTACTAGTGATGGCAGTGTTAATTGTGAAGATGTATGGTCCAATTTTGAGCAACTCACTTGGTGTGTAAGTTGTGGTGGTCAGGACGCGTGTGGATTTGATTGGTCATGGACTCCTACAGAGTTTTTAGACAATCCATTTGTAGCTCAGCCTACTGTGTTGGACTTTGATGGACAGCCCACAGCATATACTTTGTCAGTTGAGCCTATCGGGTTTGACAATTGTTCTGCAACAGATGTTGTGATGGTATTGCCTGGATTCCAGTATGAAGTTACTGATCAACAGCCGTCTTGTTTAGCAGATGATGGTGTGTTAATCGTATCGATCAACGAATCGTTAAGTGATGGTCCTTTTACCATTGAATTTTTTGCAGGAGGAATACTTCAGGAATCGGTACTATTTGATGGATCTGATTACGTTCTTCAGAATTTGACGCCAGGGATGTACAGCGTTGATTTGTTTGACGCTACTGGATGTCTATATTCTTATGAATTCGAAATGCTAGATCCCGTTCCTATGGAAATTGAAACAGGCTCTGATGAAATCATTTGTTTATCTGCAGCTGTTGTATTGGAGGCTTGGTCTGATCAAGATCCAGCGGATATTTGGACTTATCATTGGGTGAATTCTATTACGGGGGATACGATATCAACTGTTGATGGCAGCTTTGTCGCGAGTCCTCTTTCGAGTACTATTTATACAGTTTTTGCGACGGACCCAAATGGATGTCCTTCTGATGATGAGATGATAAATGTGAATGTGTTAGGAGGGTTGATCGCGGATTTGCAAGGAACAGATTTCATATGTAGTGGAGAAGACGCTCAGCTTGATGCAAGCGGGTCATTCGGAGGAAGTGGTGCTGGATATCACTACACTTGGTTGTGGGAAGGCAATCAATTGGGAGCCTTAGAAAATAGCATCGTCTCTAATACGCCTCCTTCAACGGGGATGTATTGTGTGATTGTGAATGATGATTGCGAGACGCCTCCTTCTGAGGCTTGTATGTTTGTAACGATTGAATCTCCCATAAATGTAAATTTCGTTGCAGACACGACGAAAGCTTGTGGGAATGGAGCTTTTGCGTTCACGAATTTGATTGACCCATCATTGATTACAACGAGTGTTTGGGAATTTGGGGATGGAGCTATGACAGCTGAGATGAACACGGACCATACCTATGTCACTCCAGGTTTTTATACTGTGACTCTAACCGTCAACTCTCTTGCTGGAGGTTGTGAGTACTCTGCGACGAAGGATTCGTACATTAACATTTACCCTTTGCCGATGGTGGGCTTCTATGCAAACCCTCAACCTACAACTGTGCCTAATACGACCATCACTTTTGATGGGTTACAGAGCGACAATGTTGTGAGCTGGCTTTGGACTTTCAACTCGTTTAACCCTCTTGGATTTGCTATTGTTGAGAATCCTGTATTTTCTTTCCCTTACGATAGAGGTGGGTTTTATCCTGTGAAATTAGAGGTTGAGGATATCTTTGGATGTACCAACCAAGTCACCCGTGAGATCGAAATTCGTGATTTGTTTAATCTCTTCATCCCAACTTCTTTCACGCCAAACAATGACGGTACGAATGACGCTTTCTTTATCCAGGGTTCAGATATTGATCCCGATAGATTTGAGCTTCAAATATTCAACCGATGGGGAGAGGTCGTTTTTGAAACGACAGACCTTTACGATGGGTGGAATGGAAAGGTGGGTACAGATGGAGAATACTTTTCTCGAAACGGAACGTATACTTACCGTGTCGAAGTACACAGTTTAAGTGAAGAAAGCTGGAGAAAAGAAGTGTTCGGATATGTAATGCTTATTCGCTAATTAGGCGACTGAAGCTGTGAGGTTATTCGCCGCCATCAATATTTAAGAGTTCGTCCATCGTTCCAGTAGCTACACTGTGATAATTGGGCCGTGCTTTTTTGTAGATGCTTAAAGCCATATTTGTTTGGTCTGTGTCAAGCAAAGCTTTGTACAGGGGAGTTAAAAACTTTCTTCTACCAACATTGATAAGGAAGGTCTCCAGTCGATCGTAAGAAGCCTCGTGCCCCTTTAAAACGGCCTGTTCTAACCAAGCGAAAAGCACCTCGTTGTTGCCGGTAGATGAGATTTTAAATGTAGAATTTAGCTCATCCAGTTTTGTCACATTTACAGAGGACGGGATGCTCTTTAAAAACCTGTATCGCTCTTGGTATAGCCAATCGTTCCAAAGCAAGTCCGAAGTGGCCAACTCGCCAGATGCCCAACTCGCCACGGCGATATCTACATTCTCAATTCTGTCGCTTTGAATTTTAGGGCAGTTTTCAGGAAGGCCTGCGCCGTCTATCCAAGCTGTGAGATTAACGGCATCGCGAGTTGTTTCATCTGTGAGAAGGGTGCCTTCTAAATACTCGATGAAGTTGTCAGTATCCATGACCGTGAATGCGTGCTTGGTGAAGTATTCAGAGAGGAAGGCGTCGAATTGAGCTCTTCCAACAGTTTCTTCAATCATGCGAAGGAATAGAAACCCCTTGTCGTAGGCAATCGCTGTCATTCCGTCATCTGGGTTGCGACCCTTTAAATGAAGGCGAAGGTGAGTGTCGTTTGGGCTTAAATCCGACAATTCATTCACCAAACCTCTGTAGCTGAGGCTGGCAAGCATCTCACTTATATCTCGGCCGTAAACGGCTTCCATAATTCTTTGCTCAAAATACACAGTAAATCCTTCGTTAAGCCAAAAGTCATCCCATGTTGAATTCGTCACTAAGTTTCCGCTCCAGCTGTGAGCAAGTTCGTGTGCAACCAAGCTGACAAGGCTGCGGTCACCTGCGATAATTGTAGGTGTGGCAAATGTTAAGCGTGGGTTCTCCATTCCGCCAAATGGGAAAGCCGCCGGCAGAACTAACAAATCGTAACGCTCCCAAGCGTATTTTCCGTAAAGGTTTTCAGCTGCAATAAGAAGATCTTCCATCTCTGCAAATTCGTACTCAGCAGCGTCGATAAGGTCAGGAGTGGCATAAACTCCTGTGTGTGCTCCCACACTTCTAAACTCCACATCGCCAACAGCGAGGGCCAGAAGGTAAGAGGGGATGGGTTGGTCCATCACGAAGGTATAGTGTCCTTCAGCGTTCTTTTCTGTGGGATTTACCGCACTCATCAGAGCCATTAAATCCTTAGGCACATCAACAGTAGCGTTGTAAGTAAATCTTATTCCAGGGGAATCTTGGCATGGGATCCAAGTTCGTGCGAGAATGGCTTGGCTTTGTGTGAATAAGAATGGGTTTGCATCTTCTGACCCTTCGACCCAAAGGAAGGCATCGGCTCCCGGTTGTGTGTTGTAGGTTATACTCACCTTTTTAGTTAGAGGTGTGATCTCTATACTTAAAGGAGATCCGATGAATTCTTGTTCCTCGCCTATATTGAATGGGCTGTCTTTTCCGTCAACTTGTACGCTGAGGATATCTAACTCGCGAATATCTAAGATGACTTTCTCGGCATGGTCAGATGTTTCGAGATCGAAAGTTGCTGTAGCAGCAATGGTGCGAGATTCGAAATCTACGACAGCGTTCCAATCGAGGTGAGTGACAACAGCTTCTGCAGGTTTACTATAACTGTGGTGGTCGGTGGCTCTTTTCATCTTGAGTATGGCTTCTTTTTTTGTGCTTGAGCTGTCTGAAGAAGTCGAGGTTGTCGCGTTTTCACAACTTGCTACAGTTACTAAGCCCATTGTAATAAGGCTGATTTTGAGTAGGTTCATTTGTTAAAGTTTTTTAAAGCTCTGCCTGTTAGGACAAATAAGATAGTGCCGAATGCCGTTTTAACGAGCAGTCCAGGCATGAGAACTTCTACGGCTGTAGAAAAGTCTAGGGAAGTAGGGGTGAGGGCGTCCTGAAATCCAAGGCCTAGGATGAGGATTGTTATTTGGGCAAAAAAAAGAATAATACCTCCAGTAATAAATTCAAACTTGACTAAATCCTTGTTTTTAGAAGCGAAGTTTGCCGCTTCACCAGCGAATAAAGCTGCGACGGGGAAGGATAAGAGGAAGCCACCAGTAGGACCAGTAAAATGGAGCCACCCCGAAGCGCCACCATGGAAAACAGGAGCTCCCAAGCCTCCCGCTAACAAATATAAAACTGTAGCGCTCACACCGACTCTACTGCCAAAAAGAAATCCCGAAAGCACCACTAGGATAGACTGAAGAGTTATAGGTAGCCCTCGCGCTATGTCTAGCTCTATGGACCCTAACAACGACATAGCAGAGAACGAGATCACAATATAAATTGCGTCGTCATATAGGATTTTTCCAGTGAGTTTTATATCAGATCGAATCATTTTTATGAGAATTAATCTCTTTCGAAATTTTGTTTTCCAACTGGCTTAAATTCTACTTCGTTATTTTCTCTGTTCACGTCCGCTTGTAAGAGCAGTGGGTCGATTGTAATTTTCGAGATTCGTTTCCCCTCTGTTGCGACCTCTAAAGTATACGTAGGGTTCGTCCAAGGCCAATCCTCAGCAACAATCTCCCCTTTGTCCATCTTCCTATTTCCTCTCATGATCACCAGTGGAATATGGTAGCTTGATGAAGTGCCATCTTTGAAAGTCACCTTTAAATCTTGGGGCATGGGCATGATGCCTACTTTCTCAAGGGTGATTGTACTCGTCTTTTTATTTGTAGCTACTTTACTTATTGCGTAGTCTATCGTGTGTGTCGTGTTTACGAAGTAATCGAAGTACCAATCGAGTTCTAAGCCTGATGTGCGTTCCATTACTCTCTTAAAGTCAGTGGGTCCAGGGTGTTTGAATGCCCAAGTCTTAAAATACTCCTTCATCCCTTCATTCCTTACCTTTTCTCCTATGACAGCTCCTAGTTGTTCAACAAGGACTTCACCTTTAGAATAAGCAGCTACTCCATAAGCCCGGTTTGTGGTGTAGTGGTCGGCGTGCGTGCTCATTGCTTCTTCGTTTCCGCTAAGCGCTTGTTTGATGTATCCGTAATAAGAGGATGAGTGAGAACCTCCAGCACGCTCTTCAGTCATTTCTCGGGGTGCAATTACGTCCATGCACTCAGATTCAATCCAAGAAGTAAATCCTTCATCCATCCATTCGTATAGCGCTTCATTCGTAGCTACAACAGCTTGGAACCAAGAGTGAGCCATTTCGTGAACAGTTACCCCTACAAGGCTAGGTAGTGAACGATTGGCAGTGATTAGAGTCATCATAGGGTATTCCATCCCCCCATCTCCGCCTTGGGCTATTGTGTATTGAGGGTAGGGATATTCTCCGATAAAGTCGTTGAGGAATCTCATCGCCTGAACAGCAAATCGTGGCAGTTGGCGCCAAGCGTCATCATACTCGTCATTGTGAACATAAACGAAATTCATCTTCGTGTCCTTGCTTACAGAAACGCTTTCATACACCATGTCGGGATCAGCAACCCAAGCGAAGTCAATTACATTTGAAGCTCTAAAGTGCCAATCACCAGTGCTTTTAGACTGTTCAGGTGTCTTTTTAGAAATACCAGTTGCGGCAACATTGTATCCTTCAGGCAGGTGAATTTTCACATCGTAATTGCCCCAAACACCATGAAATTCTCTTCCCACGTAGGGGTGAGAATGCCAACCCTCGTGGTCGTACTCACAGAACTTCGGGTACCACTGTGTCATGCTTAGCTCTATGCCTTCTTTATTCATCCAGCCTGAGCGTCTTATTTGGCGAGGTACTTGCGCTTTCCAGCTCATCTGGAAATTTGCTTTTGTACCTGAGACGATTGTTTTAGGCAAAACCACGTCAATGATTGTTTCCTCTATAGATACAATACACGGCTCTCCATCCATTGTTAGGATTACATCTTTAATCCATCCCCACTCTTCCTCAGGCAGTTCAGAAATCCTTGAGCCCACACGAGAGTCTGGATCAGATATGTTGCGAGATCTCACGTCCATCATACTTCCAGGTTGGAAAGCATTGAAGAAAGCGTATAAAAAGACTTTGTTTAAATCGTCTGGGCTATTGTTTTCATACAAAACGTTCATCTTCCCGTCGTACTGATGAAGATCAGTGTCAACGGTGATTTCCATATTGTAATCTGCTTTTTGTTGCCAACCTGGATACTGCGCAAACATAGAACTTGAGAGTAGTAGGAGGGTTGCTGAGAATATAAATGCTTGTGTAGGTTTCATTTTTCGTAGTCTTGTGAATCTGTTTTATACACCATCACCCTCTTTAATGGGTTGTGAGGGTTTAAATAATTGAGAGTTCGATCTAATCTACTGGGACTAAATTGAGAAACGTAAGATAGTGATGGATATTCTGTTTTAAAGCTTGTGATTAACTCTCCCAAATGAGTGTCTCCCACAAACACAATATAGTTGGGAGTTGTGGTGGTCGAGTCATTCATATGAGTAAGTTTTTGGGCCGCAATGTCAGTGTAAGAGTCTGCGACAGTATAGTTGTCCCAGGACCCCAGGTAAAACCTTGGGGGGAAAGATTCCCCATCAGCCGTAACGTATATAAAGCTTTCTAAATCTCCCAACTGCTTAATGGCACTCATGGCCATCATCTCGCCAGTGTTTTTCGAGGACAACGTAAGCCCTGAAAGAAGTAAAATATTTACAAAAATCGAGGTTTTCACCAAGGCGTTTTCTAGCTTGATTCCCAGCTCAGTTTTCAGCCAGGAGATTTTCTCTTTTAAAATACCCCAGCCCATGACCCCCGCAATAATTACAAATGGCATGGCGGGGAGAATAAACCGCTCTTGCTTGTTGGGGAAGGCTGAGTGAAAAATGATGAAAACAAGCGAAGGCAAAACAAGAACAGCGAATTTGCGAAAACTACTGAAGTATCCCGCGAGTAAAAATATTGAAATTGGTGGCAGGCTTAAAACCAAGATTACACAAATAAAATTGTAAGGCCCCCCTTGAGGGTAGTTTCCGGCATGGGTTAAATTGTACTGGATGTATGCTCCTAATTGCGCGAAAGGTTCAGACCAAAGTATGATATCTGCTGGCACTTGGACGGCGATAAACATCACCATGGCAGACACTCCGAATACAAGTGACTGTTTACATGAGTGTACTATGTTTTCACGACCTCCTTGGATTGCAAAAGCGAATACATACCCCAATCCGAATACGCCCACTTGATATCTCAATCCAGTTGCGAGACCTAAGAATAAACCAGACACGATTAAGCTTTTTACATCGAGTTTACTTCTCGATGCTTTAACAAGCACCCAGGCAGAGGCTAGAAGGGGTGGGATCGAGAACATCTCCACCAGTTGATGCACACTTAGAATAGGCATCCAGGCAAGAGCCGCCATCATCAAACCTACATACATAGCTGATTTTTTGTCGCTTAAAGTCTCCGTGATTTTATACGCTAAATACACCGCTATCAAGCTGTACAATCCATGAAGTAGCCTTAGAATAAGAGCTAAAGTTAAGGGGTCAGAAATTTCTGTGAGTTTTGCCAATCTAAAAAACCCGTAGTGAAGACCAGAATATGCGAGGTTGGTATAGTGCGGCGTTGGAATCCGATCAAGCGCTTCTTGTGACCATGGCATCCAATTGTTGTAGTCTTCTCCATCAGCCCAACTTGCCGCCGATTCAATGACCCAAAAATGATCGTCGTGCATTAAATAACCTTCAGACATAAAGGCTGCAACAAGGCGCAAAAATGCCGCTAAGATAATTATTGAAAGTAATGGGCGGTGAGCCACAACATCTTTGAGCATATTTTACATGCTTAATTTAGAGCTAAGGGCAAGCATTTTCAGAATCACAACGGCAGCTTCTGTGCCTTTGTTGCCCAAGCTACCTCCAGATCTCGCTTCAGCTTGCTCAGCGTTGTCGTCAGTCAAAACGCAAAAAGCTACGGGCTTTCCCGTTTTAAGATTCACATCTTTAATCCCTGATGCTGCAGCTTCACATACATAGTCGAAATGAGCTGTTTCTCCTCTTATTACGCTTCCTATGGCGATCACGCCATCAACACTTTCGAGAAGCATTTGAGAAGCAAGAGGCAGTTCGTAAGTGCCAGGGACGTAAACGGTGGTAATAGAAGAATCGGGAACGCCACAAGAAAGTAGAACTTCTTTAGCTCCTTCTAACATTCCATTTGTGTACTGAGAATTCCACTCAGAAACAGCGATGCCCACCTTAAAGTGGGCACCGTCGGGTAGATCCTTTGGATCAAATACGCTTAAGTTATTTCCGGCCGTAGCCATATCTTAAAATATTATAGTGAAGCTCTTAGAGCAACAGCTTTAGTGTACATCTTACTATTTGGATGATTCTCTTCAATGTGAGAAAGAATCGACTTCGCTTTAGAATAATTGCCCAACTCGATGTGAGTTAATGCCTCTTTATAGTGGTATGTTGGCGCAAGAACCTTAGCAGCTAAACCAGCGTCAGCTGCCTTTGCGGCCTTGTTGTAGTAATCTGCCGCGTGAGTGTAATCACCGAGGTCAGAGTAGCAATCAGCCATTCCAGCAAGAGACATAGGTGACAAAACATCATCACTAAAGTTTACTTGGTTGAAAGCAGCGATGGCTTCTTCAAATAACCCTGCATCACGATTGATTACACCTATTTGGTAAGCAGCTCTACTTGCAGCGTTAGTTCCAGAGTGTTCAGCCATAATTTCTTCTAGACCAGCTGAAAATCCATCGCCATATTGCGCGAGATCTAAAGAGTCAATAGAAAAGTAGTGCTCCGCTTGAACAATTGCTTCTTCAGCAGCGAGGTTTGCCGGATCAGAAATTAATGCTTTGTATCCCATAAACCCAATAATGATTACTGCAGCACCTCCAAGGATGAGCGTAAGTTGGTTGCGGTTCTTGTCTACAAACTGTTCTGTTTTTGTGTACACCTCATCAACGTTGAGGATGGTATCGTCTTTTTTCTTAGCCATGGTAAATTTTATTCCTTTTCTAGTAGGATTGAGGATGCAAAAATAAGAAATTCGCACTATGCAATTAAATTCTCTTCATCTGATTCATTTTAAAAACCATTTAAGTGGTGATTTAAAGTTCGGAAAACAGGTGAATTGCCTCCTTGGAGACAACGGTTCAGGCAAGACAAACATCCTGGATGCCCTGCATTACCTGTGTTTTTGTAAAAGTTATTTTAATCCAATAGATTCTCAAAATATTTCTCACGGAGAATCATTTATGATGATAAAAGGTGTGTTTAATCATCAAGGAAACGAGGAAATCGTCAGTTGTGGAGTAAAACGCGGCGCAAAAAAGGTGTTTAAAAAGAACGAAAAGTCGTATTCTCGACTTCTTGAGCACATAGGTAAATTTCCTGCTGTAATTATCGCGCCTGACGATTCTGAAATTGTAAGAGGAGGGAGTGAGGTGCGTAGAAAATGGATGGATGGCGTGATATCTCAGTATGATAGAACTTACCTAGAAAAACTTATTGACTATAAAAAGGCGGTTCATCAAAGAAATAACCTTTTCAAGTACTTTGCGGAAAACAGATTGTGGGATACATCCCTTATTGAACCTTGGGACGCTCGGATTGCGCCCAACGCAGTATTTATAGCTCAGTCAAGAAAAGAGTTTATTAAGAATTTTCTTCCTGTATTTATTGAGGTTTACAACGAGATTTGTGGAGGAAGTGAAGTGGTGAGTCTTGAGTATTTTTCAAATGTCTCGAACAATGAGGATGAATTCATGGAGTTGTTGAAGACTTCACAGGAAGATGATCGGAGGCTGAGGAGGATGACGTGTGGAGTACATAAAGATGATTTGGCCTTTAAGATTGGGGATTATCCACTGAGGAAATTTGGGAGTCAGGGTCAGCAAAAAACCTTCCTTGTCGCCCTGAAACTTGCGCAGCTGGTGTTTTTAGAGAAGGCGACTGGCGTGAAACCCATCCTTCTGCTCGACGACATCTTCGATAAAATTGATGACAAGCGCGTGAGAGCTTTGATGAGTAGGGTAACTGATGGGACTTTTGGCCAAATTTTTATTACCGATACCCACATGGGCAGAATTCCCGAAATGTTTACATCTATTGGAGCGGATGTTCGTGTTTTTGAAGTAATTAATGGAGAAGTCAATACTTTAGACGTATGAAGATGCCGCCCAGCAGAAAAAACCGAATGCAGCCGCTTAGTGCTGTGATTGATAAGTTTTTACAGCTCAATCGCATGCACTCTAAACTCGATGAGGTAGAGGTGGTTCTCGCTTGGAAAGAGGTTTTCGGTGATGTTATCCATAAAAAGACACGCCATCTGATGCTTCAACAAGATGGTACTCTACTTATTTCTCTCAACAGTGGTCCTTTAAAAGAGGAGTTTAATCACGAAAAGGCAAAGATTATTAAAATGCTGAATGACCATTTGAAAAAGGATATTGTGAAGAAAGTTAGAATTAGATAGTACATGAAAAATCGAGTCATTGTCCTTGTTATTTTAATTACTGTCGTGGTAATTGCAGCATTCACAACTCGCCCGCTTTACATTCATTCGGACGCTAACCCTTTCCACAGCAGGGATTTCATTAGCGCCTATGGTGGATTGCCAGACACGCTGAATTCGCTTTTCACAGGCAGTGGTAAGTGTGCAGGTTGTCATGGCTCAGACCCTAATTTCTTGGCTTCCATTCCAGGCCAAACATTTCCAGCCATTGCAATGCCTGGTTCATGGGATATAAACCCAACGGATTTCTGGAGAAGTTCGATGATGGCGAATTCAGCCAAGGATCCATTTTGGCGTGCTAAGGTTGCTCACGAAGTGGCGGTTAATCCTGAACATCAAGCAGAATTAGAGGACAAATGCACATCCTGTCACGCTCCGCTTGGAAATTTCGGTGCTGCTCACATGGGCGTAAATCATTACACCATGGAGATGTTGATCTCTGATTCATTGGCACTTGATGGAGTTAGTTGTGTCGCCTGTCACCAACAATCTGCGGACAGTTCTGGCTTTTCATTTAGTGGAGACTTGAAATTTGATTCTGCCGTCATTTATGGTCCCTATGGAATTGGGAAAGACGAGCCCTCGCTATTCGATGAGCCTATGAATACCTACACGGGTTATGAAATTATGCATGGAGCTCATATAGTAAATAGCAATGTGTGTGCAGATTGCCATACTTTAATCACGAATAGCGTTGATCTCGAGGGCAATTTAACTGGGGAGATTTATGTAGAACAGGCAACCTATCACGAGTGGGTAAACTCCGCTTTCTCCGGTGAGGGTGTCGAAATCCCAGTCGAGTTCGAAAACCACGAAGCAAGTTGCCAATCATGTCACATGCCAAGAATCGAGGAGCCAGTAATTATATCATCTGGTTATGCTTTCCTAGAGCCTCGCACCCCTTACGGCCTCCATACTCTTGTCGGAGCGAACACTGCCATGCTCGAGATCTTACGAGATAATGTAGAGGAATTAGGGCTCACCGCTACAGCTGAGCAGTTCGACTCTACGATCGCTTATACGAGAAATATGCTTTTAGAGCAATCAATTGAATTGGAAGTCTTCGAAAATATTAATTATGAAACCTTAGAGTTATCGTTCTCTGTGTTACTCAATAACAAAGCAGGCCACAAATTCCCCTCTGGATATCCGGCCCGTCGTGCGTTCGTCGAAGCTATTGTCGTATTAAATGAGGACACCCTTTTTCACAGTGGAAAAATGGATGTTTCGGGATCTCGTATTTTGGGGTCTGACGATTTTGGCTTAGATGTATTTGAGCCACACTACGATGTTATTACAGATGAGTCACAGGTCTTAATTTATGAACAGGTGTCAGCCGACATTAACTCCAGTCCAACAAACGTTCTCGAACAGGCATTTTTATCTATCAAGGACAACAGGCTTGTCCCGATAGGGTTCAGTATGAATCACTCCGCTTATGACACCACAAGTCTTGAGGGAGCTGTTCTTGAGGACCCCAACTTCAATATCACAGAATTCTCAGGTGAGACCGGAAGTGGCAGTGACAGGGTGACGTATAAAATGCCGGACTCTCCGAGTTTCAATTCAATTGGCTGGGACAATCCCGCTACAGTTACGGTGAACGTGTATTATCAAAGTATGCCCCCCCGTTGGGTTGAATCGATGTTTGATTGGGATTTACAGCCGATCTCTACTTTCCAAACTCTTTTTGAAGAACATGGATCGGCGGCTGTATTAATTGCAAGTAATTCATCTCTTTTAATGGGCGTCAGTTCAATAGATGCGCCCCATTTCACAGAAGCTGAATTTACAATAGGACCTAACCCTACATCAGACGGGTTTACAACCCTGTACTATTCTAACCTCACGGATTGTGCGGACTTCGAAGTCTATAATGTGAGAGGAGAGTTGTGTTCTCATGGAACGTTAGATGACCGTCAGGGGGCAAAACAGATAGAGCTCCCCCATACAAAAGGCATGTATTTGGTTAGGATTTCGAGTAGCAATGGCTCTAGCAATGGCTCTGCTGAAAGTAAATCTCTACAGGTAATCGTTCGCTAAGTTTGCCAGTTCTGACCGCTCTCCTTTTTCTAAAGTTATGTGGCAGTATAGATCTTTTCCCTTGAGTCTATCTATTACGTAGGTAAGTCCGTTAGACTGTTCATCCAAGTAAGGAGTGTCTATCTGCCTCACATCTCCGGTGAGGATGATCTTCGTGTTTTCTCCCGCTCGGGTGATGATGGTTTTAATTTCGTGAGGTGTCAGATTTTGGGCTTCATCAACGATAAAGACTACGTTAGAAAGCGAACGCCCCCGGATGAATGCCAAGGGGCATATTTGAATCTTCCCGTTCTCCCTCATCTCCTCAATCGCACGGTATTTACGCTCATTTACTCCGAATTGATTCTTGATGTAATTCAGGTTGTCCCAAAGCGGTTGCATGTAGGGATTCACTTTCTCTTCCGCATCACCAGGTAAAAATCCGAGGTCTTTATTTGACAGGGCAACGATGGGGCGAGCTAAGATGATTTGGTCATACTTGTTGCTTTGCTCAAGGGCTCCAGCTAGTGCGAGCAATGTCTTCCCAGTACCGGCCACGCCACATATCGTCACGAGGTTTATATCTGGATTTTGTATTGCGTGAAGGGCAAATGCCTGTTCCGCGTTGCGGGGCTTAACTCCATAAGCGTACCCCTTATCCACGCGCTCAATTTTCTTCTTCGACTCGTTGAAATATCCAAGTGCAGAAGACGAGCAGTTCTTCATGATATAGAAGTGGTTATTTGCCCGAGCGTCTCCTAATGTGGTGATTTTATTTGTCGATCCCGCCACATACATTTTGCGAATCACGCTTGCATCTAAATCCTCTAAAGTAGTCATCCCAGAATATGCAAACTTCATGTCCTTCACCTTCCCAGTCTTGTAATCCTCCGCCGGCAGGTTGAGAGCTTTTGCTTTCAGTCTAAGGTTGATGTCTTTTGATACCAATACGACAGTTGAATTTTTCTCAAGTTTCTGCAATGCTAAAGCGGCATCTAAAATTCTGTGGTCATTTGTTTTCTGCCCAAAAACTTGGTCCGCCAAACCCGGATTGTCAGAATCCCCCATAATAATCTTCATCTTCCCCCCGCGGCCATTTTCCAGAGGTATCCATTGCTGCAAAGTAAAATCTTTGCTGAGTCTGTCAATTATCCTAATCGATTCTCGTGCCTCATAGTTCTTCGTCTCATTGCCAACTTTAAAATTATCGAGCTCCTCAAGTACAGTTATAGGAATTGCTATCTGATTCTCCTCGAAATTATTTATTGCACTGTGGTCATAAAGTAAAACGCAAGTATCTAAGACATATATTTTCGTTTCCACACTTTTCACACTCCCCACCTTTTTCGTATTCTTAGGTGTAGGTGATTTCTTTTCCGTCGTTTGAACTACAGCAGCCATTCAGTTAGAGTCGTTTTCAGGCATTCTATTCCCCGCCGTTGCGAAGTGAGAAGAGGCCTGCGATTTACAGTTAATTCCTCCCCAAAAGTTACCGCCTATTTTAAGGGCTTTGCACCCCCCCCTCAACACACTTTTTCACAGCAACAATAATGATAACCTTTTTCTCTCAAGTTTTACTGCTCTTTCCATCTTGAATTAACAGGAAAATAATTTTATGTGGAAAACCTCTCTTGGTATTCTTAATTTTTATCCCTAAAGCCAAACCTCATTGTCCTCATCTCCATCATCCATCTCTCGCTTCGTTGGATTCACAAAGACATCTAACAATCCCTCTGGCACTTCAACTTTCAGAATCTTATTCTCTCTGTCCACTTCGATTTTAAAATTTTCAGGCAGTGGTAGAATCAGTTCCTCCCCATTTGAATCTACTTCTAACATCGGATACGGCCCGTGATCTATAACACGCACGACTTCGCCTAGCTCCGTTCCGTTCTCAAGATCGACAACTGTCCATCCTGGTACCTCGTGGAAATAAAATTTCTCCCCATCCAATTTCGGCAACATCTCGCTCGGCAAGTAAATATCTTTCCCACTAAGTTCTCTGGCTCCCGACTCTGTATCTACATTCTCTAATTTGACTACGAACCTATCGTTGTGAGGTTTTAACTTAATGATAGAATAGGGCACAAGCTGCTTTCTCATCTCTAACCAAATCAACTTTATTCCTTTATAAGGACTTGCATCATCAACATCCATCCACAGCACCAGCTCACCAGAGTATCTAAAAGGCTTGGTTAATTTCCCGAGAATAAAACCGTTTTTCTTATTCATATTCGTTTACTGCTTTATGCAATTTACTTTAAACAATAAGAGCCACCATATATGGTAGCTCTTATTAATGTCGGTAAAATAAAAGTAATTACTCTCCTTCTTTATTCTCTTCAGAAGCCGGAGCTTCTTCTTCAGCCGGAGCTTCTTCTTCAGCCGGAGCTTCTTCAGCAGCTGGAGCTTCTTCAGCAGCCGGAGCTTCTTCTTCAGCCGGAGCTTCCTCAGCAGCAGGTGCTTCCTCAGCAGCAGGTGCTTCTTCAGCAGCAGGTGCTTCCTCAGCAACAGGAGCTTCCTCAACAGCAGGAGCTTCCTCAGCTGCAGGTGCTTCCTCAACAGCAGGAGCTTCCTCAACAGCAGGAGCTTCCTCAGCTGCAGGCGCTTCCTCAGCAGCAGGAGCTTCCTCAGCAGCAGGAGCTTCCTCAGCGTTAGCTTCGGCTTCAGCAGAAATTGTTGCAGCGGCAGCGGCAGCAGCCATATCAGATGCAGCAGATGCTATTGCAATTTTACGTGCCTCGTTGACTTTCTTTTCACCAGCCAATGCGTCCGCAGCTTGCTGAGCATCCTTAGATCCTATTGCAGCAGAGAGTGTTTCCATTTTACTTTGCTTCTCATTGAACCAAGCTTCGAACTTCTTTGTTGCTTGAGCTTCAGTAAGAGCACCTTTCGCGACACCTTTAAGAAGGTGAGTGTGGTAAATAGCTCCAGTGTGCTTTAAAATAGCACGAGCAGTGTCTGTAGGTTGTGCACCAACTCCCAACCAATATAATGCGCGATCGTGTTGGATCTCGATAGTTGCAGGGTTCGTGTTTGGGTTGTAAGTACCGATTTTCTCGATAAAGCGACCGTCTCTTTTAGCGCGAGCATCAGCAGCAACCATGTGGTAGAAGGGTTTTCCTTTCTTACCGTGTCTTTGAAGGCGTAGTTTTGTAGCCATAGTGGAAGAACTTTTTATAAGGGTCCTAAACCCTGTTGTTAATCAAAAATAGGATTGCAAAAGTAGTATAAAACTTATTGTTGTGCAAGGGTGTAATAAAAATTATTATTCACGCTTATTTGTCCCAATTTCTCATCTCAACACTCACTGCCAAATAGACTTAACCAAGCGAGCAAATCTCCAACCGTTGTGCTGTTGTCCCCATCTAAGTCCACGTCACATTCTATTGTGCACCCAATGTTTGCGAGTATGACAGTTAAATCAGAAACGCCGATGCTTCCATTGTAGTCCAAGTCCCCAGGACATGTTGGGCAAACATCCGAACTCATCATTGCAAAAATCAGCTCGATATCAGTTCCCCACATTTCGTTTGGCACTTCAGAGGAGTAATACCCATCAGAATCTACAATCAGACCATTCCACTCTATAGGTGACAAAGGGCAAACCTCAATTTCTTCAACGGCCAACTCCAACACGAATAGCCCATTTGTGATATCTGAGATAAGAATTCGTCCAGAGGGTAGAGAAGAGTGGACTCCCCAAGCTCCTGCATATCCAGCATGAGAGCTTTCTATAAATGTATCAAACCACGCTATTCTTTTTGGATCCTCAGGCGTACTCACATCGAAAACTTGCAAGCCATCGTGATAGTAAGAAACAAACACCAACCCATCTCGCATCATCATATTATGCGGTATAGACTGAGGATTAACTCCTGAACTTAAAGTTGATACAACCTGAAGGTCAGTCATGTCAGATGTGTCGATTACCTTGAGGGGGGAGCCATGAGTTTCATCAGCAAGTACATAAACATTGTCCTCAGGAATCCACCACCCGCTGTGATTGCTTCCTTGAAAAGGATAGTCCGTTAACGTTCCTATCATTGTAGGTGTTGCGTCTATGTGAAGGACGAAAAGTCCCGAACCAGCATTTACCCATGCTGTGTCGTTTTCTACGTAAATATCATGACAGTTATTTACCCAGGGAGATAGATCTATGAAAGGAGTGGGGACGGAAGGGTTTGAAACGTCTAAAACCCTAAGTGGGGTATTTGAACCAGAACTTGACGTGCTGCATAAGTAAAGTAAATCACTGTCGTTATCTACAAATACATTGTGGGCGGTGATACAAAACTCGTCAGAATCATAAACCGTCGTAACGGTCGCAGGTAAATTGCTCAAATCAAAAATCTGAAGACTACTCGCACCTTGATCACAAACAGCAAACAGCAGCGTTCCATCTATGTGGTAATCTCGATGTGTTACAAAAGAACCTCCATCTGCTCCAGGTAAAAATGCGACTTCTATTGCCTCACCTTCATAAGAAGAAATATCTATAATATGTGTACCCAGTGTTGATGCCATAACCGCATATTCAATGCCGCCCACTTCTAATCCATCAACATCGTTATAGGCTCCGCCAAATCCGTTGTTAGGCAAAGAGGGGTCTGTCCAGTTGCTTACAAGAGTTACGTTGTCGCTTCTTCGCATACAGCTTCCATCGTCAACGTTGGCAGATGAATTGTAGTTAAACGCTTCGATGTTCATGCACCCAGCGACTGGGCATCCTTCAATTAGAGGAAGCGCAAACGAGAAAAAATCACCAGGGGTCGAAGGAACTAAGCCAGAACCAACCAAAACCCCAGATGCATCTTCTATCGTAAGTTCTGCTCCTTGCCAACCATCGCCATATGAGTCATATAGAAGAACTGTATAGCACTCTGGGATCAGACAAAAGCTCTCATAAGATTCTTCCCCAGTGATGTATTCACCGAAGTTGCCATAGGGACCTGCTACATGAGTTCCTTCAGAATCCACGACTCCCCACGACAATTCTTCGCCATACAAATCAGCACTTATCGTAGCATAATAGGGGTCTCCAGTTCCAGCCGTGCATTCTAACATTCCACAACTGGGATCATTGTATAAATCTAAGATAGCAGATGACCCTTCTACAGTCCCCGAAATGCTCTCTAACAAGTAGAACGTAATGCCCCCACCTTGCCATCCGTCTCCGTAAGAATCTTCTAACAAGGCGTAATAGCATCCATGTTCAAGGCAGAAAGGTTGGAGATAGGTGGAGTTGTCTTCATAACCTGAAAACGGTCCCGCGATCAGTTCATCGCTGTCATTATAGATGCTCCATGTGATTTCTTGAGCCCAAATTCCAGTTGTAAGTTCTGCCGAAAACTCAACAAATGGATCGTCACACAATTGTTGAGAAAACACATCTAGCTGAAAACCAGCGTAAAAAATCATTGTCAAAATACACAACTTTTTCATTTCATAAAGATATGGATAATATGTTTACAACATAAAGCCCTTTTTTGGGACATTTTGCTAGATTATAAGTAGGTTAGAGCGATGTTTTTAATCTACGATACAGAGACGACAGGTTTGGCTAAGAATTGGAATGCGCCATTGACGGATTCCGAGAATTGGCCGAGGATAGTTCAGGTTGCCTGGCAACTTCATGACGAGACCGGCAAGCTGCTTTCAAGGGGGAACAGGATTGTAACGCCGGATGGTTTTACGATCCCATTTCAGAGCGCTAAGATCCACGGGATCACGACTGAGATAGCACAGGCAGAAGGGATGCCACTGAACGAAGTCGTAGAGGAATTTAACAAAGATCTGGGAAGAGCGTCTTATGTGATGGGGCACAACATCGAGTTTGATGTAAATGTTTTAGGCGCTGAGCTTCATAGGTTAGGTCAGGAGATGGAGCCACTAACGAAAAAACCATCTATATGCTCTAAAGAAGAGGCAACAGAGTTTTGTGCTATCCCAGGAGGTCGAGGAGGGAGATTTAAATGGCCTAGCCTTACGGAGCTTCATACGAAGTTGTTTAAAAAGGGGGTTGTGGATGCGCACGATGCGGCGTACGATGTGGATGCTACAGCCAGGTGTTTTTTCGAGCTTTGTAAACTTGGAGTCATAACTAGGCCGGAGATAAAAGACCGTTCTAAGATTGCGTACGAAGCGCCTAAGCTTGAGAGCGCTAATTTTTCCAAGACTTCGAAGTCTGCAGCGAAGAAGGAGACCACAGAAAAACCAGCTGTAAAAACTGGTTCAACACAAGCAAATAATGCTTCTTTGGCGGAGCTCGAAGGGGTGAAGTTTACACACCTTCACGCACATTCTCAGTTTACGATACTACAGGCGGTAAGTTCCGTTGATGAGTTAGTTGAGACGGCTGTGAAATCCGGTATGCCGGCAGTTGCTCTCACAGACACAGGGAATTTGATGGGAGCCTTCCTTCTTGTGAGGGCGGCGAATAAAGCTGGTCTTACGCCTATTGTGGGGATGGAGTTGAATGTTTGTGAGGATATGTCAGACAGGTCCCACAAGGACAATGGGTTTCCAACAGTGTTTCTTGCGAAGAATAAAAAAGGGTATCACAACCTCGTGAAGCTTTCGTCGAAGGCCTATATAGATGGGTTTTATTATACTCAAAGGGTAGATAGGAAGTTGGTGGAGCAGTATAAGGACGATTTGGTGGTGTTGTCCGGTGGGGTTTTCGGGGAGGTGCCATCCCTGGTTTTAAATGTGGGGGAGAAGCAGGCAGAGGAGGCGTTTTTATATTGGAAGAATTTGATGGGAGACGATTTCTATGCTGAGCTGAATAGACACGGGATAGAAGAAGAGGAGGTGGTGAATGACTTTCTTTTGAAGATGTGTGATAAACACTCTGTAAAGTATGTAGCTGCGAATAACTCCTTCTACACCAGACCTGATCAAAGCAAAGCCCAAGACATACTCCTTTGTGTAGGTGCTGCAAAGAACGTTTCGCAGCCGAAGATGTATTTGGGTAAAATGGGAAGAGAGTACCGTTTTGGTCTACCTAACAATGAATTTTATTACAAGTCGCCTGATGAAATGAAGGCGTTGTTTGCTGACTTGCCCTCTGCGATTATAAATGTGGAGACGTTGGTGAAACAGTTCGAGGGATATGATTTAGCAAGAGAGATTTTGCTGCCTGAGTTCGATATCCCGGCGGAGTTTGTCTCTGAGGAGGATCTTGTGGATGGAGGGAAGCGTGGGGAGAATGCTTACCTAAGACATTTGGCATATGAGGGGGCTCATAGGCATTGGGGGGAAGATCTGCCTGCCGATCATATAGAGCGCATCGATTTCGAACTTATGATTATCGAGAAGACCGGATACCCTGGGTATTTCTTGATTTGTGCGGACTTTATTCAGGCTGCCCGTGATATGGGCGTGAGTGTGGGGCCTGGAAGGGGTTCTGCGGCGGGTTCTGCGGTGTCCTACTGCACGGGGATAACGAACATAGACCCCATAAAATACAATCTGCTTTTCGAGAGATTTCTCAATCCCGATCGTGTGAGTATGCCTGATATCGATATCGATTTCGACGATGAAGGAAGGGGGCGCGTCATAGAGTATGTCATCAATAAATATGGTTCTAATCAAGTAGCCCAAATCATTACATACGGTAAGATGGCTGCGAAATCCGCACTCAGAGATACCGCCCGCGTTTTAGAGTTGCCTTTGCAGGATGCAGATAGAATTGCCAAACTTATCCCGGATTTATCGCTCGCAAAAATATTCTCTCTCGGCGATAAGGAACTCAAGGTTGAGCTCAATGGTTCGGAGGGTCTTGCGATGGTGAATCAGCTAAAGAAGATAGCAGCAAAACCAGGCCTCGAGGGTCATACTCTAAATACAGCTCGTTTAATTGAAGGATCTCTTCGTAACACGGGGATTCACGCCTGCGGGATTATCATAACTCCGACAGATATTACGGACTATGTTCCTGTGGCTGTGGCGAAAGACAGCACTATGGTTTGTACTCAGTTCGACAACAATGTAGCTGAGGACGCAGGGCTGTTGAAGATGGATTTCTTAGGCCTGAGGACTTTGACCATCATTAAGGACGCCGTAACGAATGTCAAGGCGAGAAGTGGTGAGGAGCTAGATCCAGAATCTTTCCCCTTAGATGATAAGAAGACGTATGAGCTCTTCCAAAAAGGAAATACAGTAGCTATTTTCCAGTATGAGTCAGCGGGTATGGCGAAAAACCTGAAGGAACTTAAACCCACTGAGTTCGGTGATCTTATTGCGATGAACGCCCTTTATAGACCGGGTCCGATGGAGTATATCCCGTCATTTATTAAAAGGAAGCACGGAAAAGAACCCATCGTTTACGATATCGATGTCACAGAAGAATACCTCAAGGAAACATACGGGATTACAGTCTATCAGGAGCAGGTTATGTTGCTTTCTCAAAAGCTTGCGGGATTCACGAAGGGTGAAGCAGATACGTTGCGTAAAGCGATGGGTAAGAAGAAGAAGGATCTTATCGAAACGATGAAACCTCAATTCCTCGATCAGGGGGAGAAGAACGGACACAATCGAGATAAATTAGTTAAGATTTGGACTGACTGGGAGGCATTTGCTTCCTACGCGTTCAACAAGTCCCACTCTACATGTTATGCTTGGATAGCATACCAAACGGCCTTTCTCAAAGCGAACTATCCCGCCGAGTTTATGGCAGCCGTTCTCTCAAATAACATGAACGACATCAAAAAAACCACGATGCTTATGGATGAGGCGCGTCGCATGGGGATTAAGGTTTTAGGCCCGGATGTCAATGAGTCGAGATTTAAGTTCGCTGTAAACGAAGCCGGAGCGATACGTTTTGGAATGGGGGCGATACGCGGAGTGGGAGAGGGCGCCGTAATCTCGATTATAGAAAACAGGACAGACTCCGAGGTGAAGTCAGGAGTTGAAAAACTCAAACGATATACCTCGATTTTTGATTTTGCAAAAAGAGTCAGCCTCAAGGATTGTAACAAAAGAGTATTCGAAGCTCTCGCTGTGGGAGGTGGCTTCGACGAGTTTAAAAAGTTGGGGGGAGGTGAGATCTATAGGTCTCAATATTTCGCTTTAGACTCAAAAGAGCGAACCCTAATCGAGCTCGCCATTAAGTATGGTCAGGCACTCCAGGCGAGTGCGGATTCTGCCCAAGTAAGCTTGTTCGGTGGGGGAGGCGAAGCGGAAATTCCCGAACCATCGCTTCCCGAATGCGAGCCTTGGGCGAACATGGATCAGCTGAATCGTGAACGCGATGTCGTGGGAGTATACATAAGTGGGCATCCTTTAGATGCTTTCCGATTCGAGATGGATTACCTCACCACAAAAGGCGGTCTTGAAATTCTCGACAATATGGATAAACATAGAGGAAGGAAGATGAATTTCGGGGGCTTGGTCTCTAAAGTAGAACATCGTATCAGCAAAAGTGGAAGGCCATGGGGGAAGTTCTCTCTGGAGGATTATCACGGCTTTCAGGATTTCACGCTGTTCGGGGAGGACTATATTAACCTGAAGGATTACCTTGTCGAGGGTTGGATGGTGATGATGACTGGATCACCTGTTCGCAAGCGTACTTGGGGAGATATGGTGGGTGATCCTGGCAGTGAGTTTAAAATCAATCGATTAGATATGCTCGCGACTTCTAGGGAGAAGCGCTTAGAACGGGTGAGGATTAACTTAAACCTAAACGCTCTCACAGCAGATTGGGTAGATGGATTGGAGCTGGCGATAAAAGGATCGCTAGGCAAGGTGGGGCTGACTGTAGATATTTTCGATGGGGAGCATAAAATCGAGATGCCTTCTCGAGGAGCAAAGGTTGATGTGACTCCGGCTTTCTTAAATGAATTGGACGCTTTGTGTGTGCCGGGGGTAGCGAAATATCGGTTTGACTTAAAGAAAGCATAGTGCTTGTGTAAGTCTTAAAAAAAACTTGTTCACTAAAAACATCTATTGGTAGTGGAAAAATCTTTCGTGAAAAGCTTCTGTGAGGTTGCTCAGTTCGCAAAGTCCTGATATCTTTACAATAATAATTTATTTAATAATATTGTCATGGCAGTTGAATTTACAGATAGCAATTTCGAGGAAGTAGCATTAAAAAGCGGAAAGCCAGTCATGGTTGACTTTTGGGCAGAATGGTGTGGACCTTGCCGCGTAGTAGGGCCTGTTGTGGAGGAGTTGGCGAACGATTACGAAGGTAAAGTTGTAATAGGAAAGGTAAACGTAGACCACAACACTGAGCTTAGCGCAAAATATGGAATCCGCAATATTCCCACGATTATCTTCATCAAGGACGGTGAAGTGGTGGATAAATCTGTTGGAGCTTCTCCGAAGAATATCCTCGAGGAGAAAATCGAGGCGATGCTCTAAATGGCTGAATAACTTTTGAAAAACACAAATCCCTACCTACCTTTAGGTGGGGATTTTTATTCTCACTATTTTAGACTCAACTATGGCTCTCCGTCCCACACCTGAAATGCAACAGCGACTAAGTCGCCTAGAATTCCTTGCAAAACAGGCTGTGGAAGGTTTTATTACTGGGCTGCATAAAAGTCCTTTCCATGGATTTAGTGTAGAGTTCGCGGAACATAGGATTTACAATCCGGGCGAATCGACACGTCACATAGATTGGAAACTATATGCTCGAACAGATCGCATGTACGTTAAGCGATACGAAGAGGAAACAAATCTCCGTTGCCAAATCGTAATCGATTTCTCCTCCTCTATGCGCTACCCCTCCGAAGTCACTTTAGACTCCCCGGGGATGAATAAGCTCAAGTACTCCGTAGAGTCCGCCGCCGCCCTTATCGAGCTCTTCCGCAGACAGCGTGACGCCGTAGGTCTAAGTTTATTCTCCGACACCTTAGATCTCCAAACACATGCGAGATCTAGCATGTCTCACCACCGTATGCTATACCACAAGCTCGAAGGTGTCATGGATTCCCCTAGTTCAGCTCAAGAAACCTCAGCCATTTCTTCTATACACCAAATCGCAGAAGCTACTCCGCGGCGCTCCCTGATCATCATATTTAGCGATATGCTAGATAAATCAGAAGATCTTGACTCTGTAATCGACGCTTTAAACCACTTAAGACACAACAAACACGAAGTGATCGTCTTCCACGTCTTAGATAAATCCACAGAAATAACTTTTGATTTCCCAGAACGACCCACAAAGTTTGTTGATTTAGAAACTGGAGCAGAATTAAAGTTACACCCCTCAGAAGTTCGGGAACACTACATCTCTCGCATGGCCTCTCTGCGTAAAGAGCTGTCAGCCAGGTGTGGAGCCCACGGCATAGATTGGATCGATGTCGATATTGCTGAAGGGCCAGTCCCCGTCCTTGCTCGATATCTCATCAAGAGAAAAAAACTTCTATAAGTTTCCAACCATATCGTTGTAGAAAGTAGAGGAAACTATTATATTTGCGCCTCCTGAAAGGGAACCCAACAAATACTGGTCTGGTAGTTCAGTTGGTTAGAATACCTGCCTGTCACGCAGGGGGTCGCGAGTTCGAGTCTCGTCCAGACCGCAAAGAGCCTTGGAGAAATCCAGGGCTTTATTGTTTTAAAGACCTAAATAACAAGAGTTAACGACACTTCACGTATAGTGATAGTATAGGCTAAGTATTTTCTCTGTGCCTACCCTTGTGCTTACATTTTGTTTATAAGTGACTTTCCCCTCACCAAGAATGGACGTCGGTTTCGGTGGGTGAGAGGTTCAAAAGTGATTGAATCGTCGCTTAAGTTTTAATCCCGGACGCAACGAGCAGAAAAGCCGACGTAATGATAGTCGAGTTGTCGGAGGACAGAGTCGTAGTTGAGGTTCAGTAGACGTACCCAAGAGTTGGAACCGGACTCTGAAGCAGACCATTTCCAGAAATCACAGACATGATACTCCTGTTTACTGCTTTAGCTTGGTTGTCACTTTTCACTTCATTTTTACAAACAATAGAAGCATATTTTAATAAGGGCAATGAATTTTTCGATGCAGGAGAATATTACTCTGCAATCTATGAATACACCAAATGTATTGATGCTACCGAAGGCATTTATCCACCCGCTTTACAAGCAAGAGCAACAGCGGATTTACTGCTTTACCAGACGGTCGACGATGTCAACCGCTAGGTCATCAATCGAGGCAACGGCTTTTCTGCTCGTTGCGTCCGGGTTTAAAACTTCAACTGAGAAGATATTGAAAGATTTTGGAGTAAATTTAGAATCTAATAACAATTGACATGAATAGATTTATACTTATAACATTTGCCTTATTAAGCTCGATAGGCTTAAGGTCACAAACTTTAGTGCCAGAACTATTTGCTTCAGGTTTTAATGAACCAGTTGTTATAGCACACGCAGGGGATGATAGAATCTTTGTTGTTGAGCAGCCCGGAATCATAAAGGTCATTGAAAATGGCAGTACAAGTACCTTATTAAACATGACCCAATTGGTGGGTAATTCAGCTAACGAACAAGGTTTATTAGGTCTTGCATTTCACCCTGACTTTGCAGTAAATGGTTACGGTTACTTTTTTGTAAATTATACAAACAACAGTGGAGCTACTACTATTTCTAGATTTACTGTAGCTAGTAACGGTACAGTAAGTATAAATAGCGAATTAATCATCCTAGTCATAGCTCAACCCTTCTCCAATCATAATGGAGGAGGTATTGCCTTCAGCCCAGTAGATGGTTATTTATATATCGGTACGGGTGATGGAGGTTCTGGGGGAGATCCTTACGCTAATTCACAAAACACGCAGAGTCTACTCGGAAAAATGTTGCGTCTTGACGTAAACGGCATAAGTAATTCCTCTCCTTATTTTATCCCGTCGGACAATCCATTTATAAATAACAGTAGCTATGCTCCAGAAATTTGGTCACTTGGATTGAGGAATCCTTGGAGATTTTCATTTGATAGAGATTCTGGTGATATGTGGATAGGAGATGTTGGACAAACCTCTATGGAGGAGATTGATTTTGAACTTGCTGGAAATGGAGGTGAGAATTATGGATGGAGATGTTATGAAGGAACGAATTCATATAACACCTCAGGTTGTGGTGGCTCTTCGTTATATACTTTTCCGATACATCAATATAATCATAACAACGGCGGGTGTTCTGTAACAGGAGGATATATATATAGGGGGAGTCAGTATCCAAATTTAGTAGGGAAGTATATTTTCGCTGATTTTTGCACTGCAGAATTTTGGCTGTTTGATTCTTATACGCAAAGTTTATCTCTAACGTCGATTAATACTCCATACGTCGCCACATTTGGAGAAGATAACAATGGAGAATTATACTATGCTGGGCTTTACAATGGAAATATTTATAAAATTACAGACACCTCTGTAGTATCTACTGGATGTACAGATTCAGTAGCATGCAACTATAATTCTAATGCCATCTCTGATGACGGGAGCTGTACATACGCTGATTTCGGGTACGATTGTGATGGCAATTGCACGGCTGGAGATTTAGATGAAGATGGTATTTGTGACGCTTGCGAAACGATGGAATATATTGTCGTTGATTGTGAATGTGAATTCATCGATCCATTAACATATACCGTCTTTTTTACTGATGTTGATGAAGTGAATTGTGTGACTTACGAAGACTGTTATTGTGAATGTATCAATGACATTAATGGAGACGGAGTCTGTGATACTTTATGTAGTGAGGATTTAAACTCAGATGGTGCTGTAAGTGTACAGGATTTATTACTTGTATTAAGTGAATTCGGATGTGCATCATCATGCTTGCATGATATAAATCAGGATGGGTATGTAACAGTTGCAGATATATTATTAATTCTTAGTGTATTTGGTAACATTTGCGAATAGTAATCGCGTCTTTTAAAGTTATGTTTCGAGGACATGTTGGCACCAGACACTTGTAATTAGGCAAATAGTATAGGTGAAGGACAGTAGTTTTTTAATCTTAGTTTGTATTCGTAATTAGCTCAAACCAGAAATTACCCCATTTTCATCAATGTCCATTCCCTCCGAAGCGGGATGAG
>JAQCFW010000005.1 GCA_027619225.1 Bacteroidota bacterium
AGTCAAGGTGTTTTACCCTCAGCTTTTGCTTTTGCTACATATCCATTTAACACTTTAAGCCAAATCACAAGGGAAACAAGGCCTAGAATTAGAACACCCGCGTTAAACGGATCAGCAATAGGTTCGTAAACGTTTACAAATGTCCATTCTATGAACTTTCCTATGGGCCTGATTATTTCCTGTGTATTCATATCGAGTTGATTCGGATGCAAATCTAATACGCAACTTCTTATTAACGTAAGGCACAGGTAATCTTTTAAAAAAGAAATACAAAAACAAAGAGTTTGATCCTTAGATTTCCCGAACTTAGCAAGATGAAAATAGGTGTAGTAACATTTCCAGGATCAAACTGTAATATGGACATTGTCCACGCATTGAGAAACAATCTTCAATATGAGGTTGTAGAGCTTTGGCATAAAGATTCTGACCTGCAAGGCGTTGATGCAGTGGTGCTTCCAGGCGGATTCAGCTATGGGGATTATCTCAGAAGTGGTGCTATAGCTCGCTTTTCCCCCATTATGGAAGAGGTAATTAAATACGCCAATGACGGGGGTAAAGTTCTAGGTATTTGCAACGGATTTCAAATACTTTGTGAAGCAGGACTTTTACCAGGAACTTTAATGCACAATGAAAGTCGCAAGTTCATTTGTAAAAATGTTTACCTTTTACCTGTTTCACGTACAGCATCTATCTCTGCTGATCTAGACGATAAAGCGGCTTTGAAAATCCCTATTGCTCATGGAGAAGGTAATTACTTCCTGCACGAAGCAGAATTATCTGAACTTGAATCCAATGATCAGGTTATTTTCCGATACTGTGATGAGAATGGGAAAGTGAATAATTCTTCAAACCCCAATGGGTCTGCTAACAATATTGCAGGCGTTTGTAATGTAGGTAAAAATGTATTTGGTATGATGCCACACCCTGAAAGAGCTTGTTCTGAGGACTTGGGAAACACCGATGGATTAGCTATCTTACGAGGATTAGAAACACTTATTAAAGCCTAATAATATTAAGATCAACCTATGAAGCCTTTTCCAGCCGGTTCTTCTTTAAATAAAATTAAAATCCCCTCTGATTTACGGGATAAATTCACTCCAAATGATTTAGAACAAGTTTGTACCGAACTTCGTCAATTCATTGTTGATGTGGTCTCTGAAAAAGGAGGTCACTTTGGGGCTAGCCTAGGTGTTGTGGAGCTTACAGTTGCCCTACACTATGTGTTTAACACACCTGATGACCAAATAGTTTGGGACGTAGGTCACCAAGCTTACGGTCATAAAATCCTTACTGGAAGACGTGATAAATTTCACACAAACAGGGTGTACAAGGGCTTAAGTGGTTTCCCAAAACGTTCAGAAAGCGAGTACGATACATTCGGAGTAGGCCACAGCAGCACCAGTATTTCAGCTGCTCTGGGTATGGCCGTGGGGTCTAGGTTGAATGGTGACACGAAAAGGAATCACATAGCTGTGATAGGTGATGGCGCAATGACAGCTGGATTGGCTTTTGAAGGGCTAAATCACGCGGGGATCGAAGACAGTAACATGCTCGTGATCTTAAATGACAACTGTATGTCTATCGATCCAAATGTTGGTGCGCTGAAAGAGTATCTCACTGATATCACCACTTCTCACACTTACAATAAGGTCAAGGATGAAGTTTGGAAGCTATTAGGTCAAATATCAAAATTTGGTCCCAACGCTCAAGCCATTGCTAAAAAAGTAGAAAACGCCGTTAAGTCAGCAGTACTTAAGCAAAGCAATCTTTTTGAATCTCTAAACTTTAGGTATTTCGGGCCTGTCGATGGTCACGATGTTGAACATCTCACAAAAGTTTTGGCTGATTTAAAAGACATTCCCGGACCTAAGTTATTACACTGTGTGACTAGAAAAGGAGCTATGTATGAACCCGCTGAATCGGGCAGCTCAACGAAATGGCATGCCCCGGGTTTATTCAATAAAGAAACAGGTGAGATTCACGGAGCGGATAAGAATGACACAACTCCTAAGCCCCCTAAGTTCCAAGATGTTTTCGGACAAACAATTATCGATCTTGCAAAACTTGACAAACGGATAGTAGGGGTTACTCCAGCTATGCCTTCTGGCTGTTCTCTAAAAATGATGATGGAACAAATGCCAGATAGAGCATTTGATGTGGGGATAGCTGAACAGCACGCCGTGACTTTTAGTGCAGGCATGGCTACACGTGGGCTCGTACCTTTTTGTAATATTTACTCGAGCTTTATGCAACGAGCTTACGACCAGGTGATTCATGACGTGGCCTTACAAAATTTGCATGTTGTATTTTGCTTAGACCGTGGAGGTTTAGCCGGTGCAGATGGACCTACACACCATGGAGTGTTTGATTTGGCCTTTATGAGAATCATCCCAAACATGGTGGTTGCTGCACCTATGGATGAAACTGATCTCCGCAATATGATGTTTACCGCATCTGAAAAACATGTCGGACCTTTTTCCATCCGTTATCCAAGAGGTACAGGAACGATTGTTAATTGGAGAAACGACTTCGAAGAAGTTCCCGTGGGAAAAGGTAGGAAACTCAGAAAAGGAAAGACTGTTGCAGTTTTAAGTGTTGGAGCTATCGGAACTGAGGCGGTAAAAGCGCTGGATAGTCTTAACAAAAAAGGTGTTTTGATCGCGCATTACGATATGCGTTACATTAAACCTCTAGACGACGTTATGCTACATGAGATTTTCAGCAAATTTAAAGGAGTTATTACACTAGAAGACGGTGTCATCCAAGGTGGCTTTGGTTCAGCTGTGATAGAATGGATGATGGAGCATGGATATAACACAGCTGTCACGAGAATGGGGATAGATGATAAGTGGATTGAACATGGAACACAAGCAGAATTATATGCTGAATGCGGCTACAATGCTGAGGCGATAGAAATAAAAATTGAGGAAGAATTGGACCGGATAAATACAATTATCAACTCCGCTGTAAATTCCGCTGTAAATAAGACTCAATCTGCATAAAAATTCCTCCGTTTTTCCATAGATTAGTATTTCATGGCAACTGAAAAAAATAACATGGAGGAAGGCATCGTTAATCTTGTTGATAAAAGTGGATTGATCCAAATAGA
This sequence comes from Bacteroidota bacterium, assembly GCA_027619225.1. Classification (GTDB taxonomy): domain Bacteria; phylum Bacteroidota; class Bacteroidia; order Flavobacteriales_D; family Sanyastnellaceae; genus UBA974. Next base: position 3,110 of record JAQCFW010000005.1, read on the forward strand.
GCTCGATACGATTGCTTCAATAAGGTGTGTAGAGCTAGATTTTACTGATTGGCTATGGAGTGGTGTTGTCGTGAAGGAAAAAGAGTTTCGCACAGCAATCCAAGCTTTAGACACTGAAATTTATAAGGGAGTGGGCGTAGGTCTAACATGTAGTGAAGATGCAATTGTACCAGATTGGGCTTGGATGCTGATCTCATCGAAATTAAACAATGCAACATTTGTTGTTGTAGGTGGGATTGTGGCTGCACGGGCTGAGGCAACTAGACTAGCTATTGTCAACCTTAACTTAGACGACTACGTAGATAAGAGGGTTGTAATTAAGGGGTGTTCTAACAGTGGAGGCGCTGATTATTTAGTCCAAATTCAACAAAAACTACAACCTGTAGTAAAGAGTCTTATGTTCGGTGAGGCTTGCAGTACGGTTCCTGTATATAAAAAGCCTGCTGTAAAAAGGTGAATAAATGCTGACATCTCAATCCGATAAAAAACTCTTCTTAATAGACGCATTTGCTTTAATCTTTAGGGCTTATTACGCGTTTATTAAAAACCCACGAATTAACTCTAAAGGTTTAAATACTTCTGCCGTATTCGGTTTTACAAATGCAATTTTAGAAGTTATAAGAATTGAGAAACCCACTCACTTTGCAGTGGTGTTCGATCCTCCAGGCGGGTCTTTTAGAAGTGAAATATATCCAGAGTATAAAGCTCACAGAGATACTACACCAGAAGATATTATACTTAGCGTTCCTTTAATTAAACAAGTTTTAGAAGCCCTCAAAATCCCGTACCGCATGGAGATGGGGTACGAGGCTGATGATTTAATTGGATTTCTTGCGAAAAAGGCAGAGGTAGAGGGGTTTGACGTTTATATGATGACGCCAGATAAAGATTTTGGACAACTTGTCACTGACAAGGTTAGAATGTACAGGCCAGGAAGGGGGCGAAATCCAGCTGAGATTTGGGGGCCAGAAGAAGTCTGTGCGAAATTTGGCCTAAATAGAACAGATCAGGTAATTGACTATCTAGGACTTATGGGAGATCCCTCTGACAATATCCCAGGAGTTCCTGGGGTGGGAGCGAAAACTGCTGCAAAACTTCTTTGCGAATTCGACAGCATTGATGGATTGTATGAAAATACGGATAAATTGAATGGGAAGATGAGGGAAAAGGTTGAAGCAAATCACGATTTAGCAATCTTATCTAGAAAACTCGCCACCATAGAACTCAATATAGATGCGGAGATAAATATCGAAGGGATGATTCGTCAGGATCTAGATGAACCCTTGTTAAGAGATATTCTTGAAGATTTAGAATTTAGAACACTTTTAAACAAGTTAGTTTCAACGCCCACTATGGCACATGCAGTGGTAACTGAACCTGAAGAACCCAAAGAGGAACCTGCGTCGGAATCCGGCGGGCAACTCGATATGTTCAATATTAGCACACCTGACCCTACGCCTACACCCTCTCCAGAAGTTCCCAAAGAGGCCGTTTATCAAAACATTAAAGTAAATGACAAATACCATTTAATTGGCAATGATTCTGAGCTAGACGATTTAATTTCTCAGCTTATAAAAGCCAAGGGATGGGGTTTTCACACGATTACTGATGGCTTCAACCCTATGAAGGACAAGTTGTTAGGTCTTGCTTTTTCCCTAGGATCAGGAAATGCTAGCTATGTTCATTTAAGCAATTTTACAAATGACGCTCTTGGTAAACTGAAGCCCGTTCTCGAAGATTGCTCTAAAAAAATAACTGCCACCAACTACAAATTTGCCATCAAAGTTCTAGCCATGCACGGGATAAAATTATCTCCAAACATTTTTGATTGCATGGTTGCCCATTATCTTTTAGATCCAGACCAAACCCACAAACTTCAAGATTTAGCTAAAATTTTCTTAGGCTACGATGCAATTTCACTTGAGGGACTAGTGGGGAAAGGTAAAAACCGCAAAACATTAGGCGAAATTGATATACCTATACTTCAACACTATGCTTGTGAATCAGCTGATTTAGTCCTTCAGCTAAAGAAAAAGTTTATTGTTGAGATTGAAAATGATGGACTTACATCGCTTCTTGAAGATGTTGAGTTTCCGTTAATTTCAATCCTTGCAGATATGGAGCTTACGGGTGTGAAAATTGATGATGAAATGCTCGGTGAGTACAACATTGATTTAAGCGATCAGCTTGAAAAGCTTCAAATAAAAATTATCGAAGAAGCTGGTGTTGAATTCAATCTAGATTCTCCGAAACAGCTTGGCTCTTTACTTTTTGAAACTCTTGTAATTACTGACAAAGCTAAGAGAACAAAAACAGGCCAATATCAAACCGGAGAAGATGTCCTTAAAAAACTTGCGGAGTCGCATCCCATAGTTCCACTGATCATTGAATACCGGAAACTAAAGAAATTAAAGAGCACATATGTTGAGCCTCTCCCTAAATTAATTCACCCTAAAACCGGTAGAATTCACACCTCGTATATGCAGACTGTGGCCTCTACTGGACGCTTGAGTTCCAAGGATCCTAATCTTCAGAATATCCCCATCAGGACTGAAGCTGGAAGGCAAATTAGAAAAGCATTTATTCCAAGAGATTCGAACCACATACTTTTAGGTGCAGACTATAGCCAAATTGAACTTCGCGTAGCAGCTGCCATGAGTAAAGACCCAGGGCTTTGTGATGCCTTTCTAAATAATCAAGACGTTCACACAGCAACTGCATCGAAAGTGTTTGATGTCAATTTAGAAGATGTTACAAGTGAACAAAGGTCTCAAGCTAAGGCGGTCAATTTCGGAATATTATACGGCCAAGGTGTGTTTGGTCTGGCTGAAGAACTCGGAATAAAACGACAACGTGCAAAAGAAATAATTGCCTCATATAACGAGCAGTTTAACACGCTTGAAGCGTTTACAAAATCGTGTATTGAACTGGCGCGTGAAAAGGAATATGCCGAGACAATTATGGGGCGGCGCAGAAAACTACCTGGAATAAATTCAAATAACGGCATGGTGAAAGCATTTGCTGAGAGAAATGCTGTAAATGCCCCGATTCAAGGTTCTGCAGCTGATATCATAAAAGTGGCCATGGTGAAGCTCTTTAATGAATTAGAAAAAGGCAATTGGAAAGCGAAAATGATAATGCAGGTACACGATGAACTCGTTCTAGACGTCCCTAAAGAAGAGTTAGAATCATTAAAACTGATCGTGAGGGAGTGTATGGAAAGTGCCGTTGAAATAAACGTACCATTGATCGTAGATATGAAATCTGGAGAAGATTGGTTAGCCGCTCATTAATTAAACATCTTGTTATGTAGAACTTTTTTTATATGTTTGCGTATACTGAGAAAGTTTGGTCAACTTTCCATAACATACATCCATACAAAAAATTAATATGAGCATACATAAACAAATTCGTCTAACGCTGACTTTTGCAATAGCCTTGGCGACACTCTCAGTGGTGTCAATTGGATGTGGTGAAGCTGATTCAACAAACAATCAGAATGTTGAAAACAGTGACCAAGCAACCAGCAAAATTGAAGTAGCCCAACGCACTAAAACTCTGAAGAAGATATTCCGAGCTGCCCCTTCTCCAATGGAAACAGCTCGTATTATTCAAAAGGAGGGTGTGAGTTTTAATCCTGAAAACCTTTGTGGGGTTGAGCTTGCTTCTAAAGATGGCTTGAGTTCTGACCACGCAATAAGTTTAGGGTTATTGGGGGCTGATTTGAGTTACGCTTCTATCTACAGAAAAAATTCTATTGCACTATCCTACTTAGAGGCTGTGAAAACTTTAAGTCAGGAACTCGGCGTAGGTTCAGTTCTCAACAACGAGTTAATTGGTCGAGCTGAAACAAATAGAGCAAATAGAGATTCTGTGGTTACACTCGTTTCTCGTGCTTTTTACGATTTAAATGAAAAACTAAAATCTGTTGGCCACGAAGATCTTTCTGGATTGGTCGTTGCATCAGGTTGGATTGAAGGCCTTTATTTAGCTACAAGAGAAATCGAAGGGTCTTCTGACAACTACAAGAAACTCATCGCTGAGCAAAAATTGATTCTTGTAGATGTACTGTCTCTGATTGAGAGTTACAAAGAGTCACCGGCTATAGAAGGTATGATTCAGCAACTTCAGCCTGTAGTTACCGCATTTGAAGGCGTTACTTATGGAGAGAGTGCTGAGATTACAGCTAAGAAGAAAGATGGGGTAATTTATATTGGGGGTGGTAAAGAATACTTCGCAGATGAAAATACCATCCAAGCGATAACGACTGCAATAACAACATTGAGAAATAACCTAGTTCAGTAAAAAATCAAAGATGAAATATACTATCCTACTCCTAGCTTCATTCGCGTTTTTTACAGTTGAAGCATCAAGCCTGTGTCGATCATTTACCAAGCGCAATTGTGTCCCCATCTTAGAGGATTATTTACAAAACGACAATTACAACGCAGCTGTGTTAATACCCGGTGACGAAGCTGAATTAGACATGGCCTTTTACGGCGGTGTTAGCTATAGAATCGTTGTTTGTTCTCACGCTATACTTGGTGAGGTCGAGTTCAGTCTCAACGACCATAACGGCAATGTTTTATGGACCAACGCGGATGGTGAAAACCACCTCGATTTACAAGTTGCTACAACACAGCAACTCTCGGTTAAAATTAAAGTGCCTATAAGTGAAAGCTCACTTATTCATGAAGGGTGTGTGTCTATCATGCTCGGATCTATAGAGTAATTATTTTATTACCCAGGATATAGATCTTGATTTGCCTTCCGTAAGTATTACTACAAAGTATATACCCTCACTTTTCATAGAAGCATCAAGCGTGAAGTCGTTTATCCCAATGGGCAGAATCCCTTCATGAACAAATTCAATTTCTCTACCTAAAGCATCGTAGACAGAAATTTTTGTGAATTCCGACCGAAAGCTCTTACAAGACAAGGTCGCTTCACCTTCCGATGGGTTAGGGAAGAGATTCCAGTCTGCTCCTAATTGCCACTCATGCACTGAGAGCAAGGAACTGTCATAAGCAGTAATATTAATATTGTCGAGGTAGATGTCGTTCCCCAAGCGGCTTTCAAACTCAAACTGGACTCGGAAGTGGGGAGTGAGATATTTGGGTTGGTCTAAAACTAAAATATATTCATTCCACTCCTCAGGCCCTGAAGGCACAAAAGGGTAATAATGTGGAGGAGCGGAAGGAAGGGTGGTAAACCCACGGTGCATCTTGCGCAGGTCCCAGTCATTGCCACAATCACCAGTAACGCTAACGCGCAAACGATCATCTGTATCGTCATCTTCTGAGGTCCCTTTGAAGCAGTATGCCCATTTATAGCTCACCGCAACTTGGTATGCCTCGGAAAGATCCATGGTGCTAGATCTAAGAAAATCCTTATTAAACTCAATGTCATTGCTCCAGTTGTTAAGGTGAAGTGAGTGTGATCCTGAATATGACGCCACAGTTGTCGCCTCCCAACCCCCATCAGAAATGGGGTCTTCTACAAACCACTCCGCAGAAGGGAATTCTGTAGATTCAAAACCTTGTACAGCTGGACTGTCCATCACTCCAGCTGGAAGCACTGTGATTAAAATTGGAGAAGAGGAAAGGGTTGAGTTGTTATTGCTTACGGTAAGAACCACTTCAAACACTCCCTCGGTATTAAAAGTATGATAGGTTATGTTATTTACTCCTTCTTCAGAACCAAAAAACACTGTGCCATCTGCAAAATCCCACTCCCATGTAATTACATCATGATAACTTTCATCTGTAAATAAAATACTGTCGCCCTTACAGATAACTTTTTCATCTACCGTGAATAACGACTCACACAGTATCATGTCGCCTTCAACACCTGTCGCAGCTAGATTTGAAGGTGTAGAAAGTTGATTCCGTTGGGCCACGGAAGAAAGGGCGGCGGTGCGAAGGCGAGACTTTTGGCCTTCAGTAAACATCTTACCACAGTAAGAGTACTCCATATAATTCTGAACATTATCTAAAGAGCCACATGACTCTCCCTCCAAGCTACAAGAAGTCCATCCTTTACTATTCGGTGTGTCAGACACGTTGTCATCCTGATCACAGTTCTCCTGATCGCCGGGAGTATTAGAATTGCCCCAAAGGTGACGGAGGTTCAGCCAATGTCCAATTTCGTGTGTCAAGACCCTAGAACGGTAGTTGTTGCTGGTTCCTATCGAGCCAGTATACGAATCCTGAATTACAATACCATCAAGGTAAGCATCGTTAGAACTATTCACTGATCCGGGGTAATAGCTATAACCTGCTGCTCCACCAGCATCAGCGCAAACCCAAATATTTAAATATCTATTCCTCGGCCACTGAATGAGGAACTTCACTGCCTCATCACCAACGTATGTCTCCTGGCTAACAATTCTGTTAATTCCAGAATGGCACTCTCCATCTGGGTCTTTTCGCGCTAACTTAAACTCAATCTGAACGTCACCCGTTATATCGGAAAATGCACTTACAATTTCATTTAAATCTGCATTAAGAGCATTGAAGTCACGGTTGACAACTTCGAGAGCATCGTGGATTTGGGCAGATGAGATATTCTCAACTCCGTTATTGTGAATCACATGGAATACGACGGGTATCGTAATCACCTCATCTCTCTCACCTCCTCTATTTCGCTCTGCTATATACTGCGCTGTCTCTCTTTCTAATTGCTGGTCAGCTGCGGAGATATGTTGAAGCCTTTCTGGAGTCATTCCGAAAGCGCGCACGGTAGCCTCATAAATACCACATTTTTTAACCTCTTGAGCCGAGTTTAGAAAAGACGTAAATAAGAATAAACTTGCTAATAAAAATCGGCTCACAAAGTTGCGCGCTGTGAATATTGTGTCTGACATGATTAAGCTATATAGGTTTTTCTTGCGGTGGCAAATCTACAACATAGAAGCGCACTTGAAAAATTAGTCGACTGTAGTCTCAAGTCTGAATCCTATATCTGTTACACCCTGTAATGGGTCTTGCCTCATTCCTTGAGTAACCCTCAAATTGTACCTCCCATCTATAGGGAACTCAAAATCCTCTTTGAAGGAAATTCTGTGATCTATCACAGTGCCTATTCCTGAGCCAAACCAGTTTCCTCTCTCATCAGCAAGGGTGCAACCTAGAGTGTCTCTTCTAGTCTTACCATTGGGAAATGTAAAGTCAAGAAACAAGTATAAATTGGAAAACGGGTAGATCTGGTTATGCCTTAAATCGACAAAAATAGAGTATCTAGAGTCCGTGTCTTTAACAGTCCATTCAAAGGATTTAGTGTCATCAGAGTACCAACCCTCAGGATTCACTTCATGCGAATCGCTTGCTACAGGAAACTGACCACAAGATGCAATTAAAACTAAAATGAAGAGAAAAGCTCCAACACGAAAAATCATGAACTAGATTTTTGACTTTTTACTTTTCTCGGTCCCTTATGTCTATTCTGTCTATTCTGTTGCCCCTTTTTACTTTTACCGTCTGACCTTCTCCCCTGCATTTTATTTTTATCAAATCTAGTAAGATCATCTTGGGCATCAACATTGCTGTAGGTCTTAGAAACCTCATCGGGAAGGTCTTGTATCGAATACTGAGAAATTGATGCTATTTTCTCACCATTTTCAGATGCTTTAATTAGATTATTCGCTACTTCCAGAGATAAAGGCTGAGGACCTCCAGTAGTTTCTCCAAGTTCTAAGAAATAGACTATTTTTTTAAAAATATCCATTTTAAAGATAACAGCATTCCCCTTTGAAGTACGAATCTTAGTGTTCGCAGATGGGAATTCTTTCAACGCTTCAACGTACTGATCTAATTCAAAGTTTAAACAACATTTGAGCTTACCACACTGACCAGCTAACTTAACAGGGTTCAATGCCAATTGCTGATATCTTGCCGCACCTGTTGATACTGACCTGAAATCTGTTAGCCAAGTTGAGCAGCAAAGTTCTCTCCCACATGATCCTATCCCACCTACTCTTGCAGCCTCTTGACGAGCCCCAATTTGGCGCATATCAATCCTCAAATTAAAGGTCGTAGCAAATTCACGAACAAGCTCTCTAAAGTCTACTCTTTGTTCTGCGATATAGAAGAAAGTGGCTTTTTTTTCATCGCCTTGGAACTCTACATCTGTGAGTTTCATGTTGATTTTCAGGCGCTTAATGATCTCTCGGGCTTTTAACCTGGTAGCTTCCTCCCTCGTTCTTGCTCTATGCCAAACTTCGATTTCTTCAGCTGACGATTTATGTAGAATCCGCTTAACCTCATGGTCATCTTTCACTTTTCTAAGAGACATCTGAGTTCTAACAAGTTCTCCAGTTAATGAAACAACTCCAACATCAGTACCTGGATTTAAATCCAAAGACACAACATCCCCAACGTAATAACTATCTGTTGACTTACGTCTGAAGAAGCCCTTTCTGTTGTTTTTAAATCGAACTTCAACAATATCAAAAGCAGACATTCCCGAAGGCAATGCTATTCCTTCAAGCCAATCATAGGTTGTTTTACCACCACTACCACACGTTCCACAACTTCCATTGTTTTTACAACCTCTCGGTGCGTCACCGGTTCCATTACTACAGCTATTACATCCCATTGTGCCACGAAGATACGTTTTTCACAGCCAGCAATTCGGCTCTGGTAAATGTTTATTCCGACTCCTTTCTAAGGAGCATATGCACCCGCACGCTTAAGTCGAAAAAAACAACTTTAGCATTTACATTTCCTGAAATATCTGTAAAGGCATCCTCGATCAACCTTGATAAATCAACCACATTTTTATGATGGATAAAACGACTGAATTTTGAAACAAAAGCCTTTTCGCCTTCAGTTAGCCGTACCAAGTCTTTGGCACCATAATTCCCTATAATACATTGCCTTACCATATGAAGAGCGTAAGTTAAAAAGCGTTTTTGAGACTCTCGTCCAGGAGAAGCAAAGTCATTCGCTCCAGTCATAAATGCTTCCCCATCTCTAGACCAACATGCGCGCATCCAAAAAGAAAACAGTCCCAAATCGGGAGTCTCAACTCCTGAAGAAGACATTCTAATAGCTGCAGAAATGTTCCCCTCAGTGATATGAGCAAAGCTCAGAGCTGCGTCTGCAGAAAGTCCTGTTTTCGCGCTTATTCCAAGAGCTGCCTCAGAGTCTGACAACCTTGGAACATGAACTCTTTGCAAGCGAGATAACATTGTGGGAAGTAGCGTGTCTGCATTTTGAGAAACGAAAATAATTATCGTTTTATCAGTGGGCTCTTCAATTAATTTAAGGAATTTATTTGCAGTGTCAATCCTCATCGTTTCTGGCAGCCAAAGAATCAGAACCTTGTAGCTGCCGTGAAAGGATTTAAGACCCAGCTTTCTATTTACTTCCAAGGCTTCATCAACAGAAATAAAAAGTTGTTTTTTATCCGCACCTATTTTTGAAAGCCAATCATCTATCCCAATATATTCAGATTCCAGCATTAACTGCCTCCAAGCAATTTGGAACGGTTCCGAAAGTGATTTTCCTGAACCCTCTTTTTTAAAAAAAGGAAACGTCCAATGTAAATCTGGGTGCTGGACTTTTTTATGTGCCAAACAAGACGTGCACACACCACAAGAATCTTCTTCAGATCTATCAGTACAATGAAGATATTGTGCATAAGCCCTCGCTAAAGCAAGTCCACCAGAACCTTTAGGACCTTCGAACAATTGAGCGTGGGCTATCCTTCCTGAAAGAACTCCATCGCGAAGACGAGTGGAAAGGACGGTTTGGCCTATGACATCTACAAATTGCATGGCAGCAAGGTAAGGACTGGATGTCTATTAGAGGGTCGCGTGAATCGCAATAAAAGCACCTCTACCCGGAGCCGAAATACCTGAAGAAAAGGTTTTATAATGCATGTCTAACAGATTCGTTAAGCCTATCTGTGCATGTATGTTCTTATAAATTTCGAAATGAGACTCTATGTTTAAGGTCCACCATGAAGGCGTGCCGGTTAACAATGCCTCTTGAGGATTGTCTGTACCGCCTGGACCATAGTCCTCAATACTTTTAACTCCATTGAATAAGACAAACCCTTCAATTGACCAATCCTTTTTGTAATATTCTAATGAGGTTCTACCAAACATAGGTGGAATATGTGAAATTGGATCCTGTGAAATAAGACGTGTGCCCTTCGTGAAATTAGCTACGCCATGGAAATTAAGATTCGTTAATATTTGAGCGTTGATTTCAAATCTTGCGCCTTTAACAATGGCATTCCCTAAATTTTCATTTCGCTGAATTATCGCGTCTTCTCCATCAATAAAAATTTGCGATTCATTGTTTAATGTTGCAGCTACAGGTGAAATAAAATCTGCCCACAAACTTAAGAAAACGGCTGAATTTACGGATAGTCTTGGGGTAATGTCCCATGAAATACTCTCATCAAAACTGTAAATATATTCAGGCCTTAATGAGTCATTTGGGATGATAACATACCCTCCTTTTTCTCTGATTTTTGCTGCGTCATCTATGTTCGGGTGTCTAAATCCTGAAGACAGCGATGTGGTTGTTTTTGTTTTCAAAGAAAGTGGGACTTCGGCAGCAATGCTTCCGGTTAAGGCTCCGTTCGATGAATACAATTCATCAAATGGAAGCTCCAAGGCAGATGTTGGGATATAGGATGCGTTAATCGCTGAATGACTATACCGAACACCAAAATGATAAATGTTTTCACCTAAGTTTCTTTTTGCAGAGGCAAATGAAGCCCAAGACAACATGTTGCTTCCTGCATTGGGATACCGGGTTAACAACTCTCCTCCAAATCCAGAATCAGCAACGGTCATGCCGCTAGGGTCTTCAGCACGCACCATTGATGTTACATCATTCCACTGACCATCTACACCCGCTTCGAACTTCCAACCATCTCCTCTAAAAGGCGAGGAAACCCAAACAGAAGACAGCGAAATCACGTCAACCAGCTCCTCCTGTATTTCTCTTAATGCTTCGCCAAATTGCCTTTTCTTTCTTGACTCACTTATGTTTTGGTATGCAAATGTTGTGTGGAGAGACCCAGGTATGCCTAGGTATTGCTCCCACCTAACAGCGGTCATCAACCTTTCCTGAGGGCCATAGTTCCACTCAGCCCATTTGAAACCTGAAGCTGATGTGTCATTTAGTTTATCCAACCTTGGAATATCTGAGCTTATGCTGTATTGGAAATTCGTTTCAATGGCTCCACCTGGGATGCCTACTCTTAACTTATGTAAAAAGTCCTTTTGCGAATACCCAGAGGGTGTTTGGACTGATGGATTCGGATTTTCTACAATTGAATCCACACCATTTATTCTGTCCACATAAGAATAGATACCACCCCAAAGAGAATCACCATGGGCTCGCCATTCACCCATCTTTAAATCTCCAAAACTACTTGAACTTATTGCTACTACAGAAGCCCATCGCTCCCCTCCTGCTTCAGCTGTGCCGTGAATATTAACGGAATTATTCACGCTTTTATATTGGGTAGAGACAAGGGCTGAAGAGTTGTATTCCGACTGTTTACTTCTAAATCTAGGTCTGAGAGTTGTAAAATGAACCACACCTCCTAAAGCATCACTACCAAATCTCACACTACTTGGACCTAAGATAACTTGTACTTTTTCAAGAGAATTGGGGTCTATGGTAATGGCATTTTGAAGATGACCCGATCTATAAATCGCGTTATTCATCCTTACTCCATCAATGACTAAAAGGATTCTGTTTGCCTCAAATCCTCTAAGAACTGGAGACCCTCCCCCTTGCTGACTTTGCTGAACGTGAACTTGTCCAGATTTCTGTAATAGCTCTGCAGTATTTCCAGGTGCCACTCCCTTACCAATTGATTCAACACCTAACAACTTTAACCCATGCGTATTACCAACATCAGGCACAACATTCGAAATTATTTGGACCTCCTCTAACGAAAAAGGGCTTTCCTCCATTGCTATTGTTTGTGCTATTTGCTGGCCATGGATAATGAATACATCTTCATACCCCATGCTCCTAAGAAGCAATGTATCGCCTTTAGCAAACGTCGGGAAAATCACAAAGCCATCAAAATCTGAGATCACAGATTGTGACGTTGTCAAATTGGTGACTGAAACAAAAGGAATTGGAATGGACCCATTCACTACTCTAATACTCGGTAAATGAAGAGTGTCCTTTTGGGCAAAGCAATAAAAAGTCGACGAAAAAAAAGACATCAGAAAGATGACTAAACTTACAAGAACATTGATATTGATGTCTTTTTTAGGTTGCAAAAATTGTCTCCAGAACATCATAACTTTTTATTTCTCTTAAACCAGAATGATGAAGTTGAACGAACATGACCATGCCAAGAAGCAGTTCCTTTTTGTCTGACTTGGTTAACGATATGCCTTGCAATTGGTCAAAATCCATGCCAGATATAGCCATCAACAAAGACGCCAACTCAAAATTTAAGTAATGATCCTTCGCGGTCAAACTCATCTTAATTTCAGACCACTCTCCCGTATCTAAATTTAAACTATTTACGGCTCCCATATTTGTTCTATCGTACTCTTCTGGCATTAACCCCAAGGCATCAACCAGTCGAGACATGAAAAAAATATGCAAGTTCGATACTGAAGTTTCCAACTCAATTAGATTTATGATGTCTATCATTAAGTCAAATACCTCAGGTAACGGGACCTCATCCTCTAATGACTTGTCCAATACTTCAGCTATAAAAAACGCTACGGAAGATCTCTTCGCATCGTTGAGTAAATTATTCGCCGGCAAACAGCGAGCGGCTTCTTTAAAGTTAGCCAATCCGCCAGATTTTTTCCTTGTAAATCCAGACAACTCTACCACAGATAGTGGATGCCAGAGTGCTTTTTTAGATTTTTTTCCCGTCCTAACCCAAATCGGAATTACTCCGTTTTCTTTGGTTAACACCTTTACCACCCTACTCGAGTCACTGTAGGTTACACTACCTATTACAACCGCTTGAATATCTACAGGTTCCAATTACGATAGCGATTCAGAAACATCAATCCAATCGCCCTCCTTTTTAATTAAATCTATCAGCGCTTCAACTCCTTCGATCTCGGGCACATTCTTCCTTACAACCTCTTTTTCTTTATAAAGTGTAATCTTACCCACTCCTGTTCCTACATAACCGTAATCAGCATCCGCCATTTCTCCTGGGCCATTAACGATGCATCCCATAATTCCAATCTTCAGACCTTTCAAATGACCTGTCGCCAATCTAATTTTTGCAGTTGTTTCCTCTAGGTCAAACAGTGTTCTTCCACAACTCGGGCAAGAAATATATTCAGTCTGAGAAATCCTTGTTCTTGTCGCCTGCAAGATCCCGAAAGCAAGGTTAGTCCTATCTGAAAGACTTACTCCTTCACCTTCTACCCAAACCCCATCTCCAAGACCATCAATCAATACACCTCCTAAATCCGTTGATTGATAAAGCGTAAATTCTTCCTTGGCCACGTTCTGCAGGTCCCTCTTTAATACAACAGGCAGTCCTTCTCCCCCATTGTTTTCCACCTCCTCAACTGCCATTCTAAGATCCATCATCGCGTTCTCAGATGTGGTCTCTAAAATTAAAACCACGTCCTGTCTTACCACCAATCCTTCTAAAAACTGCTTAGATAAATCTGCTCTTCCCACCTTAATAAAATTCACTTTAGCGAAAGACTTTACGCCTTCCCACTCCGCTTTATCCCAAACAGGATAATGCCGCTCCACACCATCTGTACCCATTGCTTGAGACAACCAATCACCTCCATTCATCAACACCATTAAAGTTCCGGGCAGTGGAAAAGGTACAATTCTTGATCCTGAGAAAAGAACATCACAAGCTCTATCAGCAATATTCCATTTGTCATCTACTATAGAGTATCGATACCCCGCGCCTACAAGATTTGCATGAGTTATTTCTCCCTTTACTCTCAAACTAGAAATTACAACAGGTACGTTTTTAGCTCCAATTTTGCCAATCCCAAATGTTTTTCGCTTCGTGTACGTATATGGATCAATCGAGCTCACAAATTTACCATCTCCCAATTCTAATTCACTACGTTTTTTATATCTATCAACCAAAGCTCGAGCAACAGGAATCTCCGCTTCTGGAGATTCTGTTAACGACACCCTGATCGTATCTCCCACTCCTTCTTCAAGCAATGTTCCTATACCTACAGCAGATTTAATTCTACCATCTTCTCCATCTCCAGCTTCCGTTACGCCAAGGTGAAGAGGATAGTTCATTCCTTCTTCATCCATTCTACTTACTAAAAGTCTATAAGCCTGCACCATTACAAGTGTGTTCGAGGACTTCATAGAAATGACTAAGTCATAAAACTCACATCCCTCTGCGATGCGTAAAAATTCTATTGCACTTTCCACCATTCCAAGTGGAGAATCCCCATATCTGCTGGTAATTCTATCTGAAAGCGAACCGTGATTTGTCCCAATTCTTATTGTTCTTCCAAGTTCCTTACACTTTATTACTAAAGGAGTAAACTTTTCCTTTATTCTAATTAATTCCTCAGCGTAAGATTCGTCTGTGTACTCGTGAAAGGCGAACTTCTTTTTATCAGCATAATTACCTGGGTTCACCCTTACTTTTTCAACAAAATCCGCCGCTCTCAACGCGGCATTTGGCGTGAAGTGTATGTCAGCAACAATGGGTGTGTCTTTGCCCATTGCTCGAACTCCTTTAACAATATGCTCTAACGCGTCAGAGTCTTTAATACTTGGAGCGGTAAGGCGAACGAGTTCACTCCCCACATTAATCAAGCTTAAAGTTTGGTCAATGCTCGCCTTAATATTCAGTGTATCTGTAGTCGTCATAGATTGAATACGTATGGGTGCATCACCCCCTAAGCTGAGGTTACCAACTTGTATTTTTCTAGATTTTCTTCGCTGATGTCTTTTCTTGCGTTCTTGGAAAAATTTCTTTTGGTGTAAAATAATCCAAATAACTCCTATAGAAATAGCAGCATCAGCTATATTCCAAATCGGAGGAAAAACTTCTAATCCTCCTAAATGAAAAGGCATCCAAGATGGCCATTGGATCGTAAAATGAAACATGTCAACCACGTGCGCCATAAGCCAAGGTGCATAGCCATTTTCTACGTTAAAATCCGCGACAGTTCCCCAGCCAGAGTGTGAAAATAGTCGCCCGTAAACAGCACTGTCAATTATATTTCCTATCGCACCAGCCCATATTAGAGCAACAGATCTAAGAAGTCCTGAATGCGCCTTTTCCCTTGTGAGTTTAAATAAGTAAATACCTATTCCAACAGATGCTATGAGACGGAAAGTTGTTAGAACTAATTTTCCAGCTACTCCTGGCAATGCCCAACCGAAGGCCATGCCTTCGTTTTCAATAAACTGTAATTCTAGTAAACCAGGAATAAACTCAACTCTCTCACCAATAGTGAAATTGAGCTTTATATAAATCTTTATGATTTGGTCTGCCAACAAAAGGGGCATGACCCACTCTAAAATGAGCTTTCGCATAATTTTATTAAAACGGTTTACTGTCTCTCTTTGGCCTCCATTGACAGAGTCGCATGAGGGACAAGACGCAAACGAGCTTTTGGAATTAATTTTCCTGTGACTCTACAAATTCCGTAAGTTTTATTCTTAATTCTTAAGAGAGCATTTTCCAGATTTTGAATAAACTTCTCCTGCCGTCCTGCCAATGCAGACGTTTCTTCACGACTCATCGTCTCAGAACCATCTTCCATCATCTTAAATGTTGGAGATGTATCCTCGGTTGTGTTGTCGTCTTTGTGAGACAATGAAGCTTGCAATTGGTCTAAATCTTCGCGTGCGATTTCCAATTTCTTCTCAATGAGTTCCATGAATTCCTTGAGATCTGATTCTGAATATTTTGTTTCTGCCATGACTGCGTTTTTAATATTTTACAACTTGAACCGTGACGAACAAGCCGTCTTCTAATTCAATTTTAACTCCCTTAGCGCCATTCTTCCACTCGACGCTCTCTGCTAAGGTTTGAGTTCGAATATAGGCCAAATTTTCTTGTAATTGACTACTTATTTTCTCTTCTGCATTTATCACAAGACTTATTCTATCTGTGACTTCTAAACCTATGTCTTTCCTCACGTTTTGAACTCTATTCACAAGCTCTCTCGACAGACCCTCCGCCCTTAAGTGAGCATCAATTGTAATGTCAAGAGCAACCGTTAACCCGCCTTCACTGGACACGATCCAACCGGGGATGTCTTCTGTGGAGATTTGTACGTCCGTAACAACAATATCTACTTCACCCTGACCATCATCCGGAGTGATTGTAAGTTTCCCTTCTCTCTCTAATTCATCTGTAGCTTCAACAGGTAAGGCATTTATTGCTGCTGCAATTGACTTCATGCGTTTCCCATATCTTGGTCCGAGAGCTTTGAAGTCTGGCTTAATACTCTTTACGATTCCACCTCCATCACGGATGATTTCAAGCTCTTTTACATTGACTTCCGAACGTATTAAATCTTCAATTGCAGATAACCTTTCCGCATAGATATCATCCAATACAGGAACCATAATTCTTCTTAAAGGCTGTCTAACACGAATTCTCTCACGCTTTCTAAGACTTAAAACTTGAGAGCACAATTTCCTAGCTAGCTCCATTCTGATTTCGAGTTCCGAATCGACAATTGAAATATCTGAATTCGGGAAGTTCGCGAGGTGAACAGAATTTTCAGCGCCGTCTCTAGATCCTCCAAGGCCTTCGTTTAAATCTCGGTACAATCTATCCATAAAAAATGGAGCAATGGGTGAGCCCAATATTGCCGTTGTTCTAAGACAAGTAACAAGAGTTTGGTATGCTGAAAGCTTATCCTCATTCATTGAACCCTTCCAAAATCTCTGTCTGTTTAGACGAACGTACCAGTTACTTAGCTCATCAATAACGAAGCTTTGTAACAATCTCGCAGCACGGGTCGGCTCTAATTCCTCATATGCTTTATTCACTTCTTGCGTTACTGTATGCATCCGTGAAAGAATCCATCGATCAATTTCTGGAAGCGCTTGGTGAGGAATTGTTGATTCATCCCCTTTCAATCCATCAATATTTGCGTAAAGCGCAAAGAAGTTGAATGTATTGTGAAGTGTCCCGAAAAATTTTCTTGTTACTTCAGCTATTCCCTCTAAATCGAATTTTAAATTATCCCATGGTTGGGCATTGCTGATCATATACCAACGTGTAGCATCAGGACCAAACTTTTCTAGTGTAGAAAATGGATCAACTGCGTTGCCCAATCGCTTAGACATCTTCACACCATTTTTATCTAAAACCAACCCATTTGAAACTACATTTTTATATGCAACTTTATCGAATACCATCGTAGAAATGGCATGTAGAGTATAGAACCAGCCTCTTGTTTGGTCTACTCCTTCAGCAATAAAATCAGCTGGATACGCTTCTTCATTATCGACTTGCTCTTTGTTTTCGAACGGATAGTGCCATTGCGCGTATGGCATTGACCCAGAATCAAACCAAACGTCAATCAAATCACTCTCACGCATCATCGCAGAACCATTATCCGACTTCAAAATAATGGTGTCTACAACGTGTTTGTGGAGGTCGAAGAATTCATAGTTGGACTTTGACATGTCACCCGGCTTGAAATCAGCCAGAGGGTTTTCTTTCATTAACCCAGCTTCCACAGCTTCAGCGCATCGAATGGACAACTCTTCAACAGAACCTATACAGACTTCCTCAGAACCGTCTTCAGTTCGCCAAATAGGAATTGGAATCCCCCAGAAACGCGAGCGGCTTAAATTCCAATCATTCAGGTTTTCAAGCCATTTCCCAAATCTTCCACTGCCCGTACTTTCTGGCTTCCAGTTAATCGTTTTATTTAGCTCAGTCATTCTCTCTTTCTTAGCTGTTGCTTTAACAAACCAAGAATCAAGTGGAAAGTATAAAATAGGTTTATCGGTTCTCCAACAATGGGGGTAAGAGTGAGAATACTTTTCTACTTTAAAGGCCAGTCCACGAGTTTTTAAATCTATCGCAATCTCAACATCAACCGATTTCTCGGGAGCCTCACCATCTTTATAGTATTCATTCTTCACGAAACGACCAGGAAATGGACCGTACCCTTCGCGCAATCTGCCTTGCATATCTACAAGTGGCACACCGTGACCCGATCCATCATCAACGAGCATTGGCGGAACCCCTGCGGCTTTAGCAACCAAGGCATCATCTGCTCCAAATGTTGGTGCTGTGTGTACTATTCCCGTACCGTCCTCTGTTGTAACAAAGTCTCCAGAAATAACTCTAAACGCTTGGTCAGGGTCTGCCATAGGCTGAGCCCAATCAATCAACTGCGCATACTTCATCCCCACCAATTCGGCCCCCTTACACTTTCCTAACACTTCGTAATCGGGACCTTTGTGGAACTGTTTCTCTACAAGTTTTTCAGCAAGCACAACTAGACCATCAGTCCCTGTGTATTTGTTCGTTGTTCTAACAATTCTATAATCGATTTTTGCTCCGACAGTTAACGCCGTATTTGAAGGCAATGTCCAAGGTGTTGTCGTCCATGCAAGGAAGTATAGAGGCAATTCCGAAGGCAAATTAGCGCCCTTGCACATCGCTTTTAACTTCATCGAACTCACATCATCAGCTTTGAATTGGGCAACAATCGTTGTGTCCATAACATCGCGATAAGTCCCCGGCTGATTCAGTTCATGTGAACTTAACCCCGTTCCAGCCATAGGACTATAGGGCTGGATTGTATACCCCTTATAAATAAGATCTTTCTTATACAATTGAGATAACAGCCACCAAACAGATTCGATATATTTATTCTCGTAAGTAACATATGGAGCTTCCATATCTACCCAATAGCCCATTTTTTTAGTTAAGCTATTCCAAACTCCAGTGTGTTTCATCACCGCTTTCCTGCAGGCGTTGTTATACTCTTCAACTGAGATCTTAGTCCCAATATCTTCTTTCGTAATCCCCAGTTCTTTTTCAACCCCGAGTTCAACAGGTAGTCCGTGAGTATCCCATCCCGCTTTTCTTTCTACTCTTTTTCCTTTAAGAGTAGCATACCTACAGAAAATATCCTTAATGGCACGGCCCATTACATGGTGAATACCAGGCATCCCGTTTGCTGAAGGCGGACCTTCGTAGAAAACATATGTGTTGTCTACGGGGCGAGAATCTATGCTCGCCTGAAATGTGTTTTCGCGCTCCCACACCTCCAGGGTTTCTTTAGCTAAACCAGGAAGATCTAATGGGCCGCGTTCTGGGAATCCGTTCGACATCAAAATCTACAATTTAATGTCGCGAAGATAACACGCTCAAGGGTGAGAATCGCCCTTAGATACGGCTGAGTTTAAGCATATTCGTCATTCCCATATCTGCAATCGGCATTGATGCTGTGTGGATTACAAAATCACCTTTATTCACTCTACCTTCTTTAATAAGCAGCTGCTTAATTTCCGCTATTGTGTGGTCTGTGCTAACTATTTTTGAGTAAAAGATTGTCCTTACTCCCCAAACAAGATTCATTTGGCCTAAAACATTGCGATTAGAAGTCAACATGAAAATATTTGCCTTGGGCCTTTGACTACTCACCATTTGAGCAGTGTAGCCCGAAAACGTCATCGTGACAATCGCTTTCGCCTTCGTCCTTCTGGCAAGCCTGCAGGCATTGTAGCAGACTGAATCAGTGATAAATCTCTTATCCTCAGGATTGTATGGAGGGCGCTCATTGAAAAGCTTTTTGTTGCCAGCCTCCATTGATTGGATGATTTTCGTCATTGCATCAACAGCGACAATTGGATGCTTACCTACACTTGTCTCAGCAGATAACATGACCGCATCAGCGCCATCTAAAACAGCGTTTGCGACATCGTTAACCTCTGCTCGAGTAGGTGTTGTACTTTCTATCATACTCTCCATCATCTGAGTGGCAACAATCACTGGTTTGCCAGATGAAAGACATTTTGAAATAATATCTTTCTGAATAAGAGGAACATCCTGCATAGGAACTTCAACACCTAAATCTCCCCTTGCAATCATTACCGCATCAGTAGCTTGTATGATCTCATCAATATCTTCAACCGCTTCAGGTTTTTCAATTTTGGCTACCACCTTGGCATGCTTATCACGGCTTTTTATCAGGGTCTGCAATTGCTCAATGTCCTTTGAGCTTCTCACGAATGAAAGACCTATCCAGTCAACATTTTCTTCAAGAGCAAAGTCCAAATCTACTTTGTCCTTTTCCGTTATACAGGGCAGTGATATCTTTGTTGTAGGGAGATTTAGTCCTTTTCTGGGCTTGAGAATTCCTCCATTAATTACCCTGCAAACAACTTCTGACTTGTTGTCGGACGAAAGAACTTCTAACCTAATCTTTCCGTCATCTAAAAGAACAGGCTCCCCCTTTTGCACATCAACTGCAAAATTGACATAGTTGGTGAAAATCTTCCCATTACACCCAGCCTCATTGCCAACAACTATCTTAATTTCACTGTTGTCATCTAACATCATCTCTCCCCCTACAATCTCTCCAACTCTTAATTTAGGTCCTTGTAAATCAACTAAAATTGCAGTTTTTACACCTAAATTTATATCTACTATTCTACAGTTTTTGATAACCTCCCGATGGCTTTCTATATCCCCATGAGAAGAGTTAATCCTTAAAACATTCATCCCTGCAAGCACTAACTTTTCAATCATCTCAATCGAAGAAGTAGCTGGCCCTATTGTAGCAATGATTTTTGTTTGCTTTTCTGGTAATGTAATCCCTTTTTTCATTTCTATTTCTATTCTAATTCCAACATCGCCTCAAGAACTCCTGATTTCTCAGGATCTAAAAAAGTCACTAAAGTAACGAGCTTAGAAGTTCTAATTGTCTGAATAACACGGTCTACATCTACATTTCCTGAATTCACCTTTAGAAGGTAATCTAAAGAGTTTGGCCCTTGCCCCACTGTTAAACATCCTTCAGGAACCCTATTTAAAACTAAACTAACGTCTATTTCTTCTTCTATTTTTCTATAACTATATACAGTATGCTTAGAAATAAGTTCGCCTTTATTTCTACAAAACGACAATAATTCTCTATCATAAACTAACTCCCAACTAAATAATCTGTTAAGCTCCCAAGCAAGCCTGTGGCCTCCTATGTGTGTCCCGATACCATAAAGTTCGAAATCACACTCCAAATCCATATCAAGGTGAAGCTTAGCCATTATAACGAAGATACCCCTTTATCAAATACTTTTTTCCAACCTTTTCTTGCTGCATTTTTTTCAGCAATTTTTTTTGAGCTGCCCTCTCCACTACCGAGGCTCTCTTCTCCTGCAAAAACTTCAACTTCAAAGGCATTTTCTCCATCCTGCATATATTCTCTAATGACTTTGAATGACAAAGTCAAGAGTTCTTTCTGCGCCCAGTGGTGAAGCTTACTTTTAAAATCTGTGGTCTCGTAAATCTTTTCATCTAAGCCAAACCGCTTCATCAATTTTATCAATGAAGTATTCGTTCTACGATATCCATGATCTAAATAAATCGCGCCGATTAATGCCTCCATTGCATTTCCCAACATATTTTGCCTGATATCCTCTCGCCTCATCTTAACATCCAGGATGTCCTCAAGTCCGATTTGTTCGCCGAGTAGATTTAGGTATTTCCTACTAACAACTTTTGACTTTCTCTGAGTTAGTAATCCTTCTGCCGCCTTTCTGTCTTTATTATACAAATAAGCTGCAATACTTAGATCTAAAACGGCATCACCTAAAAACTCTAACCGCTCGTTGCTATTCTTTCCAGAAGTGTCCCCGTCAAGCACAGATGAATGGCGCATCGCTTCTTCATAGTAGACTATATTTCTAACTTTAAGTCTGAAATGAGTTCGCACAATTGTACGGATTTTACCTGAGGATGGATCTTTTCTAAATAAACGATGTAAGAACTGCATTAAAAATATCTCCTGTATTTTCTATTTAGAGTATTTCCTAAACAAAACTGAAGCGTTGTGTCCTCCGAATCCGAAGGTGTTAGAAAGTGCTGCATTCACCTCTCTCTTACGAGCTTTATTGAAAGTGAAATCCAATTCTGGGTCAAGAGCCTCATCGTCATGTACGTGATTTATTGTGGGGGGGATCGTTCCGTTCACAATAGCAAGGATACATGCCATAGCTTCAACTGCTCCAGCCGCACCAAGCAGGTGACCTGTCATTGACTTTGTAGAGGAAATGCTGAGTTTGTATGCTGACTCACCGAATACCTTCAGTATAGCCTGTGTCTCCGCTATATCTCCAAGAGGAGTACTCGTTCCGTGAACGTTAACGTAATCCACCTCTTCAGGGCTCATTCCAGCATCTTCAAGAGTAACCTTCATAACGTTCGTCGCTCCAAGACCATCAGGGTGTGGTGCGGTAATGTGATGAGCATCTGCGCTCATACCACCCCCTACCATCTCACAGTAAATCTTAGCGCCTCGCGCCTCGGCATGCTCAAGGGACTCGAGGATAATTGCCCCGGCTCCCTCACCTAGAACGAAACCATCACGGGTTTTATCGAAAGGTCTAGAAGCTCGTTTGGGGTCTTCATTGCGAGTCGAAAGAGCTTTGAGAGCATTGAATCCACCAATTGCTCCTTCTGTTACTGCAGCTTCTGATCCACCTGAAACAATAACATCCGCTTTTCCCAGTCTAATTAAATTAAAAGAATCAATTAGAGCGTGAGTAGAACTAGCACAGGCGCTTACGGTTGCGTAGTTAGGCCCTCTAAATCCATTTCTGATACTTATTTGTCCAGCTGCAATGTCAGGAATCATCATAGGAATAAAGAAAGGAGAAAACTTCGGCGTTCCATCACCTTGGTAAAAGTTCTTTGCCTCATCCATAAAACTCTGGAAACCTCCGATTCCACAACCCCAAACAACTCCTGCTCGGTCAGGATCTACATTTCCTTCTTCACCTTCACCCTCAAAACCTTTGGCAATTAGGCCAGCATCTTTTAGAGCTTGGTCAGAACTTACAACAGCAAATTGAGTAAAGAGATCCATCCTTCTGGCCTCGCGGCGATGTATGTGATCTAGCACATTAAAGTTCTTTACTTCACATGCAAACTGGGTCTTGAACTTAGATGGGTCAAACCGAGTGATTTCTGCCGCTCCACTTACTCCACGAACTAAGTTCTTCCAGAAAGTTTCTGGATCATTACCTAGAGGTGTTAAAGCACCAAGGCCAGTTACAACTACGCGCTTAAGCTCCATATAAGAATCAAATAAATAAACACTAAGGCTTACTTAGTTGCCTTTTCGATGTGTTCAATTGCTTGTCCTACAGTGCTGATATTCTCAGCCTGATCGTCAGGTATAGCAATGTTAAATTCCTTTTCGAACTCCATAATAAGCTCTACAGTGTCGAGCGAATCGGCACCTAAATCGTTAGTGAAGCTTGCCTCTGGCTTAACCTCTCCTTCATCCACTCCTAGCTTATCCACAATGATAGCTGTTACTTTTACGCTGATATCAGACATGATAATCGTATTGAATTTAGTGCAAAATTAATCCAAACCTCTAAGTTCACGTAAAAAAACCAAAGAAAGTTTTAACAAAAGGTTTGCTAATACTCTTTTAGGATCTCGTAAATAGGCTTTCTTTCGAGGTCAGGCACCTCACAATCTGAGCTTGGAAATCCAAATGGAATATTTAAGTAGGCCCTCTCATTGTCAGGTCTACTAAGGATTTCCGTTAAAAATTTCATTGGTGATGGGGTGTGAGTTAATGCAACAAGTCCTAGATCATGCAGTGCTGTTAAGAGCATTCCAACTGCAATTCCGACGCTCTCATTTACGTAATAATTCTGAGTTTTTCCTGTTGAATCTTTGCCAAAAGCATGCTTAAAAACGACAATTAATCCAGGAGCATCTTCTATAAAAGGTTTAATATGATCCGTTCCAAAAGGTTCTAAATCCTTCAACCACTCCTCACTCATTCGGCCATTATAATTCCGGTACTCCTCCTCTTGTGCAGCAGCCCTGATCTTACTCCTGATTTCAGGATTTGTTATAAGACAGAAAGTCCAAGGCTGTTTATGTGCCCCTGAGGGAGCTGTTCCAGCTGTGGCAATACAGTTGCGCACAGCTTCCATCGGAACTGGTTCTGGCGAAAAATGTCTTACACTTCTTCGCTCTTGCATTTTCTTCAAAAACTTAGAACTGCGGTCTATCATCTCCTTAGAAGAGTATTTATGCAGCTCGTACTTCATCTATCTCTCAGTTTCTGCATGAGTTTAGACGCATAAATAAATTCGTTGAGGGTCTCTGACTTCGAAACCATCATTTCGGCGTTATTTCCTTCAAAAGCAATCTCACCCTCGTGAATAAAATGAATCGTATCTGAAGCCTCAATTACACTGTTCATGTCATGGCTGACTACCACAGTTGTCATGCCGTATTCTCTTGTAATATCAATGATTAGATTGTCAATCACGATCGCTGTTTGTGGGTCCAAACCGGAATTCGGCTCATCACAAAACAAATATTTGGGATTCATTGAAATCGCACGAGCTATCCCCACGCGCTTCTGCATTCCCCCACTGAGTTCTCCTGTAAACTTATCGCCATGTCCCTCTAACATGACTCTTTTCAAGCAATCCACTACCCTCACATCCATTTCTTGATCAGTCATTTCGCTAAACATCTTCAGTGGGAACTTGATGTTCTCAGAAACTGTCATAGAATCAAATAGAGCCCCTCCCTGAAATAACATCCCAATCTCCTTATGAACTTCTTTTCTCTTTCGCTGATTCATCAAGGTGAAATCACGACCATCAAATAGAACTTGACCTTCATCTGGTTCTAAAAGCCCCACTGTACATTTCGTCATAACACTCTTTCCTGAGCCTGAACGACCGATAATAAAATTGACCTTGCCTTTGTGGAACTTAGCGCTCACATTCTTTAAAACACGATGCTCCCCGAAAGATTTAGAAATGTTTTTAAGCTCTATCATTCTTCTATCAGGTTAAAAGAAGCTTCGTTAATATAAGGTTAGACATCATAATTATCACGACACTGTATACAACTGCTTTTGTGCTTGATTTGGCAACTTCTAGAGCTCCTCCATGAGTATGGTACCCATGATATGCCGAGACGGAAGTAATAATTATTGAGAAAATTGTCGTTTTAATGAGAGCGTATATCACATCGTAAGAAACGAAATCGACCTGAAGACCATATTGAAAGTCTGCCATGCTGCTCACCCCTGTAACATAAGCAATCCCAGCGCCTGAGGCGAGCCCTAAAAACATGCTCATAATAACGAGCAATGGCAAGCAAATAATACCTGCAAGAATCTTAGGTAGGGTAAGGAATCCAGCACTGTTTATCCCCATGATTTCAAGAGCGTCTATTTGTTCGGTAACCCTCATTGTTCCAAGCTGTGAAGCGATATTTGAACCAATCTTACCTGCGAGAATCACGGGGATTAGGGTGGGGGAAAATTCAAGGATCATGGTTTGGCGTACAGTAAATCCTATGGTGTAAACGGGAATCCAACCACTTACCTGGTGTGCCGTCTGAAGACACATAACTGCACCCATAAATAAACTCAGCAACGCTACAATCCCTACACTATTGGTGCCAATGGTGGTCATTTCATTCACAAGGGAACGACGAAAGACCGGCCCGTTTTCAGGTTTACGAAAAACCCTCAATATAAATCTCGTATACCTACCGATATGAAAGATGATGCCCATTACTGCGAAGGTAGACGTAACAATTGCTAACTTTACACCATGATGAAACGAATTGTCACACCTATTTTGTTATGCCTTTGCATTGGCACGTTTTTAAGCGGGTGCGCCTCTTCTCATAGCAGTTGTGGAACCTGTGATGCGTATAATTGTGTTCATCTTGATGCAAATAAGTAAGACTGTGGAAAAATTTGCTGTTATAATGGCCGGAGGTGTTGGCACGAGGTTTTGGCCCATGTCGCGTACGTCTAAGCCCAAACAATTTCTCGACATCCTCGGCACAGGCCGCTCCCTGATCCAGATGACATTTGACCGATTAAGTTCAGTCGTCCCCCCATCTAATATACTCGTTGTAACAAATGAGCTTTACCGCTCTGATGTCGCCTCCCACATCCCATCTATCCCGCCTGAGAATATTCTTTGCGAACCCTGCATGCGCAATACCGCTCCTTGCATCGCCTATGCAAATGCCGTTATATCTCGTCGAGTTGCTTCCTCTGGCATTGACGCTAGCGACGTCGGGATCATTGTCGCTCCGTCAGACCATCTCATCCTCAAAGAGCCCGAGTTCGACCGTATAATCTCGCTCGCCCTCCTAGAAGCGACCTCAACTTCCTCGCTTGTCACCCTAGGTATTAAACCCACCCGCCCCGATACCGGATATGGGTATATCAAGTTCTCTGAATCGAGTTCGTCTGTAGATGGCGCTGGCGAAATCTCAACTGTAGACCGCTTTACAGAAAAACCAGATTTAGAAACCGCCCGTGAATTTTTGAGCGAAGGTGGGTATTGCTGGAACAGCGGGATTTTTGTTTGGTCACTCGCAAATATTTCAAGTGAGTTTTCTAAGCACCTTTCAGAGATGTCATCTGCTTTTGAGGACGCTGAACTTTGTGGGAATGCTGGCGAAGTTGATGATATTTACACCTCTTGTGAGTCTATTTCTATAGACTACGGAATTCTCGAACGTGCTTCTTCTGTCTCAGTCATTCCTTGTGATTTCGGCTGGTCAGACCTCGGAACCTGGACTTCGCTTGCGACTCACCTGCCTCAAGATTCGTCCGGAAACAGATCCTCAGGAGTAGATTTAGTCGTTTCAGAAAGCGCAAACAACATTGTGGTTGGTGCGGATTCTGAAAAAATTATAGCCCTTCGTGGCCTAAATGACTTCATTGTTGTCGACACTCAAGACGCCTTACTTGTTTGTCCTAAATCCGACGAACAATGGGTGAAAGTTTTGGTGGGGAAACTAGAAAAATAACTTATTAGACCTACCTCCCGATCATATTTCTTGGGACAACCCAAGCGTCGTATTCTTCCGCGGTGACGTATCCAAGAGATAAAGCGGCTTCGCGAAGAGTTGTGCCTTCTGTATGAGCTTTACCTGCTATTTCTGCTGATTTGTAATAACCTATTTTCGTATTGAGAGCGGTAACTAACATGAGACTGTTGTCGACAAGGTCCTTGATGCGTGGCTCGTTCGCTTTAATCCCATCGACGCAGTTTTTTGCGAACGAGAGTGAGCCTTCGCCGAGAAGGCGAGCAGACTCAAGGATGTTTTTTGCCATCATGGGTTTAAATACGTTAAGCTCGTAATGGCCTTGGGTTCCTCCTACTGCTATAGCTACGTCGTTTCCCATTACCTGAGCACAAACCATCGTTAGAGCTTCGCACTGAGTGGGGTTGACTTTTCCTGGCATGATTGACGAACCGGGCTCGTTAGCGGGGAGCTGAAGTTCCCCGATTGCAGATCGGGGGCCCGAGCCCATCATTCTGATGTCGTTAGCAATCTTGTTAAGGGCGACAGCGAGTTGACGTAAAGCTCCATGGGATTCCACAATGGCATCGTGAGCGGCAAGGGCTTCGAACTTGTTAGGGGCCGTTACAAATGGATGTCCGGTCGAAGATGCTATGTGGGCAGCTACAATTTCAGAATATCCTTTAGGGGTGTTGATGCCTGTTCCTACAGCAGTGCCGCCTAGGGCGAGTTCAGAAAGATGATCTAGGGAATGACGAAGGGAGCGGAGGCCATAGTTTAATTGGGCTACGTAGCCAGAAAACTCTTGACCCAGGGTGAGGGGGGTAGCGTCCATGAGGTGGGTGCGCCCGATTTTTACAATGCTCTCGAACTCGGAAGATTTCGAGGCGAGAGAGTCGCGAAGGGTCTCTATGCCGGGAATGGTATTCTCGACGATGAGTGTGTAGGCGGCAATGTGCATGGCCGTCGGAAATGTGTCGTTCGAAGATTGACTCTTATTTACATCATCGTTAGGGTGGACGGGGCGAGTTCCTTCACCAAGGGTTCCTCCTGAGAGCTGATGGCAGCGGTTAGCGACCACTTCATTGACGTTCATGTTAGACTGGGTTCCGGAACCCGTTTGCCAAATAACGAGGGGGAATTGAGCATCGTGGATTCCCTCGAGAATTTCTGAACAGGCCGTAGATATTAGGTCGCACGTTTCCGATGGAAGAATGCCACACTCACAGTTCGTTTTTGCTGCGGCACGCTTGAGATGCGCGAAGGCGTGAACGATTTCGAGTGGCATAGAGGAGGCTGGTCCGATGCGAAAATTGTTGCGAGAGCGCTCTGTTTGGGCTCCCCAAAGGACGTTAGACGGGACTTTTACTTCTCCTAAGGTGTCTTTTTCAATTCGGAAATCTGACATGGTGTGATGATTTAAAACGCGTGTTAATCTTGAGGGTTGTTTGAAGCGGCGCCGGCCTCCATAAGGTAGGCTTTGAGGAATCCGTCGATTTCTCCGTTCATAACGGCATCTACATTGGAGGTTTCGTGGCCGGTGCGGACGTCCTTGACCATTTTATATGGCTGCATGACGTAGGATCGGATTTGAGAACCCCACTCTATTTTCATTTTCCCCGCTTCAATTTCATCACGTGCTTCGTTGAGACGGGCGCGTTCGAGTTCGAAGAGTTGAGATTTTAAGAGCTGCATCGCTTTCTCACGGTTGCCGAGTTGAGATCGGGTTTCCGTATTTTCGATAACGATACCAGTGGGGGCGTGACGTACACGCACTCCAGTTTCAACTTTGTTGACGTTTTGGCCTCCAGCTCCGCCAGAACGGAAAGTGTCCCAAGAAATATCGGCGGGGTTCACCGTGATTTCAATGGAATCGTCCACAAGTGGGTAGACGTAAACAGAGGCAAAAGAGGTGTGGCGACGAGCTTGAGAGTCGAATGGGGAGATTCTGACCAATCGGTGGACGCCGTTTTCCCCTTTGAGCATTCCGTATGCGAATTCGCCTTCGAACTCAAGGGTGACTTGTTTTATTCCTGCGGGATCGCCCTCTTGAAGGTGGAGTTCGCGGACTTTAAAATCTGCTTTATCACCATACATCCTGTACATGCGCATAAGCATTGCAGCCCAGTCACAGGATTCTGTTCCTCCGGCTCCGGAAGTGATTTGCATTACGGCATTGAGGGAATCCTCTTCTGCAGAAAGCATGTTTTGAAACTCTAAGTCCTCAACGGTTTCTGTCGCTTCCGAGTAGGCAGAATCAACCTCGGCGGGATCTTCTTCCCCAGCTTTCATAAAATCGAAAAGGACTGTGAGGTCCTCAACCTTTGATGCGCAATCGTCAAATTTCGTTACCCAAGATTTCTTAGATCTAATGAGTTTCATTACTTGCTCTGCATTTTTAGAGTCATTCCAAAACTCCGGATCGTGGGTTTGCTTTTCTTCCTCCATCACCTCCATTCGCTTCTGTTCAATGTTCAGATAGCCTCTCAAGGCTTCAAGACGAGAAGAAAGGGTTTCGATAGAGTCAACTGTAAGCATGAGACAAAAGTAAAGAAGTTAAATCGACTTGATAGATGATAGTATCATTTCTAAAGAAAATCCTCGCGATTGAAGGTAGCGGATTAAGCGAGGGCGGTTAGAAGTGAGGTCAGAAGGGTGGGTTTTCAGTCGAGAATTTAAGACGTGAGTGAGCTTTTCCAATACTATGTCTGGCGTGAGTACAGAAAGTGCAGAAGAAATCTCTGAGGAGGAACAGCCTTTAGCACTTAGACCATCACCGATCTTGTAGGGTCCCCATTGCTTTAAATGAAAGTGATCGTGGGTGAAGGCTGAGAGAAAACGCAGTTGGTTTACAAAATCAAGCCCCTCTAACTTAAGTAGAAACGAATTCGCTTCTGAATTTGGAACTTCCCACTCCTTTAAGCGCTTAAGCACCTCAGCCTGAGAACGCTCACTTAGTGCACACCACCGAGTTATTTTTTCCTGCCAATTCACAACCAATTACGTAATAATAATTTTAGATTTGTTTCTAAGTCGCAAGGTGGGTTGAGATACCCGATATTTGCAAAACTAATAACATCCATTTTATAACCGTAATGCGGTCTGAACTTTTGCAACGTATCCATGATCTACTAGGGAACGAAGATCTGGAAGCCATCCGAAAAGATGTGCGCAGTGCTATACAATCCTTCCACGCCCTCACACAAGATGAGGTACGTCGCCAACGCGATGCTTGGGAAAAGGAAGAACACGAGCCTGATGAAACTTTTATTTACAAACCTTCTGAAGATGAAGCTGTAGTCGAAGAACTTACAAATTTATTTAAAGAAAGAGAGAAAGCTTGGAAGGCTCGTATCGCGGAGGAACAGAAGGCCAATTTGGTCACAAAAGAAGGTCTTCTAGAAAGGTTGAGAAATACAATCCAAGAAGAAGAAAATATAGGGAAGGCTTTCAGCGCTTTTAATGAAGTGCGCGAAGAGTGGGAAAAGATTGGAGATGTTCCTGGAAATAGCTACAAGGATATTCATGACGAATACCACCGCTTGCGCGATGAGTTCTTCTACAACATTAATATCTACAAGCAACTTCAGGATCACGACTTAAAGAAAAATCATACCGCAAAACTTGAATTAACTGAGAAAGCTAAGGGTCTTGCAGCTGTTGAAGATTTAAAGGAGCGGGAAAAAATAGCACGTGAGCTTCAAAAACAATGGCTCGATATAGGGCCATCTCCGAGGGAGACTTATCAAGAAATGGCAGACACGTTTTTCGGAATTACGCGTCCAGTTTTTGAAGAGGTAAAAGTTCAATACGATAAACTCCGAGAGAGTTTTGTTGAGAATAAAGTTTTAAAAGACGCACTGATCGAGGAGTTAAGGGGTTTGATGACAGAGGATATCGAAGAAGGTCATAAGGTTTGGCAAACTTTGACAACCAAGGTTATTGATATGCAGAAAAGGTGGAAGGAAATCGGTTTTTCTGGAAAGGAGCACAACGAAAATTTGTGGCAGCAATTCCGTGAATTATCTGATGTCTTCTTCGAAAAAAAGCAGGTTTTCTACGATAAAATGAAGGAGGAGGGGAAAGGTGCTAAGAAAGAGAAAATCATTCTTTGTGAAAAGGCTGAGGCAATACAGGACAGCACCGATTGGAAAGATACAACCGCTGTAATGCTACAAATTCAAAAGGATTGGAAGACCGCTGGGTCATGCCCTCCAGGAGAGGAACATAAATTATGGAGGCGTTTTAACAAAGCTCAGGATGTTTTCTTTAAAGCGAAGAAAGCTCAGTTCGCAGATCGAAATAAAGAGGAGAAAGTAAATCTAGGATTGAAGAACGTGCTGCTTGAAAAAGTAGAAGCGTTTAAAATTACTGATAACAGAATCGCTGATTTAAACACGCTAAAAGAGTTCTCAGGTGATTGGCGTAAAATTGGGTTCGTTCCCAGGAAAAACTTTGAGAATTTGTCTGATCGCTATACAAAGGCGATGGACAAGCACTACGATGCTTTAAGTGCTCAAAGATCTGAGCGTTCTGTCGCAAGCTATCAAAATCGCGTTGAACGCCTGTCAAAAGGTGGAGATAGTGGAAGAGGTGGTGGCACTGACATCCGTCGTGAGCAAGCTGTGTTAAGAGATAAGATTAATCGTCTTAATACTCGTGTAATCCAAACGGAAGAGAACATGGAGCGCTTTACAGGAAAAGGTGCACAATCAATTCGTGACCACGCTGAAAAATCTATCAAATCTTACAAGCGTGAGGTTGAAGAAATTAAGGCGAAACTCAAGATGTTAAGGGACGCAGCGGACAAGTAAAGCGGACAAGTAACGCGGACAAGTAAGGCCACCCGCCCACTTAAGAATGTGATTTTTTAGATCTATTCTCGGGAAGAGGCTGAACGGTATACCCAGTATCTGCTAACCATTTTAGATATTTCGGTAGGGCGTAAAGAAGTCTAGGAGCTGCTTTTTCGCTGTCGTGAAATACGATAATCGACCCAGATCTTGTAAGCTTTTTAAGTGTGTTTAAGCAATCTTTTCCTGAAAGAGATCTGTCGAAATCCCCGGAAAGGACATCCCACATAACAACCTGAGTTCTTTTCGAAATAGCGCGAGCTTGTCGAGGTGTAATCCTGCCATAAGGGGGTCTGAATCTTGTTGTTGAACCAAGTTCTTCTTCGCATTGAAGATAGCTTCTTAAATAAGATGCCCGAGGGGTTGACCATCCACTTTCGTGACCCTGGCTGTGGTTAGCAACTTCATGACCTGCCGCTCTTAAATCGTCTATCATTTCTGGATGGCGAGCTGCCTGCTCCCCAACACAGAAAAACGTCGCTTTTAAATCCCCAGCCTCTTTCAATTGCTCCATCACCCAAGGCGTTAAATGTGGGTGTGGACCGTCATCAAATGTTAGATATACATTCTTTGACGCATCAATCGATGGTACTCGCCAGAGAACTGACTTTATCATATTGTGTATCGAAAGGGGGGTGCGACTGATAATCATACACTAAATTGACGTATTTCACAAACAAGGGTTGCCCGAGAGAGATAAATTTGATTTCGAATAACTAACTTTACCGGTCATATGGAATACGATTTTCGCAGTATTGAAAAGCATTGGCAAGAGGTTTGGTCTAGAGAAAAATCTTACCAAGTAAAAGAATTAAAGGACAAACCTAAGTTCTACGCCTTGGATATGTTCCCTTACCCTTCCGGGGCGGGTCTTCACGTAGGGCACCCTCTAGGATACATCGCCTCAGATGTTATTTCTAGGTACAAAAGGCATTGCGGCTTTAACGTTTTGCATCCGATGGGGTTTGACAGCTTTGGGCTTCCGGCAGAACAATATGCGATTGCCACAGGACAACATCCTGCGATTACCACTGAAACGAATATCAATCGCTACAGAACCCAAATGCAACAGATTGGGTTTTCATTTGACTGGAGCAGAGAAGTGATGACTTCTGACCCCTCATATTACAGATGGACACAATGGATTTTCGGAAAATTATTCGAAAGTTGGTATGATCTTGAAAGTGGGGGGGCAAAACCGTTACAATTTTTAATTGATGCTTTTGAAAAGAATGGGAATTACTCCATTGAAGCTGCCTGCGAAGAGGACTGGTGGAAAAATTTAGATTTGACTTTGTTCCCTCATTTCGGTAAGCACTTTGAGGGAGATTTTACTTCTACTGATTGGAAATCGATGAGTAAGCAGGCGAAGAACGCCATCCTAATGCAGTTTCGACTTGCGTACTTGGCGGATTCAGAGGTGAACTGGTGCCCTCAACTTGGGACGGTGCTCGCAAATGATGAGGTGAAGGACGGACTTTCTGAGAGAGGTGGCCATCCCGTTGAGCGCAAACGTATGCGCCAGTGGATGATGAGAATCACAGCCTATTCCGACAGGCTTATCGAAGGGTTAGACGATCTGAATTGGACTGAAAGTATCAAAGAAGCCCAAAGAAACTGGGTAGGCAGATCGGAAGGTGCAACAGTCCGTTTTAAAGGAGGTGGAAGCGCTTCTGGGTGCGAAGTGGAGGTGTTTACAACCAGACCTGATACATTATACGGTGTGAGTTTTGTGGTACTCGCCCCAGAACATAAATTGGTGAGTGGGTTTACCTCTCAAGAGAGGCTAAGGGAGGTGAATGACTACATCCTGACGGCCTCTAAAAAAAGCGAACGAGAAAGACAAGGAGAAAAGGGCATTTCTGGGGTTGAGTTGGGGGGGCATGTTGTCCATCCATTTACTGGAGAGGAAATCCCGGTTTACATCTCTGATTACGTGCTCGCTGGTTATGGTACAGGAGCGATCATGGCCGTGCCTGCTGGAGATGAGAGAGATTGGAAATTTGCCAAGTATTTTAACATAGACATTCCTTCAATTTTTAAAGGTCATGACTCTGATGGGTCTGTAAATTCTGACGAAAAAGCCATTCTACAAAATTCAGAAGAACTAAATGGGCTCTCTAAACATGAAGCAATATCTACCGCTTTAGATTTGTTAGAGTCGAGAGGATATGGAGAGAGGATGATAAATTATAGATTGCGGGATGCCGTTTTCTCAAGACAACGTTACTGGGGTGAGCCATTCCCCATTTGTTATGAGAATGAAATTCCGCAACTTATCGAAAACGAAACCGTAACTCTACC
This sequence comes from Bacteroidota bacterium, assembly GCA_027619225.1. Classification (GTDB taxonomy): domain Bacteria; phylum Bacteroidota; class Bacteroidia; order Flavobacteriales_D; family Sanyastnellaceae; genus UBA974. The sequence goes on from JAQCFW010000005.1 coordinate 37,252, forward strand.
CACTGTTGACGAGTACCTTCCTACAGCTGATGGTGAGCCGCCACTTGCGCGTGCGAGGCGTGAAGATTGGCCTGTCTTCCGAGGTGATAGAATGGAGACCAACACCATGCCTGGATGGGCTGGATCGTCTTGGTATTTCCTGCGTTACATGGATCCCCACAACGAAAAGGAGTTCTGCGCTCGTGAAAAATCGGATTACTGGGGTCAGGTAGATCTTTATGTCGGAGGAGCTGAGCATACTACTGGGCACTTGTTGTATTCAAGGTTTTGGACTAAGTTTTTATACGATATAGACCAAATCTCATTTGACGAACCCTTTAAAACCATGATCAACCAGGGTATGATTTTAGGTCGGTCAAGCTTTGTATACAGAATTCAAGGAACCTCTAAATTTGTGACATACGAGGAGAGAGAAGCACATAAAACTCAGCGTTTACACGTTGACATCTCACTTGTTGAAAACGACAAGCTCGACATCGATGGTTTTAAATCTTGGAGGTCTGAGTTCGAAAATGCTGAATTTATTACATGTGCTGATGGAACTTACACCTGTGGAAACGAGGTCGAAAAGATGTCTAAATCCAAGTACAACGTTCAGACTCCAGATGATCTTGTAGAGAAATACGGAGCTGACACGTTAAGGTGTTACGAAATGTTTTTAGGCCCCCTCACGCAATCTAAACCTTGGGATACTCAGGGGATTTCAGGGGTTCATAATTTCCTAAGGAAGTTCTCAAAACTCGCTTTGGCTTCAGAAAATTGCGAAGCTTCTAACACAGAGCTTAGAATTGTCCACAAAACGATTGAGAAAGTAACATCTGACTTAGATCGTCATGCTTTCAACACAGTCGTCAGTGCCCTCATGATTGCAGTCAATGATTTAAACAATCTGAAGCCTGTTAAATCTAATGTAGGTCTGCGTCCTTTGGTAACGCTTTTAAGCCCATACGCTCCACACCTTGCTGAGGAGCTTTGGAAAGTCCTTGGCGGTGAGGGTTTGGTGATCGATTCTGTTTGGCCTAAAGCGGAAAAATCATATTTAGTAGAAGACGAGGTGAACTACCCAGTGTCGTTTAACGGAAAAGTTCGATTCAAATTACTTCTTCCCGCGTCTACCGATATAGAGGAAGTTGAATCCATCGTGGTGGCTGACGAGCGGACCCTCAAACAACTCGCCGGCAAAGAGATCAGAAAAGTAATCGTTGTAAAAGGCCGAATCGTTAACATTGTAAGCTAACTTTATTTTCGAAAATTAAATTATTTATTATGCATATATCTTATTTCAAGCAAATTACAAGTGTGTTTTCAATGCTTTTCTTTGTTGTATCTCTTGGGTTTTCGCAATCAACTGAAAATCCCATGCCATACAATCCAGACTCAGATGGCAGTGGGGCTATTACAGTGATTGACTTGGTGGGTTTTCTCATTTTTTATGGAAGTCCTTTTGTAGTTGAAGGTGCTATACCGATAGAAAATGGTGGTACTGGAGCAATTACAGCAGAAGATGCCCGCCTTGCTCTCGCGATATCTCTTTTCTCTGACATCACTGCTTTGGGAGAAGAAAATCCCTCAGCCCAAATCACAGGTGATCTCACTCTTACCGGGAAACTTCAACAGGGAAGCGCAACAATCGCAGATGGAGATTACTCTTCCGCTCTAGGAGTGTCAACTTCTGCAACAGGTTACGCTTCATACGCTGAAGGGCAAAATTCTATAGCGTCTAATACTACAGCTCACGCTGAGGGCTACGGAACGCTTGCCAGCGGGCTATTCTCACATGCAGAAAACCGCAATTCGACCGCCACTGCTACCTGCGCTCATGCAGAAGGGGAAAACACGAGTGCTACTGCAGACGCATCGCACTCGGAAGGCATGAACACTTTGTCAAGTGGTTTCACTGCCCACGCTGAAGGATATGGTAGTATCGCATCTGCCGCTTATTCGCACGCAGGCGGGAGATATTCTACCGCCTCTGCTACTGGCTCGTTTGCGCATGGTTTTCAGCTTATCTCAGACCAAAACTACTCCACTGCATTGGGCCAATACAATCTCTCAAATCGAACAGGAACAATCCTAGTTGTAGGAAATGGGACAGCTGATTCGTTGAGATCTAACATCTTTGAAATAGACGCTGTTGGAGGTCTTATAAATGGTGATTTCGCCATCTCAGGGTCCATAACTGCAAATGGAGTTGATCTTGTAGATGAAAACGCAGCTCTTTCAAATAGTATGATCGCCCTTGAAACTGAGATTTCTACTTTAGATACTTTGATTTTTAATTTACAAGGAATCGTTGCCGACCTTCAAACCCAAATCAATCTGCTCACACCGTAAAGCCAACCACTACGAACCTTTTACTTCTTCACACCTCTCAAACTCTGCATCCGGATCAAATAGCAATCTATACGTGTTAAGTTTCTGGTAGGGTGTGTCTGAAAGAATATTAACGATGTGCATCATTTTAGGATTGAAATCTCCAATCCAAGTAATAATCATTTTCTTGTATTGAACTGTATGGTTTTTTAGAGCCTTCTTTATCTCCTTCATCATCAAGCTCTCCACTCCATTTTTTTGGTGTTTGGGAACTACCCCAAAAACGACAGCAAATGCGTTTTGAGGTTTTCTAAATCTTTTGTAAATCAAGAATTTTATCTTACCTAACAGGTTTAAATTCCCATTTACATATTTAAAAATCTCATTTAATTCAGGCAAGGACACCATAAAAGCAACCGGTTCTGAATTGTGATATACAAACCAAACCAACTTCTCATCAATGACCATCTTCATTTTCTTAAAGATGAGAAGCGCTCTTTCTGAACTAATACCTTTAAAACTTGAGTGTGTTTGCCAGGCGGCATTGTAAACCGTTCTGAAATCTTCTGCGTATTCGCTCAATTTGGTCAACTCAATATGACGAAAGCTATATTCCCCTTTGGCATTCATATGCTTGATCTTTCTACTAAAGACCTCTTTCATGGGGTCTTGAATCACCACTTCATACATATGCTGCGTGAAAAAAACTTTAAAGCCATATTCCTCAAAAAGTTCACGATAGTAAGAAGGTTGATAAGCATTCCCATAAATGGGCGGTTTATCATACCCATCAATTAACAGTCCCCAATACTTATTTCGCTCACCGAAATTAATGGGACCATCCATTGCTTGTACATCTAAATCCTCAAGCCACTTCCTCGCTGTATCAAACAAAGTGAATGCAGCAGATTTGTCATTTATGGACTCGAAAAATCCAAAACCTCCTGTTGGTTGCTTTTCTTTTTTAGATTGTCTGTAATCTATAAAAGCCGATATTCTTCCAATATCTTCACCTGAATCACTTATTAATATCCATCTTCTGGCTACCCCTTTTCTAAACAAGTGATTTTTCTTCTCATCGAAAACATCTTCCACCTCTTGCTTAATATGAGGGATCCAATTTTCATCATTTTTATAAACTGTGAATGGAACTTTGTGAAATCTTTTAATCTCTCTTTTCGATAAAACAGGTATTGTTTTCATTCTTTAATCTCTCCAGAAATATTGGTTGATAAAGATATTGAAAAACACAGATCATCTATACTTATTTTAGCAAAAAAAATGTTCATTTACAGGAATGCTTAAATCTCTAATTATTTAGATGGAAAACAAGGTCGTGGTTATAACTGGAGGAAGCTCTGGTATTGGCAGAGCTTTATGCGATTGTTTTATCGACGCAGGTTATAAAGTTGCCATTGCATCTAGATCAGAACAAATGCTTGAACAAGTTCACGCTGACCTTAAGTCAGAAGGGCATGACATCTTCACCGTAAAAACTGATATTAGGATAGAAAACGATTGTAAGAATCTGGTTGACAAGGTAATTGAGAAGTACGGCAGAATTGATGTTTTCATTAACAATGCGGGCATTACTTGGTATGAGAGTGATGAGGATGGGATCAACATTGAAAAACACAAAGAGATCCTGGACACCAACCATTTTGGCACTGTTCAATGTACCAAATACGCCTTACCTCATTTACTTAAGACCAAAGGAAGTCTCGTGGGGGTGTGCTCAATCGCTGGTGAAGTTGGGTTGCCAAATCGTTCAGCATATTGTGCTTCTAAGTTTGCGATGAATGGTTTTCTGGGTTCGCTGAGAGTGCAATACTTAAACAGAGGTCTTCACGTATTACTTACATACGTTGGATACACCTCAACCAACATTAGAAAAATAGCAAAGGATGACTCTAAATCAAATCACTTCCCTCCTGGCTATGGAGAAACTGTGAAAGAAAAGGGCATGATGACCGCCGAAGAGGCTGCTAGGCATATTTTCAACGGAGTAAAAAAGAGAAAAAGATCTGTTAGACCTTCTGCTGTTGGACAGCTCACCGTTTGGTTAAATAAGTTGTTTCCCAAACTCAACGACAAGCTCGCTGCCAAGTATTACAATAATAAAAAAAGCAGTCTCTAGGATAGGCACAGTAAAAAAACAAAACCTCGCTATCTCAATGATAACGAGGTTTTAAAATGTTGAGTGGTTGCCCCACCAGGACTCGAACCTGAAACGTCTGCACCAAAAGCAGATGTGTTGCCATTACACCATGGGGCAAAAACGTGTGCAAAGATAGTAAAGTTAGACTAATTTATTAAGTAAATTGCAGTCATAAATGGAAGTGTTAAATCTCATTCAAGGCGAGCTCGTTTCTGCCAAAGGCGGTGAATGGCTTGACCTGACTGATCCCAGCAAAGGTAGTATCTACGGTCGCTTGCCTAGATCTGGGGCTGAAGATGTAAATCTTGCTGTAGAATCTGCTGACAAAGCATTTAAAAGCTGGTCAGACACACCTCATAACGAACGAGCTGCTTGCTTGAATCGACTTGCCGATTTGGTTTCAAAAAACGCAAACCTACTATCTGCTGCAGAGTCAACTGACAATGGCAAACCTATATCGTTAGCGAGCTCGGTTGATATTCCAAGAGCTGAATCAAATCTTCGATTCTATGCATCAGCAATACAGCATTTTGCTTCTGAGTCACACTCTATGGAAGGGGTTGCAATCAATTACACACTTAGGAAGCCATTGGGCGTAGTTGCATGTATCTCACCGTGGAATCTTCCACTTTACCTATTTACTTGGAAGGTCGCCCCCGCATTAGCTGCTGGGAACTGCGTCGTTGCCAAACCCTCTGAAATTACTCCTGTCACAGCATACTTATTGAGTACATGGGTGAAGGAAGCTGGTTTTCCAGATGGCGTCTTTAACATCATACACGGATTGGGAACAGAGGTGGGAGACGCTTTAGTTCGTCACCCAAAAATAGCGGCAGTTAGCTTTACGGGTGGCACGGCAACCGGGGCTCATATCGCTTCTGTCACGGCTCCGCGTTTTAAGAAATTGAGCTTGGAGTTGGGCGGAAAGAATGCTGCCATCATATTTGATGATTGTGATTTCGAGGATGCGCTAGCAACTACCCTGCGTTCATCTTTCTCAAATCAAGGCCAAATCTGTCTTTGCGGTTCGAGGATACTTGTCGAGAAATCTCTCTACCCGAAATTTCGTGATTTGCTGGTCGAGAAAGCGAAGAAGATGAAGGTCGGAGACCCTCAAAACCCTGCGACAAAAATGGGTGCCGTTGTCTCTAAAGATCACCGTGATAAAATTCTTTCGTACATAGAGTTGGCGCGCTCTGAAGGTGGGAAAATCTTATGTGGAGGTTCGTCAACAACGCCCGAAAACGAACCACATTTGTCAGAAGGATATTACATCCAACCTACCATTATAGAAGGGCTCAATTTTGATTGTCGGGTAAATCAAGAAGAGATATTCGGTCCTGTAGTGACCATTCAACCTTTTGAGTCAGATGAAGAAGCTGTGTATTTTGCAAATAGCACAGAGTTTGGACTGGCGGCTACCGTTTGGACTAAAGATTTAAAAAGAGCACACAACATGGCGGCGGCATTAGACACCGGAATTGTTTGGGTAAACTGCTGGCTATTGAGAGACTTAAGAACGCCATTTGGAGGCGTTAAAAACTCAGGCGTGGGGCGAGAAGGTGGGTTCGAAGCACTGCAGTTCTTTACGGAACCTCAAAACGTCTGTATCAAGCTTTAGTCCTCTAAGAGGTCAAATAAAGCATCAAGTTTCGGGGCTAGGATAACTTCAATTCTACGGTTTCTCGATTTATCCTCTGGGTCAATGGGATGAAACTCTCCACGACCGGATGCAGTGAGCACTGATGGATCAACCCCTGGTTGGTCACTAATAATCTCGAGGACTGAGGTTGCGCGAAGTACAGACAATTCCCAATTGTTATGAGGGAAGCTGGGGGAAACTAACTTGTCAGAATCCGTGTGTCCTTCGATAACTATTTCCAAGTCTTCTTGCTCAGCGATCACTGAACCGAGGGAAGCTAAAAGCTCTCTTCCTCCTACATCCACAACTGCAGAGCCTGAAGCAAATAACAATTCTGCATCTAGGCTTACATAAACTTTTCCGTTTCTTTGTTCAACAGTTAAACCACTTCCTTCAAAACCTAGGAGAGCCCTTTCTAAACGGTTACGCAAGGCTTTAGCAGCTTTATCCCGTGAATCAAGAAGGTTTTCTAATTCTTCAACTCTCGCACTCCTAGACTCGAGGGCTGCGCTTCTGTCCGCTAAATCTTTTTCTAGTTCGAGGAGGGCGTCTTCTCTAATTTGAAGTTGTTTTCTGATTCTATTGACATCTTCAAGGAGTGCTCTATTTTCAGCATTCAGGGATGATAAACGACCTCCGCTTTGGTCTGTAAGCGCATCATTTAATTGACGAAGACGATTGATTTCATCTGTTGATTCCGCTACAAATCGTCCCATTCGGGAAGTATCCGCTGAAAGTTCTTCCCTTGCATCTGTAAGTGTCTCTACTTGTCCTCTCAGCTCTACAACTTCAATTTCAACATCTTGACTACTCAGCCTTAGAACAGTATTTTCCTTGTCTATTTGTTCGCAATTATCCTGTAATTCATCGAACTGCTTAGCTGTTACACAACCAGAAAGCAGAATTATTGCAATTAATATTGCGGGAAATGTAGATGTCCTCATAACCGTGCAAGTTCTACACGTTTTGAGCTAATTTGACATTTATCCAAGCGTCTTGTTCACACTAAAATGTCAATCTCTAAGATAAATTCTAGTTAATTGGAATCGCGAAGTTTCCCTGAGAAATTGTAACCCCAGCTCCTGCTGTGCTTTGCATATTTCCAGAAAAAGTACCCGTTACATATCCTCCTGAACCTGAAACTATGTAAATAAGTTCCATCGTAATGTTTCCTCCATTAGAGGTTGCATATGTCACAGCAGCTCCTATAGATTCGTATGCGCCTGCTGTTCCAGGTGCAGTAGCTAAGTTCATAGGGATCACAACTCCGTTCTCCCATCCAGTTGCGGGTTCAGCCATAATAAAGACAATCTGAGCAGTGGTTACAGACACTCCTGCAATAGCTATACTTGTTCCATCCATCATCGCTGAGGCCGTTGCATCGCCATAAAACTGTTGGCCATTTGCTTTCCAAGCGATAGCTCCTTCACAAGACTCGCAAGATGAACCACCACAGTCTATGTATAATTCGTCTCCATCTTGAAGACCATTTGTACAATCTCCTGTCGTTGGACAAGCATCACAATCAGAACCTCCACAGTCGACACCAATTTCAGAGCCATTCATTTCGCCATCTGTGCATGTTGGACATGGGTCACAGTTAGGTCCTCCACAATCAACACCTTCTTCAAATCCGTTAGGCAAACCATCACCACATAACTCAGGGCAAGCTGGACAACCATCGCAACCACAGTCAATTCCGAGCTCACCAGGATCAAGCTGACCATTGAAAGAAGGGTCGCAGGGACCACATTCTCCTCCACAATCAACCCATTGCTCACCTAAAAGAGCATCCCACAGGTCATTTTCACATGGGTCGCAAGGGTCGCAAATAGTTCCACCGCAATCGATGAGTTCCTCACCGTTATTTAACTCGCCATCGTAACAGTTCTCACCGATAAGATTGTCATCATTTAAACATCCACTACAAGACGCTAAAAACGAGACAGCGAAGAGGAAAGTAACAAAAGTATTGAAAGAAGATAGGTGCGGTTTCATTGTAGGTGTTTTCTATGCGTATTTTCGACGTGCCGTAAAAACATGTGCTCAAAGATAGGAATAGAATCATATAGATGGATAATCTCAAATGGAAAGCGGCTGAATCTCCTAAAAAAAAGGCTGTAAAAGACTTGTGTGAGGAGACTGGGTTAACTTATATGGTTGCACAAATCCTTGTGCAGCGTGGGGTTACCACTCTAGTTAAGGCGGAAAATTTCATGCGGCCCAAGCTTGAAGACTTGCACGACCCGGAGACCATGCTTAACATGGAGAAAGCTGTAAAAAGGATAGAGAAGGCTATAAATAGAGGTGAGCGCATCATGGTTTATGGTGATTATGATGTTGACGGCACGACATCCGTTGCGATGGTTTCCACTTTTTTAGAAGGTTTAAACGTCCAGATAGTTCCCTATATCCCCATGAGGTATCAAGAAGGATATGGGGTGTCGAAAGACGGTGTGGATAGGGCTAGAAAGTCTGGATGTACAATGCTCATCACATTAGATTGTGGAACGAAAGATTTTGAAGCTTTAGAATATGCCGCAAGCTTCGGGATAGATACCATCGTCTGTGATCACCATCTCCCAGATGAGCAACTTCCCAATTGTTATGCCCTACTTAACCCAAAACAACCGGGGTGTGAATATCCTTTTAAAGAACTTTCTGGTGCGGGTGTTGCTTTTAAAATGTTATCTGCTCTTGTGCCTTACTTAGGGCTGACGATGGATTCCGTCTATGATCATTTAGATCTATTGGCATTAAGCATAGGGGCAGATTTAGTAGATATTACTGGTGAGAATAGGATTATGGCGTACCACGGAATGCTCAACTTAAGAGAGCATATGCGACCGGGGATTAGGGCTATGCTTCAAGTAGCGGGAATTGAAGAAGCTCCTAAAACCGTCAGAGACATGAGTTTCAGCTTAGGCCCCAGAATCAATGCTGCGGGACGCGTAGGTCACGCATTAACAGCGGCCAAACTTCTCATGGCCAACGATGAAGGGAGAGCTCTGGAACTGGCGAGTCAGTTAGAAACGATGAATCAAGCAAGGCGAGACATCGATGAGGATTTAACTGTGGAAGCGATTGCTCTCATGGTAGAACAGCCTCCTGGCAGGTCTTGCACAATTGTACATGGTGAGGGTTGGCACAGAGGAGTGTTGGGGATTGTCGCAAGCAGGCTTGTTGAACAGCGGTACTGTCCTACAATTGTGCTTTCTGAGGAGAATGAAGTCCTAACAGGTAGTGCGCGTAGTGTGCCCGGGATAGATATTCATGATGCTTTCGAAAAGTGCAGGCATCTTATAGAACAATTCGGAGGGCACCCTATGGCTGCAGGGTTAACTATTCGTAAGGAAAATATGGATGCGTTTACCACAGAGCTAAATGCCGCAATCGCTGCCCAAACTGAAGGCAATATCCCCAAGCCCACAATCTCCTTCCACATGCCTATTAACCTGAACGAATTAAACCCTACAATGTATAAGGAGTTTGAGCGATTGGGGCCATTTGGACCGTGTAATGAGGTTCCTGTATTTATGGCTGAAGGGGTGGTAACTGCTATTCCTCCCAGAACGGTCGGTCATGGGGGTAGGCACTTAAAACTTGTTGTTCAAACTGCCGAAAACCCACTGCACAGATTTGAGGCTATCGGATTTGGAATGGGAGATCGGATAGATGAGGTGAGGGCTTGGAGATCCTTTGATTTGGTTTTCACTCTTGCTAGAAACACTTTCCGAGGGAAATCGACTTTGAATTTACACCTGCGAGATATTCGAGTTCACAAATTCGTGTGAACGTGAACGTCTCTTTGAGGGAATGGTATCGTAATGTTATTTTCTCTGAAAGCAGCATCGATTTTAAAGCGAACATCACTCTCAATTAATTTTCTATCCCAAGGAGATTTTACCCATCCACGTACTTCAAAAACCAAGGAAGAATCGCCAAATGATTTAAAGATAACTTGAGGCTTGGGGGTTTGAACGACTTGGGTTTGGACTTGCATAGAATAAAAAAGGATGTCTGAAACAACCGTAACATCACTCCCGTAAGCCACGCCGACTTCCACACTAATACGGGTGGTGCTTTGCCCCTGAGTGAGGTTGCGAACCGAGTCGCCCGCAATCTTAGAGTTAGGTATAACGACAAGATCTCCGCTCACCGTTTCCACACTCGTGGCTCGCAATGCAATTTTTTTTACCTTCACTAAATCACCTCCAACTTCTAACTCATCTCCCACCCTGACACCTCCCTCAAATAGGAGAACGAAACCTGAAATGACGTCGTTAAAGAAGCTTTGAAGACCTATACCCACTCCCACCAATAGAGCCGCGGAACCAGCCCAAATTATGGTGAGGTTAAATCCAAAAATATCTGACACAATGAAAATCGTCATGATGTAGATAAATGTTCTCGCTAGACGGAAAATTAAGAACCTAAGGCCCTCGTCTATTCGTCTTTTTTTCACGACTTTATCAAGCGTTTTCTTGGTCAGAAAAATCAAGAATTTTCCCGCTAAAATTGCAAGAATTACCTCTAAAACTGCTTGAACACTTAAATCATGGGTTCCGAATTGTATGCTTTTTGAAAGAAATTCGTTTATCATTTTGGAAGTATTACAACTCCAAGAGAAGAGTTTAGGTCTTTTACCATTCTATCAAGGGAGATTTTCTCTCTTAGAAGTCTTGTTGTTTCATCCTCCGAAACATTTTTTAATGCAAGGGCTTGGATTACTTTATCTATGTTACGTTGCACATCAAACAAAAGCAATCTCGTTGTAGCGGACGACAATGATTCTTCGAGAACGTCTTTTTCTACAACAGAAAAGATGTGGTGTTTGTTCTCCCAATTTTCGCTGAGGCTATATTTGTGAATTAGGCTGTTGGCTGCTTTACTTTGGACTGCAGGGGATGCATCGGTAAAAAACAAAGCGGAAGTTGGGAGGTCTCCATTATCTAAACTTTCAATATATTTAGATAAAATAAATTGTGTGGACTCTTCTTCCATAGCTAACTGATGGGTTTCCATTCGGTGAACGAAAAGCTCTGCAAAAGGAACTTTAGTGTAAACGGGTTCTGTCTCTTTTTTATCTTCCACCTCGATTTCTACTTCTACCATAGATTCACCATGTTCAAGCAGCAACCGTATAAGATTATCCTCTAAAATATCTCTCTTCGCGCGAACTCTAGCGGGAATCCCCGGTGCCAAATCATTTTCTACCTGAGTTGCAAAAGTATCACCTGGAAATGATGTGCTGGAGGAAGATGTTTGGCGGGATATTGAGGGTTTTTGAAACTGTTTCGAGCGTTTAGAATCTTGGACTATTCGCTTTTGAAGCTCTTTCGCCACCTCTGTTTGGAGTAAATCCTCCGGTAGTTTTAATCGAGCGGCTATCGTTTGAATATAGACTGACCTTTGAATTGCATCTTGAACGCAGGCAATGGTCGTCACAATACTGTGAACCAGTTCCGATTTTTTTAGTGGGTCGTCACCCGCTTCCTCGCTAAGTAAGTCTGACTTAAAGGCCAGAAAATCTTGGGCGTCTTCACGTACATACTTCTGAAGCTCAGTTGAGCTAACCTTTTTAGAGTAGCTATCAGGATCATCACCATCAGGGAAGGTCACCACCTTGACGTTCATACCCTCTGAAAGTAGAATATCTATTCCACGAAGAGCCGCGGCCATACCCGCTCTATCTCCATCAAAGAGAACGGTGACATTTTTTGTGAAACGGCGAATGAGATGAATTTGACCTAATGTGAGAGCTGTTCCACTTGAAGAAACCACATTTTCAACACCACTTTGACTCATGGCCATCACGTCGGTATATCCCTCGACTAACAAGCACATATCCTCCTTACTAATGTGAGGCTTGGCAGCGTGGATCCCATACAATGCGCGCGATTTATCGTACAGCTCACTTTGAGGACTGTTGAAATATTTCGCTATATTCTTCTCTGTCTTTAGCGTCCTTCCACCGAATCCTATAACTCTCCCGGTAACGTCTTTAATTGGAAACATGACCCTTCCGTGGAAGAAGTCAAACAACTTCCCGTCACTGCTTTTCTCCTTTCCTAAGCCGGTGGCTATGAGGCGTTCCTTTGTGTACCCCGCCTCGAGCGCAGCGGCAGTCATGATCTCCCAACCATCGGGGCAGAATCCTATGTCGTATTTCTCGAGAGTTTCATCTCTGAACCCGCGATTCTTGAAGTAGCTAAGTCCTATCGCCTTCCCTTCTTCGGTATAATGTAGTTGGTCTTTAAGCCATTTTTGAGCCCAAACAACAAGCGCTCCCAAGCTGTCTTTTTCAGTTGCGGCCGCAATCTCTTCAGGACTTTGATCTCTCTCCTCTATTTCTATATTATAGCGCTTGGCCATAATTCTAAGAGCTTCGGGGTAACTCACCTTTTCTTGCTCCATTAAAAATGTAGCGAGTGACCCCCCCTTTCCCGAACTAAAACATTTAAAAATCCCCTTGCTTGGAACGACGTAAAAAGACGGTGTTTTCTCGTTCGTAAAGGGGCTAAGGCCTCTGTAGCTGCTGCCTTGTTTTTTTAACTCTACATATTCACCAATGACGTCTTCTATGACGGCGGTTTGGTGTATTAATTCAACTGTCTCTTTGGGTATCACAAAAGCGAAGGTAAGAAGCGTATTTGTTAATCCTTTCTAAAATTTAGGGTACTTTTAATTTAACACTGAATTATTGCTGATTGAAAGCGTAATTTGCGGCAATGCGAGGGATTAAAATATCATGGCTAATTGGTGCAATTGCAGTTGCTGTATTGATTATCAGCCTTATACAGGTTAAGTGGTTAAAAACATCGTTGGACTTACAAAAAAAGATTTTTGACCAAAGTGTGGAGCAGTTGTTAAATACAGTTTCTCATTGGATCTTAGTTGAAGCCGATTTCGCGTCTCTCGAAATTGATCACGAAACTGAGGATCTGGGAGATCCGCTCATCGCAGATGGTCTCCAGCGCCAATCCAGAGCTATCTTACTTAGAATGGAAACCATTCCAATGGATTCGCTTCTCTCGCTTTCTTTAAGAGAGCATGGAATCGAAACAAGTGTCGTGTTCGGGGCGTTCGACAGATATGGTCAACCCGCCTATCTAGACGAACGCAGCGAAGTTTATCGCGAAGAGCTCCTTGAGAAAGGATACTCAGTAGGTCTCGGCCCGCTACAATTACGCGTGTACTTCCCCGATTTAGGTCGCCATCTCGTAAAATCTATAGTCGAAGCTTTTATGCTCTCTGGGGTGATGCTCCTTTTCATTGCAATAGGCTTGGCGTATGTAATGCGTTCCGTAATAAAATCCAAGGAGCTCGTTAGAATAAGGAGAGAGTTAATGAATAACCTCACCCACGAATTAAAAACCCCTATATCAACAATAGGGCTTGCAAGTGAAGCGTTAGGTGATTCCGATTTACAACTTAATGAAGTGCAAAAGAACTATTACATTTCCATGATACGAGGCGAAAACAAAAGGCTTGGAGTTCTTGTAGAAAAGGTGCTTCAGGCAAGTCTCTCAGATTCCAAGTCGCTCAAACTTTACCCCGTTGAGATAAACATTCACGATGTCATCAAGGATGTTGTTCGAAATGTCGCAATGCAAGTGCGAAAGCAGGGTGGTAAAGTTGAACTTTCTCTAAAAGCCCCAAATCCTATAATCTATGCTGATAAAATTCATATCACGAACGTTATTTTCAATCTCTTAGACAATGCAATTAAGTACTCTCCCAATGGAGCTCAGATTAAAATCATCTCTGACCAAACAGAAGATGGTGTCGAGCTACTCGTGAAAGACAACGGGGTGGGAATTCCCAAGGAATACATTGGCAAGGTATTTGAAAGGTTGTTTCGAGTTCCTACAGGAAACGTTCACGATGTAAAAGGGTTTGGTCTAGGTCTGAGTTATGTGAAAACAGTAATTGAAAGACATGGAGGGCACATTTATGTCGAAAGCGAAGCTGACAAAGGAAGTACCTTCGTCTTGAAATTAAAATTTGATTCTAACTTAAAATGAGCACATCACCTATACGAGTCCTGCTTTGTGAGGACGACCCCAATCTAGGTAAATTACTTTCCGACTACCTCACAGCGAAAGGATACGAAACTACATGGGCACAAGATGGCGCAGAAGGAATCAAACAATTTCACAGAGGGACATTCGATTTCATCATCCTCGATGTAATGATGCCCAGAAAAGACGGCTTCGAAGTGGCTACTGAAATCAGACACGAAAGCAAGCATATTCCCATCTTATTTCTCTCAGCAAGAGGACAGAAAGAAGACACGCTTGAAGGTTTTAAAGTCGGGGCTGACGATTATATGACTAAGCCGTTTTCAATGGAGGAACTCCTTGTGAGAATTCAGGCTATTTTAAGAAGGACTGCCTCTCTACCTCAAGAGGGAGAAGAGGTAACAAAATACAAAGTGGGAAAGTTTGATTTTGACTACAATATCCAGCAGTTAAATCTTGACGGGGAGACATATAGACTGACAACAAAAGAGAATGAACTTCTGTTTTTACTCGTTAGAAAGCGCAATGGCCTGTTAGAGAGAAACCATGCGCTTGCGGCAATTTGGGGTGATGCCAATTACTTTAATGGAAGAAGCATGGATGTTTACATTGCAAAGCTTCGCAAACACCTAAAAGAGGATGAGAGGATTGAAATACTAAATATTCATGGGAAAGGCTTTAAACTCATAGCTCCTGAGGGTTAATTAGAACCTACTTAACCGTATATTTGCGCCCCCTAATTAGGTCTCTCGTGTCAGATATGATTAAAATACTTGCAGGTACTGAATCTTTAGATTTCGGCAAACGTGTAGCCAAGGCTTACGGTTCTGAACTTATTGATTCAAAGACAACAAAGTTTTCTGATGGGGAATTCTCAGTAAGCATTGAGGAAACCGTACGCGGGAAAGTGGTTGTCATTGTTCAATCAACATTTCCACCTTCTGACAATCTTTTCGAGCTTTTACTTTTAATAGACGCCGCTAAAAGAGCCAGTGCTAAGAGTATTATCGCTGTTATGCCTTACTTCGGGATGGCGCGTCAGGATAGAAAAGATAAGCCAAGGGTTGCTATTGGAGCCAAACTCGTAGCCAATATGCTTATGGCAGCTGGCGTTGATCGTGTTATCACAATGGATCTCCACGCAGATCAAATCCAAGGATTCTTCGAAGTTCCAGTGGATCACCTATATGGCTCAACAGTTTTTCATAAGCACATTAAGGACAACTTAGACATATCGAATATTTGCATCGCAACACCGGACACAGGGGGTACAAAGCGTGCAAGTTCTTACGCAAAGAAGTTGGGAGTGGATATGGCTATTTGTTACAAGCAAAGAAAAGTGGCAAATGAGGTGGCGGAAATGACTGTCATCGGAGATGTTAAAGGAAAAGACGTAATTATCGTCGACGATATGTGTGACACTGCCGGCACTCTTACTAAGGCTGCGGAACTTATGATGGAACACGGTGCAATCTCTGTCCGCGCAATTTGTACTCACGCTGTTCTTAGTGGCCCCGCTTATGAACGAATTCAAGATAGCGTTCTAACAGAGTTAATCGTTACAGACACCATTCCTCTTAAGAAAGGTGTTCAAACAGAAAAAATTAAGGTCCTGCCCGTGCACGATCTATTTGCTCAGGTACTCAGATGCCTAATGAGCAACGAAAGTATTAGTACACATTTTAATTTTTAAATAGACAATTATGAAAATTGCATCATTGAGCGGTTCTTCTAGAAAGAACGTAGGAAAGAAAGGTGCCTCTGAATTGCGCACTGCGAATCAAGTCCCAGGTGTTCTTTACGGAGGTAAAACCCAAACACACTTCGCGGTGGATGAGGTTAAACTGAGCAAACTCGTTATTAACCCTGACGTATTTGCTGTAGAACTTGATATTGACGGCACAACTATCAAGTGCATCATTCAAGAAGTACAGTTTCACCCAGTAACGGATCGCATCGTTCACATCGACCTTCTCGAGATACTAGATGGAAAAGAGATTAAGGTCAATCTTCCTCTTATTTCTGAAGGAACGGCTAAAGGTGTTATAAACGGTGGGCGCATGGAAACTCTTTTCCGTCGTGTTCCTGTTCAAGGTCTTTTCGAAAACCTTCCTAACGCTCTAACCGTTGACGTAAGCCCTCTTAAGATAGGAGACAACCTACGTGTAAGTGATTTGAGTATCGAGGGATGCCGAATTCTTTTAAACGATTCAGTTCTTCTATTTGCTTGTAGGCTTACTCGTGCTGCGATGTCAGAAGAAGAAGAAGAAGAAGAAGAAGAAGAAGCGGCAGAAGCAGCAGCAGAAGCAGGAGAAGGAGAAGGAGAAGAAGGGTCTTCTAAGGAAGGAGAGAAGTCTGAAGGCGGAAAAGAATAATTAAGATGAAATACCTCATTATCGGTCTAGGTAATCCCGGAGCGGAATATGAGGATACTCGACATAATATCGGGTTTAGAGTGGTGGACACCATCGCTGATGCACACGGTGGGGGGTTTTCCTCCGAACGTCACGGCGCGGTGTCCACCGTTCATTTTAAGGGCAGAACGATCATTCTGCTCAAGCCATCAACCTTTATGAATTTAAGTGGGAAGGCGGTACGGTATTGGATGGATTCCGAAAAAATCCCTGTAGAAAGAATCCTCGTAATCGCAGATGATTTAAACCTTCCTTTTGAAAAAATTAGAATTCGAGGGAAAGGAAGTGACGGTGGTCACAATGGGCTAAAGGATATTCAATCAGTTTTAGGGTCGACTGTTTATCCAAGGTTAAGAATAGGCATAGGGGACAAATTCAGCGCTGGTCACCAAATAAATCATGTTCTTGGAGAGTGGACAAAAGAGGAGGTGCTCCTCTTACAAGAAATTAGCGTTCGTTCTCAAAAAGCGGTTGAAAGTTTCTGCGCTATAGGACTTGAAAGATCTATGAATGCTTTCAATACAGACAAATAGCAAAGCTATTCTATCTCGTAAAGATGGTTGTTTCCAATATATGAAATAACCGTATCTGGCAGTAAGTATTGTACATCCTGCTTTTCTAAAATCGCCTCTCTTATATAGGTTGAGGAAATCGCAATCATAGGAGCTTCAGTGAATATAACGGCTTTCGTGGAGTCTAGCCTCACAGGTTTATCATTATTTAATGCCTTTTCAGGAACCAAACTGCTCATCTTAGACAACCTTCTTGGATAAACAAGCAATCTGTGGTTTTCATGAATTGACTTGTAATTCTTCCATCTGTGAAGGTTTTCATAGTTGTCCTCACCTAAAATTACCGAAAAATTTACTTCTGGAAACTTATCCCTTAGATGTTGCAAAGTATCTGCCGTGTAGCTTGGTCGTTCTAGCTTGAATTCGATATCAGAAGAAAAAATAAATGGATTGTCCGCAATCGCAAGTTTCACCATCTGAAGTCTATGTTCCTCCGGAATCATCTCGTCTGACAGTTTGAAAGGACTCGTTGGGGTGACAACTATCCAAACTTGGTCTAACCCCCCCCTACTTACCATGTGATTGGCAATAACAAGGTGTCCTAAGTGAATGGGATTGAAGGACCCGAAGTAGAGACCCACCTTACCCTTATTGGTTCTTCCCGTCATGGCTTTAGAAATTCAACTACTGTATTTATAATTGTTAAAATTGCCTTCTGTAAATCATTATTTACAAGTTTTACGTCAAAAGAGTCTGCCAACTGCATTTCATTGTCTGCCTTGGCTAACCTACTCATTATATTTTTCTCTGATTCTGTCCCTCTACCTCTTAGTCTATGTTCAAGTGTTTCCATAGATGGAGGCATTACAAAAACAGAAATTGCTGACGTGCCAAACACTTTTTTCAAGGCAAGTCCGCCCACAACATCCACATCAAAAACTGGATTAATTCCCTCAGACCACATTCTTTCTACCTCAGATCTGAGGGTTCCATAGCAAACCCCAGGATAAACCTCTTCCCATTCAATAAAATCACCATTTTTAACTCTAGAATCAAATTCCTTCTGAGTTAAATAATAATAAGCCTCTCCATCTTTCTCCTCTCCTCGTGGTGGTCTCGTGGTAGCGCTAATACTAAATCCAAGTGGCAGCGTGGAAGAAGCCATTAACCCCTTGACCATAGTGGTTTTACCCGCTCCTGAAGGTGCGGAGAAAATAATTGCTTTGCCATTTCCTTTAGGGGCTAATCCAGTAGGCATCTTTAAAGTACGTTTAAAACTTGTTCTTTAATTTTCTCAAGCTCGTCCTTCATTCTCACCACAAGTCTTTGAATGTCCGCATCATTTGCCTTTGAGCCTAAGGTGTTGATTTCCCTTCCTATTTCTTGAGCAATAAACCCAAACTTCTTTCCTTGTCCCACTCCATTCTTCAAGACATCCTCAAAATGCTTACAGTGAGCAGCAAGTCTTGACCTCTCTTCAGCAACATCCGTTTTCTCAATATAAAAAAGCACCTCCTGCTCAAATCTATTCTCATCAATTTTAGATCTGTCAATTACTTCTTCCAGATTTGCCTTAATCCGTGTTCGTATTCGTTTTAATCGATCATCTAAAAGTGGGTCGAGATTCTTAGATTCTTCGCTGATAATAAATATACCCGCCTTAAAATCTTTTTCTATTGACGCTCCTTCTACTTCTCTAAAATTGTCAAATGCATCGAGTGCGTCTCCTACTATTCCCTCTACTTTAGACCAAACATCCTCATCTAACTCTTCCCTTGGGTGCTGAAGTGCGTCGGGCATTTTAATCGCTATCGCGAGAAGATTATCCGCCTTTTGACCTGATTCTACAGCAATCTTTTCAAGCTGCGAAATATACGATTTAACAAGCTCCGTATTTATTTCATGCTTGGACTCCGAAGGATCGGTTTCATAACTAAGGAAAAAATCGCATTTCCCTCTAATTACCCTCGATCTCAAAAGCTTTCTAAGTTCCATTTCCTTCTCTCTGAAAACCGCAGGAATCCTAGCATTTAAGTCAAATTGCTTGCTGTTTAGTGAGCGTATCTCTACTGAATACTTGCGGTTAGTGACAACTCCCTCAGCCTTTCCGTAACCTGTCATAGATCGAATCATAGCCCAAAGATAAGCCGTACCTTTGTCCTCTATGCCGAGCATAAAAGAAATTCAAGCCCCAGTAGGAAAAGATATGCAGGTTTTTTCCAGGCATTTTAGAGAAGTACTGAGATCTGACGTTCCATTGTTAGATACCATTATGCGCTACATCGTGAAGCGCAAGGGGAAACAAATGAGGCCGCTATTTGTGTTTTTAACTGCAAAACTTCACGGAGGGGTTGTGGAGAAAACACACACTGCAGCTTCGCTAATCGAACTTCTACATACAGCTACTTTAGTTCACGATGATGTTGTGGATGAGAGCGATAGAAGGAGGGGCTTCTTTTCGATACAAGCTTTGTGGAAAAAAAAAGTGGCTGTTTTAGTGGGAGATTATTTGCTTTCTAGAGGGCTGCTCACAGCTGTAGATGCTGAAGCGTTTGATCTCCTGAAACTAACATCTAGGGCGGTGAAGGAAATGAGTGAGGGGGAGCTTCTTCAGATTGAAAAAGCCAGGAGGTTAGATATTACTGAGGAGGTTTATTTTGAGATTATTAGACGTAAAACCGCATCCTTAATTGCTGCTTGTTGTGCATGTGGGGCGGCGTCAGCAGGGGGAGATGCTGATCAGGTTGATGTGATGTGGAAATTTGGGGAGAAAACTGGTTTGGCATTTCAGATAAAAGATGATTTGCTTGATTTGGGAGATGGAAAGAGGACGGGGAAACCCACAGGGCAAGATATACGTGAGAAAAAACTAACTCTGCCACTGATTCACTCGCTCCAAGTTGCCGATGGTAGCGCTCGAAGACGTCTGCTTAAACTTGTGAAAAGAGCTCCGAAAGATCCCGAGGCGGTGAGAGAGGTGATGGATGCCATTTTAAACGGTCCTGGATTAAAATACGCGAGAGAAAAGATGATGCTGCTGCGAAATGAAGCTGTGGAAATCTTAAATGATTTCGAAGAGGGGGATGCTAAAAAGGCCCTCATTGACATGCTCGATTTTACGATCCAAAGGAGCAAATGAAAAAGGTGTTTATATTCGGGGTAATTGCAGTGGTGATTTCACATTGTGGGGCAATCTCGCATGAGAAGATCGAGGAAAAACCAAATAGAGTTGAGGTAATTTCAAATTGGGGTGATGGGACAGTGAAGGAGGAGAGGATTTATCTTGATGGTGATGTCGTAGAAATAATGACTTACTTCGAGAACTTTAAAGTAAACACAAAAGGAAGGGTGAAGATTGAGGGGGAGGAAGAGGTTAGAATTGGAACTTGGCGCTCTTATTATAAAAACGGAACGCATTGGTCACAAGGTGAGTATTCAAGCGGGGTGAGTGATGGGGGTTATCAGACTTGGTACCCTAACGGAAACCCTAATATTATAGGCTTTTACAGCAATGGAGTTGAGACAGGACAGTGGACGTTTTTCGACTCAACAGGCACAGTTGTAAAACAGTACGACCTTACACCTGGGTAATACGTCTGGGTAACAAAATATTTTATACTGTTTTCCACATTTTCTCGTTGAGTGTTTAATGAAAAAAGGCTCAGTGAAAACTCTGGATTTTTAACTTGCAGTACGTTAAGATTATACCTCATGAAAACCTCTTTTGTCCGTTTGTTTCTTTTTACTTGTAGCTTTCTCACTCTACTAAGCGCTCAAGCAGAAAACCTTGCTTCTGCAGAAGAATATATTTTAACCTGGAAAAGTGAGGCCGTAAGGCAGATGAATCTTTACAAAATACCAGCTAGTATTACCCTTGCTCAAGGAATATTAGAGAGTGGAAACGGCGTAAGTGAACTCGCAAAAAAATCCAACAATCATTTTGGAATTAAATGTCACGCCGATTGGGAAGGGGGTCGAACGTACCATGATGATGATGAAAAGGGAGAGTGTTTCAGAGTTTACGATCATCCCCGTGACAGTTATGAGGATCACAGTAAGTTTCTGTTGAGGAAAAGGTATGCCGAGCTGTTTGATTTGGACTTAAAAGATTATAAAGGATGGGCTATGGGTTTGAAAAAGTGCGGGTATGCCACCAACCCTGAGTATTCAAATTTACTAATCACACTAATAGAACGTCATGATTTGCATCGTTTTGACTCTGAGGAGGGAGACGATGTCGCGGAGAATCCCGAAACAACAAATAACAGTCCATCTGCGTATATTGGAATTCAACGTCAAAGACGCGATATAAGAACTACTGACCACGGAGTTCAATATATTGTTGCTCGAAAAGGGGACTCTCCTAAAAGCCTAAGTCAAGATTTAGAAATGATGGCTTGGCAATTCACCAGATACAATGAGGTTTCTAAGGATTATCTCTTTTCTGAAGGCGAGAGGGTTTATTTACAGCCCAAGAAGAATTATGCAGCCTACTCTTGGTATGTCGTTCGTTCTGGCCAAACCCTTTGGGAAATTTCTCAGATATATGGAATTAAAACATCTGCTTTAGCGAGGAAAAACAACTTGTCGAAAAATGGGTCTTTAAGAACAGGGCAAAAGCTCAGTCTTAAATGGTCACTCACAAAGGAGGGAAATCTTCCATGGTATGCGAAAATGATAAAGTCAGATAAAACCAATTTGGAATAAGTAACTTAGCGAAATATCTAATTAAGAGAAAAAATGCCTTTTTACCAGAAATTAGGGGAAATTCCTCACAAGAGACATACTCAGTTTCGAAGAGAAGACGGAGCGCTTTACAGCGAGCAGGTATTCGGCACAGCGGGCTTTACTGGCGTTACATCCATTTTATATCATTACAACAGCCCAACCATGGTAAAAGAAATCCTGGGCAGTATTGATGTGAAGCCTAAGATTGCCGTCGAATGTAATTTGAAATCTAGAAAATTAGAAGGATTTAATGTGAAGCCCGGGAAAGATTATCTCGATTCAAGAGTGCCTATTATGTTTAATGTTGATGTTGATATTGAACTCGCTTCGCCACCTAAAGTTGAAGAAGAAGTCTTCTATAAAAATTCGGATCAAAATGAAACCATCTTTGTTCATCATGGCCATGGAGTTCTAGAAACCACTTTTGGCAATATGGATTTTAGTGAGGGTGACTACTTGGTAATTCCCAAAGGGATTATCTACCGATTTAAGTTTGAGTCGGTTGAAAACAGACTCCTAATCGTGGCTTCTGCTGCACCTGTTTTTACTCCCAAACGCTATAGAAACAACTTCGGACAGCTTTTAGAGCACAGTCCTTTTTGTGAACGTGATTTCAGGACTCCAAGCAAGCTCGTTGTCAACAACGAACTTGGTGACTACTTGGTGAAAATTCGCAAAAATGGAATGATTCACGACTATGTCTATGCAAGCCATCCTTTCGATGTTGTGGGTTGGGATGGATATCTATTCCCCTATGCATTTAACATCAAGGATTTTGAACCTATTACAGGACGGGTCCATCAACCGCCACCAGTACACCAAACTTTTGAATCTGCATGCTTTGTAATTTGCAGCTTTGTCCCTCGCCTATATGATTATCACCCCAAATCAATTCCAGCTCCTTATTTTCACAGCAACATAGATTCGGATGAGTTGCTTTACTATGTTAATGGTGATTTTATGAGTCGTGTGGGTGTACAACCCGGACAACTAACCCTTCACCCAGCTGGCATTCCACATGGACCGCATCCTGGAACCAGAGAAGCCAGCATAGGGGAAAAAGCTTCTCCTGAGACAGCTGTTATGGTGGACACTTTCAAACCACTACACCTCACTCAACAAGCACTAGACCTTGAATATCCTGAGTACTATAAATCTTGGGTTAAATAAAAAACATTATGTTACAGAATAAGATTCCCACCTTAGACAAAATTATTTCTGACGCTGAAGATTTTCTGCCAATTTTAGGAACTGATCACGTAGAAATTATTGTCGGAAATGCCAAGCAAAGTGCGTTTTACTATATGACTGCATGGGGATTTCAGCCGCTAGCCTACAAAGGTCTTGAGACTGGAAGTAAGGACTCTGTTTCTTATGTTTTAAAGCAAGGTAAAATCATTCTTGTTCTATCTACCCCACTAAAATCAGGTGGCGTGTTAAACAACCATCTCAATGACCATGGTGATGGAGTGAAGTGTATTTCACTTTGGGTTGAAGATGCTCGTAAAAGCTATGATGAGACCACGAAAAGAGGAGCAAAAAGTGCATTTGAACCTAAAGTTTTATCTGACGACAATGGTGAAGTTGTTTTAAGCGCTATTCACACTTACGGAGAAACTTTACACGTTTTTGTAGAGCGACATAATTACAAAGGAGTATTTATGCCCGGATATCGCGCATGGAACCCTGAGTATGCTCCAAGTGAAACGGGTCTGCTTTTCATCGATCACATGGTGGGAAATGTCGACTGGGGACAAATGAACAAATGGGTTGATTTTTATAACAAAATAATGGGGTTTGCTCAAATTATTTCTTTCGACGACAAGGATATTTCTACAGAATACACCGCCTTAATGTCTAAGGTGATGAGCAATGGAAATGGTCGGATTAAGTTCCCTATTAACGAACCGGCGAAGGGGCGAAAGAAATCTCAAATTGAGGAGTATATTGACTACTATGAGGGTTCGGGATGCCAACACATTGCCGTGGCTAGTAATGACATCATAAAAACCGTAACGGCTTTAAAAGCCCGAGGGGTAGATTTCCTTTATGTTCCTGAGACATATTATGATACTGTCCAAGAGCGAGTGGGCGAAATCGACGAAGACCTTGAATCTTTAAAAAAACTAGGCATTTTAATCGATAGAGATGAAGAGGGCTACCTACTCCAAATCTTTACAAAACCCGTTTTAGATAGACCCACAATGTTTTTTGAAGTCATCCAAAGATGTGGGGCTACTTCATTCGGAAAAGGAAACTTCCAAGCTCTTTTTGAAGCAATCGAAAAGGAGCAAGAGAGTAGAGGAACTCTGTAATTTTGAACCCCATCCTTCAAGTTAAAAATCTAACCGTTGCCTTCGACAAGGTTGTTGTTAAGGATGTGTGTTTTAGTGTCTATCCCGGGCAGACAACTGCAATTGTGGGTGAATCAGGATCGGGTAAAACTGTAACTTCTATGGCAGTTATGGGATTATTACCACCTTCAGGTAGGATAATTTCTGGGGAAATAACAGGGGTAAATCGTTTGGATTATATAAAAAACGGCTCCCCTGTAGGCACGGAGATAAGCATGGTTTTCCAAGACCCGATGTCTTCACTAAACCCCTCTATGCGCGTGGGAAGTCAAGTGGGAGAGTCTCTGCGGGTACATTTGGGGTTGAATGCCCGGGAAGCGACTCAAAAGGTAATCGAGCTTTTTACGGAGGTTGAATTGCCATCGCCTAGAGAAACTTTAAATAAATATCCCCACGAGTTAAGCGGAGGCCAAAAACAAAGGGTTATGATCGCCATGGCTTTGGCTTGTGAACCCTCCGTTTTAGTTGCCGATGAGCCTACCACGGCACTCGATGTAACGGTACAGGCTACAATACTAAATCTTCTTCAGAAACTACAAAAAGAACGCAATTTGGGCGTGCTGTTTATCTCACACGATCTAGAAGTTGTCAGGTCCATAGCACAACACGTTATTGTTATGAGATTCGGGGAAATCGTTGAGCAGGGGCTATGTTTAGATGTGCTCGACAGTCCATCACACCCCTACACAATAGAGCTCATTAACTCAAGGCCTAAAAAGATTTGTGAAGGTGGAGTTCGTAGTCATCAATCACTCATCGAGGTGAAAAACCTTGGCCTAGAGTTCACCACTTCTCGCAACTTTTGGGGAAATCCTACCAAACGTTTTAAAGCTGTTGATGACGTTTCTTTTATAATTAATACAGGTGAACGAGTAGGTATTGTAGGTGAAAGCGGTTGTGGTAAATCAACTTTGGGACTGTTAATGCTCGGATTGGAAAAGCCAAGCAAAGGAGAGGTTGTTTGGAAAAACAAAGTGCTGAATGTTGAGGATGAAAAATCAATGAAGGAATTCCGAAGGGAAGCCCAACCCGTTTTTCAGGATCCCTTTAGCGCCTTAAACCCCAGAATGAAAATAGGGAAAGCCATTTGTGAAGCGATAAGACAAACTGTCGAAGGCAAAAAACTGTCGAGTTCCCAACAACTCCAAGAAGCGAAGTCGCTGTTACTCGAAGTGGGATTACAAGAGGAAGATCTGGAAAAATTCCCGAGTTCTTTCAGTGGCGGAATGAGGCAAAGAATTGTCTTAGCCAGGGCACTCGCAGTTAAGCCCATATTTTTAATTTTAGATGAAAGTGTAGCTGCACTTGACCTGCGGATACAATCACAGATCTTAGAACTTCTCTCAGAAATACAAAAAAATCGATCGTTAGCCTACTTATTTATATCTCACGATTTAGATGTTATTCGAGCTGTTTGTGATCGGGTTCTTGTAATGAAAGATGGGCGGATCATCGAAGAGGGTTCAACAGACGAAGTCTTTAATTCTCCCGTTGATTCATATACAAAACACCTTCTTGAAAGCCGACCAGGAAAGCTTAATTTCGCATCATGAACGACACTAACCGCGAGACACTCATTCTTAAAAGTCTCGAAGAGGGGATACTCACTCTTACTATTAACCGTCCCAAGCAACTGAATGCTCTAAACAGCGCTGTAATTGCTGAACTTTCTAATGAAATTGATTCTGCAGAAAAGGATGTCAAGGTCAAGGTCATTGTTCTAACTGGCTCTGGAGAAAAGGCGTTTGTAGCGGGTGCTGATATCGTGGAGTTTGCAGAATTTTCTCCTCAGGAGGCTAAGCATTTAGCTTCTTTAGGCCAAACAAGTTTATTCAACAAAATTGAAACCGCTTCGAAACCTGTTATCGCGGCTGTAAATGGTTTTGCACTTGGAGGAGGTTTGGAGTTAGCAATGGCTGCCCACATTAGAATCGCATCTTTTAATGCAAAACTAGGATTGCCCGAAGTGAGCCTGGGTGTGATTCCTGGGTATGGGGGGACCCAAAGGCTTGCCCAATTGGTTGGAAAAGGAAAGGCTATGGAAATGATTCTTTCAGCCGGAATGATTGGTGCAGAAGAGGGCGCGGGGTGTGGGCTTATTAACAAAGTTGTCGATCAAGAAATTCTGATGGAGACGGTTGTAAGTCTTGCTAAAAAAATAAAAAGAAATGCGCCTACTGCATTGTCCGCAGCTATTAAATGTGTTCTTGCCGGATATGTTGATGGTGTTGATGGATTTGAGGTTGAGGTTAATGAGTTCAGTCAGTGCTTCGGAACTGATGATTTCCGCGAAGGCACCACTGCTTTTATTGAAAAGCGTCACGCTAAATTTCCGGGAAAATGAAAGTCGAGGTTGTAAATTTAAGTTCGCACGAGTTGCCTAAATACAGCACGAACGAAAGTGCTGGGCTTGACTTACGTGCTGAATTACAAAGTCCCATTGTCCTGGAACCCGGCCAGCGTAGTCTTATCCCCACTGGATTGAAAATAGCTTTACCTACTGGATATGAAGCTCAGGTGAGACCTCGTTCTGGGCTAGCATACAAACACGGGATCACCGTTTTAAACTCTCCAGGGACTATAGACGCAGATTATAGGGGTGATGTGGGTGTCATACTGATCAACCACGGTTCAGAACCTTTTACCATAGAAAATGGTGAGCGTATCGCTCAGCTTATCATCGCTAAATTCGTTCAAATAGATTGGGACGAAGTACTGGATTTATCAACTACCTCGAGAGGTGAAGGCGGGTTTGGCAGTACTGGAGTTAAATAAAGTCATAAATAAGTTAATCAAAAATTAATGAATATTATTATCCCAATGGCAGGTCGTGGAAGTCGTTTACGTCCCCACACTCTCACTACCCCTAAACCACTTTTACCTGTTGCGGGCTTACCCATCGTTGAGCGGCTCGTTGAAGACATCGTTCGCTTGTTGCCTGAACCCGTTCAAAAAATAGCTTTCGTGACTGGCCGATTTGGCGAGGAAACCGAGAAGGATTTACTTGATGTGGCTAAGCGTTTGGGGGCCGTAGGGAGCATCTGTTATCAGGATGAACCCTTGGGGACGGCACATGCTATTCTTTGTGCTAAAGATTGCCTTGACGGACCTATCGTAGTTGCGTTTGCCGACACCTTGTTCCGTGCCGATTTCACAGTTGACCCCGACAGCGACGGAGTCCTTTTTGTTCAGAAGATCGATGACCCATCTGCTTTCGGAGTGGTTATAACGGATGAGCAAGGCGGCATTATTGACTACGTTGAAAAACCCAAAGAATTCGTAGGTGACTTAGCTATGATCGGGATATACTCATTTAAAGACGGCGCTAGACTTAGAAAAGAGTTGCAGTACTTAATCGATAACAAGGTCTTGTTAGCCGGTGAGTACCAACTTCCAGATGCGCTGAAGAATATGACTAAATCCGGGATGATTTTTAAAACGGGTGAGGTTTCTGAATGGATGGATTGTGGAAATAAGCCCGTAACTGTTGAGACAAATCGCCGTGTTCTTTCAATTCTTGAGGAAGAGGGAAGACTTCACAACAAGAGTGGTATTGATTCTACTGCTGAAATCATAGACAGTATCATTATCCCACCATGTTTTATCGGCCCAGGAGTTGTGGTAGAGAGATCTGTAGTAGGTCCCCACGTGAGTTTAGGCGGGGACACGAAGGTGACTGACACCATCATAAGTGATTCTTTAGTCCAAGGAGATACTGAAATTAAAAACGCCAATCTTAAAGGAGCTATGATAGGAGCCAAAGCGTCTATTCATGGAACTGTTCAAGATGTAAGTGTTGGTGATTTTTCCTCGATCGGATAATTCTATGCGTCGGATTTTCCCATATCTAATCATCACAATTCTATTTTCGATAGGATGTTCCGGAAGTAAGGATGTCCTTCTTTCTGAGGGACAGTATTCCGAAAGCCTTCAAAGAAATTACTTCGATGCAACAACTCATCTTCTAAAAGGAGATCCGGAAGCTGCGTATACCAGTTTTTCTAGATGCTCCGAGGAGCAGCCCGAGAACTCTGTTTTTCACTATGAATTAGGTAGAATTGATTATGGTCTGGGAAGATTTGAATCTGCTCTGATGCATTATAACGCCTCAATAGAAAATGACGGGTTAAACGATTGGTATAAATACCACAGGGGACTAGCTTTAATTGCAACAAAAGATTTTGCTGGGGCCCTCAAAGATTTTAAGGTTTGGACTGTTGAAAGACCTGGAGATTTAGAGGCCCTAAATGAGTGTTCTGCTTTTTTTCAAAAAGAGGGACAGTCACAATATGCTTATAAATTACTCAATTTTTATGAAAATACTGTAGCTAAAAATGTTGATGTTAGGCTCGGCATCCTCGACTTGATCGCCTCTTCTGATCAAACCCTTGAAAATGTCGAATCCTTCCTAAAACGATCCATCGAAGATTTCCCCAATGAGCCACAGTTTTTATACCAAAAGGGAGCGTTAGCCGCATTCATTAAAGACCACAACACAGCTATTTCCATTTTTGAAACCCTGATGGCAGATTATCCTTTCAATTCCGTTACTTGTCTTGAATTGGCACAGTCATACACTGCAGTTGGAAGAACTGATGAAGCTTTTGAACTTTTATTGAGGGTGTTTATTTCTGACGCAGGAGCCGTTGAAAAAAAGATTGAAATCCTAACTAAATATTCTAATATTGCTCAGCCAAATACAGAAATTATGGCCAAGTATAAACTCCTGCTTCAGGCGGCACTTGGCACTTACCCCAACGATTCGAATATTTTACATCTTGCCGCTCTAAATTGGATGGCATTGGGTGAATTTGAAAAGTCAGCAAATGCACTAAAAAAAGTAATCAGTACAAGCCCTGGATCGCTAAATGCACATTACGATTATTTAGATGTCTTGTTTCAATTAAGGGAATGGGAAGATGTGATTTCCGCATCTAATAACGCCGCCTTAATATTCCCATTAGAACCTTTACTTTATTTATATTCAGGTGATGCGTACATCGAAATGGAGCAATTTGAATTCGCCGTCAAAGAGTTTAACAAAGGTCGTGTTTTACTAATTGACCCTTCCCAAATCGGAGCAGACATCTATAGTGAACTCGGAATATGCTACCGTGAACTTAAGTTGCACGATGACTCTTACAACGCCTTTGAACAGAGCTTGAAAAATGTGGAGTCGCCTTACATCATGAATACTCACGCATATTTTTTAGCTTTAGATAACAAAAGAATGTTAGACGCTAAGAAGTGGAGTACACTTGCAAATGCTTCAATACCGGACAACCCCCATTTTATGGATACGATGGCGCTTGTTCTACACCTTTTAGGTCAGGATTCAGAGGCTTTGATTTGGATTGTAAAAGCCTCAACTTTAGTCTCATCACCTAACCCTGTTTTTATCCAGAGAGAAGGGGAAATACGTGTTTCTTTAGGCGAGGTAGAAAAAGGGGAACGACTTTTGGATATAGCTAAGGAATTGAGAAAAGAATGATGAAGCTCCAGAAAATAATAATCTTTATATCTGTTTTTTTTATTGTTGTTAGTACGTTCACTAGATGTTCCAATGAAAAACGACTTGCAAGTGGTAAACCTTTAAGATCTATGGATCCCGTTTCTATATTGAAGAAGGTTGATAACGCTTCACTAGCTTGGGACTGGATAGGGATGAAAATCGACACGGACATTAAAGTAAACGGGGAGTCCGAGTCTTTTACGCTAAGTGTGAGGATGAAGAGAGACAGTGCTATTTGGATCAGTTTATCTCCGGCGCTTGGTGTAGAGATCGCTCGAGTTATGCTACTTACAGATTCCGTAAAAGTGATTAGCAAAGTCCCTTTAAACAAGTTTGTTTTTGAAGGCGACTATCTTCAGTTAGAAAACCTGCTAGGGATCCCGTTTGACTTTATCTCTTTTCAAGATCTTTTTAGCGGAGCTTCACTCGAGCTAGATCATTTTAATGACAAATATGCATCTGAGGTTGATGGGTTAAATTATAAGCTAATTGAAAAAATTCCAAGAAGGGTGAAGAAATTAATCGAGGGTGTTTCTGATAGAAAAGCTGAGAGATTAATCAACAAGGCAGAGGTTTCTGAATTAATTGTTAAAAGCTACTGGTTTGATGGCATGGGATTTACACCCATTAAGGACGTTTTCAGACATGTGGAAAGCGGTCTTTATGTGACAGTTCAAAGATTTGGAAATGAGGGACATAGACAAGGATATATGCCGTCAAAAACAAAAATAACTGCGGCTGGAGATGGAGTAGATCTTGATTGTACTTTAACAGTAAAACGAAGCCGAGTAAACAAGGAATACACCATGCCTTTTGACCCACCCGCTAATTATGAACGCCGTAAATCTCTATAGAACTAGGGCAAATATAAGTGGGCTGCTATTTTTTTTAGCAGTTCTCGTGTTGGGCGCTTTTCAACCTGTTTTATCACAAACAAACAAGAAAGCTTCTCTCACCGCGGAACGTGAAAAAATTGAAGACCAACTCCTAACAACTTCGAGGTTAATTGGTGAGGCAAAAACCAACAGGAACGAAGCGAGTTCGAAGGTCGCCCTCATAGATAAGCAGATAGAGCTCCGGGAAAAACTAATCAGACATCATCAGACATCAATAAGGCATTTAGAGCGCTCCGTCATAGGAATGGACTCTGAAATCCGTGCTTTAGAAGGGCATATTTCTGCTTTAAAAAATGAATATGCCCTCATGATTCAGCAGGCTTATAGGATGAAGCTCGCAAGAAACCCACTCATGTTTGTCTTTGCTGCAGAAGACTTCAGCCAAGCAGCTCTTAGGTATAAAATGCTTCAGTCATATGCAGAAATTCGAAAAGCTCAAGCTGAGGATATCTTAAACGCCCAGCAAAATCTCGCGAATTCTCGCGAATCTCTCACCCACGAGAAGGTGTCTATCTTGGACGCCATACAAGACCAAGAAAACGAGCGCGATGCTCTAAATAACGATAGAACTACGCGTTCTGAACTGTTAAGTGAGATTAAACGAGAAGAGAAAAGACTCAGTAAAATACTCAATGTCCAAGAAAAAGAACACAAAAGGTTGAGCAACGAAATTAAGCGCATTATCGAAGCGGAGTTAGCGGCAGAAAGAGCTTCAGCTGCTGGAGAATACGCTCTAACCCCTGAGGGTAAAATCATCTCTGAACAATTCGAGAAAAATAAACTCAATCTTCCTTGGCCAGTCGCTCGGGGAGTGGTTACAAAAAATTTCGGGAGACATAAACACCCAACAATAGCAGGAATTATAGTTGAAAGTAACGGTATCGATATTACTACTGAAAAAGGTGCTAAAGTATTTTCAATCTTTGGTGGTACTGTCAGCAGTGTCTTCAATTTCCCTGGAGCTGGAGAAACAGTGATTGTCACGCATGGTGGGTATAGAACTGTTTACAGCAACCTTGAGGGGCTCAAAGTTAAGAAAGGAGATGTTATTGATCGGGCGGCTGTACTTGGGGTGGTTTGGTCTGGACCAAAAGGCATTTCTGTACATTTCGAAGTGTGGAAAGTCGCAGGGAGCGAGAGGTCGCCTCAAGACCCCAAATCGTGGCTCTTCCCAAGATGAAAATTTATATAATTACCCTTTACAGGGTATTGTCAGAACTGGTAAATAGTTCCATTTTGCAAATGTGAAAAAGCCTGATAAAATCACCATCGCCCTTGTTGGAAATCCCAATACAGGGAAATCTACGCTTTTCAATAAAATCACTGGTGCGCGTTCTGCTGTGGGTAATTTAGCTGGCATTACTGTCGAGGCATGTTCTGCTTCTGGCATTATTTCTGGATCTGAGAATTGGGAGTTAGTCGATCTTCCCGGCATTTATAATCTTCATGCCCAAACAGATGATGGTAGAGTTACCGAGGACACTCTTATTAACCCAGGCGGAAAATGGAACCCCGATGTGATTCTGCTTATCGCTGATAAATCTACCCTTCAAGGCCAACTATTTCTTGCACTTCAAATTATAGAGCTTGAAACCCCTTGTATTCTTCTACTCAATAGAATGAATTACGAAACCGAAGATCTTCAACTTTGTGAAATTTTAGAAAAAAACCTTGGAATTCCTGTTCGTGAAATCCAAGCGCTTAAAGACGACTCAGTTGATTGGGTAAATATGCTTTCTCCTTTGCTACATCAACCCTCCGTTTGTAGCATCCTCCGAAAAGTTCCAGAAAGTATCGAAGAATCTTTGAAAATTCTGAATGCTGAGATGCCTTACGGCACGTTGGGGTATCTATGCCACTTAGCTCGGATGAATCACGCTCCGGTTTGGCTTACGAAAGAGGAAAAACTCGCTTGGGAAAAAGCGAGGAGCCAATCCACAGTTTCTCCTGCAGGATTACAACTCGAAGAAGCTGGGCAACGGATGTCTATTGTGAGAGACCTCCTGAGTCAAGCAGGGAAGCCCGTGAAAGAAAGCGAAATAAAACAGCGTGATGCTCTAAAGCGCCGACAGAAAATCGACTCCGTGCTAACCCACCCAATTTGTGGAAACCTCATCGCAGCTATGCTTTTTTTCGGGATGTTCCAGGCTATTTATAGTTGGGCAACATATCCTATGGATTTAATCGATGGAGCATTTACTTCGATGATCTCAATCATTTCTGAGACACTGCCTGCGGCTTGGTACACGAGTTTACTTTTGGACGGACTTCTTTCTGGATTGGCCGGAATTTTTATTTTTGTTCCACAAATTGCCATCTTATTTGCCTTTACTGCCTTTTTAGAACACTCCGGATATATGGCTAGGCTCGGATATCTCTCAGATAGATTTTTCCGACGCTTGGGGCTTACTGGAAGATCCTCTGTTTCTCTTGTGGGCGGACTTGCTTGTGCCGTACCAGCTATTATGGCCGCGAGAACCATTTCTGACAAACGTGCTCGACTTTTAACTATCCTGGTCACACCTATGATGACTTGCTCGGCAAGGCTTCCTGTTTACGCGTTCTTAATCGCTTTTGCAGTCCCCGATGAGCTCATCTTCGGCTTGTTCAATCTTCAAGGTCTATTTCTATATGCACTTTATTTAATCGGAGCTTTGTCCGCTTTAATTCTTGCCTTTATCATTCACAAGGCGATGCCTAACCCCCAGGTAAAAAATGAAGCGGCAGAAGAATGGCCGGCGTACAGACTTCCTTCTCTTAAAGCCGTATTGGGCCAATCATACCGTCAGGCCGCCGTCTTTCTTCGTGCAGCGGGGTCGGTTATTCTGATCATATCTCTCATTTTGTGGTCACTCGGATTTATCGGTCCAGGTACTCTGAAAGAACGTGAAGCTCTCGATCAAGGAGAGCGCTTAGAGCAATCTTGGCTTGGGAGCATTGGAAATGCTATAGAACCTATTGTCCGCCCACTCGGGTACGATGGTAAAATGGGGATTGCCATCGTCAGCTCTTTCGCTGCACGAGAAGTATTTGTTGGCACGATGCACACCCTATACCCCACTCCTGATGGTGGAGATGGAAGCATCCGTGCACTCAAGAACCGACTTGCCAATGAAGTTCTACCAGGCACCAATCGACCCTTACTCAATACCGCATCTGCTGCATCACTGATTGTATTCTATATGTTCGCCATGCAGTGTATGAGCACAATTGTAATCGTACGCCGCGAACTTAACAGTTGGCCTTGGGCACTTGCTCAAGCAGCCGGATATACCATATTTGCCTACTTAGCCGCCCTGGCCACATACAATGTCTTCGATGGATTCTAAGATTACAATTCCGTGGCTTGAAGTAGGGTATGCTATCTTTTCTAATGAAGGGCCTAAAGGCTTAAAAATAGAAGTTCTGGCTAGAGAGGTTGGTAAAAGCAAATCATCTTTCTATCACTGTTTTGCAGATCTTGACATTTTCATTGATGAATTGTTGAATTTTCATGTCTTAAAATCTACTGAGATTTTTAATCGTATCAAGCTATGTGAGAATGTGGTTCCAGATGTTTTTGAGGTGCTATATGAGTTTAAAGAAGACGCTTTTTTCAATCGACAATTAAGAATCAATAGACATGTTGAAAGCTATAAATTATGTTTTGAAAAAGCACATAAACCTATTGAAGATGCGCTCATAAAGTTTTGGCCTGAAGCAATAGGTTTAGATGATAAACCTCATCTCGCGAGATTGATTTTAAACCTAACTGTAGAGAATTTCTATCTCAGATTGACAGATGAGACGTTTACAGAACAAGGATTAAAAAGTTATTTAGACGAAATCAGAGCTATCGCAAAAGAGATGTAAGCCCTCTCGCAAAAGAACCCGTTGTACGGAACCGTCTAACGATTCTCAACAATAGCTTTTACATTTGTCTATGAGGAGTCTTCAATTCAAGTATCTTTTTGTTTACACAACCCCATTCGTGATTTTGTTTTCGTTGTGGGCCGGAAACATCTGGTCATTTTTTGCTTTGTTCTTCATATTTGGCCTCATTCCCTTTTTTGAATTGTTTACCAAAGGATCGACTTACAATTTAAATCCTCTAGAGGAAGAGGAGGTGAAAAACAATTTTATGTTTGACTTGATCATCTATGGATTGGTCCCACTCCAAGGTGTCATCCTTATTTACTTTCTCTTTCAAGTCAGCGATGAAACTCTACCTCTCTATGAAAAAATAGGGCTGACAACTGCTTACGGACTTGCTTGTGGTGGTATTGGAATTAATGGCGCGCACGAACTTGGTCACCGAAA
Source organism: Bacteroidota bacterium (assembly GCA_027619225.1). GTDB lineage: Bacteria > Bacteroidota > Bacteroidia > Flavobacteriales_D > Sanyastnellaceae > UBA974. The sequence continues at coordinate 72,104 of JAQCFW010000005.1, forward strand.
GACATGGTATGAGCAGTTAATGAGTAAATTGCTTTTGCTCTCAACCTTGTATATGCATTTTTTCATAGAACACAATCGAGGACACCACAAACATGTTTCTACTGACCAAGACCCCGCCTCAAGCAGATATAATGAAGGTATTTACTCGTTTTTCTTAAGGAGTATCATCGGAGGCTGGGTGTCTGCATACCACCTTGAAGAAAAAAAATTAACGCTACAGAAAAAGCGTGTTTGGAGCTGGCACAATGAAATGCTAAGATTTCAAATAATCCAAATTGCATTAATCACAACGATTGCATGGTTCTTCGGGATTGAAACTGTGTTTTGCTTTATAGTAGGTGCTGCAATAGGTATCCTAATACTTGAAACGGTAAACTACATAGAGCATTACGGTTTACGCCGAGCGAAAGTGGGCAATGGATTTGAAAGAACGAAACCCATCCATTCTTGGAACTCTAACCACCCTATAGGCCGAATACTCTTGTTAGAGGTTACGCGTCATTCTGACCATCATTATATCGCCAGTAAGAAATACCAAACCCTGAAGCACTTCGACAACAGTCCTCAAATGCCAACAGGATATCCAGGGATGATGATACTCGCACTGTTCCCACCACTGTGGTTTCGTGTCATGAATAAACGTATCGAAAAATATAGCTCTATGCCAACTGAGTCTGCTCTGAAGCAACTCTAACCCAAAGGTGAGCCGCAGCTTCCTTTCTCACAGCTAAGATTCTTCCACAAGTGCAAATCGCCATAGGTCCATTGAGTGGAGCAACATGCTTTACTTCTACCTCCGACCCCAGGCAACACCCCATCTGTACAAGCGCCATGACCTCTTCCGGGGTATCCACCCTTTCAATAATTCCGATCTCATCGGGCTTAAGGTCACATAATTTTTTTACACTCATGGCGCAAATTTAACGCATCAGATCTTACAAATCAATCCCCTTTTTATGTGATTTATTAGATGCTTATTCCACACATCTAATGATAAATCAATCTAACACTACTTTGCTTCTTAACACTTTATCAGAAGTAGAGACCTCAAGGATATACATTCCTTTTACAAAGTAAGACACATCGATGGTCGTTATAGAACTCGACTGCTTTTCAAATACCAGCTTACCAGAGAAGTCATACATCTTTAAAATACTGTTCGTCTCTTCTAGACCATTTAGGTCAAACGTAATATGGTTCGTTGCCGGATTGGGGTAGATGAGCACTGATTCTTCGCTCAACTCGTCAACTAGTACACTTGCACAGTCCGAAGAAAAATACATGGTAGAATCAATCGCCACATATCCGTTGGGATTCTCGAAAATTGGGTAACCCTCCGTATTCCACCATTCAGCACAATGCTCCACATCGTCAACTGTAATACAGGTTAAATCGGGGTTATCTGTGAAATCCGGGATATAGTAAAGACCTCCCCCTGGAAAACCAGCCATATATGTGTTCTGTCCATTTGCGACATTGAGTTCAAACAACTGATTCGAATACAACCATATCCAAATTAAAGAGCCACAAGAACTTAGGTCCAGAGAAGTCAAAAGGTTGTCTCCTGCAAAAAGCTGTTCCAAGTTGGGTTTATTAAGCACATCCAATTCAGAAATCTGATTTCCGCTACACCATAGACTATTCAGTGAAGGGGAGTTATTGACATCTAAAACTGAAATGTTATTGTCCTCACAGAAAACAAGTTCGAGATTAGGCTTATTGCTCAAATCTAATTCTGTAATATCATTCAATGAACATCTCAATGATATCAAGGAATCGTTTACTGTAAGGTCAAGACTTGTTAAGTTGTTGTTATTAATCCATAGATCTTTCAATAATGAATTGTTGCTCAAATCTATTTCCGACAATTGATTGAAATTAAAGGTCAAATATTCTAGCATCGGGTTGTTACTCAGATCAATATCTGTTATCGTGTTCCCAGAAGCATCGAGAAATTGGAGGTCTGTGTTTTGGGATAGATTGATGGAATCGATTTGGCCATTTTGGTTATAACAATCCAGATATTTCAACCACGGAACAACAGACATGTCCAGATACGAAATATCGCTGTCCTGTAATTCAGAAAGCGACAAAGTATCTAAAGACAAGAAACCTTCTAGTCCCGTTAAATCATGAATACTACTGTAGCCCATTTGCAAGGTTTGAACATCAACAATGTTATCTGTAAGAACCGAATCATCTAGCACATCATCAAGCTCCAGCCAGATTAAGTATTGCTCAAAAGAATCGTCCGGGACAAATGTGTTTTGGGCATAAATCCCGATATATAGAAAAAATAAAATAACAGCAAAAGATAACCTCATCGCAAATTAATTTTGTCGAAAATGTACTAAACCATCCTTCAGCTTACGCCCCTTCAAAGTCTACTCAACGATAAACTTATGCGTCTTTCCCGCTTGTGTTTGAACAGTGTAGAGTCCCTTTTCCCAGTTGCTTACATTTAAAACCCAAGTGGAAACTGCGCCTGTTTCCTCCACCAATTTCCCGACAGCATCGAACACTTGAAGTGTGGATTGATTGTTTAAGTTGATGGTTAACGTAGAGCTCACTGGATTTGGGAAAATCAAGACTGACAGATCTTCTAATTCATCTACTATAGATGTCGATGTTACGGTGAGCGTTGCGACCATACCATTTTCTGCATGACTTCCAATGGAGCAATCATAAGTATAAACGCCAGGAACTGTAAATGTGAAGGTTCCCAAACAAACGCCTGAAGCATTCCCAGACATCGTTCCCAATGAAAATGCTTCGGGGTTGTTATAAGCAGCGCCAGTAATCGAACTCGCGATTCCATTTACATCGTGCGTTCCTCCAAAGTTCACCCAACCCACAGCCGTTCCAGCATCAACAGTTAAAGCTTCAGGAGAATAAGAAAAGCTTTGGGTTGCAACTTCAACATCTGCGTCTGGACATATATCTTGGCTGAAACTCATTGAAGAGGAAAGAAGCAGAACTAGAGCTGCAAAAACAAAATTAATTTTAGAGGATAACAAAACAGTAATGTGATTCATGATTTTTTATTTGCAATATAAAGTGAATAATTCTATGTACCTGAAAATAACTTTACAAGGTGGAAATTAAGACTTTCTAAATAAATTTTGCAAAAAAAAGCCCAAACCTATATGGCCTGGGCTCTTTTTAAAAAGACTTAAAAAACTTTAATCGATACGATTTAATTCTGAATAGATAGTCTACGTACTGACGAACCGTTGTCATTACTTATCATAATCGTATAAGTACCTGTTGAAAGATCCGAAAAGTTAAATGTAGTCGCACCCTGAAGCACTAATGCATCCTGAGTAAATACTACCCTTCCGGTTGCATCTAGAACCTGCATCTTAACATCTTTCATCACATTGCTAACCTGTAAAGTAATAGCTCCTGTAGTAGGATTTGGGAACAGTCCGAAAGCAAGAGGATCTATATCGTATATACTATTAAATATATTCGATACAGAGTCTGTACCCATACAACCAAGTGAATCAGTCGCTGTAACAGTATAATCGCCAGCTGCAAGAGCAGATGCATCTACTTCGATTCCGTCAGCATCAGTCCAAACAAATGCATACTCACCAGCACCTCCGGTAGCTGAAGCTGTACCCATACCCAGAGCATCTGCTGTTTCATCGGTAGCTGAAGCAGTGACTATAATTTCTGTTCCTTCTCCTACAGTTACATCCACTGATGAAGTGCACATAGCCATTGTAGTGTCAGTCGAAGTAACCATTGCAGTAACCGTGTAATCTCCAGCGGTTACAGTAAACATTCCAGTTAGGTTTGACTCATCGCCTAAACTGTAAGTCACTGTGGTTAAAGTGTCCAGTGTATCAGAAACTGTAGCAGTAATCATACCGTCAGCACCGAAGCAAATTGCGTCAGCAGCATCAAGAGATAGGGTTAGAAGTTGGTAGCAACAAGATCCATCGTCAATCGTTGCATCCGCATCGTAGTTGGAAGCACCAGCTTCTGTACATCCCGAACAAGAAGAATCGTCTCCTCCACAAACTCCACACAAATCATCCTGTAAACAAGATCCATCATCAATGGTTGCAGTCGCGTCGTAGTTACAAGCTGTGTCGTCCATACATCCAGAACAAGTAGAGTTATCTCCATCACAAACGCCACAATCGTCATCTACTCCACATGACCCATCGTCAATCGTTGCAGTCGCGTCGTAGTTACAAGCTGTGTCGTCCATACATCCAGAACAAGTAGAGTTATCTCCATCACAAACGCCACAATCGTCATCTACTCCACATGACCCATCATCAATCGTTGCATCCGGATTATAGTTACAAGCCGTCTCGTCTGTACATCCAGGGACATTAACTGTAATATATGCGACCATACCAGCTGCAGCATGACCATATGTTGTGCAGTCATATGTATACTCTCCCGCAATCGTAAATGTGTGTGTTCCTAAACAAGCAGGGACAGTATCAACTGTCATCACCGCTAGTGCAAATGTTTCGGGGTTAGGGTAAGCCCACGCTTCGGCAGAACTTGAGACTCCATTTACATCGTGATCTCCTCCGGTGTTAACCCAACCCACAGTAGTCCCAACATTAATAACTAAATATTCAGGGGCATAAGTTATGCCTACTGTTGAAACGAGGGTATCTGCACCTGGGCAGAGATCGGCTTGACCAAAACTAATTGTAGAAGAAAGGAGCAGAACAAAGACTGCAGATAGAAAGTTTTTTTGAGAATAGATAAACATAGTAAAATTATTCATGATTTGATTGTTTTTTCGCAATCTACAATAAAGAATACAGGTTATTACTTGTTTATTTCAATTTTATCATCTTTGATTAGTTACTTATGTTTCAGTATAGTAAGCGCGCGCAAGCGCATCGTGATGCTTAAACGTATATCCGAAATGATTCGCCACATTTTTTAAACCATATTCACTTTTTGAAAATTGAGGAACGCTTTGCGCGCAATTTTTGAGGAATCTTAACCATTCAACATCGAAGCGGGGCAGGTCGTGTTTGTGGCAGGCCTTGTTCAACGCAATTCTGTCGAATGAAGTATGGTGAACGACCGTATTCCCATTTAATTTTAATTTCATCGCAAGCGTCTAATACAATAATGGAAATGTCGGCGCAAACTTAACATCCACAGGTTTTATTCCGTGAACAGCAATACAGGTTAAATCTGGTTTGTCTGTAAAGTCAGGGATATATTCAATCCCCCCGTCAGGGAAACCAGCCATCTACGAATTGAGTCCATTTGCGAGGTTTGGCTTGTTACTCAAATCTATGTCTGAAATTTGATTGAAACTGCAGGTCAAATATTCTAGCATGGTGTTGTTGATCTGATGGGGCGTATACTCTTATATCTCACAGACGTAAACACCCTTTCAGTGGTTCTTCATCTACCCTCTCGTGCAGCACCCAATTCATACATCGTAAAAGTAAGAACGAGCTATGGAATAGCGGTAAAGAAGATTGTTTGGTGAGTATTGTATTTTACTCAGCAGGAGATGTAGTTGTACTCATATCTCTTACACACAAATATTTCCCATCTCGTTTTTGGAAATAAGACATGTAGTTCCCATTCTCCATTTCTGTACCCGAAGAATCGAATTTGGTCCAAGAACCAATTTCAACTGCAGTGTTGCCTTCAGCAAATAGGTCTACAACTTTGTATACACTATAATTCCCAGTTGTATCTGATGCAATCGCCTTTGCAATATTGTCTCTGATTGCTGACTTCCCTGAAAGAGGTTGTTGGTTGCGGCTATAGCCCATGGCGTCGTCGCTGTAATATGCAGCCACCGCATCAGCATCTTTTGCTTTCTCACCTGCAGCATAGGCATCCTCCATTGCTTGAATTTCACCCCTAACTTTTTCCATATCTAAAACTTCCACTTTTTCCGAAGTTGTACAGGCTGAAAGCATGATAGCTGTTAATGCTAAAAAGCCAATTGATTTAATGTTGTTTCTCATCGTATTTATATCTGTTAAGGGCGGAATATATAACATAAGTCTTGAGATATTAATTTTCAATATCGCTTTATTCCGAATGGAGTATGCTGGGCTTGAATTCTAGGCTGATTGAATTTACACAATGTCTTAGGTTTTTGTCTGTAAACAATTCTCCTTCAAAAACGTGACCCAAATGTCCGCCACAATTAGAACACATGATTTCAGTTCTAACCACGCCGACACTGTAATCATTTTTTCTTTTAATAGCCCCTTCGATTTCATCATCAAATGAAGGCCATCCGCAATTGGAGTTGAATTTGTCCTTTGATTTAAATAAAGGAGACATGCATGCCTTGCAATGATACAAACCATCCTCATCGTGTTTATCGTATTCCCCAGAAAAAGGTGCTTCTGTTCCTTTTTTTACGATGATACTCTTTTCAAATTCAGACAGATGCTCAAAGTGTGAGGTGTTCTGAGTTGTTGGCTTTGGGTTTTGGCAAAAGCCTAACATTAGCAAAATGTATGTTATCACTGAAACGAGTAATCTCATCCTATTTATACAGTTTCACAAGCAACAAAATCCATCCACTTAGGAAACAGATACCGCCGATCGGGGTTACAATGCCTAGATAAGATAATTTGAATATTGCAATGGTATAAAGAGATCCCGAGAACAATAAAATACCCGCAACAAACAGATAAGCAACAAAGCTTAAATCTATCTTAAACTGTTTACTCAATGAACCGACAACAATTAATGCAAGACTGTGAAAAGCATGGTACTCACTTCCCGTGTTAAAAACATCCATCTTATCAAAAATAACGCCCTCTAAAGCATGAGCGCCAAAAGCGCCAATGATAATTGAAATACAGCAAAAAATTATACCAAAGTAGATGATAACCCTATCAGTCATTGTCTTAGTTTTAAGACTTACAAGGTAAGACTATTTTGATTTATAGACTTTTCGTTTCCTCATGCTTCATGAATAATTGGACATGCTATTCTCATTGAATATATTCTTGCTATCTTTCAGCACTCTTAGAGATATATGCAGTATTGGGCCATTAACTCAGCTGGTTAGAGTGCTACCTCGACATGGTAGAAGTCACTGGTTCGAATCCAGTATGGCCCACGAAAAAGAAACTCACAATTGTGGGTTTCTTGTTTTATAGCTTGATTACTTTGTACAATGAATAGATTCGAAGATCTTAAAATTAAAAAGCCATTAAAAAATGCAATTGCCGATTTGGGATTTGAAAACCCTACCCCCATTCAGCAAGAGTCCTATTCAACTATTCTTGGCGGATTCGATTATGTAGGAATTGCACAAACCGGGACCGGAAAAACAATCGCTTATTTACTTCCGATCCTACAGGACTTGAAGTTTTCAGACCAACTTAATCCCAGGGTGTTAATTCTTGCTCCTACCAGAGAGCTTGTGATTCAAATTGTAAAAGAGATAGAAAAACTAACGCCCTACATTAATGTAAGAGCCCTAGGAGTTTATGGCGGATCTAACAACATCAACCCCCAAAAAAGAGCCATTGCCGAAGGTCAAGATATCATTGTAGGTACGCCCCGGAGATTGTATGACCTCGTTCTGTCTAATGTGTTGCGACTAAGATCAGTCAAAAAACTGGTGATTGACGAAGTGGATATTATGCTTGATTTTGGCTATAAAACACAGTTGAAAAACATCTTCGAGAACCTGCCTACAAAACGTCAAAACATCCTTTTTTCTGCTACAATGACAACCTATGTAGATGAATTGATCGATGATTTTCTGGTGAACCCCGTCAAGAAAACGATTTCTATTAGCGGCACACCTTTGGAGACGATTACTCAGGAGTCGTATGCTGTTCCTAATTTTTATACGAAGACCAACTTGCTAAACCATCTGTTAGAAGACAAAGAAGAATTTAGCAAAGTATTGATTTTTGTAGCCACCAAAGTAAATGCTGACCGGCTCTTTGAAATATTAAACTTTCAATCTGAACTTTCCGTAATTCACTCGAGGAAAGAACAAAATTATCGTACTAAATCTATAGAGAAATTTGAAGACGGAACGAGTAGAATTCTGATCGCAACCGATGTGATTTCACGTGGAATTGATCTAGATAAAGTGAGTACCGTAATCAGTTTTGACACCCCTTTCTACCCCGAAAACTATATCCACCGAATTGGACGAACCGGGAGAGCTGAACAACAGGGGAAGGCCATCCTCTTTTACAGTGAGAAAGAGATTGCACTAAAGGATTCGATTGAAAGCTTGATGAATTACACCATTCCCCTGAATGAATTTCCAGAGGGCGTGGTGGTGTCTTCACAACTCACACCCGAGGAAAAGAACAAACCGGTAGATCCAGATGAACTGTACTATGAACAGTCAGCTTCTGAAGTGAAGGTTGGGGTTTCTTTCCAGGAAAAATCGGCAAAGAACAGCAAAGAAAAAGTCGAGAAAAAAAGTTACAATAAAACTGTAAAAGAAAGGTATAAAAAACCAGTCAGGCGTGGGGATAAAATTCAAAATATGAAAAAGAAGAGGAAGAAGAAATAAACTTGTGTGTCTTATTCCTTTGTGTTAATTACTGTTGATTCTATTTTATCGGCGCTCCTGTGTCTTTTCGGGGACCCCGTTTGTATATAATTAAACCATTTAAGAAATTACGCAGAAATTGGTCATGGCAAACCATGAAATTGGGGTGGTCCTCACTGCGGAAAAAGGCGCTAAGCTCACCTTTTGAAATTTCAAAATTCACTAACTTTAATACCTCCTGAATATCGTCATCGCGCATTTTTAAAGCTACACGAAGTTTCTTAAGAATGTCATTGTTTGTTAGACCCATTGCAAATTATTTTGGGGCAAGTTAACTCCTCCAGCTCTCCCACAAGAAAATGTTAGCTGAAACCCTTGATTTATGAGTAATGTTCTACTTAATATTATATATTTATCTTTCAATACATTTACTGAAAAATTGATATATTCCGAAAAGGAAGTGGTTTTAATCGTTTCGCACTCAGTTCCGGCAAAGACTTCTAAAAAACTGTAGATGCTTTTTAATTCCATAGATTTCGCCCTCTTCTTACCTGTTGTTTTTGTTCTTTATTGGTTTGTTTTTAAGAACAGCTTGAAGTACCAAAACCTACTTGTTGTAGCTGCCAGCTATGTATTCTATGGTTGGTGGGATTGGAGATTTTTAGGACTAATTATTTTTAGCACAGTTCTCGATTTTTTTATAGGCAAGTCTCTGGCAAAAACAACGCATGAGCTAAATCGAAAGCTGCTGTTGTATACAAGCGTTGCTGTTAATCTCGGTTTTTTAGGAATCTTTAAATATTTCGATTTTTTCGTCAGTAATTTCATCGATGCTTTTTCTTTATTCGGCGTTGAACTTTCTGCAGGGTCGTTAAATATCATCCTTCCTGTGGGGATTAGTTTTTATACATTCCAAACCCTGAGCTATTCTATCGATGTATACAGAAGGAAGTTAAAACACACAGATGATTTCATTGCTTTCTCTGCTTTTGTTTGCTTCTTTCCGCAGCTCGTAGCAGGTCCGATCGAGAGGGCTACGAATTTGCTTCCCCAGTTTTTAAAAGCCCGAAAGTTTAATTACGATCAGGCAGCTGATGGCATGCGTCAAATTCTATGGGGACTTTTTAAGAAAGTCGTTGTTGCTGACAATTGCGCTGTTTTTGTAAACGCAATCTTTGACAACCCAGACCCCCTAAGTGGCAGCACACTGTTTATGGGCGCTGTCTTGTTTGCCTTTCAGATTTACTGTGACTTTTCAGGATATTCTGACATTGCGATAGGAACCTCCCGGTTGTTTAATATAAACTTGAAACAAAATTTTGCGACCCCGTATTTTTCAAGAAATATTGGAGAGTTCTGGAGAAGATGGCACATCTCATTATCTACTTGGTTTAGAGATTATTTATACATCCCACTCGGAGGGTCTCAAGGAGGAACATGGAATAAAATCCGAAACGTTTTCCTGATTTTTATAGTTAGTGGATTCTGGCATGGGGCGAGCTGGAATTTTATTGTTTGGGGAGGACTTAACGCGCTTTACTTTCTTCCATTATTGCTTACGAAGAATAACCGCAACCATTTAAACACGGTGGCCGAAGGATCTTTATTTCCCACATATAAAGAAATCTTGAGCATAGGTTTAACCTTTTTCCTCACAGTCATAGCTTGGGTATTTTTCAGGGCAGATACACTCACGGAAGCAGTTCATTATTTAAATCTTATGTTTTCTTCTTCCTTCTTTACCGTGCCATCTTTTATCACGCCTAAGGCATTTATGCTTTACACATATCTTCTTATCTGTTTATTTATTGCTGTAGAGTGGGTGCAACGAGATAAAAAGTTTGGGTTGAGTATCGAAAATCTTAATCGGCCTTTTAGATGGGTTATTTACACAATCGTCATTGGTGTGATCATCACGTTTGGCCAGTTTGGGGAATCTGAATTTATTTATTTCCAATTCTAATATGAAACTCTTTGTCAGACATATATTCCTTTTTTTAAGCATCGTTGCACTCCTTCATCTTGGGCTTGCATTTATTGCAGATGTTACTACAGATGATTATTATTTAAAGTTTTCTAGTCCCAAACAAAGTTCATTAATACTTGGAACATCACGCGCAAAACAAGGCATAATCCCCTCAGTTTTATCTTCTTCTATCGAAAACAGCAATCTATCGATCTTCAATTTTTCGTTTACACTTAAAAGTTCTCCTTTCGGGCTGGTGTACTACAATGCCATCAAGCAGAAAATCGATCTTGAATCTAAAGATGGATGTTTCATTGTCACTGTAGATCCTTGGAGCCTTAGCAAGAAGATTTCTGATGTAAACAAAACTCCTGATAGCCTTAGCGTTTTGTTTGGCATTTCTGATTTTACTTCTCAACCCAACTTTAAATATCTGTTTAAACAATTCCCACACGGCTGGGGCCGAATACTATTAAACCGTATTGAAAAGCCCATTTTAAAATACTATAGTAGTCAACTCGACTCATCCTTGACCGGTGCTTTTAGTATGCTAGATAATGACGGATGGCTTGATGTTTATACTCCTTTAGACAGCGCTTTTGTAAAACGAAAAGAGGCTGAGATCTTTGAATTATATCGAAATAAATCCAACTATCAAACTGGTTCTGAAAGCCGAATAGACTATCTAGATACGATTGTCGAGTTCCTTTCGAACCACGGGGAGGTGTATGTAGTTCGATTGCCCGTTCATAAGAAGATGCTATCTATCGAGCAGCAATACATGCCCGATTTTAATAGTAAGATCTCAAACGCACTTTTAAAATCTAAAGGTTACCTCGATTTCTCCACGCTCGATAATGAGTATAGCTATACCGATGGAAACCATTTGACAAAAACATCCGCCAAAGAGGTTACACAACATATTGGTGAGTGGATAAGTGGTTTGGCAGACGAATAAATCCGTACTTTTATACGTAAAATATGTTTGTGTCAGCAATACCGTCCACGTTCCTAAATAATCGCAGCCTAAATCACATTTGGTTTGTCGTTGCGTCTTGCCTTTTTACCCTCACTTTCCCCCTCACGTCTATCCTAGCCCAAACCCCACCCTACACTATTCTTACTACTTCTGATGGTGCGGCTCCAGGTGTCGTTGTCATGTCGCCAGTTCAAAATGCAAATCAAATATATCTCTGCGCTTTCGATGAAGATGCTGAGCTGGCTTTTAGTGCACACACACCTGCGCGGGGATTTGTTTTTGAACCGTGGGGAGATGATGAATTTGTTTTTTACAATTACTTAATACGCAAATGGGTAATCATAGACCAAAACCTAACGCCCACTGATACTCTGGGGCTTAGTATAATCCCAGAAACGGACTATCATGACGTACACAGGTTTGAAGATGGGTCGTATCTGTTTGTCGTAAATGAGCACGTAATCATGGATTTGAGCAGCTTTGGAGGATATCAAGACGCGGATGTAATCCAGCCTGTCATGATACATATGGATGTGGAAGAAAATATTTTACGTGAATGGCATGGTCTAGATCATATCCCTGTGAACGCGTCTAACAATCTCAGCTATCAACTCGTAGATTATCTACATTGGAACGCCTTTGACATTGACTCTCTTGGAGGTGTCTTAATGAGCTTTCGAAACATTAGCACTGTCGTTAGGCTAAGCCCCACAGATTGGTCAATCGATTGGAAATTAGGCGAATATGAAAATGATTTCCAGATAGATGATCCCGATTGGGGAAGTTTTTTCAAGCAGCACGATGTAAATGATATCGGTGGTAATCGCATTCTTCTATTCGATAACAGTATCTCCTCTGGCAGCCAGCCTGGTTATTCGAGAGTCGTAGAGTATGAAGTCGATACCATAGAAATGACGGCAACAAGGGTTTGGTCATACTCACACCCTGACGAAATATATGCACCTGCACAAGGAAGTGTTGAACGTCTAGAAAATGGAAATACACTCATCGCATGGGGCAATGCAAATGCAGGTCAAGGAGTTGGAACATTGGTTACTGAGATAAACAATCAGGGAGAAATTGTTTGGGAAATTCAACTCGGACAGTACTTTACGGTATATCGAGCCCGGAAAATTCCGTTATCAGAAATTCAAGGGTGTGCTGACATTAGCGCACTTAATTACGACAGCGGTGTATTGGTCGATGATGGTTCGTGTTATTTCGGGTCAGATCAAGATGGGGATGGCATGCTTGATTCTGAAGGGGATTGTGACGATACTGACGCTTCTATTTACCTTGGGGCCCCTGAAATACCTAACGACGGGGTGGATCAAGACTGTGATGGATCCGATTTTATCTTCATTCCCGATTGCACCAATTCAGAGGCTTCCAACTTCAATCCATCAGCCACCGTTGACGATGGATCATGTGTTTTTCTCCTCGTGCTTAGAGTCGATATGTTCCTAAATGGTGGAGCTGCGTCTCTTGTAACAGAATTAGGCACAATCCCTGGTGAGCCGATAAGCTTTGGCGTTTATAAGTTTGAAATTCTAGCGCCTGAAGGAGAATTCCTGTATCGATATATGGATGACAATTCTATACAAGAGTTAAATGAAAGATCAATATTCATCGGTAGTCCAATGTCCTTAGACGCTGTGTGTTTTAACAGCCCGGAAAGCTGCCCCGGTTGCACAAATCCTGAGTTTTATGAATTCAACCCTTATGCAACTTCAGACGCTTTGATGTGTCAAACTGCCGCTGCAATTGGATGTACTTATAGCGAAGCATTAAACTTCGATTCAACGGCAAATATTGATGATGGAACTTGCTTGTTTGCAGAAGTTTCCGATGACAACTGTCCGGGAGATTTGAACCTTGACGGTACGATAGGTGCTGATGATCTATTGATTTTCTTAATGGAGTGGGGAACAATTTGTTTTTAAGAAATTTCTGCAAGCAACCCATTTCTTTGCTATTTCGTTATGATATTGCCCTTCTATGTATAATGTAGTGTATTCTTCTATGATTAAAAGACTCTTACCCTCCTTTGCTCTGTTATTTGCTCTGTTATTTGCTCCATGTGGTTTTACTTGGAGTCAAGCTGCGCCACCTACAGACATACACCTTTCTGAGCTCCAAAGCTGGTTGCAAAGCAATTGGTATAATGGTTATCACAGTAGCCTTGGGTATAATGAGGCGAGGAGACAAATGTATGGGTATGTTGATATTGCCGGAGGCCAAATAGAGTGCGTTTACACAGGATTTACACAATCAGGAGGATATGTAACATTCCCAGACCCGATTAACGCAGAGCATTTAGTCCCTCAGAGTTTTTTCGGTTCCTCAGAACCTATGAAGTCTGACATTCATATCCTTAAGCCTTGTCACGGTTCTGCAAACAGTGCACGAAGTAACAAGCCATATAATGACGTAATCGATAGTCAAGCTCAGTGGTATGGTACCGTCAATAATTCATATACCTCGCAAGGAAGTGCCCCGAGTAATTCTGAGGTTTGGTCTGAAAGCTCTGGAGGTGATTGGGAGCCTAGAGAAGATCGCAAAGGTGACGTTGCTCGCGCTGCTTTCTACTTCTATACGATGTACCCCGATGCGGCAGGAGCTATAACAGAAATGGGACCTACTGACATTTTATATCAATGGCATCTCGATGATCCTGCTGATGCAACTGAAATATCTCGCAATGACAAGGTCGCTTCACAACAAGGAAATAGAAATCCATATATCGACTACCCAGATTTAGTATATAACGCTTGGCTTTGGGATGCCGGAACATCTGACACTCAGGGGCCTAATTTTTCAGGCACACCTAGTTTAGTGAGTGTCCCTTGTGATGACAGCAACGCTTTTAATGCAATCACTGCAAGTCCATCCGACCCGTGCACACCTATAACCTTAAGTTTTAATGATATTAATAATGGATTGGGATGCACCGGTGGAAACATAACACGCACGTACTCAGCAATCGATGGATGTGGAAACGTCAGCACATTCACCCAAACAATTTCTTTTACAGATAACACTCCTCCAATATTTACCTATGTCCCTGCGGATATCACAACTACATGCGATAGCGAATTGACTGATTTAGGGAGTGCTACTGCATCTGACAACTGTTCACAGGTAAATATTTCAATTGACGTCGTTCTCGTGGGAGGGCCATGCCCTGCAGCTTATGAAGTGCACCGAACTTTCACATCCTTCGACGACTGTGGAAACACCTCGTCTGCGCTCCAAATAATCTACATCGAAGCTTCCATTGTAGTTGGCTGTCCGGAAGATGTAGACAGTGACGGAAACGTCACCGTAAGTGACCTTCTAGCCATTCTCAGTGAATTCGGTTGCTCAACGGGCTGCCAATACGACATCAACCAAGATGGTATTGTCGGTGTGGGAGATATTCTTGAAGTCCTTGCGGCTTTCGGTGATGCTTGCTAAAGTTATAGGTTACTCGGTGCAACGAATTTCATTTTAGTGCGTCTTTCATCTGACTAAATCTGTCATCAAAACTACCGTGATGAAACAATTTTCCTTACTTTTTGCCACTCTTACTCTCGCATTTTTTTCTCTTTCAGCCCAAACTCCTTGCGTTAACGGCATGGCAGCAGGCTACCCATGTTCAAACGTGGATTTTCTATCATTTACAGCTGGATCAGCACTCGGTGGAGGTTCAATGAATGATGTCTGGGGATGGACCGATCCCGTTTACGGTACTGAATACGTCTTGCTAGGAAGGACCTCTGGAACAGCTTTTGTCGATATTTCTGACCCCGTAAACCCTCTTTATCTGGGGAATCTACCTGCATCAGGTTCGAATTCTTCATGGAGAGATATTAAGGTGGATGGAAACTACGCTTACGTCGTTTCTGAAGCTGGCGGCCACGGGATGCAGATTTTTGACTTAACAAAACTTAGAGATGTCGTTAATCCTCCTGTTACATTTTCAGAAGATGCTCATTACTCTGGCTGGGGAAATGCTCACAACGTGGTGATTAACGAGGCTAGCAATAGAGCTTATGGAGTAGGAACAAACACTTCTAGCGGAGGTCTTCACATTGTAGATATCTCAAATCCTTTAAACCCCGTGATTATGGGTGACTTTGCAGGTGATGGCTACACTCATGATGCACAGGTTGTAAACTACATAGGCCCTGACGCAGCATATGCAGGTAGTGAGATTGCTTTTGCGTGTAATGAAAACTCCATTACTGTTATTGATGTTACCGACCCTACAGATGCCGTTCAATTAAGCAGAACGACATACAACTCTCAGTACACCCACCAGGGCTGGCTCACTGAGGATCACAAGTATTTCCTAAGTGGTGATGAATTGGACGAGAACTACAACGGGGTAAACACAACTACGTTTATTTGGGATGTACAAGATTTAAACGCGCCCTTTCTTTTGGGAACATTTGTCTCTAGCACACCCGCTATTGATCACAATTTATACATTAAGGACAATCTTTGCTATCAATCAAATTACAGAGCTGGATTACGTATCGCAAGCCTAGATAATATCGCAAGTGGGATGATGACGGAAGTGGGATTCTTTGATGTTTACCCTTCAAGCGATGCTGCGGGATTTAATGGCACATGGTCCAACTACCCTTACTTCGCCTCTGGAGTAGTTGCCATTTCACACATCGAAGAAGGGCTGTTTTTAGTGAGCTTATCTGGGGCCATTAGCGACCTAGGTTGCACGGATCCAGATGCATGTAACTATGCCCCAGATGCGATTGAAGACAATGGATTGTGTGCAGAAAATGATGTCTGTGGAATGTGTGGTGGAAACGGATCCTCTTGTTCAGGCTGTACGAATACCGTTGCCTGTAACTATGATCCAAGTGCAACGATTGATGATGGTTCTTGCATTCTCGGCGGAACGGGTATAACTGTTACTGTTGGTGGTGGATCATGGGACCAAGAAATATCTTGGTCTATTGTTCAAGAAGATGGTGGGATTATAGTTGATGGAACGACGGGGAGTATAGATATATGCATGGGTAACGGTTGTTATACTTTTGTTATGAATGACAGTTATGGAGACGGATGGAATGGAGCTATTTATACAATCATAAGTTCAGTATCTGGTGAAGTCATTGATTCGGGAGATCTTGATTCAGCAGCCAGCGGTGACGGATCATATTATGGTGAAGACACCTTCTGCATTAGTGGTGGTGAGCCAGACGTGCCTGGATGTACAGACACAACCGCTTGTAACTACGACTCGACAGCTACCTTAGATGATGGATCATGCGATTACGAAAGTTGTTCTTGTCCCAACGATGTAAATGGCGATGGATCGATAACTGTGGCTGACCTCCTAATTGTTCTTAGTGAGTTTGGGTGCACTTCAGCCTGCACGGCAGATGTTGATGGGGATGGTTCTGTGACAGTAACCGATGTGCTTTTAGTACTCAGTGCGTTTGGAAGCCTGTGTTAATCCATTTTTAATGACTAGATGTCTATTATTTAATTTATTAATCATTGTATCGCTAAGCTCCCAAGCTCAGCTATCACCTACAATTACTTCGTGGGTTATTAATACTGACAATTCAACTGGATACTTCGGGGAGCTTTCGAATGTACAGTCTGTGGATTATACCTCAAATTTCGCCTTTGTTTCATGTACGTGTATCCCGGGATACGATATCGGCCCATGGGCAGGAAATCCAAATACCCCTGCCAACCAAGATTTCTGTTTTCGAATAACGTTTAATCCCCAAGAGAATACAGGAACATTAATAAATACGGGGTTGGGACATATTGGGGTTTGGCGTAATGGGGTGTCGATATTTAATGCAAAAGATGCTTTCTCATTTAACAATCAAGGAGTTTGGTTTCAAGATGCTTACTTGTTTGAAGGGAGTTCGTTTGACGCTTGTTTAGGACATCCTGCTGGAAATGGAGAATATCACCACCATGTAAACCCGACGTGTTTGTACAACGATTCTGATGAAGCAAACCACTCCCCCATTGTCGGTTACGCCTTTGACGGTTACCCTATTTATGGGGCTTATGGATATGCAAACCCACTGGACCCAAATTCTGCAATCGCGAGAATGCAGAGCGGACAACAACTGCGGAATATCAGCACGAGGCAAACACTTTCCGACGGGACCACATTGCCCACGTATCAATACGGTCCTGCTGTTAATTCTCAATATCCGATTGGGAGTTTTATTCAGGATTACGAATACATAGTAGGGTCGGGAGACTTAGATGAACACAATGGTCGGTTCTGTATTACACCCGATTATCCAGAAGGAATCTACTCCTATTTCATCACCATTGACGACTATCTAGATCCTGTTTATCCTTATGTCATAGGGCCCACTTATTTCGGTACCGTATCTTCAGGAAATACAGGCCCCCAATCGGGACATAATACTATTCCAGTGAACGCAACGAATTATGACCCCGGAACAGGTGTTTGTACTGGCGACATTAACGGAGATGGAGCCCTCACAATCGTCGATCTCTTATTAATATTAAGCGATTTCGGATGTACTTCGTCTTGTGAAGGAGACATGGACGGAGATGGGATGGTCACTGTTTACGATGCCCTCAGTTTTTTAAGCCTCTTCGGCACCAATTGCTAAACGAGTTAAACCCGACTTATAAAACCTTATCAGGATTCTTTTCCTTCACGTGTTGCGCGATCGGAATCGGAGTACCGTCATCGTCTAGTCTAACAAAGATGAGTCGAGTCGTACATACGTCTGCCTCCTCGTGACTATATACATTGAACTTCCTGGCATTGACTTGTACCGTGATACTCTTGTTTCCTATGCTCACAATCTCGCCATAAATCTTGATGAGATTGTTTTCCTTCACTGGCGAAGTGAAAAGCACTTCTTCCATCTTCAGTGTAACCATGTTGGGACAGTGACACACCTCATTCACAAAAGCTACAGCAGATTCATCCACCCAGCTCAGCATAGTGCCTCCAAAGAGGTTATTATGCACTCCTAAATCGTGCTTTTTACAAACCTTCGTAGCGAGTAATTTCATGTCTTAATGATTGATTTTTGTGCGACCATTGTTTTTGATTGGGAGCATCATTTGATAGGCCAGATCATCAGATTTGCTGTCATCCGTTACGTCCAAACCATATTTAATCTTGTCTACGTCACCGTATGCAAACGTACCGAAAACACGATCCCAAATAGAGAAAATATTCCCAAAATTCCTGTCCGTCCATGGTTCTTCAAAATGATGGTGAAATTTGTGTGTGTTTGGAGAAATAATCACCCAGCTAATGGCCTTGTCCACACTTAACGGAAGACCTACATTGGAGTGATTGAAGTATGTAAATGCAATCGTTAGGATTCTATAAAATATATAGAAGGCCAAAGGGGCTCCTAAGATAAAGACCGCTAGAATCGCAAAACTTTCTCTGGAAAGAAAATCCAAAGGATGCAATCTCGTTCCTGTCGTTGCATCCACTTTCGTATCACTGTGATGCACGAGATGAATCCTCCAAAGAAACTTCACTCTGTGAACCAACAGGTGTGCGATGTATTGAGAAATAAGATCAAAGGCCATCACCGCAACGAGTAGCTCTAACCAAATTGGCCATTCCACCATATTTAAAAGCCCCCACCCTGTCTCCTCAATCCAAATAAAAAGTCCTACAGTAAGGGCGCCCACGGTGACATTGATTAAGACGAGTGTTGCGAGAAAAACGAGGTTCGTCTTCGTGTGTGCCGAGCTTCTAAATCCTCCTTTAAAAAGGGGTCTTAAAGATTCAATGCTTAAAGCCCCAGTTAGGCATACTACAATCCAAACAAGCTTGTGCCATGACTCTAAGTCCTCAAAAAATCCGATGAAATTTTCCATATGGTGAAATTACATCTGATAAAGGTGTAAATTGTGCTTCATGAAAACTATTATAACTTTAGGCGTGTTTTGTTTGGCATTAAGTACTGTAGTCGCTCAACCAACAATAACGTGGGAGAGTCCTATTGATGTTTCCTCTGAGGAATTCGGAAATAAGTGTACACGTATTGCGCTTAATCAAGCGGGAAACCCCATGGTGTTACATGGCAAAACTGGTGACAACGCTGGTCTTTATTTGTCAATTATGGAAGACGGAATCTTTGGAGACCCTATTCAAATTGTCTCTGAAACGAATATCTATTTGGTGGGGGAATCGGAAGGGCCGCGTATGGCTGTGTATGAGAATCGTGTCGCAGTGAGTTACCAAATTTTTGGGCAATGGGCTACTGGAGCTTTTGTTGTCATCTCAGAAGACGATGGCCATACTTGGGGCGAGCCCTATGCCATCGCTCCCAATGCAACTGAAGATCATTTTATGCCCCACGTAGCTTTCAATGACGAAGGGTTGCCTTGGGTCGCTCTTAAATTAGGTGTAAACCCTACTGAAGAAGGGATACTCCATTTCAACTCCGCTCTGGATTCTTTCGATCCCGCAATAAGCGGCTCAATCGCTACCCCTGGCGTTTGTGAGTGCTGTCCCTCAAATGCTTTTGGGCATGAGGGCATGTATTACAATGTGGTAAGAACCAATGGTGACAACGTTCGTGATTTCTGGCTTACAGCCTCATCAGATGGAGTTAATTGGAGCAACGCTATTGATATTGATGAAACCGATTGGGTCATTAATGCTTGTCCTGCGTCCGGCACATCATCTACTGTGATGGAAGACGGCACACTTATTTCTGCGTATATGTCAGCCCCCAATGGAAGCAGGGTTTACTGGTCTTCTGTAGATTTAAGCGCTTTTACATTTCTTGAAACAGGCCAAATAGACCCGGGCAATACGTCTTCAGAAAACCACCCTTCAATTTCTAGTTCTGGCGAATGGCTTGTCGCAACTTGGGAACGTAACTCTGGCGGATACAATGTCATGGTTGCCATTTCAGATGCCGGTCCTCAAGCCTTAGAGATGTCTGTTGTGAACGTGACCGAAGATTTGAGCGGACACAACCGCTACCCTTCCGTTGTCTATGATGGCGAGTATATACATCTGGCATATCAAAACGCTGAGAACGGCGTTGTGCACTACCTGAAAGGCGAAATATCTGGCACTTCCCAAGTTGAGGGGGTTGAACTTGAAGAGAACCCATGGACAATTTCTAGCAATGAATCTGGGTGGATTTTAAGAGGCGAAGATGCATCATACACTTTGTACGATTTAAATGGTCGAACATTG
>JAQCFW010000006.1 GCA_027619225.1 Bacteroidota bacterium
CACCAACAGCATAAGAGTCGAAGTTTTCTTCGAAAAGAGGAGTTTGGCCAAAGGCAGTTCCTAGAATCAGAATAGCAAAAGGGAGTAAAAATTGTTTCATATTGAAATTTATTTATAAGATTGACATTTAAGTTACAAATTTAAGAAAAATCCCATTACTTTCGAAATATGATTTTAAGTGGAAATATTAGGAAGATGATTGCATCGCCTTCAAGCGAAATTGGCGGAATAGTGGGTTATCAGTTTCAGATGTATGATGTGCTTGAACAATTGCCTTCAGTCGATATGAATGACTGGGTAGGGAGGAAGTTGAGTTGGCGTTTTGAGGGTGTGGTAAATTGCGTGGTTTCAGGGGAGAATATGAAGCAGGCATACAGAATGGGGATGAGCCAAAAGGCATTTTTCGAATCTCCCATTTCATGTCCCTCTATCATAAATCCGGAGCTCTCTACCATACACACAGGGGTAGCATTAAGAGATAGAGAGTTTGAGGAACGGTATCACAACGTGCCTCATATCGTGTATTTAAGTCGGACGAATAAACTTAAAGTTGGCGTGACTGGCTTTGGAAGAGAACAGTTTAGGTGGAATGACCAAGGTGCTGTAGAGGGCATCATTTTATGCGTCACTCCTTATAGGCAGCTCGCAGGTGAAATAGAGGTCGCTTTAAAAGAGCACATGAATGACAAGACACATTGGCTCGGCATGCTTAAGGATGTCTCACGAAACCCTGACGAACTTCTAGACCTTAAAGATGAGTGTTTTGATATTTTAGGCATGAATTACGAACCTTTCTTTTCAGACGAAGATACAGTTTATGCGATTCACTATCCTGTTGAGCATTATCCTGCAAAAGTCATGAGCATAAAGCTGGAAAAAGAACCTGAGGGCTCTGGAGTCCTCTCAGGAATTAAAGGTCAGTACTTAATTTTCAAGGATGGACGGGTAATGAATGTCAGAGCTCACGAAGGGTGTCGGGTAGAGCTTGAGGTGGGGTAGAGGTTATCGTCCTAGTTTAAACTTGGATCTAAGGGCGCTTCAGCAATGTGAGAGAATCCTGGGCCCATTCCATTGATGAGTTTCTTCCAAAACTCGTCGTTCTCAAGATCAGTTGACATTATTTCATCTGCTCCCGCTCGGGTCACAAACCATGACCGGCTTTTAATTTCATCCGCCAATTGATCTTCAGACCAGCCAGAATATCCTAAGAAAAATCTAAAAGATGTGTAGCCACCTTCAATCATAGATTTAAGTTGAGAGAAATCTCCTCCTAAGAAAATCCCATCAACAATTTCGTGAGAGTTTTCAATTTCACCGCAAGAGTGAATAAAGTAAAGGTTTGAACTATTTACTGGCCCACCAACACTAAATCGTGGGTTGGTGTTCTTAATGTCAAGTTGAATATCATCAATATTGACAGTCACGAAATTGTTTAAAACAAGTCCGAATGCACCATCTTCATTATACTCACAAAGCAGAACAGCCTTCCTCCCGAAATATGGATCGTTTAATAGAGGTTCACTCAAAAGGATGTCTCCAATTTTAGGTAGGTTTGTTTTCTTAGGACTATAACGAATCATTGCGATAAAGTTCCGACATTTGCAATCAAATGGAAAAAAATCCACTCACAAATATCCAAGAATTTATTGCACGTAGATTTGATGCCGCTGTGATATCAGGTAATGCTGTTGCTGTAAGACTTAGAAGGGAAGTGGTAGGAGCAACTCCACAACAGATTCGGGTGGCAATTGAAGGGTTAGCACGACTCAATCCCGGCAATTTCGCTGGAAACCTGAATTACACCATGATAGCAGGTGTGAAATGTGGAGTGGTGGATTTTCAAGGAATGAGAGACGAGAAGAAAAGAGTTGTTTGGTCTCATGGAGGAGGGTTTTCTTTCGGCTCAGCAAGAGTGTATAAAGCGACAGCCACATACCTTGCCAAAGCATTGAAGTGTGAGGTGATCATTCCTGAGTACAGGCTGGCACCCGAGCATAAATTTCCTGATGGAATCGATGATCTTTTTACTGTCTATTCTGAAATCGTACAGCAATCCGGCACAACCTTTCTAATTGGTGATTCTGCGGGAGGTAACCTGGCTGCTTGTTTAGTAGCGAGATGTATCGCCACAAACACTCAAATCCCTGCAAAATTAGCGCTCCTATCTCCTTGGATGGATCTGTCTAAAACATCTGACAGCAATCTGCTTAACTCCAGTGAATTCAGCCCATTCGATAAACTTGATGCTGTTGCTTTCGCACGTGATTATATAGGTGACTTAAGCGATAAAGATCCACTTGTATCTCCACTTTACGGCTCTTTTGTAGGTTTTCCTACTTCCCATGTTCAGGCTTCAAAAGTTGAATTCCTTTACACAGATTCCGTATCCACAGTTAACGCTCTTAAGTCTGCTGGCGTAGAAGTTGACACCCACTGGGAGCCCAAAGCCCTTCATGCTTGGCAATTGGTTCCTGATTTGCTTCCCGATGCCAAACGCTCGATGAATGCAGTCGCCAATTTTTTCAAGGCTTAAGAAACAATTATACTTCTAATGCAGAAATAATCAGAGCGATACCCACTTCAGCTTCTTCGTCCGTCATGGTTAGTGGTGGTTGCAACCTAAATGCGTTTGGTATGCTTAGAAACCAAAACAGAAGTACTCCAACCTCTAACCCCCTCATAATTGCCTTTGTCACGAATTCTTCACTCTCCATTTCAACCGCGAAAAAGTAGCCTTTACGTCTAACCTGCTTCACCAATGGGTGGGCTGTTAACTGGGCTTCCCAAGCAGCGCCCCTTCTCTCTATAGCAGTCCAATCTATGTTTTTTAAGAGATTTAATGCTGCCCCAGAACCCGCTGTAGCTACAGGATGACCACCGAACGTGGTGATATGACCTAAGATGGGCGAGTGGGATAGGAGTGATATATTCTCTCTCGAGGATACAAAGGCACCTATAGGCATGCCGCCGCCGAGCGCTTTCCCTACACAGAGTATGTCAGGTGTGATATTGTACTCGGTGAAAGCGAAAGGTGCCCCACATCTCCCCATGCCGCATTGAATTTCGTCGAGGATGAGCATAGTACCAGTAGTTGTGCATTTTTCTCGGAGCGCAGAAATCCACGCTTGTGTCGGGATTACAACGCCTGCATCCCCTTGAATGGTTTCGACAATAACGCAGGCCACTGTGGCATCAATCGAATTTAGTGAGTTTTGACAGTTAAACTCTATCAACGAAACTTCTGGGAGTAGAGGCAAAAAAGATGCTTTGCGTTCTGCGTTTGAAGATACTGAAAGAGCTCCATGCGTGTTCCCGTGATAACCACCTGTGCACCCGATCATCCTTGATCTGCCAGTAACTCGCTTTGCGA
This sequence comes from Bacteroidota bacterium, assembly GCA_027619225.1. Taxonomy (GTDB): domain Bacteria; phylum Bacteroidota; class Bacteroidia; order Flavobacteriales_D; family Sanyastnellaceae; genus UBA974. The sequence goes on from JAQCFW010000006.1 coordinate 3,371, forward strand.
GCTTGAGCGCCCCTTCGACAGCTTCTGCTCCTGAGTTGACAAAGTAAACCGTGTCGAGATTTTCAGGGAGAAAAGATGTTAGAAGTGAGGCGGCCATTAAAGTAGAGTCGTGACGAAATTCGCCATAGACCATGGTGTGGAGGTTGAGATCAATTTGGGCGTGAAGCGCCTTCAAAATATCCTCATTGCCATGACCAAAGTTGCTTACCCCAATTCCTGAAATCGCATCGAACAAGTTCTTGCCTCCATGGCGCTTAAGCCAAACCCCATCAGCACTCTCAATCTTTATATCCATCGGATACGGAGTTGTAGCGGCTAAGCCTAAATCTAAAAACGGCCCAAACTTCTTCATTTCACAAAGCGAATGTTCCATTCGTCCACAAAGGTCCATCTGTCAAACCCCGCACCCAAATGCCACTCTGGGATGATTCCGCGCGGGTTTGTGATGACTCGTACATATCGAGCGGAAATTATTCCTTCAGATTTTATCTCCGTTGTAAATCTAAACACTTGCTTTTCATAATCATCCTCAGCAACGTCGTGCTCAACATGATTGAATAGTGAGAAGTTAACGCCATCTTGAGATACAAAGAAATCCACACTCTCAGGAAGCCAAATCCATGGTCTAATGTCCTGAACACACCCAAGTGACATTCCTTCAATGTCAAAAGATTCACCAAGGTCGATGGTTGCCTGCATCGTTTTTGCGTAAAACCCTTGCCAATCGCCGGTTCTGTATTCGTCACCGCCATACAGTCCGTCCACGAGAGTGTTGGGGCCAGATGCTGCATATTGGTGTGAGTAAGGCGTAGCGTACTCGACGGTCCAGTCGTGATCTATTTTCACAATCTCGTGCTTGACTATTTTCGAGCTCAACCCATCCGCCACAGCGTATGCGTAGAGTTCCACATTTTTATTTACCCATATTTTCTTCATGTACTTAGACCAAACACCTTCTTTTCCTGCACGCCAAAATATCTCTGCCTCAGAATCCAAATGCATCAACCTCACCACCGTTTTATTCCCCTGAAAAGTTCGAGGTGCTTCGAAGGCCGGGACGGGTGTGAATCCCGTATCATCAATATATTGAGTGGGGAGATCTTCGTCGAGCATTCCGAATCCATTTTTACTTATGTTGGTCATTTCAAAGGCGAGCACCCCCCCTTTAATAATTTCGTCATATGAGCGCCATGATCGCATCTCACCATTTGCACTTTCGATATAATCTCCGTCCCCTCGCACTGTGATCATCAGAGGTCTATTCAATTCCCTTGATGGGCTTTGTGCTGGCGATACAACAACGGTTTCGAACTGCGGAGCACCAATTACAAGCTGTGAACTATTTCCGCTCGCCCCAGGTGCCACAGGATAAAGCCCCAAGCTAGAAAGTACATACCAAGCTGACATTTGTCCGCAATCTTCATTTCCGCAAATCCCATCTGGCTCGGATGTGTATAGCGTATTTATAATCTCATCAACAAGTTCAAGTGTGCGCCATTGATTTCCCGTGTAAGCCTGTAGGTAAGCAACGTGGTGGCTGGGTTCATTTCCGTGTGCGTATTGGCCTATAAGACCTGTGATATCAGGTTGATCTCTTCCCGAAGTAGCTGATGGAGCGCTGAACTGATTTTCGATTAAGGTAGAAAAAGGAGCGGTGCTTGTCGATAACGACTTCAATCCTGAAATATCATGAGGAGCAAAGAAGGTGTATTGCCAACCATTTGCTTCCGTATAATTAAAATTCACTTCTGTAGGGTCGAAATCGGGGGTCCAAGCTCCAGCACGCTTGGGCTGAATAAAGTTGGATTCAGGATGAAGAATATTGCGCCACGAAAGCGCCCTCAAACGAAAGCGCTCCGAAATAGAATCCGCCTCAGCAGTGCCTAAGCTCGACGCAAATTGAGCGATACATGCATCGTCATAACAGTACTCAAGGGTTTTCGAAGTGCCTTCACTTTCTCGCTCGCTTGGGATATACCCCAGCTCAGCGTAAACATCCAACCCCAAGTGTGCTGAGTCCGCAGCTTGAACCATGGCCTCTAAGGCAAGTTCTTCGTCGAATCCACTAATTCCCCAAGCTTTCGCATCTGAAATGACGGGTACACTGTGGTACCCTATCATGCACCCAGTATAGTTTGCCGCCAATTCCCAAACAGGCAACTGGCCACCTTCTTCATACATTCTGAGCATGGTCCTCACGAAATCCCGAGTTCTGCCGGGCTCTATCCACGAAAGTAGTGGGTGTAATGATCGGAATGTATCCCAAAGCGAGAATACGGTGTAATGTAGCCCATCATCCTCACCAAGTTGATGAACCTGCAAGTCCGTCCCGCGATATCTCCCATCTACATCGGATGCTACATTAGGTACTGTACAGGCATGATAAAGGGAAGTGTAAAATACCACTTGTTTGTCCATATCCGGGTCATTCACGATGATTCTACTTAGCTGCTTGTCCCATCTCGCTTGGTTTATGATTTTGTATTTTTCGAAATCTGAGTGTGGTGCTTCTGACTCAAGATTTTTAACAGCTCCCTCAATGTCGCAAAAACTTAAAGCGACCCTGACCGTTAAGTCCGTAACCACACCGAAATCCACAGCGAACACTGGAACGAATTCCATTTCTTGGTCTGTCATGTTTCCTGCGTCGTCAAACCCTGTAGCCTTGACTTCAGAAAGTTGGTCTCTCCAATCGAATTTCTTGTCGAATCTCATGGCAAAATAAACATGCTGCTCCTCTGCCCAATTCTCACTCAATCTATGCCCCACAATGGTGCTGTCATCCAGAGGGTAGATGCTGTAGTGTATCAGCTTGTCTCGATGTTGTAAATCAACAATCAAAGTCAGCGTATCCGAACTATTTAAGCTGTATTTATGAACACCTACTCGTTCCGTTGTGGTGAGTTGAGCTCTTAGGTTTTGGTCTTCTAAAACGACACTGTAGTATCCAGCATGCGCCTGCTCCGTTTCTTTGTTGAACCGGCTTTTGTATCTATCCCTCCACGCTTCCTGTCCACCAGCAAATTGTGTGCAAGGCATCAGCAAAACATCACCGTAATCACTTACTCCCGTTCCCTGTAAATGTGTGTGACTGAATCCGTAAATAACAGAATCGCTGTTGTGATATCCACCACATCCATCCCAACCATCAAGCCGTGTATCCGGACTTAGTTGCACCATTCCAAAAGGCGAAGTAGCACCAGGATATGTATGCCCATGACCTCCTGTTCCTATCATCGGATCCACTTTTAAATGTAGCGGCGACTTCTGTGTAATCGCTTCCGGTTCCTGCCCGGAAGCCAATTGAGATGTCAAGATACTTGCTAAAATAAATAAAAATCTAATCATATTAGTTGGGTTTACAGACATCGCAGTCCATTCGGTTGTGTATCCCGAAGTGCAGGACGGCTGGACGGCTTGGTGAAATTAATTGTTCAAATCTCACCCTCAATTCCTGTGGCAAGGCTAGTGTGGTCAGAACGTTCCGTGATGTTTTACACTGCTTAAAATTCTCTCCTGCGGTTTTCGCTTCTTGAACGCAACCATCTCCTTCCACCACTTTAGTCCAAACCTCTTCGCGCACACCACCACCCCACAATCGATCTCTCGAAAACACGGTCTCCAACTCTTCCCAAAGTAGCTTGGACTCTCTTTCGCTAAGCTGCTTTAAATCTCCCACTTCTGTATTGTTAACCCAATCCTGAACAGCCTCAATAAATGGATCTCTATTTTCTACAAAATCCATTTCACTCCACTGAACCCATCTTGATGGCTTTATGGGGCGAGATCTAAAGGCATATTCCTCATCCATTACAAACCTGCACGTGGAAATCATCACTTTAAGTCCAGACTCTGGAAGATCTCTTTCTATGGCATCGGAAAATGTGCCAGTGTTTGGCCCATTACATGACTCCCCTAAAACCATCCCTCTATCAAGTCTATTAAACTCACTTACAAAAGAGACGCTTGCAGATGAAGAAAGCCCATCTATAAGAACCACGACAGGTCCATCAAAGACATTGCCCATGTCTAACTTCATCCCTGCAGGCCTTACAGTATCTACTTCTCCAATCTCCAGTTCTGCCATTCTTTTAATTTCAACCAACCCATTTTCTTCATTCCCCCATCTATCAACTATCCACCTCACCATCCCACGATATCTATCCCGATTTAACTCAGCTGATTCTTTACTCTGCCTCATAATATACGCCACCGGAATTTTTATTTCTTCCTCTGTCAAATAGTAAAAGACTTCTGCCATTCTATAAGCAGCCCCTCCTAGGTTGCCTCTAAGGTCTACCACCAAACCTTTTATTCCCCACTCATCTCGGTGTTTCTCTATCTGCTTAAACCCACGATTCAATTCCCTAAAATATCTCCACCCCGAGCCAGACATAAACGAACTGATTTCGAGCCGCGCCACTCCATCATCAAACTCCCAGTTCAATCCCGTATCAAGTCTATCTCTTCTATTCTCTTTCCACTTAGATATTTTAAGTTTCTTCCCAAAAGGATAATCTAGCCCATTAATCGTCGTTACTCTTATCGAATCTTTCACCATAGCACTCGCCATTGGCAATATCATATGCTCGGCGAAACGCACACGACTTAGCCACGCCTCACCCTCTTGAGGTGAAATCGTCTTAGCATGGTCAAAAATATCAACGATAGGCAGGCCATTAATCGTTTTAATCTTAGTTCCAGGTGCTATCAATCCTTGTTCATCAAGCTTTACATATACATCACCGTCTATGCTAGTGAGCGTGAGCGTATTTACCCCCAAGTCCCCCATTTCCTCTTTAGCCCAAACCCCAAGCGAGATCATTGTGTGGCTATCCTTCAGCACCCCTAACATTGACCCTACAGCAAGCGTCATCGCCAATTCAGTTCCTTCTTCAGCAACATCTTGCTTCGTCTTTTCACAAGTTGCATCCCATATTTCCTCACTTACTCTGGCAAAGGGGAGGGGGTGCAGTGTTTCAACCCAAACTTTTAAAGTGTCTAAATCTCTCAGATATCCTTGTGTTGTGCTTGAGGTGTCTTTTATTTCCAAACAATTAGTTGATTCCGAAAAACATTCAAACTTTCGTGTATTGGTCATCGTTTCTACATCAGGCATAGCATCATCCCCTCCAAGTATTAGAAACACGGATAAAAACAAATACATCATCACACCTAAAGCTTAATCCGCAGATTGATCGAGCATCTTAACCATCGTTAGGATGGTGGCGATAGCGACGGTTTCTCCAGTTTCGTCATAAACATCGACGAGGTACTTGACGATACCCTTCGAGACATCAGAAGGCTCGCGACGTTCTTGTGCAATTTTTTCTTTCACCGTGAGGCGAACTCCAATGGTGGCACCTGGATAAACAGGCTTCGTGAAACGACACTCCTCGATTCCGTAATTGAGAAGGACTGGCCCTTTCTGTGGATCAACAAAGAGGCCGGCTGCTTTACTTAGGATAAAGTATCCGTGGGCTACACGATGTTCGAATAAAGTCCCCTCTAGCGATGTGGCATCAACATGGGCGTAGAAGTTGTCGCCTGAGACGTTGGCGAAATTTGAGATGTCCGCCTCTGTCACGGTATGCTTCGCCGTAGTCACGGTATCACCTATTCGCAGTTCTTCGAAGTGCTTTCTAAATACGTGTGGTTGGGACTCGGGTTGAGCTGCTCCGGGTTGAAATTGTTCGGTGATCGCAGTTAGCATGGAGGGATGACCTTGTATGGCCGTTCTCTGCATATAGTGTCGAACTCCTCTGAGACCTCCCATCTCCTCACCACCACCAGCTCGACCTGGTCCGCCATGAACAAGGAGTGGGAGCGGAGATCCATGTCCAGTACTTTCTTTTGCGCACTCACGATCAAGAACGAGAATACGTCCATGCATGCTTGCGGCATTTCTAACGAACTCAGTAGCGACTGATTGGTCATGGGTGGTTATGCTGCAGCACAGCGATCCTTTTCCTTTTTTAGAAAGGGCGACAGCCTCCTCTACCTTATTATAGGACATCACAGAGCTCACTGGACCGAAGGCTTCGATTTCGTGTACGTTTACCGCAGTAGAGGAGTCTTTTACACGTAATAGTATGGGACTCATAAAGGTTCCTACTTCTGAGCTTGCTCCTACGAGAGATAAGTCTGAACTCGAAGTTGAACCGAAAACGATGTCAGATTCAGAACTTAATTTCGAGACCTGAGCAATGACGTCATCTCTCTGCGAACAACCTACAAGCGAGCCCATTCTAACACCTTCAACTGATGGATCGCCGATTACTGTCTTCGAAAGTTGTGCAATGAGAGATTCCTGGAAGGCGTCGATGTGGGGTTCTGGCACGAGTATGCGGCGAATGGCGGTACATTTTTGGCCTGCTTTCACAGTCATTTCCTTGCGAATCTCCTTTACAAATAGATCAAACTCAGGAGTGCCAGGCCCCGCGTCCGGACCTAAAATCGCAGCATTCAATGAATCCGCTTCTAAATTAAAAGGCACCGAGTTCTCAATAATTTGTGGATGTACCTTTAAAGCACGCCCGGTAGTAGCCGACCCGGTGAACGTCACCACATCACGCTCGTCAACGAAATCCAGAATATTACGGGCAGAACCACAGACGAGTTGAAGCGCACCTTTAGGTAGTATGCCACTCGCATGAATCTCTCTAACCATAACTTCCGTCAGGTATGACGTAACTGTTGCAGGCTTTACAATAGCAGGCACTCCAGCTAAGAGATTCACTGCAATTTTCTCAAGCATACCCCAAATCGGGAAATTGTATGCATTAATATGTATCGCAACACCTTCTTTAGGTACAAGTATGTGATGCCCTCCGAAAGTTCCTTCTTTAGAAAGCGGAACGAAATCGCCATCAATAGCGAAAGATGTGTCAGGGAGCTTGCGTCTAAGCGAAGCATTTGCAAACAAATTCCCTATTCCACCCTCAATATCAATCCAGCTATCAACCTTGGTTGCACCGGTTGCAGAACTTACTTTATAGAAGGAGTCCTTTTTAGAATGAAGGTGAAGAGCCAACGCTTTAATCATTCGTCCTCTTTCCTGGAAAGTCATTTTACGCAACGCGTGCCCACCAGTTTCCCTTGCAAACTCATACATTTTAGCGATATCTAGCCCCTGGGTAGATGCTGTAGAAATAACCTCTCCTGTAATTGCGTTATATAAGGTACTCCCTTCACCATCCCCCTCAACCCATCTGTCTGCCACTAAATTCCCTAACTTGTTCATGTTATTTGCTTTTCTGGATGCAAGTTAGGTAAGAGAAGATGATAGTTGAGATTCATATATAGGTTTACTTATCTTATTTCATCGAGTATTTTAACTTTTTTTATTGTTCCTAAATCTCTACGCAACCTTTTGCGTTATGTAACGTCTTACCTATGAATAACAATACAATAATATGTGTTCATCGATTATATTTATAGGTTCATCGAACAATAATTTACAAACTCCTTGAAAAAGGATTATGTTTTTAGACAAGAATGTCCTATCTTTATGCGCAAGTCTGATGAAGGCTTTTAATAAAATTGAAAAAAATAAATAATTTAGTAATAATAAACCCATTCAAATGAAGAATCTTTTTGCAATGACAGCAGCCCTTTTAATGGGCTTTGGAGCTAGCGCTAACAACGTACAGTTGGTAGTTGAAGCTGTAGACAACGGTGGAGTTGTACCTGGAAACACATATCGTGTTTACGCAGTACTTCCTTCAGCACAACACTCACTTCACGCAATTTTCGCTGCTGATGAGCACGTGTTAAACGTAGCAACAACTGGATCTTTCTTCCAGCACCAGTACGGATCTTCTTCTTCACTAGACGTGAACGAAGCGATTGTAGGTATTGATCAAGGTCTAGCTTTTGATAGCTGGGTAACTGTAGGAGCTGATAACAGCGAGAACAATAACCTATGGACTATTGGAATTGATTATACTAACTTCTTAGCTGGTAACGAACTTACTGTTACTGACGGAGCTTGGTTTGTTGTTCCTACTGATGTTCAAGCTGCTGCTGAAGTTGGTAACAAGGTGCTTCTTATGCAACTTACTACTGACGGAGTAGCTACTGGAGTTCTTAACCTACAAGGCCGTGATGGCGAAGGTGGAACTTGGAGAGCTCACGACTTGACATTCTCTACTACAGATGCTCAGGTTTTCGGATGTACTAACGTTGAAGCTGCTAATTACTCTTCTGACGCTACTTACAACGACGGTTCTTGTGAAGGAGCTGCTACTGATGGTCTTACAGGTATCGCTAATGATTCTAATTTCAACGTGTTCCCTAACCCAGTATTCGAGTCTTCATTCTCTATGCAGTTTGACACTGAGTTGGTATTAGGTGACCAGAACATCATCATTGAAGCTACTGATCTTACAGGTAAGATTGTTCTTACTTCTGAGTACAGCCAGCAAGATGTTGTAGGTGGTAACCGTCTTGTTATCAAGCACGCTTTAGCTGCTGGTACTTACACGTTGACTGCTATGCATAAGGACTTCTCTCAAGCAACTAACTTCGTTGTTACTCGCTAAGAGTAGAACAAAGTAGTTCAGAGATTTTCTCGAGCATGTCTCGGGAAATACTCGAGATAATAAATAAAGAAACATACAATTTAAAGAGGGAACTTTCGAGTTCCCTCTTTTTTTATGCGCTATTTTTGAAGTTATAATACCACAAAGGATTAATCAACGATTTAATTATGAATAACCGACTTGTTACTCAATTGGCTTACACAACAGCTTTTGTTTTCACACTCTTAAGTTTATCGGGATGTGTTTTAAATTATTCGACAATTTCATCTTTGTCAGATGGAACTTCATCTTGTTGCGAAGAATCGACTCCAGAATTAGTTAGCGGACCTATGATAGGTCATGTTAGTATGAGGTCAGCTCAGGTTTGGGCTCAAGTAGATAATGCGGCTGATTTAAGTGTGTCATACTGGAAAGAAGGGGGTGAAGAATCTGCTAGATATTCTGATTCGAAGTGGGCGGATTCAAAAACAGCGTTTAGTGCGCAGTTTGAATTAAGCGGGTTAGATCCAGGGAGTCACTACAGTGCTGTGCTGGTTGCAAACGGTGCAACAATTGGAGATACAATTAACATAGACACTCAGGTGCTTTGGGATTATAGAATGGACCCTCCTGAATTTAAGGCTGTAATTGGAAGCTGTGTGTTTATTAATGATTCTATCTATGATAGACCTGGGCACGGCTATGGGGGCGAATATGAGGTTTTCGAGTCTATTGTATCTGCTGAGCCGGACATGATGTTGTGGTTAGGTGACAACGTTTATCTGAGGGAGGTGGATTTTCAAAGCTATTCAGGGTACCTGTATCGTTACACTCACACTCGTGCTTTGCCGGAAATGCAAGAGCTTTTGAAGGCATGTCCCAACTATGCGATTTGGGATGACCACGATTACGGCCCCAACGATGGTGATGCAAGTTGGATACATAGAGACTGGGCACAGGAAGCGTTTAAAACATTTTGGGCGAATCCAAGTTATGGAGCGCCTTCAGGAGCAAACAATATTGCGACTGCATTTAGGTTTAGCGATGTGGAGTTCTTTTTGTTAGACAATAGATCCCAAAGGATACATCACAACAACAAGACTCAGGATATACATGTTCTCGGAGAGGAGCAAATAGACTGGTTGATTGCAGCATTAAATAAAAGCAAAGCTCCATTTAAGATGGTTGCTGTGGGAGGTCAGTTTTTAAATACTGTAGAGCTTCATGAAAATATGGCCAACTTTCCAGAAAGACAAGAGATTATAGATAGGATAGAGGAGGAGCATATTCACGGTGTGATTTTCTTGACAGGTGATAGACATTGTACGGACATGAGTCGAATAGAGTTGGAGGGAGGTGCCGTAATTTACGATTTGACGGTGTCGCCTCTTACAAGTAGCGCTTACGATAATACAGATGAGCCTAACGAGTTAAGGGTTGAAGGAACTACCGTTCCTTTTAGAAACTTTGCGGAACTTAACTTCTCAGGTCCACGAAAGAATAGATCTCTTGAGATTATTGTGAAGGATGCAAATGGTGTTGAGGTTTGGACTGAAACTTTAATAGCTAAAGAACTCTAAGCATTTTGATTTGTGTCATCACATTTGATATTTGGCTTAATATTTTTGTTAGATGAAAAATATACACTCGGTTAGAACGGATTATGTGAAGGGGGAAATGCGTATGCAGGATTTGGCGGATTCTCCTGCTCAACAGCTTTCTACCTGGATAAGTGAGGCTTTAAAGACAAACGTACCCGATGCAAATGCATTTTGTTTATCGACGGTGACAGCTGATGGGTTTCCTAAAGGAAGGACGGTGTTAGTGAAAGCGATAGAAGATGAGTGGTTGGTTTTTTACACCAACAAAAACAGCAGCAAGAGTAAGGATTTGAGAGGCCATGCTAAAGCGGGTGCAACGTTTTTTTGGGCTGAGATGGAGAGGCAGGTGTGCTTAACGGGTGTGGTGACAGAAGTTTCTGAGGAAGAAAATAATTTGTACTTTGACACAAGGCCCCGAGAAAGCCAATTAAGCGCTTGGGTATCTGCTCAGAGCGAGCCCATAGATTCAAGAGATCAGCTGACCAAATCTTATGCTGAGGTAAAAGCTAGATTTGATGGAGTAGATAAAGTTGAAAGGCCTCCTCATTGGGGAGGGTATCGGATCGCTTTCGAGAGAGTGGAATTTTGGCAGGGGAGGGCTTCGCGTTTACACGACAGAGTGGTTTACACCAAATCGGCAAGTGGTGCTTGGGAAAAAGGAATGCTTCAGCCCTGACGTTTAAGGTTGTCTTAGGCTGTCTAGAACCTCTCTAGTCCACTCTGATCACAAGTCCTTTTAGATAAGCTCCCTCAGGATGGAATGCACTAACTGGGTGATCAGCGGGCTGTGTTAAGCGGTGAAGGATTCTCACGGTTCTGTTTGCCTGGATAGAAGCAGCGATGATGGTATTTGTAAACAGCTTCTCATCGACAGCTTGGCTACAAGAGAAAGTAAATAACAAAGACCCGGGTTTCATAGATTCGATAGCGCGAAGGTTGATTCGCTTGTATCCTTGAACGGCTGCGTGTCTCGCAGATGCTCGCTTTGCAAAAGCTGGAGGATCGAGAATGATAATATCGTATTCGCTAAGGTCAGTCTTTAAATACGCTACAGCTTCTTCTTGTAAGCTCTTGTGCTTATCCATATTTAGAGCGTTTAAAGCAACGTTTTCTTCACAAACTTCAAGAGCTCTCTCTGAGCTGTCAAGGCTGTGCACCTCTTTTGCTCCAGCTTTCATCGCGTAGATAGAAAAACCTCCTGTATAGCTAAAAACATTGAGGACCTTCTTGTCCTTTGAGTAATGGCTGAGAAGTTTGCGGTTCTCTCTTTGGTCTATGAAAAAACCAGTTTTCTGTCCTTTTTCCCAATCTATATTGAACTTATGGCCATGCTCAGTAGCGAAGTGTTCCACAGGCATTTTACCCCAAACCACACCATCCTCACTCACCGTCCCGCCATGCTTGGCAAGGGCTTTAGAACTTTTATCATAAACTGCAACGAGCTTGTCTCCAAGCGCTTCAGAGAAAGCCGAGCAAAGCAGTTTGATGACGTTGTGCATGCCAGGAGTGTGGCACTGGATAACCAATACACCCGCGTAAAAATCTGCGATAAGTCCAGGCAATCCATCTCCCTCAGCATGAATGAGCCTACAGGTATCGTTCGTATCACTTTCGATAAGACCCAGCATTTCTCTAACACTGATAGCCTCCTTTATCTTGTCAATCCACCACAGATCGTCAGGCCTGTCTTCTGCGAACGTGAGCATGCGGATGGCGATAGAAGTTCCAGGTGAGAAATGGCCCCAACCGAGCAGAGCCCCCTTGTTCGCAATCACTTTCACCCAATCACCCGCCCCAGGCTTTCCTTCTATTTTTTTAATTGCTCCACTGAAAACCCAAGGGTGACGACGTAGAATGCTTTCTTGTCTCTTAGGCTTTATCGTAACGGTAGGGTAGCTGGGATTATTCATTCGGCGAAATTACGTAAACGACAGTGCCTTTAGTTCTGATTTCCCCTCCGTCTAATAGTTTTCTTAAAATGTGAGATACCGCACTTTTGTGGCCTGCTTTGAATTTGCGGATAAGGTTGAAGGCATCGACCCCCTCAGGGTGAGCTATCCTCAGAATGCTTAAGAGTTTTTCCTCAGTCTTTCTGGGATTTAAGGTGCAGTTGTCACACACTCCACATTGACTCACAGGGTCGTCGCTGAAGTATAAATCGAGAACTTCTGAACGGCAACCTTCAGTTGAAATAAATCCTTGTATGGCGCTCCATTTATTATTGGCGGAATCTCTCCTGTCGGCATAAACCGAGGAGGGTAGGGTGATTTTTCCGGCTTTCATTCTTGCTGAAGGCCAAACAGCCTCATACTCTGCTGCCTGAGGCATCCACTCAACTCGACCTTGAGCGTCTAAGGTTCTCAACGCAGAATCGATGACGTGCTCCGCTAATCCTAGCTCACTTCCGAGTTTTTTTGCCGAAGTCGAAATAGGTTCCATATCTAGCCCTATTCTCATTAAGTAAGATGCGAGTACGTCGGTTGGATGTGTCGTCTCATTCACAATGCTATTTCTACCTCCCAGCCACTTTACTTTCCCTAAAGAACTTCTGTGATTTTTAATTAACTCTATGTGGCCGGCACTATTTAAAAAAGACAGCGAAGCCAAAACCTCTGAAGTCGTGCATCTAGAATTTTTTGCAGACTCTTTAATATCAATGTTGGTGGGGTCGATGGGGGTGTCGCCTATTGCTACTTTGCCTTGATTGGCAATGGTTTGGTAAATATTCTGAATCGTTTTAAGTGATGGAAACATTTCCTTGATTTGGGCTTCACTCTTCTTTAAATCCCGTGCGCCTTGGAATAAGATGCATCGAGAGGGGTTGCCATCGCGACCAGCTCGTCCTGCTTCCTGGACATAGCTCTCGATATTTGCGGGAGCGCCTACATGTAAAACCCACCTTACGTCTGCTTTGTCGATGCCCATTCCAAATGCGGATGTGCAGGCCATAATGGGCACCTTGCCGGAAATCCAATCTCGTTGGCGTTTTTGTTTGACGTTTTTTTCTAGGCCGGCATGGAATGAGGTGGCGCACAGTCCCACAGATGACAGTCTTGTCGCCCATCGATCGGCATTGTTTCGAGTCTTGACATAAACAAGTCCAGACCCTTTGAGTTTGCGCGCTAGAAGTAAGACTTCTTCTTCGGTATCACCCCAAGTGCTGACTTCAAATTCAAGGTTTGGCCTTCTCATCGAGGTGGTGTGGATGCACCCGGCGTCGATCTTGAGTTGGGTTGCGATATCAGCGAGCACTTCATTTGTGGCAGTGGCTGTGTATGCACCCAGTACAGCTGTCGGATAGTAGGATTTTAGAACGCTTACATTTCTGAACTCAGGTCTGAAATCGTGTCCCCATTGTGAAATACAATGTGCCTCGTCAATGGCTATGGTTCTTACATCAAGTAGGGGAGCCTGAGCTATGAAAAGCGGATCGTTAAGTCTTTCGGGAGAAAGGTATAGGAAGTCTAAAGCACCGACATTGGCATTGTTTAGAATTCTATCTATGTTATTTCTGTCACCTGTTAGTGATGCTGCACGTGCGCCTAAAAGTTTAAGCTGGTTGGTTTGGTCTTCCATCAGGGCGATGAGAGGGGAAATCACGATGCATAGCCCACCACGCACGAGGGATGGAAGCTGGAAGCATAAGGATTTTCCACCGCCAGTAGGTAAAAGAGCGATGACGTCTGTGCCTGAAGTGAGGGCAGATACAGGGCCAACTTGAAACTTTCTCAGCGCGTCAAAACCCCAAATCTTCTTGAGAGTGGAATTGATTGTGGAATTTGAATCTGTCTGAGGCATATTTGCACAAATATCAGATATCTAAGATGAGAAATATCGTAGCAGGAAACTGGAAAAGCAACAAATCTATAAATGAGGCCCGTGAGTGGATAGCTGTAATGGGTGTGGCGATGGGTTCTATGCCAAAAGACGTGAGGGTAATGATAGCTCCTCCAGCGCCTTATTTGTCTGAGCTCTCCGGGAGTGAACTTAATGGAATACTCATTGCGGCACAACAAGTTAGTGCGTTTTCTGATGGTGCTTATACTGGTGAGTTTACTGCTAATATGCTCGTTTCTTGTGGAGTGGACTATGCTTTGGTGGGCCACTCGGAAAGAAGAGCTGACTTCGGGGAGTCAGATGAAATAGTTGCCAAAAAAGTGCGTAGATGCATTGATGCTGGTCTAGGTGTGGTGCTTTGCTGTGGTGAAAACCTTGCTTCGAGAGATGAGGGAAGTCAGGAGTCGGTAATTAAAGCTCAGCTTGTCTCTGCCTTTGATGGTGTTAGCTCAGAGGAAATGGCAGGCGTAGTGGTTGCATATGAACCTATTTGGGCTATTGGAACAGGGAGGACTGCATCTGCTGCTCAGGCAGCGGAAATGCATCGTTTTATTAGACATTACCTCGCCGATAGGTTTGATGCTGATACCGCATTGAAAACTTCAATTTTATATGGCGGAAGTTGTAAGCCATCGAATGCAGATGAGATTTTTACAAGTCCCGATGTAGATGGAGGATTGATTGGTGGCGCTTCGTTAGACACGTCTGATTTTCAGTTAATTATAAAAGCTGATTCAAGTCTTTAATTAATCAGTTCTAAGTTCAATGAGTAGAGAATTTATACGTGCTGACTATCTTAAACTCGACATTAAGTTTACGCCTTTGCTGCCGGCACGTGAGGTCGCTATTGCCTGGCTTTCAGAGTTGGATTTTGAAGTTTTTGAACCTACAGACGAAGGTTTGACAGCGTATATTCCCGAGCAATTTGTAGGTAAGCCTGAGCTTTTAGATGTTAAAATGAGATTGATGGGATTGGCTGAGGTTGTTTGGTCTGAAAGTATCGTGAAGACAAGGAACTGGAATGCTGAATGGGAAGCGAATTACGAGCCTGTTTATGTCGGAGAAAGAGCCATAGTAAGAGCGCCTTTCCACAGTTTGCCGGAAAAGGCAGAGAAGGATTTTTTAGATGTTGTTATCGTGCCTCATATGTCTTTCGGTACAGGGCACCACGATACAACACTTTTAATGATGCACACTTTGCTAGATTTAGAAGTCAAAGGGATGACGGTATTAGACATGGGTTGCGGAACCGGGGTGTTAGCAATCGCAGCTTTGAAGCTTGGAGCAGCCTCAGTACTCGCGATCGATATTGAAGAGGGAGCCTACATAAACACGATAGAAAACGCTGAATTGAATGGTTTTTCTGTAGATGATCGTCTTGTTGTGGTTTGTGGCGACGCTTCAAATTTGTCTGGGACGCGTATAAATGATGTTATTCTTGCGAACATAAATAGGAATATTTTAGTTCAGGATATGTCATGTTATGACAATGTCTTGAGTCCTGGAGGCCAAATCGCTTTGTCTGGATTCTTTGTTGGAGATGTGCCTGTTTTACAAAGGGTGATCGATGGGCTTGGGTGGCGTGTTGAGGAGGTTAAGGATAGTGAAGGGTGGGCGTGTATTATTTGTGTGAAACCCGAGTAGCAGTTATAGCAGATACTCATCAATGACTTCCTACATTGTAGGTTGATGCGAGGAACAAATTCATTATACACGTTAAGGTCTGTAATAGCAATTGCAGCGATGTGTATTATTTGGTCAATCTCTTTTGAAGCGTTCGCTCAGTCAGACCAGTCACCAAGGGATGATTTGCCATCTGCTCAATCCTTTGTGAAGGAACTTCAAGATGATTTTGCTAAAGGCGAGGCTGAAAACTCAGCGTGGCTCCGTAAGGTTTTCACACCTCAGCTTTTAAGCCCCTCTACGCCTAAGTCGATTCAGGACACAATCATTTCAACGACTTTACAGCTGCAGTCGATTCATCTCAAGAATTCTTCTGGAATTGTTGGATATTTGAGGGGCGTTTCTGAGCAGCTTGATACAGGAATGGATTCTGTTCTTTGGGGCGATTGGCACGCCCAAATAGCCGCAATGTCTGAAAATAAGAGGTGGAGAAAAGAAATCAACAATTACCTTGAGATTTCACCTAAGCTTTTTAAAAATGGATCAATAGCAGATGAGGGTTTGTCTGGCTGGCATTTCGATGGGGGTGAAATGGAGTTTGGAATAGACTCATTGCCGTATGTGAAATTTACCGATGGATCACTCGTTTGTACTTTAAATGGTGACACATCGAGAATAAGGCAAACGAACGGCGTGTTTTTACCCACTTTGTCTAAATGGAAGGGTGAGGGAGGATTTGTGAATTGGGAAGGGACAGTATTTGTAGATAGCCTTCAGTTCGTCGAACTAAACGATTACGAGGTGAAGCTTTCGGGGAGTTACTTTTCAGCATACCCAGTAACGTTTCACACAAGTCTTTTCGATGAGGCGATAGAAGGCAAGCTCGATTTTAAAGTCAAAGCCTCGAGATCGATTCAGGAGCAGACTTACCCTAGGTTTGAGTCAAAGGCAGAGAAGCTAGTGATTGTAAATATTTTCCCCAACATGGATTTTGTGGGAGGCATTGTTGTCAAAGGCTCTAAGCTAAGTGGCACGTCCATCGGGGACACCCCGGGATATTTAAAAATCTACAACAATGATACACTCTTTGTTCGCTGCTTTGTAGATGAGATGTTGTTTATGCGTGAGGGGTTGTCAGCTACAAAGTCAACAATATCTATTTACTTGGACAAGGACAGTATTTACCATCCAAACATCGCCGTGAGATACGATGATATAGGCAAGAGACTTCGCGTTGTTAGAGATGAAGAAGGCGTAGGACTGCAGGCATTTTCCGACTCCTACCACAAAATTGATTTTCATGTAGAGGCGTTGACATGGGAAATTGGTGGTAGAACAGTAGATTTAGGCGCTATAGTCCCTTCGAGTCGTGCCTTGGGGGTCTTCAGATCTCATGCAAATTTCGACAAGCGAACTTTTGACAATATGACGGGCCAAGCTTTAATTAACCCACTTGTGGAGCTGGGGCGCTTTGTACATAGCAACCCATCTTCTGGTTTCTACGCTTCTGAGTATGCCTCTTTCCTAAAACTGAGCGTGGTTCAATCTAGATTAATACTCATGAACTTGGCCCTTGAAGGTTACGTTACTTACGATGAGACGGATTACTGGTGTGAATGGTTACCTAAAGCGGAAAAGCACCTACAATGCAATAGATTTCTTATAGATTATGACGTTCTTGCTTTTCGTTCAGAAGTCTTAAACGGAGTGAACGCTCAGCTTGGTTTGGTAGACAAAACACTTGAAATTCAAGGTCTTTCAAGCTTTAAACTCAGCGAAGCCCAAAACGTAGTGGTGTCTCCTAAAAACGGATATATCAAAATGTCTGGAAATCGAGATTTTACATTTGGCGGACGCGTACAGGCAGGTAATTTCGAGTTTAATGGAAAGAACTTTAAGTTTAACTATGACGATTTTACAATTGCATTAAACGCTGTTGATCAGATGCATATTCGAGCAGAAGTTGAGGGGGAGAAAGGAGTCGATGGAAACCCAAAGACCAGGTTAGTAAGAAACTCTATAGATGGAATTTCTGGCACCATAGAGTTGGATCATCCCTCAAATCGATCCGGTTGGAAGTCAGAGTTCTACACTCACTATCCAGTTCTTAACAGTGTGAAGCCCTCGTATGTTTACTACGACTCACAGAACATACATCAAGGTGCTTACCACAAAAATAGATTCAGGTACGCTTTAGATCCTTTCGCTATAGATAGCTTGGACAACTTTATGAAGGCAAATATGAGTTTTACTGGAGAGCTTTTAGCAGATGGGATTATTCCCAATCTCGAAGTCGATCTAAAACTAATGGATGACTTCTCTTTAGGAATAGAGGCCAGTAGTCCTCCAGAAGGATTTCCCCTTTTCTTAGGTGTGGGTACTATATACGCTGATTTAAAGCTCAATATGAACGGTCTTCAAGGAACTGGAGAAATAGAATTCCTGACTTCTAATTTTCGAGGTGAGGACATGGTTTTGGTTCCAGACTCAGCCTTCGGAAATACGAGTGAGTATATTAACAATGCTTCTTACGAACATGTGCCTGAGGTCTTCGCAACTACGACAGAGTTTACCCTCAATAGAAATATACAATCGGGTGATCCAGTACTCGATGTAAGGTCTGATTTAAGCAGGTTAAAGTGTTTTAACGACAATGTGTTGCTTGGAGGTGCACTTCACTTGAGTAGGTCTGGTATGACGGCGAATGGTGAGTTTGAATTTGAAGATGCCTTCCTAACATCCAAGTTGTTTAACATGGAAGAACGAGCTATCCTTGCTGATACCGCACATTTCGAAATTACGGGTAACGATTTAAATGCACTCGCTTTTGAAACGGAAAATGTGAATGCAAATGTGAATTTCGACAGACGTGCTGGTGAATTCATTTCTCACGAAGGGGTTACTGAAATTGCTTTGCCGGCTGTGAGGTACATCTGTGAAATGGATAGGTTTACATGGTTTATGGATGATGACCAAATCGAATTGGAAAACTCTTTCACTGATAACGAAGAACTCTTGTTCTCAGACTTAGCCGACCGAAAGTATTCAAATTTCTTTTCCGTCCATCCAGGTCAGGACTCCCTTCACTTTTCATGTACAAAAGCATTGTACATGGTAGAAGAAGCCGTGGTAATGTGTAGAGATGTAAGAGCTATGGCAGTTGCTGATGCTGAGATTTGGCCTGATAGCGGAAACGTAACAATAAGGAGAGATGCTGCGATGGACATCTTACTTAATGCGCAAATTTATGCGAACGATGTCTCGCGTTACCACAGGTTTTTTGATGCGAAAGTCTTTGTGCGTGGGCGCTTAGATTACCAAGCTTCAGGCTCATATATTTATAAAGATGCTGTGGGAATTGATTGGCCTATCTTTTTCAAAAACATCGCAGTTGATGATTCATATACTACTTTTTCTCAGGGCGATATTGAGATTGATCAAGAGTTTTATTTAAGTCCTTATTTTGAGTTCACTGGGGAAGTAATGCTTCAGGCCAATAGAAAAAATTTAGAATTTGAGGGAGGTACGAGACTTGCTTTCGAATGTGATAAATTTAGGCGTGAGTGGATCCGATTTAATGGTGTGATAGACCCTGTAAATGTAGCAATCCCTATTGATTCAGTAGTTAAAGAAATGATGATGTCACATTTAGGGGTGGGGGTATTGCTCACGGATGATTCGCCTTTCGAAGCGTATGCTGGGTTCTTTACGAAGAAGCCTGACAGAGGCGATATAGAGATTTTTAAACCTGAGGGAAATCTGAGATTTGACAAGGCCAATTCAAGGTATGTTGTTGCTTCTGATGATAAATTCCGCAACCCAAAGCTGCCAGGGACATTAACAGAACTCCCTTTTGATGGTTGTGGAGTATTTTCCTCGGGGTCGACTACTCTGCCTCTAGATTTAAGTATTATTGACCACACATTTGTGGGTGATGTTTGGGAAAGTGAGTCTGGCAAGATCGAGATGCGAGGATCTCTTGCTTTAAATATGTATATGTCGAAAGATTTAGAATCCCATTTGGCTGAGCAACTCACAAATGCTTCCGTTGCGACACCCCTTGATTTCAGTTCTACCAATTATGAATATGCTTTAAGAGAGATTGCAGGGATGGAAGTGGCTGACAATGCTCTTAGAGAATTATCGAGAGAAGGAACGTATAAAAAGGTACCTAAAGAAGTGAGGTTTACGATGATGCTCACAGGTCTTGAGCTTGCGTATGATCCATATGAAGATGCGTTTATTTCTACTGCAGAAATAGGAATCGCAACAATAGGAGATGACGCTGTCTTCAGAACGATGCCTGGAAGGGTAGAGTTAGTTCGGGGAAGAAATCGCGATGAGTTAAAAGTCTATTTTCATATCAGTGAGGGACATTGGTATTATTTCGAATATGATACTTTTTTAAACTTCGAGACCAATGACATGTACTTTATGGAAGTCTGGAATAAACTCAAGCCCAAGGAGAAGGTGTTAACACATCCAGTTACTGAAAAGTCCATAAAAATGCAAGTATCTAGGAGTGGTCTTCGTGATGAATTTGTAGATAGATTTCGTGATTTTGAATAAAAATCTTAAAAAAACAGATGCCAAAAATAAATAAATTTCCCCTACTTTTTTCCCCCATTAAACTTGGCTCACTGACGCTATCAAATAGAGTCATCATGGGGTCAATGCATACTGGTCTAGAAGAAGAAAAGGGAGGATTTAAACACCTTGCTAGATTCTATGCAGATCGTGTTAAGGGAGGGGTGGCGCTTATCGTAACGGGGGGTATTTCACCTAACAGAGCTGGGGTGACTATTTTCGGTGGGGCGAGACTATCAAACATCTTTCATGTCGCCAAGCACAGGGTGATAACTAATGCTGTAAAATCTGAGGGAGGAAATATTGTTATGCAAATTCTCCATGCAGGGAGATATGCCTATACACCATTTAATGTGGCACCTTCAGCGATCAAAGCTCCCATAAATAGATTTAAGCCCAGAGCCCTTTCTTCAAGAGGAGTAGAAAGGACGATAAAAGATTTCGTAAAGACAGCGGTCTTAGCTAAAAGAGCTGGATATAGTGGGGTGGAAGTAATGGGGTCGGAGGGGTATTTAATTAATGAATTTATTGCATCGGAGACGAACCACAGAACAGATAAATGGGGAGGGAGTTTCGAAAACCGAATCCAATTTCCCAAAGATATAGTTAGGCGCATACGAGAAGCTGTGGGACCAGATTTTTTGATTATGTACAGGTTAAGCATGTTGGACTTGGTAGTTGGAGGTAGCTCTTGGGAAGAGGTTGAGCACCTTGCGAAGGATATTGAGATTGCAGGGGCGGATGTAATTAATACAGGAATTGGTTGGCATGAGGCGAGGATTCCTACCATTGCGACGATGGTTCCTCGAGGTGGTTTTGCCTTTGTAACGAAACGACTCATGGGAAAGGTGGGGATCCCCCTCATTACCACCAATCGCTTTAACGACCCTGTAGATTGTGAGAAGGCACTTAAAGATGGATGTTCAGATATGATTTCTATGGCTCGGCCTTTCCTTGCAGACCCCAATTTGATGAAAAAGGCTCAAGAAGGTGAGTCTGAGAAAATTAATACTTGCATAGGGTGTAACCAAGCATGCTTAGATCATGTATTTAAACGCAAAGCTGCTTCTTGCCTTGTTAATCCACGTGCGTGTGAAGAAAACAAGTGGTTTGATGCTTCAATACAGGCCAGTTCCAACGGAAAGAAAGTGGCCGTAGTGGGTGGTGGCCCAGCTGGAATGAGCTGTGCTTCGGAACTTGCCAGCTTGGGATTTGAGGTAACACTTTTTGAGCAATCCCATGAATTGGGAGGTCAATTTAATGTTGCCAAACTTATCCCAGGTAAAAACGAATTTCAAGCTACGATAAGACATTTTTCAAGTAGGCTTTTAGATTTAGGCGTTGATGTGCGCTTAAATACAAAAGCTGATGCTGAACAGTTAAAAGCTGAGGGGTATTCAGATGTAGTACTTGCTTCTGGAGTTCTGCCAAGATCTTGGAAAATACCTGGTTCTGATAGGCCAGAGGTAGTCAACTATTTAGATGTTTTACGTGGGAAGGTTTCTGTTGGGGAGAGGGTAGCTATTGTGGGCGCCGGAGGAATAGGATTCGATGTGGCTGATTTCCTCACCCACGACTCAGACTCTGAGGGGTTCCATAAGTCTTGGGGTATAGATAAGAATTTATCCGAGCGGGGAGGTCTGATTTCGTCTGCACGAACGAAGTCTAAGAGGTCTGTTCATCTTTTACAGCGTAGTCCGGGAAAACCAGGCGCAAAACTCGGAAAAACTACCGGTTGGATTCACAGGATGACCTTGCGGGAGCGTGGCGTAAACATGTGGGGTGGCATAACGTATTCGAGGTTAGATAATGAAGGCCTACACCTCACTCACCTAGAAAAAGGTGATGTTACTCTCAAAGTGGATACTGTCGTAGTTTGTACTGGCCAAACTCCATTTGCACCCCTTCTAGAAGAATTAAAATCCTCGGGACTCAACATCTCTCTCATAGGAGGCGCAGCCAACTGTAGAGGGTTGGATGCTCAAAGGGCAATTCGAGAAGGTCTCAAGCTCGCAACAGAGCTTGCAAAGGAGCTCGCAGCTAATGTCTCAGCTTAGCTTGAAGATCTTTAACAGCCTCGAAGCTCTTGTCCCTTAATTCCTCTACATTAGAGGAGTAAATGGGTTTTCCGAATCTTACTACAACAGGTTTTGAAGGCTTTCTTATGATAAAAGTATGCGGAGGCAAGATCTCTCCCATGCCCTCATGATAAACAGGTACTACTGGAGCTCCAGCATTAGAAGCAAGATGAAAACCGCCCTTTTTAAATGGTTGAATTTCATTCGTTTTGAATCGACTTCCTTCAGGGTACACGAGTACGCTACGACCATTTCTCAATGTTTTCTCCAACTTTTTAATGGCCTGCTTTGCCATTTTAATATTCCCTCTTTCTACGAAAACGGTTCCCACTCTTTCATTCGCGCCACCCAGAAGAGGAACTTTTTTTATTCCAGCTTTTGCAATAAAAACGATGGGAGTAGGTGTAGATGCAAAGGCTAAGTTTATATCTAAGTAGCTAGAGTGATTGGAAACCAAAACCGCTCCACGGCCCGATTTAAATAACGCCTCAGTTTCAGGATGTAACTGAACATCTAGCTCAGCTCCGACGATCCACTTCATCAGAAACTCACTCCAATATTTCTTCGCAAATTTCCTTAAAACCAACTCAGAACTGTTCGGGAAAATAATGAGAGTTATCAAAGCTGTACCACACCAAAAGGCTGAATACCATACAGTCAATACAGTCCTGAAAAACCCGATCACTAACCTCATCAGATGAGCTTACTAATTTCCGCTTCGGAGATCTCACGTACTTCTCCAGCTTTTAATCCATCTAACTTAAATGGCCCGATGGCCTCTCTTATAAGTCTTAAAGTAGGTAGGCCAGAAGCTGCGGTCATCTTCCTAACCTGTCTGTTCTTCCCTTCTGTGAGCGTAATAGAAATCCAAGAGTCTGGAATGTTTTTGCGTACACGAATAGGAGGGAGGCGAGCTACGTAATCTGGCTGAGGGTCTAAGATCGCCACTTTGCATGGGCGAGTCTTAAATTCTTTGCCTTTTACTTTCAGTAACATCGGATTCTGTAATTTTCTGAGATCAGATAAGTCAGGAGTGCCTTCTACCTGCGCATGGTATGTACGAGGGTGTCCGTTCTCTGGAGACAGGAGTTCAGAATTCAATCTCTTGTCATTCGTAAGCAGCAACAGCCCCTCAGAATCAGTGTCTAATCTTCCCACAGAATATACATCGCTCTCAAATGTAAAGTCTACATCAGCGATAGAAGGATGTCCTCCTTCACGTGTAAACTGGCTTAACATGCCAAATGGCTTATGCAGCAGGTAATACTTTTTCATGGTTCAAAAGTAGTCAATGTCTACTCTACCCAATTGGCTACAAAAACGTTTGTAGACCTCGTCCGGCCATTGTTTCTGTTTGAAGAGAAAGCAAGTCGCTTTCCATCTGGAGAAAACATCGGGAAGCTGTCGAAGGCGTTGTCGAAAGTCACTTGCGTAAGTCCCGTTCCGTCTAGGTTAATCATAAATATATTGAAAGGGAACCCTCCAGTATGGTGGTTGCTTGAAAATAGGATTTTATCTCCATCAGGATGGAAATAAGGCGCCCAATTGGCTCCTCCCAGTTGAGTCACCTGACGAATCTCCGTCCCGTCTACTCGCCCTATAAACAGCTCCATATCTGAAGGTTCTACTAAATCTTTAGCGAGTAAATCCTTGTATTTCTTTACATCTTCCTCCGTCTTCGGGCGAGAAGACCTCCAAACCAACCACTCCCCATCAGGTGAGAAAAACGCCCCACCATCATAGCCCAATTCGTCTGTCACTTGGAAAACATTGCTTCCGTCAAGGTCACATGTGAAGAGCTCTAAATCTCCCGTTCTAGTCGAAGTAAACACCATCTTATCTCCCTGTGGCGACAGTGTGGCTTCAGCGTCGTACCCAGGACGGTCCGTGAGTTGGTTCACTACGTTGCCTTCTAAATCTGTTTCGAAAATCTCAAAGTCCGCGTATATAGGCCAAACATACCTGCCTTCAACACCTCTTTCCGGTACCGGAGGACATTCTTCGCTCCCGAGATGGGTGGACGCAAAGACCACAGTTGTATCTCCTGGCATATAGTATGCGCAAGTCGTTCTTCCCAGTCCGTTACTCACCCTTCTCGGTGGCGTTTCCGAAGGAGTTCCATCTGCATCCACATCCATCACAAAGATTTGGTCACATTGAATTCCTCCCTTCGGGTTAGAAGTTTGGAAGACAAGAGAATTAGAATCGAAAGACCAATACGCTTCAGCGTTATCCCCTCCGAAAGTAAACTGATGCATATTTGAAAGATGCACTTCCTTCTCGTACGTCACGCTGTCCTCGGAAAGTTTATTTCCCTCACGTTCTCCTCCACCTGAATGTGGGTTAGAGTGAGGGTTAGAAGCAGATTCAGAGCACCCAATTGTAAGCGCAGAACTCGCGACAATTACAAAAACACAAGCGATGTTTAATTTCATGGGCGCAAATTTACTGATTCTTCATTCAGAATTGTTAAATTTGTGTCACGGTTGCCTTTATCGCCTCACGCAAGTGGGGAGGAAAGTCCGGACAGCTCAGAGTACCGCACTCCTCGAAAGGGAGGACTATCAAACGTGATGGGACAGAAAGTGCTAAAGAGATTTAAACCGCCGATGGCCTTCCCGCGCAAGTAGGAAGGAACAGGTAAGGCTGAAAAGGTGGAGTAAGAGCCCACCAGCAATGGAGTGATCCATTGGCTTAGGTAAACCTTGCGGGCTGCAAGACCATGTAAACTAGTGCTTGAGGGCTACTCGCTCGATGCTAGAGGGTGGGTCGCATTAGATCAATGATGAAGCAGCTCTTCGGAGCTGAACAGAATCCGGCTTACACCGTAATCACGAGGGGAATTCCACACCGGAGTTCCCCTCTCCATTTTTGAAGCATAAATATATTTAATGTTAATATTAACTAATTGTGTTTGTATTTAAAAACTGACATCATAAATTTGCAAAAAAAAAGTAATTTAACGTAGCGAATTATAGGTGAATATGAAAGAAATAGTGTTTACAACTGAAGAGCTTAAGGAGGCTCGCGTTTATTATTCTGAAGAGAAAATTCGTCTAGAAGCGAAGTTGGATCATGTGATGGGGATGCTAGTGAAATTAGGTGGATCAGTGAGGGTTTCCTCGGTGAAGAAGTCCAAGGTGACTGCGAAAGGAGTGAAGCCGAAGAAGAGAGGACCCAAGAGTATTTGGGGTGAGTTTATTATAAAGAGGCTTAGGGCAAGAAATACTCCGATGTCATACGTAAATCTTATTGATGATGCGATGGCAATTCACAAGCTTTCTAGTGAAAAGGTGATTGCAGCGAGGGCGAGTATTTTAAATAGCGCCTTTCGCCTGAGAACGGTTCACGGAAAGATTGAGACGGTGGGCAGAGCAGGAAGGAAGGAGAAATTGATCGTTTTAACGAAGTGGTTGCAAGAAGATGGGGCGCTAAAGCCAGACTATGCACAAGCCTTTAAGAAAATTCAAGGGGGGAAAGCTGTGAGGGTAGATATGTCGGTAGTTCCGGTTTCGCCATATGAGGATTAGTCGGTAGAAGGAAGAAGAAATATAGTGCTAATTATAAAGCAAAATAAAAAGGGGCAGCCACAATCGGCTGCCCCTTTTTCGTTGTAAAAACTAGATTTAATTAAGAATGGAATGGGTATCTGTAATCCTCAACTGGGACAAGAGTTTCCTTTACAGTTCGTGCGCTAACCCAACGGAGTAGGTTTAAGGCAGAACCGGCTTTGTCGTTGGTTCCCGATCCACGAGCTCCACCAAATGGCTGTTGGCCTACGACAGCACCAGTGGGCTTGTCGTTGAGGTAGAAATTTCCTGCTGCGTTCTCTAAAGCGTCTTTTGCTTGGGCGAGAGCGTAGCGGTCTTGAGCGAAAACGCAACCTGTGAGGGCGTACTCGCTTGTAGAATCGACAAGTTCGAGGGTTTCGGTGAACTCTGAGGCTGGGAAAACATAAATCGTAAGAACAGGACCGAAGATCTCTTCGACCATGGTGCGGAACTTAGGGTTAGAGGTGAGGATTACTGTGGGCTCGACGAAGTATCCGACCAAATCGTCACATCCTCCACCGGCGATAATTTCACAGTCGTCTTGAGATTTTGCGTATTCGATATAAGATTTAATATTCTCGAAAGAACGACGGTCAATCACAGCATTGATGAAGTTTCCGAAATCAGCAGGAGATCCCATCTTTAATGTGCCGAGGTCGGCGAGGAGTTGATCTTTTACGGCTGGCCAAATATCATCTGAGATATATGCGCGAGAAGCGGCGGAACATTTTTGGCCTTGATACTCGAAAGAGCCACGGAGAAGGCCTGTAGCAACAGCCTTCGTGTTCGCGCTACTGTGAGCCACAACGAAGTCTTTACCGCCCGTCTCTCCAACAATTCTAGGATACGACTTGTAAGTTGCGAGATTGTCTCCTATCGTTTTCCAAAGGTTGCGGAAGACTGCAGTAGATCCAGTGAAGTGGAGACCCGAGAAGTCAGGATGTTTAAAAATAACATCTCCTGCCACTTTACCGTCAACAGCAACTAGATTGATCACTCCGTCAGGAAGACCAGCCTCACGGAATATTTCCATGAGAACTTGTGCGCTGTACATTTGAGTACCCGCAGCTTTCCACACCACAACATTTCCCATTAACGCCATGCAGGCAGGTAAATTTGCAGCTATAGCAGTAAAATTGAAAGGTGTTAAAGCGAACGTGAATCCCTCTAAAGCCCTGTACTCAGTTCTATTCCAAACACCTTCAGAGCTCTCAGGCTGAACAGCCTGGATTTCCTGAGCGAAGTAAGCATTAAATCTTAGGAAGTCAATAAGCTCACATGAAGCATCAATCTCTGCTTGATAGCAATTCTTTCCTTGAGAAAGCATTGTTGCTGCATTAAGTTTGGCTCTGTACTTACCTGCAATGAGGTCAGCTGCTTTTAAAAATATTGTTGCTCTATCAACAAAAGAAAACGCAGCCCATTTCTTGCGTGCTGAAAGCGCTGCAGTGATAGCCGCTTCAACGTGAGAAGCATCCCCATAGTTAGAGTGGCCAAGGACTTTTCCGTGCTCATGTGGAGGGGTCATAGCTCGTTTGTCAGAAGTGCGAACCAAATCACCACCGATATACATAGGTACATCTATGGGGTCTTGATTGTACATTTTATTGTACATATTTTGAAGTTCTTCACGCTCTGGAGAGCCTGGAGCGTATGATAGAACCGGTTCGTTTACCGGAAAAGGGACTTGAAATGTTCCGTGTGCCATATTGTTAATTAATAATTGGTGCAAAATTACTTATTAGCATCTAAGCAGAGCCATGCTTTACTACTTTTAGGAATAATATGAACCTCTTTATTAAATACCCTATTATTTTATTTATTGCGCAGAGCTTCATTTCCTATTCCTCTGTAGCCCAAACCTCAAATCCCACTTCCATCTCCGCCGCCGCTTTCTACCTTAAAGGCAACATGATGGAGGCGAATATGCAGTACGGAGCATTGCTTAGTGTAGAGCCTGAAAATATTGATTACCAATATTATTACGCCGTAACCTGCACGGCCGATTCTGCCCTTAGAATGGAAGGAATAGATCGATTGAAAGCTTTAGAGGGGTTAGGTTCATTCGGCGGAGAACGCTTGTTTTTCTTAGCGCTTGCCTATCACCATTTGTCTGAATATACACGTGCGATAAAGGTCTTTAAGAGGGCGGAGCAAAGTGCGGTGAGGAAGTCTGTTTGGCTTTCCGAAGTAAAATTAAGGTTAGCCCAATGCGAAGCCGCTTTGGCAAATCAAACATCATTGACTTCCTTCACTCGCCATTCCTCAGTGACGGTGTCATTCGAAGATTTCTTCAGATCCATCCCCACAAATGACTCCCCTTACAGGATGATACTTCTTCCCACCGAGCTTAGGACGAAGTATGATAAAAAGTTGGGGTGGGTAAGCCCGGTTGCCTTCGATGCAGAAGCCGACTTGATGTATTTCAGTTCTTACGGGAAGAAAGGCGAAACAGGCTTAGATATCTACTCTGCTAAGATTTTAAGTGACGGCTCCCTCGATGTGCCGGTTCGACTCCCTGAATCGGTAAATTCCCTTTCTGATGAAATAAACCCGTTTTTTCACGCCGCGAGCTCCACCTTAATATTTGCCTCGAATAGGCAGTCCTCTTTAGGTGGCTACGATATGTTTTCTTCAGAATTGAGTTCATCTTCAGGCTCTTACCTTGATTGCTCGGCTTTTCAGTCGGGGATAAACTCTCCATTGAATGAATTCGCTTACTACCCTTTGAGTGAACTAGGTAGAGGTTGGTTAGTAAGCGATAAATCAGGGTACTTTTCGGAAACAGTTCTTTCTGAGATAGAGCTAGAGATTGATGTTCAAATAGAAACTAAGGTTGAAGCTGAAGATGAGGTTGAGGTTGAGGTTGAGGTTGAGGTCGTTGTTGAGGTCGAGGCCCTTGTCGAGAATGTTGCAGAAGTAGCAGAGCCTATCGACATAATCATCCCAGTGGAACCTGAGAAACAACAGTCACAGCAACACCTTAATTTAGAGTTGTCCAGCAGTTTGTCTATACAAATAGGTGTGTTTAGCAATGAACCGGATGTAAGTCTGCTTCCATTTGGATTTAATCTTTTCACATTAATTTTGCCTGATGGCTTATATAAAGTTTTTGCAGGTCCCTATCAGAATGAAGATGAGAGGGCAGAGGTTAAGCAAAAGCTTATCGAAGCTGGTTTTACAGATGTTTTCAATGTTGTTGCCAAACCCTAAGAGGGATAAACATGCAAATTAAATATATATTTTATAACGTTATACTACTGTTATTAAGTACACTAGTATCTGAGTCCTCAACTTTTGCTCAAACTAAAATTAACGAAGTGCTTGCGTCCAATCAACTTGCGTTTTTTGATGACTTTTTCGAATATGATGATTGGCTAGAAATATATCATGAAGGTCCGATTTTAAATCTGGCGGGGTATTATTTGAGCGACAGAGCTGATAACCTCACGAAATGGCAATTCCCATTTGATGATGCAGGCAATACTACGGTTTTGCCAGGAGGGTATATGATCGTTTGGCTTGACAATGATTCAGAACAAGGGTCTAATCACGCAACTTTTAAGCTTTCGCCTGATGGGGAAGGGGTTTATCTGACCCAACCTGATGGAATCACGATAGTAGATTCATTGACGTTTCCCCAACAGCAGACCGATATTAGTTATGGCCGCGAGTGTGATGGTTGTGAGGAATGGATTTATTTTAACGTCCCCACGCCAGATTACACCAACGCAGTAACACAGCTTACAACCCCACTTTTGTATATTAATGAGGTGCTGATTTCGAACACCAACAATCTTCTAGATGAGAATTTTGAGGCAGATTCTTGGGTTGAGATTTACAATCCGAATTCTTTCCAGGTAAATTTAGGTGGGTATACATTTTCAACGTTAGATGGTGGCTCATACACAGTGGTAGATAATCTCCCATGGGAGACAACAGTAGAAGGGGGTGAGTTTTTGCTTTTTTGGTTAGATGGAGATATGGAGCAAGGAGGGCATCATTTAGGTTTAGTGCCAAACATTTCTTCAGGAACCCTAACAGTAACAGGTCCTGACGATATTGTTGCTGATGTGTATAATTATGAAGTAGCTCTAGCAAACAACAGTTGGGGAAGAATTTCTGACGGCTCCCCAGCAAGTTCATGGTTCAGCACCCCCACGCCGCGGGTGTCAAATACATTGTTAATTATTCCTCCCGCCCCTTTATTTATCAATGAGTTGATGTCATCTAATCTTTTAGATACGACTGATGAATCGGGGATGCATGAGGATTGGTTTGAGATCGTAAACACGTCTGAATACGACGTCGATTTGGCTGGCTATTATGTTACTGACAGGTTAAATGACCCAATGAAGTATCAATTCCCATTTGGGATTCCTGATTCCACAGTGATTGAGCCTGGTGGTTACGTTCTAATATTTGCAGATGAAGATGATTCTGAAGGTTGGAATCACACAAATTTTAAATTCAACAGTTCAGGAGAGTCTTTAGTACTGAGATCTGTGGATGGGTTTTCTATTGCAGATTCCGTTCATTTCCCTTTACTAAACCTTGACAATAGCTGGGGAAGGGACATTGATCAAACAGGTGAATGGAGGGTTTTCATAGCTGGGGAGACAACTCCGGAATATTGTAATGTATGTACTTCGTCCATTTCAGAACTTCTTCTATTCCATGTAAGTGACTTCGTTTGTTATCCAAACCCAATTTCAAAAAATGCCTCAATTGCGATTTCTCACCCGGCAGTGCTACACGATTTGAAAGGGAGAGTAGTACAAAGGTTTTTAGTTGCGGGTAAGCATGTAATCACAGTTCATCCCGGGCTATACTTGTTACAAGAAAATCCCGGGGACTTGTCCCAGTATAATGTCATTAAAGTAATTGTAGAGTAATAAGTTTATTGTTTTATTGCTACTCGATTATGAACTCACTATATTTGCGCCCTCAAATCGGGTAAATGTGAGGATTTATCCGTTGATTTATTTCTGTATCGCCATCCTCACTTAGGTGATTCATACAAATAAGGGACGCAATGAACGAAGCAACCCAAGAGCCTGAAGACGCAATAACCAATGCCGTCGAAAAGGACACTCCAAAAATGGAGATCCCAGCAGCTGAAGAAGCTACACCAGAGCCAGTTGAAGAAGCAGTTGAAGAAACTGCTGCACCAGTAGCTGAAGAAGCTGCACCAGAGCCAGTTGAAGAAGCAGTTGAAGAAGTAGTTGTAGAAACTGCTGCACCAGTCGCTGAAGAAGCTGCACCAGAGCCAGTTGAAGAAGTAGTTGTAGAAACTGCTGCACCAGTAGCTGAAGAAGCTGCACCAGAACCAGTAAAAGATGAGCCAAGGCCTACTGAGCCTCGCGAAATTGCTGTTCCTGAAGGTGACTTCGATTGGGAAGTCTTTGAAGCAGATAAAGATGATTTCACTGCTGACGAGCGCATGAAGTTAGAGGACCTTTATGAGGCCAACTTAACTCTCATTGAGGACAAACAGGTAGTAACAGGTACTGTTACTCAAGTAGGTAAAAAAGAAATTGTTGTAAATATCGGGTACAAGTCTGAAGGTGTAATTACAGCTTCAGAGTTCCGTTACAACCCAGATTTAAAGCCAGGAGATCAAGTTGCTGTTTTCGTTGAGAAGACAGAAGATCTAAATGGTCAGCTTGTTGTTAGTCACCGTACAGCTCGTGTTTACGAGGCTTGGGGTAAGATTAACGAAGCAAAAGAAGAAGATCTTATCATTCAAGGTACTGTTAAGTGCAGAACTAAAGGTGGATTGATTGTAGATGTGTTTGGCCTTGAAGCATTCTTACCTGGTTCTCAGGTTGATGTGAAGCCTATACGTGACTTTGATGAGTACGTAGGTAAGCAGATGGAATTCAAGGTTGTGAAAATCAACCAAGAGTTTAAGAACGTTGTTGTATCTCACAAAGCACTTATTGAGGCTGAGCTTGAAGAGCAGAAACGAATTATCATCAAAGGTCTTGAGAAAGGTCAAGTACTAGAAGGTACTGTTAAGAACGTTACATCTTACGGTGTATTCGTTGACCTTGGTGGTGTAGACGGACTTGTGCATATTACTGATATGAGCTGGGGCCGTGTAGGTCATCCAGAAGAGTTGGTTGAACTGGATTCTAAGATTAACGTTGTAATTCTTGACTTTGACGACGATAAGCGTCGTATCGCTCTTGGAATGAAGCAGCTTACCCCTCATCCTTGGGATTCATTAACTGAAGAGCTAACAGAAGGTTCTAAAGTACAAGGTAAAGTTGTTGTAGTGGCTGACTACGGTGCATTCATTGAGATTGCTCCTGGTATTGAAGGATTGCTTCACGTTAGCGAAATGTCTTGGTCTCAGCACTTACGTTCAGCTCAAGATTTCTTGAAAGTTGGAGAAGAAGTAGAGTGTGTTCTTTTGAGCATCGATCGTGAAGAGCGCAAGATGTCTCTTGGACTCAAGCAGATGTCAACCGACCCTTGGACTGAAATCGACAAGCGTTACCCGCTTAACTCAAATCAGAAAGGTAAGGTTCGTAACTTCACTAACTTCGGCTTATTTGTTGAGTTAGAGGAAGGTATTGATGGGCTGGTTCACATTTCTGATCTAAGTTGGTCTAAAAAGATTAAGCATCCTTCTGAATTCTGTAACGTAGGAGACGAAATCGAAGTTGTAGTCATGGAACTCGATATGGAGAACCGTCGCATGAGCCTCGGTCACAAGCAAATTGAGGAAAACCCATGGGAGGTGTTCGAAACTGTTTTTGCAGTTAGTTCAAACCACCAGGCTACAGTTGTTAAGATTGAAGGAAGTAATGCTATCGTAGCTCTACCTTACGGACTTGAAGGAACTTGTCACTTGAAGCACCTTAACAAGGCTGATGGAGGAGCTCTAAAAGTTGATGAGGCTGCTGATTTCGTAGTTCTTGAGTTCAACAGAAATGCCAAGCGCATTACTGTAAGTCACTTACGTACACACGAGGATGGTCCAGCTAAAAAAGAGCGTAAGCCTCGCTCAAGTGGCGGCGGCGGCGGATCTTCTACTTCAAACACAATGATGGATTCTGTCAACAAGAATACTGAAAAGAGTACTCTTGGAGATTTAGGTGTTCTTTCTCAATTAAAAGCTTCTATGGATTCTGCGAAGTTAGATCCTGTTCAAGAAGAGGCTCTTGCTAAGAAAGCTGCTCCTAAAAAGGCTGCTGCCAAGAAAGCGGACAAGAAGGAGGAAGTTCCAGAAGCAGAAGACGTAGCTACAGAAGAAGAAAAGCCTGCTGCTAAGAAAGCTGCTGCTAAGAAGCCTGCTGCTAAGAAAGCTGCTGCTAAGAAAGCTGCTGCTAAGAAGCCTGCTGCTAAGAAAGCTGCTGCTAAGAAGGATTAAATTTAGTTTTAAAAATAAAAAAGAAAGGGAGGCTTCGGCCTCCCTTTTTCTTGTTCGTATCTTTGTACCAATGGATTCTAAAGTCCTAATTAACGAAGAGCAATTTGAGCTCATCCTAGATAGACTCGCGCATCAACTGCTTGAGCACCACGACTTTTCTAATACTGACCTCATTGGACTACAGCCAAGAGGGATTAGAGTAGCCCGCAGACTACAAGTAAAACTTTCAGAACTTCTTGAGGGTAAGGAGATAAGATGTGGTGAATTAGATGCCACTTTTCACAGAGATGATTTGATGATGAGAGATAAGCCCATCACGCCACAAGCGAATAAGATGGACTTTTTAGTCAACAATAGAAATGTAATTTTAGTTGATGATGTTTTCTTTACAGGCAGAACTATTCGGGCTGGTTTGGATGCGCTTTTAGCATACGGAAGACCAAAGAAAGTAGAACTAGCTGTATTAATCGACCGAAGATTCAGTAGAGAGCTGCCTATAGAGCCTACTTATATCGGTAAGCAAATTGACAGTATAGGTGAGCAGCATGTGATCGTTGAATGGAAAGAAGATGGTGGGAGTGATCGCGTTTTACTTTTTAATTCTAAACCAGAATGAGCGAATTGTCGATTAAGCACCTTTTAGGAATTCGCGACATGACCCGTGATGATCTTGAACTGATTTTTAAAACAACTTCGGAATTCAAGGAGGTTTTAAACAGACCCATTAAAAAAGTTCCGTCCCTCAGGGATTTGACAGTCGCTAACCTGTTCTTTGAAAATTCAACTCGTACTAGGTTGTCTTTTGAATTGGCCCAAAAGCGTTTGTCCGCTGACATTGTAAACTTTTCGGCATCTTCGTCATCTGTGAAAAAAGGAGAAACCCTTGTTGATACAGTTAACAATATTCTTGCAATGAAAGTAGATATGGTTGTGATGCGTCATCCTCACCCGGGAGCACCACATTTCCTATCTAAAAAAGTGAAAACTACGATTATTAATGCTGGTGATGGAACTCATGAGCATCCAACACAAGCTATTCTTGATACTTTCAGCTTAAGAGAGAAATTAGGCGACGATTTAGAGGGGAAAAGAATTGCGATAGTTGGTGATATACGTCACTCTAGGGTCGCTATATCTAATATCTTAGCTCTACAATTGCTTGGTGCGACTGTGAGAGTTTGTGGCCCAGCGACATTGATCCCTAAGCATATGTCAGATTTAGGTGTTGAGGTCAGTCACGACCTGGATGAAACGCTGATTTGGGCCGATGCTGTGAATATGTTGCGTATTCAGCTTGAAAGGCAAGGTGGTCCAAATTCTATTGCGTTTTTCCCTTCTATACGGGAGTACACAATTGGGTTTGGTTTAACGCAACAAAGACTTGATAAATTGGATAAGCAACTTGCGATTCTTCATCCTGGCCCAATTAATAGAGGCGTAGAAATTTCTAGTGAAATAGCTGATGGTGAACATTCAGTCATCTTAGACCAAGTTGAAAATGGTGTAGCTTCTAGGATGGCTGTAATGTATTTGTTAGCTCGTCAGTAACTTTCTCTTGTTTTCGTGTGCTGAGTATTTACAAGTTGCTATATTTGGCGTCAACAGATTTCTCTGCTATGAATTTTTCAATCACACAACGCGATAAAGTCGCTATCCTTAAATCTCAAGTTGAGAAGTTAGATGCTTTGCAGGCACCATCTTTGAAAGCTCAATTGATTTTGTTAGGCAAGTCTGGATCCAAGAATATTATCCTTGATTTGTCTGAATCAAGATATTGTGACTCAAGTGGTTTGAGCGCAATACTTGTTGGGAAACGTCTGTGCACTGATTTAAATGGATCCTTTGTTATTTGTGGACTTCAGCCAAGTGTAACAAAACTCATTTCTATTGCTCAACTTGATAAAGTCCTCAACATAGTGCCTACCGTGGATGAAGCGGTTGATATGGTTTACATGGAGGAGCAGGAGAGAGAATTGGGTGCATAGGGCCTTCTTACATAAACATATAAAAAATTAAAAAATGAATAAATTTTACTCAGTAATTTTCGCCTTAATATTTACAAGTACAGTGTTTGGGCAATGTGAAGTTGACTTTGATTTCGGAGATGTAGGATTCGGTATTTCACCTGACCCTACCCTTGGAGAGGCTTTAGAATCAGGTGTTGTAAATCAGGAATATATTGATGTGATTCATGTCCTTATACCTGCTTTCGCATCAGATATAGAACCCGATTACCCTCCAACACTTCCTGTAGATTCTATTTCTCTTGAGAGTGTTGTTTTTACTGATACCGTTACTCTTATTGAGTATTCGCCAGAAGAACTTGGTCTAGCGGTTATATGTAATAACCTAGGTGATTCAAATTATCCCTGTTCATTTCTTGGAGCAACTCAGTATTGTGTATCACTTGAGGGTGTCCCTAATACACCTGCTGTTTATAAAATTGATTTAAATGTAATTGGTTGGTTAACCATTTTCGAATCATTTTCTACACCAGCTGTTTTTAGCGGCTTTATTTTAAATATCCAATGTGATTTAGTTGAGAACATTGATGTAACTGCTGTAGATAGTGAGGCCGGAACTCTTGGAAGTGTTGACGTAACAGTAAACGAGAGTGTGACGGATGCTACATTTTCTTGGACTGATGCCGATGGAAATGTCGTGGGATCAGAGGTAGACCTTACCGATGTGGGCACAGGAAACTACATGCTAACCATAGTGTCGGGTGAGTGTACAAGCTACTTTGAAAACAATATAGTGATCGATTCTGCAGTTGATTGTACTCTTGCTGCTGAATATGTTGCTACTGGTGAGGTGGATGGCAACGGTGCTGGATCTATTGATGTTACTATTACTGGAGCCAATGGAGCGACAACATTTATTTGGACAGACTATAACGGTGTGACCGTCGGTACAGATGAGGATTTGTCGGGTTTATTCACAGGATCTTACTCTCTGTTAGTGACCGATGAAGATGGCTGTACTTTAGAATTGAATGGTGTTTTTGTGACTTCGAATATGAATGACTTTAACGCTGAATCTGGTTGGACTTTA
This sequence comes from Bacteroidota bacterium, assembly GCA_027619225.1. Taxonomy (GTDB): domain Bacteria; phylum Bacteroidota; class Bacteroidia; order Flavobacteriales_D; family Sanyastnellaceae; genus UBA974. The sequence goes on from JAQCFW010000006.1 coordinate 39,605, forward strand.
CAACCTAACCCTGCCAATGACTCTTTTACTATTCAAGGGGAATTATTTGTAGATACCAAGATTACCGTTCTTGACGTGAGTGGTCGTGTTGTTTTAAGCGAGATGCTCATCCCAAATTATAATTTTGATGTTGGCTTGTGGAATGAAGGCGTATATTTTATTCAGCTTTCTGGAAAATACAGAACTCCGACTCGCAGATTGGTTGTTCAGCACTAGTCAACTGAAATAGTGCGGAAATTCGAACTTACCGTTTTGGGGTGTGGTGCTGCGGCACCCACCCCTTATTTTTTGACTACATCTCAGTTGGTCAATATTCACGATCATTTGATTTTAATAGATGCAGGTGAAGGGGTTCAGCTTACTCTGAGGAAACAAAGGTTAAAATTTCAAAGGATACGTACGGTATTAATTAGTCACATGCATGCCGATCACGTTATGGGGCTGCCAGGACTTATCGCTAGCATGAATCTCTTAGGGCGTAAACTAGAATTGGACGTGTATGGCCCTCAGGAGCTAGAGAGTTTTGTGAAAGGTGTTTGGCATAAAACGGAAACGCATATAGATTTCAAAGTAAATTTCATCGCTGTTGATACGAAAAATCCGACTGAGTTATTTAGAACCAACAGTTACAAAGTTGGATCTTTTCCTACAAAACATCGCATTTCAACATGTGGGTTTAGAGTGGAAGAATTGTCTTTAGTTTGGAATATCAAGCCATATAGCAAGCAGAAGCATGCGATCAGTCTTCAGGAAATTGTACTGCTGAAGAAAGGGGAGACGGTCGTGAGAGAAAGTGGGGAGGTTTTAGAGCCAAGTAAGTGTTGTAAGCCTCCAGAAAAAGCTAGGTCTTATGTTTTTGCGGCAGACACAGCATTCACACCTAAAGTGGTTGAAGCAGCAATGGGTGCAACTTTGCTTTATCACGAGGCAACTTTTATGGAAGTGGAAAAGGAGATTGCAAGGAAAACAATGCACTCAACTGCTTCAGATGCTGGTAGAGTGGCCTTAGAAGCGGGAGTTAGTGGCTTAATAATAGGACATTTTTCCAACAGATACAGAGATTTAAGTGGATTGCACATGGAAGCAGTTAAGGTGTTTGAAAAAACTGTATTAGCAGTTGAAGGAAAAACGATTTTAATAGGAGTAATACGTTAACTTTGCTATCTAGAATGATTCCAAATAGATAGATGAATACATCTCAGACTTCAATAATAATTGCCGATAGTAGTACGATTAGTCGTTTGGGCTTAAATGCCATTATTAATCAAATGGATGGTTTTATCGTTGTGGGAGAAGCTGATAATTCTAAAAGTGTTTTAGATTTAATCATTGTCAAATCACCTGATTTAGTTATTATTGATTTTTTAAGTGATGATTTTGATATTGAAACGGTCATGAATATCAAAAGGAAGTTTCCTAAACTATTCCTTTTAGGCATTACACCCCTTCAAAATGGAAATACTCTTATTAATGCTCTAAGGGCTGGAATTGATAGCTATATAAAAAAGTCTTGTGATATTCCTGAAGTTGTAGATGCTATTAAGTCTACTTCTAAAGGAAAAAGTTTTTATTGTGGTAAAATTCTCGAAAAAATAAGAAAAGAATCGATTGATATTTCTGAGATGAATAATATTGATTTGCCCTGCGATGCAGTTGCTTTGAGTAGGAGGGAAAAAGAAATTCTAACTTTGATTTCCGAAGGACTCACAAACAGCAAAATAGCAGAAATGCTTTTTCTTAGTTCTCACACAATTACCACGCATAGAAAAAACATTATGTCTAAGTTGGGAGTTAAAAACACTGCTGGAATTGTAATGTATGCCGTTAAATCAGGGATTGTAAGTCCCAATAAATTTCTTTTTGCATCTTGATTAACAGCTAGTTAAGTTCTATTTATATGCTTACAGTAATGATTTATCATTTTTTACGTAAGTAGTTTAATTTATGATTTGTTTTGGCCTATTAAAATTCAGACCTTTACACACCACTAAATAGATGATAACCATGTTGACAAAAGACTCTGCATTCGAGATAAACCCATCACAAAACTCATCTATTGACAAAGTTGATTTTGATAATATTGCTTTTGGACAGGTGTTCTCAGATCACTTGTTTGTTATGGATTATGTTGATGGTGAGTGGAAAAGGGGGTGTATAGAGCCGTTTGGCCCTTTGAGTTTAAGTCCATCAACAATGGCTCTCCATTACGGACAGGCAGTTTTTGAGGGGATGAAGGCCTACCGCCAACCTGATGGAAGTGTCAGTATGTTCCGACCAGGAGCGAATATTGCAAGATTCAATCAAAGTGCCAAAAGGATTTGCATGCCTGAAGTGCCCGAGGATATTTTTATGCAGGCCTTGGTTGAACTCATCAGTTTAGATGAAGCGTGGGTGCCTTATAACTCTCAATCGTCACTTTATATAAGACCAGTTCTTTTTGCAACTGACTCTCACGTAGGTGTGAGACCCAGTTTTAGCTATAAATTTATAATCTTTACTTGTCCGGTTGGTCAATACTATAGCAAGGACGTTCGAGTTAAGGTTGAAACACATTTCACGAGAGCTGCTAAAGGTGGAACTGGAGCTGCGAAAGCCGCGGGAAACTATGCAGCTGCGTTACTCCCCACAAAGCTTGCTATGAATGAGGGATATGATCAACTATTGTGGACTGATGCAGAGTCTCACAAGTATATTGAAGAGTGTGGTACGATGAATGCCGCGTTCGTTATAGACGGAAAGATGCTTGTTCCTTCTACAAGTGAAACAGTACTTTCGGGTATTACGAGAGATAGCGCAATTACCTTGGCGAAGGATTTAGGTATTGATATTGAATCCAGAATGATTTCGGTTGCAGAACTTGAAGAAGCTGCACAAAAAGGACTTTTACAAGAGGCTTTTGGACTAGGTACTGCGGCTACGGTGTCCGTCATTTGTACTATAGGGTTTGCTAGTGGTGATTACGATTTGCCTGACATTTCAACTTGGAGTATTGCTCCTCAAATTCAATCAGCTCTCGACTCTGTTAGACTTGGGACAGGAGAGGATAAACATGGCTGGAATATCCCAGTATAATGGGTGAATTGATTTTAGGTGGGGGCTGTTTTTGGTGTACCGAAGCCGTTTTTTCTGAAGTGAAAGGCGTTATATCTGTCCAGCCAGGCTATTCAGGTGGAAACACCTTAAACCCTACTTATACTGATATATGTACCGGAACAACCGGTCATGCGGAGGTCATTAAAATCACCTACGATCAAGATGTTATTGACATCGTTGATTTGTTTGCCGTTTTTTTCTCGACACATGACCCTACTACATTAAATAGGCAAGGAGGAGATGTGGGGACTCAGTATAGATCTGTCATCTTTTACAATTCTTCCTCAACAAAGCAACTGTCTGAGATTGCTATTAATGCTGCAAAAAACAGTGGAGAGTTTACATCCCCTATTGTGACGAGTTTAGAGAAATTCAGTGTGTTTTACCCCGCTGAAAATTACCATGAGGATTATTATGCGAAGAACAGCAATGCCTCTTATTGTTCATTTGTCATTACGCCTAAGCTTGAGAAATTTAAGTCTAATTTCTCGTCCCTTTTGAAAGAGGCGAATTAATCTCCTTCTATTCTTCGAGTCTTGAGATTTCATCATCACACATGTTGATGATTTGCGTTCTGACCATAGGGGCGATTTGTGTCTCAGCTTTCGCCATTTTTTTAAGGAAACGAAACATGGCTGCCTTTTTTATTTCGTATGCTACATAAACAGCATATTTCCCATCATCTTGAATATATTTTTTTGAACCAGTCTGTCTTAAATCAACGATTGTAGTATTTGTGATTTCTCGTGTAAGACTCTTAAATACTTCTACAGCTTCAGTAACATGCTCACCTTGTACATCTTGCATATAGTTATCTGCTACGACCTGAATTGATGTGGACACCTGTTGTGCTAAGGCTTTGTGAGCCTCCATATCAGCTTTAGATTTTGACACATTCTCATTGTGACTGACCCCTTTGCCTGTGGCCTTAAAGTATCTTGCATTTGACATGTAAGATTTCCCTGAAAAAGGTTCATTTACTGTGGAGCCTAAATTAGAAGAACAACTGGTAGAAAAAACGACTAGAATGGCTAAGATGGAAATGGAAAATAATTTCATGTTTAAAAGATGTTTATTATTATTGAAAAAAGGAGCATCAACCGTGCCACAGTATATTTAGGTGCCTACCTTTGGATCGTGAATTTTAAAGACCTCATAAAACTACGCATTACGAAATGGTTTCTCGCAAGAGAAAAGAATTCGTTGAGAAATCGCCAAAGTTGCAATCTTAGAAATGCACAACATGTAGGGTTAATTTACTTGGAGCGTGATTTTGAATTTCGCCAGACAATCGTTGATTTATCTAAGCATTTAAAGGAAGAGTTGGATGTGAAGAGTGTCTCCGTTTTGTCTTATGTGGATACAGAAGCTAAGGATACCCCCAGGTGGTTAGTGAAAAAACTTTCTAGTGGATATTTTTGTAAATCAGACTTAAACTGGTTTTCTAAACCTACAACTGAGGTTGTGAATTTTACGGATATTGAATTTGACATTCTTATCGACTTAGAATTAGATCCTATTCTTCCTTTAAAATTCGTTCTTAAATCGTCGAAAGCAAAAATGAAGGTTGGACCTAAACAAGTTGATTGTGCTAATGATTATGATATCACTATTGGAAGGTCTAAGGATTTAGAGACAGATGAAATGAAAGTTTGGCAAGAACAAACTGAAAGGACCTTTGAATTTATTACACAAGATAACATTCGATAATATGAATAATTTAAGTGGTTTAGGTGTTGCAATGGTTACCCCATTTACGGAAAGTGGTAAAGTCGATTTTCCTGCATTACAAAGATTAATCGAGCATTTGCTTTTAGGTGCTTGTGATTTTTTTGTTGTACTTGGTACGACAGCTGAAACTCCGACTTTAACACATGAGGAGCAAAGAAGTGTTTTGGATTTCGTTATTGAAATCAATGCAAAAAGAAAAGCGATCGTGGTAGGTCTTGCCGGCAATGATACAGCAGCGCTTTGTGCACGAATTGAGAACTTCGATCTTACTGGCGTTGATGCTATCTTAAGTGCTTGTCCTCATTATAACAAGCCTACTCAGGATGGCCTCAGAGCTCACTTTACCGCAGTTGCTGAAGCTTCTCACAAGCCTGTTATGCTCTACAATGTGCCTTCTCGTACTGGCTGTAATCTTGCAGCAGAAACAACTCTTGAGCTCGCAAATCACCCGAATATATTTGCCATTAAGGAAGCCAGTGGTGATTTAGCCCAAATAGATTTTATTCTAAAAAATCGTCCTCCCAACTTTTTAGTTTTCTCAGGAGACGACGCTCTAACCTTAGCAATGATCGCTTCTGGTTCTGATGGAGTAATCTCAGTAATTGGCAATGCACTCCCAACTATTTTTGGGGAAATGGTTCACCAAGCTTTGTTTGGCCAAATAATTGAAGCAAGACAAGCTCATCTAGATTTATCAACTTCAATTGATGCAATATTTGCTGAAGGAAACCCCTCTGGAATTAAAGCCATGTTAGAGCATCTTGGAATTTGCTCATCTCATGTTAGATTGCCTCTCGTTCCTGCCACCCAAGAGTTAAAAGACAGGATTTACTCTTGTCTTGCTGATTTAGACAAAGAGCCTAACTAAGCTACAACTCTAAGGCTTTTGCTACAATAGCATCAGCATTAAGGCCATACTTGTCCATTAATTGTGTAGGTGTTCCGCTTTCGCCGAAGCTGTCATCAACAGCGACCATGCGCATAGGAGTGGGGTTATTTTCTGCGAGAACTTGAGACACGGAGCATCCAAGACCGCCTAAGCGTTGGTGCTCTTCGGCAGTGACAACTTTCCCTGTGCGAGCAGCACTTTCAAGAATAGCATCAGCATCAAGAGGCTTGATGGTGTGCATGTTAATCACATCAGCGTGAATGCCTTTTTCTTTCAAAATTTGTGCTGCTTTAATTGCTTCCCAAACCATATATCCAGTTGCAATAATAGTTACATCGTCGCCACTCATTAATTTTTGAGCTTTCCCGATTTCAAATGGTGCATCAGTTTTGTAGAAAACAGGAAGTTTGGGACGTCCAAACCTGAGATAAACAGGCCCCTCATAATCGGCAATCGCCAGAGTCGCTTGGCGAGTTTGCTCATAATCGGCCGGGCAAATAACGGTCATGTTAGGCAGCATCTTCATCATACCTATATCCTCTAATATTTGATGAGTAGCTCCATCTTCGCCGAGTGTTAGTCCAGCATGAGATGCGCATATTTTCACGTTCTTTTCGCTGTAGGCAACAGATTGACGGATTTGGTCATACACACGACCTGTAGAGAAATTAGCAAAAGTCCCGGTGAAAGGAATTTTCCCTCCAATAGTCATTCCCGCTGCCATACCTATCATGTTCGCCTCAGCAATTCCAACCTGGAAAAATCGATTGGGGTGAGCATCTCTGAAAGCGTCCATTTTCAAAGACCCAGTTAAATCTGCGCATAAAGCAACAACATCTGGGTGTGTGGTTCCCAATTCGAGAAGAGCTGCACCAAACCCGCTGCGAGTATCCTTAGATTCAGTAGGATTTAATAAAATATAATTAGCAGAATCAGTCATGAAGATTCAAATTAAGGGTTGACCCCGAGGTTATTGTAAACGTAGATTGAATAGAATATTTAGATGATCTCGCCCTGCGCGCTCTAAATATGATAGTATATGTGCCCGGCTGTAATGTATAACTGCCAGACGGATTCCCTGAGGGGAGTTGGATAACGTGTTCAAGCGTATTCGCATCGACAATACTCCCAAACCCTGAAGCATTGGATTGTAGCATGAAACTCCCAGGTGCTGCAATGGTGATGTTCGTCGGTACATCTTCTTCAACAATAACATCATAAACATAGGTGAGGGGAGAGGTGTGGAAAACAAGGTCGTATGTTCCTGTTAGTACGGTCACGCTTTCACCGATGGCGATTGAGTACAAAGATTTGCACGCTCCACTTTCATATACATCAACACCTAAATTGTTATAGGCATTGCGTTTCGAGCTTGGAAATTGCGGGCTTATAACACCCTGCTCCATATCTGGCACACTAATTATATTGTGTCTGCCAGGCGAAAGTTGGATTGAATCCATGCCTCTGTTAGGAAGAGTATGTAACTTCAAACTATATGTGGGTATGGGGTCTAGATAGAAAGTATCTGTAAGGTTGTTAAAACTTAAAGTATGAACTACTTGTGGGTGGTGAGCGCCGGATCTGAGGTCTGTAAAGCTCATAGGAACATCCGTAACCGTAGGGTTCCCCTCCTCGTCAAGAAGCCTTACTTCAACCGTAGTATTGTGCAATGCCTGTTCTAAAACCAAACCCAACACCGTTTCAAAAACTTCAGGATTCGTAGCATCATAGAAGTTCCCCACACAACGGAGTGATTCTTTGTGTTTGTCATCTATTCCTATTCCTATAATAAAAGGTTTTACGACGATGCCTTTTGATTGCAGCATTCTGCTTACCGCGCATGGATCTTCATCACAGGCCTCTATGCCGTCGGTAATAAGGATGATTATGTTCCTGCCGGGTTCAGAAGAGAAATCCCCAGCAGACTTCTCTAAAGATCTAGCGATAGGTGTGGTTCCCTGAGCTTTAAGCCTGCCGAGCTCTTGCTTAATGATTAGGTTAGTGCCTTTATTAATAGGTACAATAAGCTCAGTATCATCACAGTCTTGTTGGCCTTCAATGTGCTTTGTGCCATGCCCATAAGCTCTTAATCCCAACTCTAAATCCGTTGTTCCGTATAGAGATGCTAAAGATTTAGAAAGCAACCTTGTGGCGAGGGCCATTTTCCTTTCTCCGCTCCAAAAAGCATTCATGCTATTTGAGGCGTCAAACACGAAAAGTATTCTTGTGGGACCATCATCGCTTGCTTCGTTGCCAATTGAGGATTCGACAGTAAGCGTTGCTGCATTTGTTTGTGCTGAAAAAGGAGCCGCTAAGCAGACTGAGAATATCGCAAATGCAAATAAACTCAGGGCAGAAAAACAATTATATGTAGGCTTAGGAAACACTTGTTTAGTAATCTCCTAACGTCTCTTCGAGTTGAGAAAGTGCGTCAGCGAGTTGCTCATCATTGGGAGCGATACCGTGCCACTTGTGTGTTCCTTCCATAAAGTCGACTCCTTTACCCATTTCTGTTTTCATGAGTACAATATTTGGTACACCACTTCCCGAATGAGATTTCGCTTCTGCGATGACTCTTCCAATGTCTTCTAAATCGTGTCCATCGCATTTTAAGAATCTCCAGCCAAATGCAGCCCACTTAGCTCCGAGATCCATTAATGAAAGTACATCTTCTGTAGAGCCGTCAATTTGTTGACCGTTGCAATCGACGAAGCTGATGATATTATCTACTTTGTTGTGAGCTGCATACATTGCAGCTTCCCAAATCTGGCCTTCTTGTAATTCTCCGTCTCCGTGAAGCGTGTAAACCCAGGTTTTTTCTCCAGCGAGTTTCTTCGTGGTTGCAGCACCTATCCCCACGCTTAATCCTTGTCCCAAAGATCCTGATGCGACTCTGATTCCGGGAAGCCTCTCTTCAATTGCTGGGTGACCTTGAAGACGAGAATTTATTTTCCGGAATGTTGCAAGCTCTTTTGTTTCGAAAAAACCTCTACGAGAGAGGACGCTATACCAAACAGGGGAGATGTGACCATTTGACAAAAAGAACAAATCCTCACCCTTGCCATCCATTGTGAAATTTTCAGCGTCGAGATTCATCTCTTCGAAGTATAGTTTTACAAGGAGCTCCACACATCCTAGTGAACCACCTGGATGGCCTGAAGAAACAGCGTGTACCATGCGAAGGATATCGCGTCTAACTTGGGAACAAATTTCGGGAGTGGTTTGTGTGCTCATGATTATATTTGACGTGCTTTTACTTGCTCTGCGAAAGTACCTACTCTAATATTTGCATTCTTAAATTGTGGATAAAGTTTTGTAAGTCGTTGAAAGGTTAATTTTCTACATTTGCATTCCTTATAAAGATTACAATCATGGCTCTTCAATGTGGTATCGTAGGACTTCCTAATGTAGGAAAGTCAACACTTTTTAATTGTCTTTCCAATGCAAAGGCACAAAGTGCAAATTTCCCGTTCTGTACTATAGAGCCTAACTTGGGTATTATTACTGTTCCTGATCCTAGATTAAATAAACTCGCAGAGTTGGTTCAGCCACAAAACGTCTTACCCACGACCGTTGAAATTGTTGATATAGCGGGGCTTGTTAAAGGTGCAAGCAAAGGGGAGGGGCTCGGTAATAAGTTTTTAGGCAACATTAGAACAACTGACGCAATACTTCACGTTCTAAGATGTTTCGATGACGACAACATCATTCACGTTGATGGTTCTGTAGATCCCATTAGAGATAAAGAAGTTATCGATATGGAGCTTCAGCTAAAAGATCTAGAAAGTGTAGTAGCTAAGCGTGACAAAATTAGCAAAGCAGCTCGAACAGGTGATAAAGTAGCCATCAAGGAACTCGAATTCTTTGACCGTCTGAAGGCATTGCTTCTAAGAGGTGAAAATGCGCGCAAACTCGAGCTTGATGACGCTGAAGTGATTATGATGAAGGAGCTTCAGCTTTTAACCTCTAAGCCTGTTTTATATGTGTGCAACGTCGATGAATCAAGTGTGGTTTCTGGCAATAAATATGTAGATGAGGTAAGGAAAATGGCTGATTCTGAGGGTGCCCGTGTTCTTGTTATAGGAGCTTCAATAGAATCAGACATTGCAGAATTCGATGACTTAGAAGAAAGGTCAATGTTTCTCGATGACCTTGGTTTAGAAGAAGCCGGAGTAGCAAAACTCATCCGAACTGCATACGAGCTCCTAGACCTTCACACTTATTTTACTGCTGGTGTGAAGGAAGTCAGAGCTTGGACCGTCCGCAAAGGTTCTAAAGCTCCCCAAGCGGCGGGCGTCATTCACACAGATTTCGAAAAAGGTTTCATCCGAGCTGAGGTTATGGGTTACAACGATTTCGTAAACTACGGATCTGAGAATGCAGTAAAAGAAGCTGGAAAATTATCCGTTGAGGGTAAAGAATACATCGTTAAAGATGGTGACATCATGCACTTCCGTTTCAATGTATAAGCTGTTTTTATATATCTGGCTTAGCTTAGGGTCGTTAAGTCTTTTAGGCCAAATCCAAGTGCCTGGAATGCCGCCCTCTGTTGCAGCTACAATGCTGAATCAACAGCAAGCATGGAATCATGGAGACCTCGAGGGATTTATGATAGGCTATATGCAATCAGACAGCCTTTTATTTGTGGGTGGAAGTGGCGTTACCACTGGCTATAATGCAACTCTGAGTAGATATAAAAAGGGATATCCGGATAGAGAGTCTATGGGGCATCTGACTTTCACTAACAGGAGTTGGACTCCACTTTGTGACAACTCTGCTCTTGTTATTGGGGCTTGGAGGCTGAATGAAGAAGTGGGAGGGATGTACTCTCTTGTTTGGCGTAAAATCGATGAACACTGGGTGATCGTAGCCGATCACTCTAGCGATTAACCTATGTTATTATTAATCTTAGCCGTAACAGTAGGGGTTTCATTGTTCGCGATTAAGAAACCCCGAATATTAGACAAGCTGATGCTTGTCCCCTATAACGTAAATCACTTTAGGGAATATTATCGGATTGTAACTCATGGATTTATTCATGCCGATGGCACTCATCTGTTTTTTAACATGTTCGTTCTTTGGGAATTCGGGAAGACTGTCGAGGCAGAAATGGGGGCATCATTTCCGATTTTGTATTTCGGAGCCCTTTTAACGGCAACAATCCCTGCACTAACTAAGCATAAGGACAATGTTAATTACAGATCATTGGGTGCTTCAGGGGCAGTGAGCGCTGTTTTAATGGCTTTTATTGTTGCTCACCCAACACATACTCTTTTACTCTTTTTTATTATCCCCATACCAGCTATTTTCGCTGGAATTCTATTCTTTTTGTACGAGAGGCATATGCAGAAGAATGGGGGTACAGGTATAGCTCATGATGCACACATTTATGGTGCTTTGTTTGGGCTTTTATTTAGTGTGGTAAAAGACCCGAGCTCGATTGATAGAATGTTTTCTGCAATTATTCAACTATTCTGAATACATCTTCTTCTGGGCGCTTCATAAAATAGCGTTCACGTGCAACCCTTTCTAAGACGGCTGGGTTCTTTTCGATTTCCTCAAGTTGTAATCGCAACTCGTTGTTTTTCAAATTAGTTACTTCAACTTCCCCTCTCATTTCTTGGAGTTTTGATTGCTCCTTAGCGATGAAAAATAAATCGACATCACTTATAAACATAACCCAAAATAGACCAATCAATGCTGTCGCTGAATATCTGTTTTTAAGAATACCAAGGCCAACATTAGATAGTTTTCGTAAAATAGGAGAGTTAATAAAGATTTTTTTCATCTTCTACAGTTTGCTCAGACATTATCTTGATCATCTTTTTTAGACGTTGATTTCTCTTTGGGAGATTTCTCTTTGGGAGATTTTTTAGGATTCTTCTTCTTCTTTTTTGCTTTCGGCTTCACCTTCACTTCTTCTTTTACATCAAGAGCTTCTGCAGCACCTTCAGGAATTACAAGTACTCCACCCTTTACAACTTTAATTGTAAGATTATCATCACCCTTCGTATAATCAGCCGTTAGCAAGTCTCCTTCCTGAACAGCAGAGTTAATGATTTCTTCAGCAAATGGATCCTCAAGATGCTTTTGAATAGCCCTCTTCAGTGGACGTGCTCCATATTTCTCATCATATCCTTTGTTTACGATGTAGTCCTTAGCTTCATCAGAAACGTTAAAACCATAGCCTAAATCTTTAATTCGCTTGCTAAGTTCATCTAACTCAATGTCAATGATCTTGTGAATATGCTCACGCTTTAGAGACTGAAATAAGACAACATCATCAATTCTGTTCAGGAATTCAGGAGCGAAAGCACTCTTCAAAGCTTTTTGAATAATTCCTGCTCGATTTTGCTCCTCATTCTTCTCACGAGCAGAGGTGTTAAATCCCACACCAGTACCAAACTCAGCCAATTGTCTCGCACCTATATTAGAAGTCATTATCATGACAGTATTTCTAAAGTCAATCTTTCTACCTAGGCTATCTGTCAACACTCCATAATCAAGAGCTTGTAGCAGTAGGTTAAACACATCTGGATGTGCTTTCTCAATTTCATCTAACAGCACGATAGAGTAGGGACGGCGGCGCACCTTTTCCGTAAGTTGTCCACCTTCTTCATACCCAACATACCCAGGAGGCGCTCCGATTAATCTTGTCACAGCAAACTTCTCCATATATTCACTCATGTCAATTCTGATCAGAGCTTCCTCACTGTCGAACATAAATTGAGCTAATATTTTTGCCAACTGTGTTTTTCCAACTCCTGTAGGTCCCAAGAAAATAAATGAACCAATCGGCTTGTTGGGGTCTTTAAGTCCAGCCCTGTTGCGCTTAATAGACTTTACAACCTTTTTAATCGCTTCTGTCTGACCGATTACCTTACCCTCAATGTCCTTGTCCATCCTAGCAAGTTTGCCGCTTTCTTTCTCGGCAATACGCTTGACAGGTATGCCTGTCATCATAGCGACGACATCTCCAACATGAGCTTCGGTTACAGTTACTCTAAGATTCTTGCTATCGTCATCCCATTTAAGTTTCGCTGCAGCAAGACGCTCAATTAAATTTCGCTCGGAATCTCTAAGTCTAGCAGCCTCTTCATATCGTTGGCTCCTCACGACTTTAATCTTCTCCTCCTTAATCCTATCAATATCCTCTTCAATTTGAATAATTTCTTCGGGTACATGAATGTTATTTAAATGCACACGACTACCCACTTCGTCTAGAGCGTCAATTGCCTTGTCTGGCAAATGTCTATCCGTAATATAACGCGCGGTAAGCTTCACACAAGCGTCAATAGCTTTGTCAGTGTAGCTGACACTGTGATGCTCTTCATACTTGTCTTTAATGTTGTGAAGTATTTCTATTGTTTCTTCAATATTAGTAGCTTCAACTATAACCTTTTGAAAACGTCTCTCTAAAGCACCATCCTTCTCAATGTGCTGACGGAATTCATCAAGTGTAGTTGCACCAATGCATTGAATCTCTCCTCTTGCAAGAGCAGGTTTAAACATGTTAGATGCATCAAGAGAACCGCTTGCACCACCTGCACCCACAATAGTATGTATCTCATCGATAAACAAGATTACATCGGGAGATTTGTTCAGCTCATTCATTACAGCCTTCAAGCGCTCCTCAAATTGCCCCCTGTACTTCGTTCCAGCTACGAGAGAGGCTATATCTAATGTGACAATTCTCTTTCCGTAAAGAACTCGGCTCACCTTTTTTTCAACAATCCTCAAGGCCAAACCTTCTGCGATTGCACTCTTACCTACACCAGGCTCACCTATAAGTATAGGATTGTTCTTCTTTCTTCTCGATAATATTTGAGAAACGCGTTCGATCTCTTTTGCTCTTCCCACTATAGGATCAAGCTTTCCGTCTTCAGCCATCTCCGTAAGATCCCTACCGAAATTATCTAGAACGGGAGTTGTGCTCTTTGACTCCCCCTTTCTTTTAGAACCACCGCTCTGACTGCCGCCACTAGTGCTCATGCCTCCACCGCTTGCGCCACCAGTATGACTTGCTGTAGGTTCGTCTTCCATTGCAGATGTCGGAGTTTCAAAGCTGGGAAGGTCACTTGATGGAGTCGTGTTGTCTGAAAGAATTGTTTCAAACTCTTCTTTTGCAACATCGTAGTCAATATTAAAAGCATGCAGAGACTTTGTAGCTACGTTGTCGTTATCTTTTAAGATGCTAAGCAAAAGGTGCTCTGTTCCGATAACAGGGCTCTTGAAAATTTTAGCTTCTAAATAAGTTATTTTTAAGATCTTCTCAGCTTGCTTAACTAGGGGAAGGTTTCCCTTCCCAATCTGTTTGCCGCCAGCAGGCCTAATGGAGTTTTCAACCAACTCTCTTAGTTTAGATATTTCACAGTTTAATCCCTCCAGGATCTGGATGGCCGTTCCTTCTCCTTCTTTTATGATGCCCAATAGCAGATGTTCTACCCCTATATAGTTGTGCTCTAGGCGTAGAGCTTCCTCACGACTGAAGGTGATTACTTCTCTAACTCGGGGTGAAAATTTAGCGTCCATATTTTGTAAAGTCTTAAGTTCTAATTAAAAGTAAATCCTATATTAAGTATAACGCTTTTTATATTTAAAGTGTTGCTTAAGGACTTACTTCAAATCTACATATCTCCTCCGAATAGATGAAATAAAGTTATCATCGTTATTCACAACTAAAAACCATCTATTGTGAAGAATTGAAGGTTTTATTTTTGCTGTTACTTACAATGCTTTTCGTATTTTTGAGTTCCCTGTGTAATTGCTGTTTATACGCCTTTTTAGCGAATCATTCAGCTCTCAGTTTTAATGAAGATTAGATGATACTATGGCAGAAGGAGAAAAGATAATCCAGATTAATATTACGGATGAAATGAAGTCAGCCTACATCGATTATTCGATGTCGGTAATTGTTTCAAGGGCGTTGCCCGATGTAAGAGATGGTTTCAAGCCAGTTCACCGAAGGGTCCTATATGGAATGCTTGACCTTGGTGTTTTGTCGAACAGAGCGCATAAGAAATCTGCTCGTATCGTAGGAGAGGTTCTAGGTAAATACCATCCTCATGGAGATTCGTCTGTTTACGATACGATGGTTCGTATGTCCCAAAGCTGGTCATTGCGTTACCCGATGGTTGACGGACAAGGAAACTTCGGTAGTATAGATGGCGACAACCCCGCTGCTATGCGTTACACTGAAGCCCGGCTTACGAAAGTGGCTGAGTATATGCTCGGAGATCTAGATAAGAATACGGTTGATTTTTCACCCAACTTCGATGAGAGTCTAACTGAGCCCACAGTACTTCCAGCAAAATTGCCTAACCTTCTAATAAATGGAGCCTCAGGTATTGCTGTCGGAATGGCAACAAATATGCCACCACATAACTTGACTGAAGTTCTAGATGGAGTGAATCATTATATAGACAATGAGAATTGTACTGTTGACGATCTCATGGAATTCGTGAAAGCCCCAGACTTTCCAACGGGTGGAGTAATTAATGGTGTTTTAGGAGTTCATGAGGCATTCCGAACTGGACGAGGAAAGGTAGTTGTAAGGGGTAAGGCACGCTTTGAAGAAACAAAGTCAGGTCGCGAGGTTATCATTGTTGAGGAAATTCCATATCAAGTGAATAAAGCTGATATGATTCGAAAGACAGCTACACTTGTTAACGAAAACAGAATTGAAGGAATTAGTGAAATTCGCGACGAATCCGACCGCAATGGAATGCGAATAGTTTACGAATTGAAGCGTGACGCTATTCCCAATGTTGTATTAAACACACTGTATAAGTATACCGCCTTACAAAGTTCATTTTCAGTCAATAACATTGCTCTTGTAAAAGGGCGACCAATATTGCTAAACCTGCGAGACATGATTCAACACTTCGTTGAACATCGTCACGAAGTTGTCGTTCGCAGAACCCAATATGAACTCTCAAAAGCTGAGGAGAGAGCACATATATTACAGGGATTAATTATAGCTTTAGACAACATTGATGCTGTAATCAAATTAATCCGAGCTAGCTCTTCTCCTGAGGAAGCTCGCAAAGGTTTAATGGAATCGTTCAAGTTGAGTGAAATTCAAGCTCGTGCAATCTTAGATATGCGCCTGCAAAAACTAACTGGACTTGAGCGTGACAAGTTAAGAGCTGAGTATGATGAGCTAACAGCTTTAATATCAGATTTAAAAGATATTCTCGATAAGAAAGAACGTAGAATGTCAATCATCAAGGAGGAACTCCAAGATGTACGAGATAGATTTGGTGATGAGCGTAGGTCAGTTATAGAATTCAGTGGAGCAGAGGTAAGTATTGAGGATATGATACCTGATGAGCAGGTTGTTATTACAATTTCTCACGCTGGTTACATAAAGCGTACTCGCCTAGCAGAATACCGATCACAGTCTAGAGGTGGAGTAGGGGCTAGAGGCTCATCAACACGTGAAGAAGATTTTCTTGAAAACATATTTACGGCCACAAATCACAATTGGCTTTTAATCTTCACTAAACTTGGAAAGTGTTTCTGGATGAGAATCTTTGAGGTACCTGAAGGGTCTAAACAATCGAAAGGAAGAGCTATTCAGAATCTAATTAGCATTGGTTTAGATGATAAGGTTCTTGCATACATTCCTGTAAAGGATATTAAAGACCCAGAATATGCAAATGCCAATTATGTTGTTCTTTCAACTAAATTAGGACTCATTAAGAAGACTAGTCTTGAAGCATATAGTCGTCCACGTACAAATGGAATTAATGCTGTAACTATCCGTGAAGGAGATGAACTTCTGCAAGCTCGATTAACAGATGGTGATAGCGAGGTTATTATAGGTCTCAAGTCAGGAAAAGCGATTCGCTTTAACGAATCTAAAACTCGTGCTGTGGGAAGAACAGCAATGGGAGTGAAGGGGATCACTTTAGGTAGCCCTGATGATGAAGTTATAGGAATGGTTTGTGTAAACGACACAGAAAGTTCAATCTTAGTTGTGTCTTCAAACGGATATGGAAAAAGGTCGGCAGTTGATGACTACAGAATCACAAACAGAGGTGGTAAAGGGGTGAAAACACTACAGATCACTGAAAAAACAGGTGAGTTGATATCTATTCTCAATGTGACTGATGAGCACGATTTAATGATCGTCAATAAGTCAGGTATTACCATACGTATGGCTGTTGAAGATCTTCGTGTAATGGGACGTGCTACCCAGGGAGTACGTCTAATTAGTCTCAGAGGGAAAGATGAAATTGCTTCTGTTTGCAGAGTCCCTAAAGCGGATGATGAAGAGGTAGATGTTGAGGGAGCAGAAGCTGAAGGAGAGCAAGCAGGCGAACAAGCTGAAGGAGAACAAGCTGAAGGCGAGCAACCTGAAGAAACGGATCCACCTAAAGAGAGCTAGAGCATATAATACGAGATTAAATTAGTTTAAGAACGGCATGAAGTTTGAAATATCTTTATCCTACAAGCTGAAAATGTGAACTATGAAGCGTACTTTGAGTTTAGGCTTACTATTTTTGTATAATAATTTGAAAACAAGTAAAAGACTATAAATGAAACAATTTCTTTTAATAGCAGGTTGTCTGTTCTCATTGGTTGCATTAGGGCAGAAGGAAGTAGTGTCTGCCTACAATGCAAATAAGGAAGGTGATTACCGTGAAGCAGCAACGTATATTGAACAAGCGATCTTAATTGACAAGGCAGCAGTAAAAGAGAAGGTTTGGCGGTATAGAGGTGAAATATATTTAAATATTTCAAGTGATTCAACTATTTCCATAGAATACCCTCAAGCGCTTCGTACTGCAATGGAGAGCTATTTGAAGGCCAAAGATCTCGATGTTCAATCTCGTTATAAAGATGAGATAAGGTTTGGTTTAGCGCAAGTTCAAACAAAGGCAAACAACATAGGAATAAAAAATTATGTAGCGGAAGCTTTTGATCAAGCTGGATCTTCGTTTGACCTTGCTGCTGAAGTAGCACGTAATTTCGACATAATAGATACCATGGCTGTTTATAACGCTGCACTCTGCTATGAGAAAGCTGATTTAACAGATTTAGCTATTGAACGCTACTTAGACTGTGCTGCGATCAATTACCAGGTGCCAAATGTATTCCTATTTGTTAGCACACTTTATCGCAATACTGGTAAAGATGAAGCCGCACTTAAGATTTTACAGGATGCACGTGTTGATTACCCAAGAGAACAGAGTTTAATTATCGAGGAGCTTAATATTTACCTTACAAATAAAGATTTTGAACGTGCTAAGACAAATCTTGTGCTGGCAGCTGAACAAGATCCTACAAATGAAATCCTTTGGTTTAGCTTAGGAAGTGTTCTAGATAACATAGGGATGACTGAGGATGCTATTGTTGCATACAAAAAAGCCATAGAGGTAAAATCTGATTATTTCGACGCGAACTACAATCTTGGAGCTTTATATTTTAATCAAGCTGTAAAAGAATATAAAGAGGCAGACGAATTGTGGAAGCCACGTATGTCTAGATCGGAAGCGTCTGCACAGAAGAAGCTAGAGGATGATTCTAAAGAAATGTTCTCTACAGCTAAGCCGTTCCTTGAATCTGCATTCGCTGCAGATAACAAAGATGTTGAGACGATAAGATCTCTCAGGGACATATATGCTCGTACAGGTGAGGACGATAAGTTGATAGAAATGCAGAATCTTCTTAAGTCTTTCCAGTAATATTATTTAGAGTAGGGGCTATTAATTTGTGAATCAACACAATACTATGTACTACCAAATAAGTTAACAGGTTAGTTTACATAATATCTATTATCATTCGAAAGGGGCAGATTAAATTAAAAGAGATTTAGGCTGTATTTAGACTGTATTTGAATTCTAGTATGTATTTTTGCACCGTTGTTTTAAGGAGGTGTGGCAGAGTGGTCGAATGCACTGGTCTTGAAAACCAGCGTACCGCAAGGTACCGGGGGTTCGAATCCCTCCGCCTCCGCAAAAAAAGAACAAAGAGCCCATTGCTAAAACGATGGGTTTTTTTGTACGCAAAACTGAAATTAGAAAAGGAATCATTCAATAGCTTAAATGGTAGCGCAGTGAATTCTAAAACCTACCTTTACGATATGAGGAATTTGATTTTATTTTGCATGTCTGGACTTTTATGTCATGGTGTATTAGCCCAAACATCTCTCTCGACGAACATCCTCAAGTATAAACTCGCAGATGGGTCTAGTTATATAGATGTATGCATAGAGATCGCTTCAGCTAGTATGGAAATAGAGCTTATTGACTCTGTTTGGAAAACACACATAGAAATAGTAATTTCAGTTGAAAATTTAAATGAATTGGTTGCATTTAGGAAGGTTCATCTCGAAGGTCCACTCACCAGTGATTCATTGATAGCTCATACTGGCTCACACTTTCATCTTGAGAGGATTAAATTAGATCATGGCAATTACTCCATTACAACCCAAATAGATGGTGTAAGTATTGTCGATGAAATGAGCATTAGTCTAGGTGATAGACCCGAGATATCTGACATTATGCTTATTGAAGCTTACTCAAAAGTAACACCAGGTGAAGTCAGTGATATTTCTCGATCTGGAATGAATCTTGTCCCTCTTGTAGACACTAGGATCTCACCAATGGCTGATCAGGCAAGGTTCTATGTTGAGTTGTACAATATTGATAAGGTCGTCGGTGAGGACTCTTTATTTCTAATGTCGTTTGGATTTACTGGAGGAGATGGTAGAATGTCTTTAAACCAT
Organism: Bacteroidota bacterium; assembly: GCA_027619225.1. Taxonomy (GTDB): domain Bacteria; phylum Bacteroidota; class Bacteroidia; order Flavobacteriales_D; family Sanyastnellaceae; genus UBA974. Next base: position 59,053 of record JAQCFW010000006.1, read on the forward strand.
ACGAGATACCTGAGACTTAAAGCAGCAGCCGTGATTCCTGTTTTTGAAACACTGCCAGTTGATCTAGCTGTACCTCCTCTCGAAGGCGGATTTTTGACTATTGAACTAAGAACTAAGAATGGTGATGAAATAACCCGTCTTAACTATCCTGTATCGCGCTGGAGACCTGACACCTCTCTCCCACTCTCAGATGTTCCTCTCCTTAATTTCGCATCCAATTGGACGGATATCAAAAAACTTTATAGACATCTCGAGGATCACTTGCCACTTGGCACATCATCACAACAGAATACGATATTAAGAGTGCTTAAGGAAACCAATGACATTGATATGATGAAAGGCTTTTTAGAGCAGTTTTGGGTTAATAAGAACCCGAATAATCCTCAAAAAGCATGGGAAAATTACGCTCATGAGGTGATGGTAGTCGACAGCATATTTGGAGGTTGTAGAAGTGGCCATGGCGCAGATACTGACCAAGGTTATGTTTACCTCAAATATGGCAGGCCTAACACGATTGTATCACGTCTTTACGGCACAGACTACTACCCTTATGAAATATGGCATTATCACCATACTGTAGGATTTTCAAATCGACGCTTCTTATTTTTCGCACCGCACGTTGTAAGTGAATGTCTTGAGATTCTACATTCAGATATGCCTGGAGAAATAAGAAATGAAGACTGGATTGAGGTGTTGAAATCACGTGAAAATAGATTGCAAGTTACAGAATCTCAATTAAATAGGCTTAACCCGCGTGATACTCATTCTCGTGAAGAGCCGGAAGAATTGTTTTATAGTCCCAGATGACAACTTCAGTTGCAATATTAAATTGGAATGGGGTTGATCATCTCAAGACCTACCTCCCTTCAGTTATTGAATCTGCTCAGTCGGACTCATATAATGTGTTCGTTATTGATAATGGATCCACGGACAATTCTGTCACCTGGATCAATGAACATTTCAAGGAAGTTGAAGTGATAGAGTTAGATAAAAATTATGGATTTGCGGGAGGTTACAACAGGGGCTTATCCCAAATCATTTCAGATAGATTCGTCCTACTGAATTCAGATGTAAGAGTGAGCAAAGGTTGGGTGTCTTCAGTTATCAAATCTATGACCGACCATGATTGGAAGGCCTCTGCCCCTCTTATATTAGACGATAAGAATCCTGATTTATTTGAATATGCTGGCGCCGCCGGGGGGTTTATAGATAAAGATGGTTTTATGTTTTGCGCCGGAAGGATATTTGATTCCTTTGAAAAAGCTGACAGTAAGTATAGAACAGACAGAGAAGTGTTTTGGGCTTCGGGAGCAGCACTTTTTATCGACGCTAAGGTTTGGCAAGAAGTTGGAGGTTTAGACGATGATTTGTTTGCTCACATGGAGGAAATTGATCTTTGCTGGCGTCTCAAAAATCGAGGATACAAAGTTGGTGTATGTGGAAGTGCATCGGTAAGACATTTAGGTGGTGGAACACTCACGTCATCTAACCCATTTAAAGTTTATTTAAATTTCAGAAACAATCTGATCATTCTTTCAAAGAATAAAAAGGGTTTTATGCCTGTGTTTATTTTCAGACGTTTGATTCTTGACGGTGTGGCCGCGATAAGATTTTTACTTCGAGGTGAAATTTTATTTTTCTTGGCTGTTGCAAAAGCTCATTTTATGTTTTTCTCAATGCTGCCTTCATGTTTAAAGAAGCGTGAGTTTGAAAAAAACAACCGCAATACAGAAAAAGACAACCTCGTTGGTACCTATTCAAAAAGTATTTTAATTCAATATTTCTTTAAGGGAATAACTAAAATGAGTGATCTACCTCGCTCTGATTTTAGCTGAATTTGACATTTATGTACAGCCGTGAATTACTACTGTACAAACACAAAATCATGCGATAATTAGGTCCTGAAGTTGCTTTCATTAGCTCTTCATTATGAGAACTCATGCTCCACTTTTGCCATATGTTGTAGGTTTTTGGCTAGGTACATCTTTGGGATTAGGTAAGTTGGTAGCATGGGATTTTATTTTAATTATTTGGATAATCTCTGGATGTTGGATAGGATTTAGATGGTCCTTGAAATTTACTTTATACCGTTTCATTTTTTTTGTTGCGTGTACTGCTCTAGGTTTTCTTAGAGCAAGTTCACACGTGGCTAATGTGCCTTATAAAAGTGGTGATTTGATTGTTTTAACTTTAAAAAGCTGTAAGCCTCAACCAGTTCATTATGGTAGGAATATCTACGGTTATGCAAGTACAAGAGAAGTAGGTAAAGTGGGGATTATTTGGCCCAATCAAATAAAGTTTCCTTCTACCGAAAGCATTGCATTAGGGATCTGGAAGCCCTTTGAAGATAAAAAACTCGGATTCTTCGATGTGAAAGCATATTATGAAAGCTTGGGGTGCAATGGAGTATTTAGGCCTGTTAAATCGTTGTGTCTAGATAGGTCAATTCCAATATCTTCAACTTATAGATTGACTATGAAAAACAACCTTGAGGAAGCTGGTGTTGAGAAGCATGCTTTGGGTTTTATGTTAGGTTTATCTACTGGTGATAAAAGTCTTTTAAGTAGAAAGGCAAAAGACTTGTTTGCCAGAGCTGGTCTATCTCATCTTCTTGCGGTAAGTGGCTATCATGTAGGGCTCGTGGGATTTATTCCATTGTTATTTCTAAGAAGTCGAAGACGGGAAATTAAATATTTATCAGGTTTTGGATTGGTGGGGATTTGGACATTTATAATTGCATGTGGAAGCCCTTGGTCTGCAATAAGATCAGGAATTATGCTGACCGTTGCCATTGCTGGGAAATGGTCAAGTCAGTCTGTTCTACCTTGGCAAGCTCTCTGTGTAGCTGCTTGGATTGTGGCTTGGATAGATCCATATGCGCCACAACAGTTAGGCACTCAATTAAGTTTTGCTGCTACAGCAGGGATTTTATCAGTTGTTTCTAAACCCAAATGGTTGATGTTAAGAATCCCCATTGCTGCACAAATCGCTACATTAGCTTGGCTGGCATCGGTTTTTCAAAAGGTTCCAATTTTCTTTTTACCCTTAAATGTAATTGCGAGTGTTCTTGTGACTTTTATCGGAGCGACAATTGGCCTTGGTAGTTTTGCTATGACAATTGATCCCGTGATGGGAAATGCAATATTGAGTTTCGGTGGGCTTATAACAAGGAAATCCATTCAGGCGCTTCAATGGATTGATAAATCAATTCCTTTAGAGATGAATATTGATTCAGTGGGTCACTTTATTGCCGCATCGCTATCCGGTGTGGCGTGGTTGCTCAAGGATACGATCCCATTTATGCTATCACGACTGATAACAGCTACAGCAATACTGTATTTTGTTATTAATCTTCTTAGTTAAGCTTAAGTAAGTTAGTCAGCACTTGGTCGACATAACCTTCCCACTCGGGGATATGAGCAAGAGGCAATATAGCATTCACTCTATTGTTTCTGCGGGAGTATATGGCCTCAACGAAAAATCCATCTAATTCGTAGATGCATAAAATGTATCTATCCTCTACTACTCGAGACGCATAACAAATCCCTTTGTCCCACATATAGCTGGTTTTCTCATTAAGAGGAAGGCGGTTGAATAGATTGAGTTCCATAGTTGAATCTTTTGTTAGATACTCACTTTACGCAACTACTTAGAATAAGGTTTCATTTTTAATGAATAAAAACATCTTCTTTCTACCTTCGTTTCATGGATAGAATTCATTTGGTTGAATGCCCAAGGGATGCATTACAAGGTTGGCCTCACAAAATCTCTACAGAAGATAAGATCACATATTATCGTGCTCTATTAGATGTGGGCTTCGATACATTAGATTTAGGATCATTTGTCTCTCCTAGAGCTGTTCCTTCAATGGCGAATACAGACAAGGTGCTTTCTGTTTTAGAAGATGAATCCGTTTTACCTAAGCCAGGAACTAGAGCGCTTGTTATAGTAGCTAATGAGCGTGGGGCACAACAAGCAAGCGTATTTAAAACGGTGAACGACTTAGGTTTCCCATTGTCATTGTCAGAGTCCTTTCAGCAGAGGAATACTGGCGCAAGTATTGATGAAGCGTTTGAAAGGCTTGAGAAAATACAATCCATTTGTCAAAACAATGACAAAAGGCTTGTCGTCTATCTAAGTATGGGATTTGGCAATCCATATGGTGACCCTTGGCATGAAGATATGTTGGCCAAATTTTCCACAAAACTTCATAGAGATCTCGGCGTGGGAGTTGTCGCTTTAAGTGATACCGTGGGTACGGCAAGTGAAGAAATAGTTGAAAAAGCTTTTAAGGGAGTTATCTCTGAATTGCCAGATGTGGAATTCGGTGCTCACTTGCATCTTCATGCGACTGAAGGTTTAAAAAAAATCGAGGCTGCACTTAAAGGGGGTTGTCGTCGATTTGATGGAGCTATTCGAGGAATAGGTGGATGTCCTATGGCTCAAGATGACCTAGTTGGTAACGCTCCAACTGAACAAATGATTGAGTTGTTTACTTCGAAAGGTCTGTGGAGTGTGAAAGATGAGAGAGCTTGGAGTCAATCACAAAGTCTTGCGGCTTCTATTTTCGAGTAGAGAATCAATTTAAGCAGTGCTTAAATACATCAATGGAATATAAACTTTTAGATAGTGCGATAGTTTCTATTTGAAACTCTGAAATAAAAATGCTGTAATTTCTCATAATCATCTATACGAGTGCAAGAAATAAAAGGTTGCATTATTTTTAATCTCGTATTAACCAAGAGTGACATAAGCGATTGTGAGTCCCAATAAAGTTGCTATAAGTTTATTGTAATTAAAGGCATGCCCCTCCCCGCTTTCAAATATGACTGTTGTTGATACGTGTAAAAGAATTCCAATTACTAAGCCGTGAGTAGCAGACATAAAAGTGCTTACTCCACCAGGGAGAGCAACGCCAGAGTGAATTATTGTATCATAGATGTACATGCCTAATCCGGGCATGATCCCGAACAAAGTAAGTAAGCCCCACCTCGTCACCTTGGTCGCGCCTGTAGACTTAATAAGCCCCATTAACACTAAAGCTACTGGGAGTTTATGGATAGCTAACCCCAAAAACAATGCAGAGCCTATGGCTGTGTCAGCGTGGACATGAACGTGTAGACTGCCCATCGATCTAACTTGATGAGCAACATCAACAGCTGAAGCTCCTTCAGCAAGTGGCATAGATTCTAACAATGCATGGATACATAAACTCACTATAGCAGCCCAAGGCATAACTGTTGAGGTCTTGTGGCTGGACGAATTGTTCAAATGAACGTGTCCGTGTTCTAAACCTTTAGAAAGGTATTCGAGTAAAATTTGGACTAAAAATCCGATAAGAACGAACGTGCCAGCGATAGAGCTGTACGAGAACGCTTCGGGAACAAGGTGGAGGAATATCAATCCCATGATGAATGCCCCTCCAAAAGCAAGGATAATGGACAAGTTTTTCATCGCGCGATCCCCCAAGATCTCTAGGGCCAATCCACCGATTATGGCTACAATTAATAACGCTAAGCCTGTTAATATCATTTATAAATCAAGTATTTTTCTAGCAACAATAATACAGCGAGGAGATTCATCAGAGAAATCGCCTAAATCATAATCTCCAAATATTTTCTCGGTTTGCAAACCTACATCTAATAATAGTATTTTCAAATCATTTGCTGTCCAAGCTCTAACCTGTTCAATAAAATGACAATCCTCTCCTTCAGGGGATTTAAAACGTATTGATTTCTGAAAGAATCCGTCTATTAGTTGTCGCTCTATCATAAAAGTATAATTGTCGATATTCACGATCTCTGAAGCCACTAGCCTAGATTGTGAATACGGAACATTTAGGTAATCAAAGATTAATAAACCGCCAGGCTTTAGAACGTGATTAAATCCATGTAGAACTGACTTGTGCTCCTCTTCTTTAGAAAAATATCCGAAACTGGTAAATATATTTGAAATAAGATCAAACTCAGCTGACCATTCTGATTGGTTCTTTAAATCTCTCATATCTAAGACTCTAAAGTCAGCGTTTGTGGGCTTAGACTTAGCTAGCATAATACTCTCTGAGCTCAAATCAAATCCACTAGCCTTATAGCCAAGCTTTTCCCAAGCCAATACATGTCTTCCTGCACCACACCCGACATCAAGAACTTTTTTAACCTCTGAGGATAGTATTCCATCTAAGTTTTCGACAAGATTTAAAGCTTCATCATTATCTCGATTACCATATAAAATATGATAGGCAGGTGAGTCAAACCAAGCCGCAAACCATTCATTGTTGAATTTTCCTTTCATGATGTTGCAAATTTGGGGATAATCCATGTAACTTAGATAGATGTACTCGGAAATAAAAAAGCAACAACCAAGTCTCAGTCAATATTCTGTAGCACAAGGTGATGTGGTGATTTTTTCGTACAAAGGAGTCTTTAAGGAACAAACTTCTTCTCATATTCTAAATTGGATCGAGCGGTATTTAAAATCTGATCCGACCGTTACACGTCCTGAATCAAAGAAAATCTTTAAAGCGGCTGTTGAATTAATTCAAAATTTAATTCATCATTCATCAACATCTGATACATCATTTGTCTTTTCAAAGTCAGAGTCTGAAAATAGGTTTTCACTCATTTCTACTAACTTAGTGGATACTAAGCAATCAGATGAATTGGTTTCTGCTTTATGTGCTATTAAGACTATTTCAGAAGATGAACTTCGATTGTTGAAAAAAAGCGTGTTGGAAAATGATCACAGAAGTGATCACGGTGGCGGAGGAATGGGATTATTAGAACTTGCAAAACTCTCAAATGGAAACATTGAGTCGGAGTTATTACCTGCTCATCATGATAAATTGCTCTTTTGTCTTTCTGTTCATTTAAAACCAATTCAAGATTAAAATGGATAACATCTTTATTCCAGGAACCTCCAAAACACCTGAAGTATCATTTATAGTAGAAGCTAGAACTCTCAATCTATCGGGCCGTAGTATTCCTGAAAATTCAATTGAATTTTACTCCTCTTTAATTGCTTGGACTGATACATTATGCAACTCAGAAGGTGTCGTTGAAGTAAACATCAATCTTGAGTACTTTAATACCAGTTCTTCAAAATGTTTAATGGATTTACTTAAAAGAATAGAATCCTCAAATGTTGAAGCTCAAGTAAATTGGTATTACGAGGAAGATGACGAGGACATGCTAGAAGCGGGAGAAGACTATGATGCTATTATTGACCTTCCGTTTAAGTTAATTATAACAGGAGGATAACTTCACCCCCTGCGTCTTAATGGACGGGCTTGAATCTCAAAATGCCCCATGCAATAGCTGTCATAAGCCAAAGCACCAACACGTTGTAAAACGGCGTCTTCATGTCATTTCCTAAAACTCTTTTAGAAGCTGAATAATAAGGTGCATTCCACCCTGGAACATCACGTGTATGATGATGAATCGGTGAAGAGGTAGGGCTTAGCCCCTGCTCTAGATCTAAAATCCTAACAGACCTGTCTTCCTGCAAAACCCATTCGGCAATCTCATTGTTATAATGGTCTTCTTTTAATACTCTGAGAGCACCTTTTTCAATAAGCCTGGCCTTTACTTGATCTTTAGCTTTAAAAGCTTTGTGGTATGCACTATTAAACGCAGCCTTCCATTCACTTTCATTCTCCTGCCCTTCTTGAGGTACGGCAATAGACCAAGCCCGTAATTCTATACCAGCCCTCTCCCACTCACGTTTAGTCCATGATTTATTTCTTGAAGAATTGCATATTTCGTCTAACCAAAAATCTCTCCTCCAAGCTGTATGTTTAATTACATCATCAAATTCTACAAAGTGCTTTTCATACTGGTTCTCACGGTATGCATGTACAGCAAGAGCTTCAAACGCCCATCTTGAGACCATTAAATCTCCCAGAAATGGCACGTGTGTTTCATGCGTAAACCAATGATTAAATCTGTCGAATCTGACGATTGCTCCACCGAAAATTATCTGAGGAATAACAAGAAGAGGGATGATCATATAAATTACCTTGGCAGACTTAAATGCCGCAGAGATGTTTAATCCCACAAGATTTCCGAACATAGACACACTAAATAACACAATCACATGTATCCAAAACATGCCGGGGATTTCTAATATAAGATGTGAAATAGCAACAAAACCTAATGTTTGGACAAATGAAGCAATAAAGCTAACTGCAATTTTCGCCTGTAAATACCTCCCCCATTTTAAAAATAAAAATCTTTCACGTCTTAGGATGGCCTTGTCACGATGTATCTCTTCAGCACTAATACTTAGTCCTAGGAAAAATGAAATGATTACAGAAATAAACAAGAACTGTGGGATGTTTTCACTTGTCGTATAGATGTAAATGCCTCCCTCGGGAGTGTACCTCATAAAGAGGGATAACAGGGCGGCAAGCATTGGAGCTTCGAGAAGGTTTATTAATAAATACTGTTTATTTGTAAGTTTAGAAAATAAATCCCTTGAGAAAAAACTTAAAAATTGAGAAACCCCTGTTGGAGAAGAATTTAAAGCATCAAGCTTTTGGAAATTTAAATCTTTGTCGTCTTCTTTTTCAGTGCGCTTAGTTTCTTCAATATAAAACCCATTCCATTCCTCAGGGCTGATTTTTCTATTGTTGGAGATATTCCCATACTCATCAATTTCTCGAGTTTCTATAGTCTCAAAAATTTGCTCTGGATTGATATTACCACATTGTAGACAACTTGATTGATTTGGATCTACTTGATTCGTAATTCTTTTAAAATAAGGGATAATACTTGTAGGGACTCCATAGTAAATTGGATATCCACCTTGGTCTAAGAGTAGAAACTTGCCGAAAAGTTTGAATATCTCTGATGAAGGTTGGTGTATAACTGCGAAAACCAATTTCCCTCTATACGAAAGCTCCTTAAGTAAGTCCATAATTTGGATGCTATCGTAACTCGACAATCCAGAAGTAGGTTCATCAACAAATAAAACGAGAGGTTCTCTAATTAATTCTAAGGCGATATTAAGTCTTTTTCTTTGGCCTCCAGAAATAGTCTTATCTAAGATTGAACCTACCCTTAAGTCCTTTATTTCCCATAATCCTAAACTCTTTAAAGTCTCATTAACCTTAATATTAATCTCTGAATTAGAGAGTTCTCCGAAAGTTAGTTTTGCACTATAAAGTAAATTTTTTCTAACACTGAGCTCGGAGATGAGGGCGTCCTCCTGAGCGATGTGGCCAATGATGCCATTTACTTTAGTTGCCTCTTCGTGAATATCAACACCATTCAGCAATACTTGTCCAAATAAAGGGTTTATAGTCCCGTTTAAGATGTTTAAAAGAGTCGACTTTCCGCTCCCACTACCTCCCATAATCCCCACAAGGGTTCCTTCTCTTTCTTTCAAGTTTAATTCATGTAGAGCTCGCTCTTTAGGATACTTGAAGTAATGACCAATCCCTTTTGCTTCGAAATCTATCTTAGGGACTTCAGGACTATCTAAAAACTGTCTTATTAAATCACTAAAGAAAATCCTAGACTTGTTTTCAATTTTGATTACCGACCCAGGCACCATGATAGAGATACTGCCATTTGTAATGGGTTGGTTATTCAGGTAGACAGCTTCATTGCCGAAATGCTTCACTAGAAAAAGTGAATTGTTTGAAAGTCGATATCCCCCGAGTTCATCATATATAAAGCCCCCCTCAGTAGCTTCAATCGTAGGAGAGTTAGCATTTACAAGTGCTTGAATACCTAAAACATCAACCTTTTGTAGTAAAAAAGATGATGCTACAGCTTCTAGAAATTCCTTTGAGTTAGAGTGAACATCGGTTAAATTAACAAATTCTACCAGCCTTAAGTAAACTACAGACTTGTCTCTTTGAGGCAATTCCTTATTTATACTAGAACACGTTCTTAAGAGTTTTGTCGACAGTTTAGATAACCTTTTTGCTTCAGTTACCTCTCCGCTATTTTTCTTTAATCTAAAAGTTTCTAAATGAGTATCGTAACTATCTAAATACCTATCGACTACTGATTTAGATAAACGAACTGACAGATATCTATTGGCTGCTTGTCTCCCAGCAAGCTCTTCCTTTTCTGTGCGTCCAGAAGCGAAAAGAGCGAATAGCTGTGTAAGAGCTTCTAAAATACCAGTAGTCATTAATCTTTAATTTTAAAAATATATACTTATCATACGAGCGTTAGTTAAAGAAGTTTCCTTTATTGCCTTTCAAAACAACCTCGATCTGGGCTGAAAGTGGACCGTGGTTGTCCGTCTAAATCTTTCGACACATCTGATGCGTTAAAAGGAGGTGTTGATGAAACTCCTTGCCAAACAGTACTGTTTCCATTTAAATGGAAGTTTCTATCAAAAGTAGAGACAAAGTCTGGAGCAATATCGGTAGTGCAATTAACATCTAACAGGTTGTTGGGAAAATCTTCATCTTGAACATCTACTCCACAAGCAGTAAACAATGGACTAGAGTAAATACTCGGGATGTATAAACTAGCAACCAACTCATCAAAATCATTTGCTTCAGCATTGTTTCCCCAAACCAAACAATTTCTGAACTCCGTTCCTTCTTCAAAAGGTCTATGCTGTATAATATCCCCTGCGCTTTCGTACCAGTCATTTATATATACTGAACTGCCTTGCCTAACAGAGCCATCAACCCAATAGTTGGCAAACGTACTCAGGTGCATCACAATTTTACCTCCCAGCGTAAAAGCTCCACATGCTTCACCACAATCTGCAATTAAGTTGTTTACACCGTTAATATAACCGCCTTGTGAAAGTAGCCCTACAGATGACATATTGTAAATCTTCGTGTTGGAAAGTTGCAATGCATACTCAGCGCCTTGGCCGATACTGTCTACCCATATCCCCACGTTCGCATTCTTGATTATTGCGTGGTTAATAGATGAGTTGGTGGATCTGTCAAGCCAAATCCCTCCCCTACTCACTGTGTAATAAATATTTTCACCTTGGTACAGGAATTCTAATGGAAACTCTAATCCCCATTGTCCAGGGTAGTCGAGATATGATGAGCTTAATCGATCTCCTTGAAAAACTACTTTTTCGTCTAAAGTTCCGTTTATATTTATGCTTCCTCCTTGAACCCAAATCCCACTACCAGAATGCACATATACCTCGGCGCCAGCTTCAATCGTCAGAGAGCAGCCGGGCGCAACCCTTATGGGGCCGTAGATAACATGAGGCAAGTCACTGTTCCAAACTTCCTCACATTCCAGAACATTATTTGGTGGGTTGTTAGAATTAAACCAATTTCCTGGTTGGTAATGGAACACAGCATTGCGACCATATGAAATCAATTGCACATACTGATCGTTGCCATTCACTTTAAACCTAAGGCGGTCTTCATCAATAAAGGCTAGAGAAGTATTTGTAGGATCAATTGTAACTTCTACAAAAATGAACAAACTGTCGTTTGGTAAAACAGTTACATCTTCCATTCTTACAAGTTCATCACCTGAAGAATCTAAACCTTGCCCATCGATGTTGATCCTGTAGCTGCTAAATTCTCCTCCCTCTAACTCAATCTCATTAATAAGAAGTGCTTGATCATGTGGGTTGATAACAGATAAATACAGACTAATAGAACCTATTGTTGTAAATACAGAATCAAACATCAGAGTATCATCCGAAAACTCAAGAATAGAGTTAGAGTCGGTTGTGTAGGTAATCTTTGTACATCCTTGAATAGACGCCCAAACAATTACATTTATAATCACAAATATTACAAGAACTCTTTTACTCATAGTGCAAATATGGACATCTTTACTTAATGAAACGGTATCATCACGATTTCCTTTTTCATCTTTCTAAAGTAGATACTAAGCATCCTCATTTGACATCGATTAAGAAATATTTTTCCTTAAAACCCGGACATAAAAAAAGCACCCAATTGAGTGCTCGTTCTAATGGTGTTTTATCAGGACTATCCTAAATAGCCTTTAAGAATTCTGCTTCTAGACGTATGCTTAAGACGACGAATGGCCTTTTCTTTAATTTGTCTTACCCTCTCACGAGTGAGATCGAATCTCTCTCCGATTTCCTCTAAAGTCATAGGATGTTCACCATTCAGCCCAAAATAAAGTCGAATAACATCAGCTTCACGTGGAGTAAGAGTCCTTAAAGATCTTTCAATTTCTTTACGTAAGCTTTCTTTCATCAGCATATCATCTGGCGAAGGTGAATCTCCCAATCGGAGTACATCGTACATGGTGCTTGAACTTTCGTCTCCTTCTTTTAGTGGAGCATCCATACTCACGTGACGTCCAGCATTTTTTAAACTTTGCTTAACCTCATCAAGAGTCATGTCAAGTGATTCAGCAAGTTCAACTGCTGTTGGAGGTCTTTCAAAATCTTGCTCGAGTCTAGCGAAAGCTTTGTTGATTTTGTTAATAGACCCTATCTTATTTAAAGGAAGTCGAACAATACGACTTTGTTCAGCAAGAGCTTGTAGAATACTTTGACGAATCCACCAAACCGCGTAAGAAATGAATTTAAAACCACGAGTTTCATCAAATCTCTGTGCCGCTTTAATAAGACCAAGATTGCCTTCATTAATTAGGTCAGGAAGACTTAATCCTTGGTTTTGATATTGTTTAGAAACAGACACAACGAAACGTAGATTGGCTTTTGTAAGTTTTTCAAGAGCAACTTTATCTCCAGCTTTAATCTTACGGGCTAACTCAACTTCTTCTTCGGCGGTAATTAAATCTACACGACCAATTTCATGAAGATACTTATCAAGCGACGCGGTCTCCCTGTTGGTTACCTGTTTCGTTATTTTTAGCTGCCTCATCTATTTTCTATTTTCTATATCTCATTTTAACGATTCTCCCCTTCCTTTAACTTGACTTTAGTCACGACGCTCACGACGCTCACCTCTGTCTCGACGTTCTCCTCCGCGCTCACGACGATCTCCTCTGTCATTACGAGGACGCGCAGCTGGCTCTACATACCCTTCTGGTTTGTCAAGAAGAACTTTGCGACTCAACTTAATCTTACCAGTCTTAGGATCGCGGCCTACAACTTTAAATTTAACATTTTCACCTTCCTTAAGAATGTCTTCAACATTGTCAACACGCTTCCACTCAAGTTCACTTACGTGAAGTAGACCATCAATTCCTGGCATCACTTCAACGAAAGCACCGTAAGGCATGATGGTTTTAACCTTACCCTCATACACCTCACCTATCTCAACAGTAGGTGGGAATGCAATTTGTTTGATGCGCTTAACGGCATCGTCAATTGCTGCTTTGTCTGAAGCAGCAATCTCAACACGACCTTCTCCGTCGATATCCTCGATAGAAATATCCGTGTTTGTCTCAGCTTGAAGTTCTTGTATGATTTTTCCACCAGGTCCGATGATTGCACCGATAGCATCTCCAGGAACGTTGAATGCAACAATACGTGGTGCGTGTGGTTTGAAGTCATCATTTGGTTTGTCAAGCACCTTCATCATTTCACGACGGATGTGATGACGACCCTCACGCGCCTGCTCTAAAGCTTCACGTAATACATCCATGCCAATACCTTGGATTTTCATATCCATTTGACAAGCAGTGATTCCGTCTTCAGTTCCAGTTATTTTAAAGTCCATATCACCTAAGTGATCCTCATCTCCGAGGATGTCACTAAGAATGGCGTACTTGCCAGACTCTTTATCTGTGATTAGACCCATCGCGATTCCTGAAACAGGAGCTTTGATTTGGATTCCACCATCCATAAGTGCAAGAGTTCCAGCACAAACAGTAGCCATAGAAGATGAGCCGTTAGATTCAAGAATCTCAGAAACGAGACGGATTGTGTAAGGGCAATCTTCAACAGGAGGTAAAACTTTCTTAAGGGCTCTTAGAGCTAAGTTTCCGTGTCCTACCTCTCTGCGGCTCGTTCCACGAAGTGGACGCTCCTCTCCAGTTGAAAACGGAGGGAAGTTGTAGTGAAGTATGAATTTTTCTTTCTTGCGAACAAGCGCTCCATCGATCAGTTGCTCATCTTGCTTGGTACCAAGAGTAAGCGTAGTTAGAGCTTGAGTCTCTCCACGTTGGAAGAGCGCAGAACCGTGACAGCTTGGGAGGTAGTTGACCTCACCCCAGATGTCTCTAATATCTGTTGACGATCTGCCATCAAGACGCACACCATCGTTAAGAAGTAAATCGCGAATCGCTTTCTTCTGAACATCGTGTAGGTAAGACTTAAGAATAAATGCCTTCCCCTTGGTCACATCTTCCGAAAGAGTAGCAACGAAATCAGCGGTGATTGCTTTGAAAGCAACTTTGCGGTCTGATTTGGTTTTTTCTTTCTGAGCAGCAGCATACATTGTTGGGTAAAGGGTGTCAAATACCTGAGCCTTCAGCTCATCATCGTGATCCTCGTGGGAATATTCGCGACTAACTCCATGGGTGCCAACAGCTTTCGCAAGAGCGATTTGGGCTTCACACTGAGTAGTGATCGCTTTAGCAGCAGCTTCAATGGCTTCAACCATTTCATTCTCGCTAACCTCACTCATCTCCCCCTCTACCATTACGATACTGTCAATCGTACCTGCAATCATCATGTCGATGTCAGCAGACTCGAGTTCAGTGAGATGTGGGTTGATAATGAACTTGCCGTCAATACGTGCTACGCGCACTTCAGAGATAGGTCCGTTAAATGGAACGTCACTAACTGCGATACACGCACTAGCAGCCAATCCAACTAAACTATCTGGAAGAACCTCAGCATCTGCTGACATAAGTTGAACCATTACCTGTGTTCCAGCGTGGTAATCTGAAGGAAACATAGGTCTTAAAGCTCTATCGACTAAGCGCATTACAAGAACTTCTGAATCAGAAGGTCGAGCTTCTCGCTTAAAAAAACCGCCGGGGAATCTTCCCGCAGCAGCATATTTTTCTCTATAGTCAACAGTTAATGGAAGGAAATCAACATCATCTCTTGCGTCTTTGCTACTAACAATAGTAGCTAAAAGCATTGTGTCTCCAGAGCGCAGAACAACTGAGCCGTCTGCTTGTTTTGCTAGTTTTCCAGTCTCTAGCGTGATCTCGCGTCCGTTACCGAGATCTATTGTTTGATTGTGTACCGTGTAATTCATTTCTTCTTTTATCTCTCTTAATATCTCTTTAAATCCAAATTCGTTGGTTCTCCTAGTATAAGCTTTCCATGAATTAACTCAAGGTCTGCTAGTCATCAAAAATCAAGCCAAATCTATCAATCCTTAAAAACCAAAAAATCACAACAAACTACAGACCTGATTGGACTGACAGCTGGCGTTGTGACTCTAAGATGGTTAGAATTAATGACGTAATCCCAATTCCTTTACTATTTCACGATAGCGTGTAATATCTTTCTTTGTTAAATAGTCTAGAGCATTACGACGCTTAGCAACTAACGCAATGAGCGATCGCTGAGTGTTGTAATCCTTCTTGTTGTTTTTCAAATGCGCAGTTAAGTGCGTAATACGGAATGAGTACATTGCAATTTGAGCCTCAGGAGAACCGGTATCAGTTGCTCCTTTTCCGTGCTTTTTGAAGAATTCTTTCTTCTTTTCTGAGTCTAAATAGTACATGGCGAAATCTTTAGATGTCCGTTATGCGGATTTATTAATAATTCTGCAAAGGTACATTAAGAGTATCTAATAACACTTTTTAATTTGAGGCATGTAGCATCCTAATTGAGAAATCTAATTTGGCCTTTAATTCACTCCTAGGCACAATTGCATCAAGGAATCCGTGCTCTAACAAAAACTCAGATCTTTGAAACCCTTCTGGAAGATCTTTACCTATAGTTTCCTTAACTACTCTGGGGCCTGCAAATGCAATGAGAGCGTTAGGCTCAGCAATATTTAAGTCGCCTAACATTGCGAAAGAAGCCGTTACACCACCAGTTGTAGGATCAGTTAATACACTAATGTATGGAAGCCCTGCTTTTGTGAGCATTGATAATTTAGCGCTGGTTTTTGCCATCTGCATTAAACTTAACCCTGCTTCCATCATCCTTGCGCCTCCTGATTTGGAGATACAAATGAATGGAACGCCTTTCTTAATAGAGTGATCAATTCCTCGGGCAATCTTCTCCCCCACTACCGATCCCATTGAGCCACCAATAAATTCGAAATCCATACAAGCAATTACAACTGGATTGCCACCAAGTTCACCTGATGCAACTCTTAAAGCGTCATTTAAACCAGTCTTTTTCTTTGCAGCTTCTAATCTGTCTGGGTAAGATTTTGTGTCAGTGAAATTTAAAGGGTCTTCGGAAATCATTTTCGGAGCGAGACTCCGGCATTTTCCATTGTCAAATAACAAGGCAAAATACTCGGTGCTTCCAACTCTCTCATGGTGATCGCAATGTTGGCATACCCAAAGAGCATCTTCATGTTCTTGAGCAGAAACCACCGTTTTACAGCTTGGACATTTGTACCAAGCTCCCTCGGGGATTTCCTTTTTCTCAGTTGTTTTAGTTGTTATACCCTCCGTATTTCTCTGAAACCAACCCATGTCATTTATTTTTTACAAATCTAATGCTGTTAGAACGGATGACCTAAACCTAAATGAATAAGGACGTAACTTGTCGGCGGTATAAATCTGACTACCTTTTTGATGCTTACAAAAAACGAACGAAATTCTATTAAAGCACTGCGACACCGAGAAAACCGCAAGCTCGAAAAACGCATGGTTGTAGAGGGGAACAAGGGCGTTGAGGAATTGCTTAACAGTAGGTTTGAGACTTTGCAAATTTACGCAACGAGTAGTGTTGAAATCCCTGTAATAAGAGTCCTTGCTGAAGAAAAAGGTCTCGTTATAATTGACGTAAGTTCGAAAGACATGCAGATTATGTCGAGTTTAAAGTCAGCACCCGGTGTACTTGCCGTTGGGGTGATTAAGGAGTCCGATGCTTCAACCGTTGTCGAAAAGATGAGGCGAAAGGACAATCAGTGCATAGGGACTATTCTTATTTTAGATGATTTGGCTGACCCGGGCAATGTTGGAACATTGATAAGAACTGCAGATTGGTTTGGTTTGTCAGGGGTTATTTGCTCACCTAAGACTGTCGATGTTTGGAATGCTAAAACCATTCAATCTTCTATGGGTTCAATATTTAAGATTCCTATTTGTATTGCTGAGCCTGTTGACGTGTTAAAGGCATTTAATCTTAAGACTGTATCATTAGACACGAATGGAGAAAACTTATATAACTCAGATTTTTCCCCAGAGGCATTCGTTGTCGGATCTGAATCTCACGGTGTAAGTGAAGATTTAGCAAAAGCCTGTAATAAATCATGGGCTATTCCAAGAAGAGGGATTACAGAATCTTTAAATGCGGCTATTGCAGGAGCAATTGTTACCGCTGAGCTTGCCCGGAGAAGCTCTATTAAATAGATTTAGATTCTAAAGAAACCTTATATTTAGCCAAGAGAGGCTGCACCATTATTTCGCAAAAAGTGTTTTCTATTTTTTCTTTGCTGGCAATATTTGTCCCAACCTCTTCGACAACCTTGTCAATTCTATTGGAAAAAAAAGCTCTATCTTCATCAGTCACTTGAATATCTGAGGTAAATCCCGCAAGTTCGTCAAGTCCCAATCTATCAGCGGCAATCACTTGGTTGGGGAAAATCTTATATCCTTGGTAGATTGCTCGGTCGACAAGTTCCGCAATTGTTCTTTCAGTCCGTTCTCCCTCAACTTCTTTCCATGGAATAGTAGTGCAAAATTCTAAATGAATTCTACCTTTCCAGCCAGTCATCCCGCTTGCCATACTTCTTTCATCCTCACCTGGCTCTTTTAAATATTCACCTTCGTGTTCTTTTTTCAACAGCTCTCTCACCTTCATGTAATCACATGGGTCCCATTCATATGAAATGCTCACAGGCTTAACATTCAGCATCTCCCAAGCATCCTTCCCACCTTCCGAAATAAGCATTCTTATTAGAGCTGGAGAGGTGCTGTCCCGACCATCTTTTGCCCTTCCTTCTTTTTGGGCTAGCCAAACAGAACTGCCATTTTTAACAACATGCCTGATATAAGTTGCGACAAGAAGACTACTCTCCAATCTTTCTCGTGGCCCTCCACCTCTTCTAACAATGAAACATCTGTTAAGCCTTACTAAATCCTCTAACCATTTGTGGGACAGTAAATTATCTCCAATGCCAATTTCAGTAGACGGAAACCCACACCCCATTCTTGCAACGTTTACTAACGATGGATCAAGAACGATGTCTCTGTGGTTCGTGAGATGCAGAGTCGGAGATTCTAAATCTTTTTCAAAAGCCCCAGAACTATACCCCAGGGTAACACCATCAGTAGTGGATTCTATCAAAGCCTCTAAAAATGGATATGTTAAATCATCTTGAAAATCGCTAATACTATCTACTTGAAGTATGTTTTTAGCTAATTCAGCAGCATTTTCCCTACCAACTAATGGAGTTAAAAGTCCTTCCAAATCAATGATTTTCGCCAAGCTTGTAGCAGCTTCAGCGGCTTCGTGGTCAAAAAATGGCCTAATATTTTCGAATTGAGATTCTAACATTCGCGACGGCAAGATACCGCGAGTATCTTTGCCGACAATATGACATTTGAAGAACTAAAGATTTCTAGGCAGTTTTTAAACGCAATTGATGACGCGGGGTTCAGTGAGCCGACACCGATTCAATGTAAAGCCATTCCTCCTATTACTGCAGGTCAAGATGTTGTTGGCATAGCCCAAACCGGAACGGGTAAGACCGCCGCGTTTGCTCTACCTATATTAATAAAAGTAAAATACGCTCAAGGAGATGCTCCAAGAGCTCTTGTTTTAGTCCCTACAAAGGAGTTGGTCATTCAAGTTCATGGTGTTTTCGAGTCATTTGCCACATACACCGATATTAGATGCCTTGCACTTTATGGTGGAGTGGGACCTAAAACACAGCTAGAACTAATCGACAAAGGTTGTGATATTATTGTTGCTACTCCCGGAAGATTTATGGATCTTTATTTGCGTAACGGGATAAATCCTAAAAAGATAAAAACACTTGTCCTTGATGAGGCTGACCGCATGATGGATATGGGCTTTATGCCTCAGCTAAGGAATATTCTAGAAATCATCCCTAACAAGCGCCAAAACTTACTCTTTAGTGCGACATTTCCTGAGAGAGTTGAAAAGCTAAGCGAGGAGTTTTTACTTTGGCCTACAAGAATAGAGACGACGCCTCAAGCCACACCTGTTGCAACGGTTACACAATTAAAAACCGCTATCCCTAATATTCGAACTAAACTTAATATGGTGAGTCACCTGTTGACGGAAGTTTACCCCAACGATAGAGCGTTGGTTTTTGTGAGAACCAAACAACAAGCGGAGCAGATTTCTAAATTTCTTGAGCGTACGGTTTCCGGTGGAGTTCGTGGTCTGCACAGCAACAAAGCCCAAAACACTCGCCTTTATGCAATGTCCCTTTTTCGTGAAGGTGCTATCAGAGTTCTTGTTAGCACAGACGTGAGCAGCAGGGGAATAGATGTTCCTGAAACCAAGCTTGTCATAAATTGTACGGTTCCTAGAAACTCAGCCGATTACGTCCATCGAATAGGAAGAACTGGTAGGGCGTTTAGAGAGGGAGTAGCACACACACTTTACGATCCGAGCGAAGAGTATTACTTAGGCGCTGTTGAGAAGCACCTGCCCTCTAAAAATATCATAAGAGCGGTCCCTATGCCTGAGGAAGTTCTTATCGAAGATACTCAGCCGGCAGAAGCCAAGCAAATGGCGATGGATATTGATCTCCAGAAACGCAAAGCTGACCCTACTTTTCAAGGGGCATTTCATGAAAGGAAAAACAAGAAATCTCTTGCGAAGTCAAGACAACAGCGCAGTGCTAGAAGAAGGAAGTAAGCTGATCCCATCTGGTTCTAACACGTAGCCTTCCTCAAAGCACATCACGGCCAATCGTCCGTCCGGCAAAGGCTCAACATGCGTGTGGTAGTTAAAATCAAACCCTTTTGTTCGCAGCCATTTAAAACTCCTTTCTGCAAGAATTGAAATCTTCTCTTCCTGTCTGAGTCGTTTTAAAAGCAGCCTGTTGTGATTGAGCACCTCATCAACGGCATGCTTCCTTTCGGGTAATTCAGTAATATAATTTGTTTTCATACCTGCAATTAAAGATTTTTATGTCTATCAATTTTTATCAATTTTGTAGATAGCTACTATCAGTTTGTAGTCGTTACTTTTGTAGTATGCAAACAAATAAAGTTGGTGTTGTTGGAGCTGGTGCAATGGGGGCTGGTATAGCCCAAATAGCTTCTCAAGCGGGTCATCAAGTAATTCTATATGACTTGTCATTGACTACCCTTGATGAAAGTGCCTCAAAACTTGCAAAAGTAATGGCTCGTCTTGTTGAAAAGAAGCGAATTACACTTGAAGAGTCCATCGAGATACAAGGTCGTATTGTCAGATCAACACAAATAGATCTTTTTGCGGACTGCGACTTAGTGGTCGAAGCTGTAGTCGAAAACCTAGCTGTTAAACACAGTGTTTTCAAGCAAATTGAGAACATTGTAAGCAGTGATTGCATTGTTGCCTCTAATACATCATCGTTATCTATCACCTCTTTGGCTGCTGGATGTAATCATCCGGAAAGAGTTTTGGGACTTCATTTTTTCAACCCCGCTCCTCTTATGCCTCTTGTTGAGATTGTCCCCGCCATTCAAACATCTGTGGAGTTACCTCTTCACTTGGTTTCACTCATGAAAGATTGGGGCAAGTCACCAGTTATTGCAAAAGATACACCTGGCTTTATTGTAAACAGAGTCGCCAGACCTTTTTATGGAGAGGCACTCCGAATACTTGACGAAGGTATAGCCGATGTCCCTACTATAGATACTGTCATGAGTAATCTCGGGTTTAAAATGGGTCCTTTCCAACTTATGGACTTAATTGGACATGATGTTAACTACGCTGTAACGGAATCTGTATTTAAGTCATTTTACTGTGACCCTCGATTTATGCCCAGCATAACTCAGTTAAAATTGGTAGAGGCTGGATGGCTGGGTCGCAAGTCTGGCAAGGGATTCTACAACTACCCAGAAAATTCAACAGACAGAACCACAAATGTTGAGATTGATTCAGATACAGAAGTTTTAATTGCTGAACGAATAATCGCAATGCTTATCAATGAAGCTGCAGATGCTGTTTACTATGGTATTGCCAGCCCTGAAGATGTTGATACTGCGATGAAGAAGGGAGTCAATTACCCCAAAGGCTTGTTGGTTTGGGCTGACGAATGGGGAGCAGAGAAAGTGGTGAAGATCATAGATTCTCTGAAAGATGAGTACGGAGAAACAAGGTACAGATGCAGTACATTGCTTAGGAAACAAGCAAGAGAGGGCGGCAGGTTTTACAGCTAAGTCTCTTTATTTTAATCTTCTTAGGCATGTGAGTTTGTGAGTAATACAATCCTCTTTCACATTAAAAATCCCGTCTTCTGTAAGTGGATCTACTCTAACAAATCCCGAAGCGTGTATGATACTGTCCTTCGATGTTAGGATTCCTACGTGAGTAATCGCTCCTTTTTTATTTTCAAAAAAGGCCAAATCATTTTCGCACCTCATCCCCCAATCAACAGCAACCCCTGATTTCACCTGTTGAGAAGCATCTCTAGGGATGCCAATGCCATTTAGTGAGGCGACTATCTGACTCAGTCCAGAGCAATCAATTCCCGCTACAGTCCTCCCACCCCATTGGTAAGGAGCTTTTAAAAATTTCAAAGCTGACTTTGATAGACTCACAGGCTTCTCTCCTAAAGGTTGGGCTAAATCACAAGGAATAACAACAGAACCCGATAACCTATACTCCCCATTTTTATGAGGAGTTAACAAAGAACCCGCTGGCAACCACAATTCTACGCCAGAACTCACATCTCTCCACTCCGACATGGTGCTTTTCAGCATACTTGAGTCTGATGTAGATTCTGTGTTAAAATTGAATTGACGACCATCAATCCATCCAACATAGGCATCTACTAATGACCTGATTTTCAACCATTCGCCCCTACCCTTTTCAAGTATCTTTACAGGTTCTCCGGCCAAGATTTGGGATACCTGTTCAGAAGTGTCATTATCCAAAGCTCTCAACGGAGCAATCGCAACTGACGTTATACCTATAGAGCCAACTTTATACATCTTGATATCAGGAAGTTTTACAGAGCTTCAATTATCAATGCAGAAGCTCCACCACCACCATTGCAGATTCCCGCAGCACCGTACTTCAGTCCACGAGCTTTAAGTGCGTGGGCTAGAGTCACAACGATTCTACAACCACTTGACCCAAGCGGGTGGCCTAATGATACAGCACCTCCGTTTACATTCACCTTTTCAGGATCTAAACCCAGTTTTTGATTGTTGACGATTCCAACAACCGCAAAAGCTTCATTAAGCTCCCACAGATCAACCTCTTCAATACTAATCCCAGCTCTATCTAATGCAATAGGAAGTGCTAAGGATGGCGCAGTTGTGAACCACTTGGGATCTTGAGCTGCATCAGCATAGCCAATTATTTTTGCCAAAGGTGTTAATCCATGACGATTAACGGCTTCTTCAGAAGCTAAGATTACAGCACTTGCTCCATCATTTAAAGTAGAGGCGTTAGCAGCAGTTACGGTTCCTTCTTTATCAAATGCTGGTCGCAATGTAGAGATCCTATCCATCTTCACATTCTTATATTCTTCATCTTCAGAGAATAAAATAGGATCTCCCTTGCGTTGAGGGATTTCCACGGGGACTACTTCCGATGTATAAGCACCATTTTCCCAAGCATATGCTGACCGCTTATAGCTTGTGATTGCATAGGCGTCTTGTTCTTCACGAGTAATGTTGTTTTCTTTAGCACACAGTTCGGCGCAATTTCCCATGTGGGTTTTATTGTAAACGTCTGTAAGACCATCTGTAAGCATCCCGTCACGCATCTGAATGTCACCGAATTTACTTCCCTTCCTCACGTCTAAATAGTGAGGCACCTGTGACATGTTCTCCATGCCTCCTGCGATGACTATCTCAGCATCTCCCATTGCAATTGTCGCTCTTGCAAGAGCAATAGCCTTCATCCCAGAAGCACAAACTTTATTGATAGTTGTACACGGCACAGAATCAGAGAGCCCAGCACCAAGTGCGGCTTGACGTGCTGGTGCCTGACCCATACCAGCCTGCAAAACATTGCCCATATAAACCTCTTCAATCTCTTTCGGGTCAAGCCCTGCCATTTTTAAAGCACCTTGAATTGCCGTTGAGCCCAGCTTCGTTGCTGGCACAGATGATAATGAACCTAAAAAACTCCCCATTGGAGTTCTTGCTGCTGAAACGATATATACGTCTGAAGACATGATCGGATGTTTTAAAATATAAAATTAACTACAAGCGTAAAAAAACTTTTGGCACGTATTTTTATTCCTTAACTCTCTTTCTCAGAGTCATTGCCAGTGGTATTTGAAGTGGCATTCTCAGTGGTGTTCGAGTGATTCATACGTTGCTTTAGCTTATGCTTTCCTCGATCAGCATTGCCAAACTTTACTTCTGCATTTCTACGTTTCCCGGGTTTAGGAACATCACCTCCTTTCATAAGGCCTAAGAATTCTCTAGGAACTCTGGACTTAATCATAATTTCCTCCCCTTTGGGGCCAGTAACTTCTAGAGCGAACATATGTACACCTTCTCTCTTCAATGGATCTGGCGCCGTTTTACCTTTTCCTATAATAATACAACCCTCACGCCTTAGTGATGGCATGATTAAGTGAACAGCTTCCATAGGAGCATCTACTTTAAGCAGGGTATGTTTTTGAGTAGCTCGCATGGTTCTATATTGAACCTGTACTGGTTCTCCATCCTCTTCTCTGCATTCTAACTGATCATCCGGTGGAAGATGGCCTTCTACAAGAATGTAAATTCCTTGTCTAAAATCATTCCAGTTTTCCTGTAAGTGCTCACGCCAAACTCTGTTTTTTGCAATTAAGCAAATTCCGCTCACATCCTTCATAATCTTATTTACAAAATGTAAATCGTTATTGCCACGGTTTTGGTGTTCTAACCAATCCTTCATATTAGTATACGCTGTTCTAACCTTGGGATTCGGAGCAGCCACAATCCATCCCGAAGGCTTTATGTATGCGAGGAAGTTATCGTCTTCAAAAACAACATCAAATGGAGGCTTGGTGCTTTTTGTGAACAGGGGTTCGGGTCTTTCAAACTTGGTTCTGCGAGAACCTTCTTCTCCAGAAGATGAGGCGCTTCGAACAGTATGTCTACCTCTATCGTGAGTCACATTCATTCCTGGCTCAACGACAGTTGACGGGATTTTAATAACATTGCCCTCAACTTTAACAGCCCCGTTTTTAATAGCTTTTCTTGCTCTTGTTCTAGTTGTATAACCACCTTGCATAGTCAGTGCGTCAACTAATGTGCCTGGGTGGCGTACCTCAAATCCTTCCATGGCGCGAAGTTAGGCCTAAGTAAATAATTATAGCTAAATAAAACGGGTTCATCGTACTCCCTGATTGGTTGATTACAATCAAATTAATCGCAATTAATCCTCTGATGAGGATGACATTGTATGGAAAACATTTTGTACATCGTCGTTTTCCTCAAGTTTCTCAAGAAGTTTTTCAACTTCAAGGGTTTCAGCTTCTCCAAGGTCAGAAGTTGTTGTTGGAACTCTATCAAACCCAGACTCAAGGATTTCCAACTCCATTTCTTCAAGCTTCTTTTGTAGCGCCCCAAATGATTCGAAAGGAGCAGTAATGATGACAGTACTTTCATCCAGCTCAATGTCTTCTGCGCCGTAATCGATAAGTTCTAACTCGAGTTCATCCGGATCTTGGCCCTCAGAAGAGATGTTGAAAAAACACACCCTATTGAACAGAAACTCCACATTTCCGGTGGTGCCTAAATTTCCGCCGTTGTGGGAGAAATCTGACCTTACACTGGCAACCGTCCTGTTGTTATTGTCTGTAGCAGTTTCAACAAAAAAGGCTATTCCATGAGGTCCATAACCTTCAAAAGTTACCTGCTTATATTCGGAAGTATCTTTATCTGTAGCCTTTTTAATAGCGCGAGCGATGTTGTCCTTGGGCATATTCGCTGCACGACAGTTTTGAAGCACTGCTCTAAGAGTAGAGTTAGATTCAGGATCAGCATTTCCGCCGTCCTTAATTGCGATAATAATATCTTTATTAAGACGAGAAAATATTTTAGACATGGCAGACCACCTCTTCATTTTCCTTGCCTTACGAAATTCAAACGCTCTTCCCATATCTAATGTGTTTGTGCGAATATCGTGTGCCCAAAACGAATTACCAAGCCCCGACTACTACTCAGAACAAATTGTGCCGAAATGAGTTAACAATTCAAGTAAATCAGGAACACTTGTAATTCCATCGTTGTTTAAGTCTGTAGGACACACATCTTCTGTAAATATTGAAATGCAAGTTTGAGCAGCTTCATCCCAAACGGTGCCAACTCCACAGAAACTCAACGGATCAGGACATTCATCATTTGTCCCACCATCAAGTGACGAGCCCTCTATTATGACTATAGATGTGTCAATTGAGATGCCAGTAAAAACCTCTTCTCCTCCACCTGGCCATTGAACTACTACTGAATCTATTTGAGCACTTGTGCCAAGACCGAAGTGAAGGTGGCGTGAGTTTTGGCTTAAATACTTATCCCCACAAAATACAACATTCATCTCAACACCGCCCGAGTGAAATACTTCAACGACTGCACCGATTGCATCGCGATTAACAGTCACTCCCTGGGGTCTAATTTTTATGTAATGATTATCGTTAGGTATTCCTGCTAAAACTATCGCATGATCACCGATTTGATGTGACACGAGGTCTGGAAAGCCATCGTTGTTATAGTCGCCAGTAGCTACAGCAAAAGAATATTGATCAATAACTGGAGTAGATGAAGAAGCGTTTAACATGGGTGATTCACCTTGATTAACAAAAAACTGATTTGGTTGATACCCAAAGGAATCAAAAACATCAGGAATCTCTGTATAAGCTGTCATACCTGATGCGACATAAAGATCGGGCCATGTGTCGTTGTTGTGATCGAACCAACATGCGCCCCAACACATTTGGCTTACTACAAGCCCCTCTTGCACAGCTATATCGACAAAAATACCAGAATCGTCAAGGTCATTTCTCAGCAATGAGTTACCCTCAAAACCATTCGTAACATATAAATCCATATCGCCGTCCCTATCATAGTCACCGAAAGATGAACTCATCGCATAAATACCTAAATCAACGGACCACATATTTGACATATCTAAAAAGGTTCCATCACCGTTATTATGATAAAATACATTTGGAGTAAATATTCTATCATTTATAACGTGTAAATCCTGATGACCATCGAGGTCAATATCTATAAATGTAGATTGAAAGGATTGAGCCAAACCATTTCCCACACCAGCAATTGATGTGACATCAGTAAATGTTCCGTTACCATTATTTTGATAGAGTTCATTAGTGGATAAATCAATCAATGTATGGTAATTACAGATATACAAATCTATAAAACCGTCGTTATTAAAGTCCCCATAAGAAGCACCATAACTTTTTGTGTCATTATTTGTAGAGATGCCTGAAACCTCTGAGATATCTGTAAAGTCCATACCCCCATCATTCCTCCAAAGTTTATTTGAAGCATTTCTATTGGTAACTAGAAAATCTTGATCTCCATCATTGTCAATATCCGCCCACAAGACCATTTTTGCTTCAGATTGCGAATTAGTGATATTTAATGTCAACTCTTGAAACCCTGGTCCAGTTTCATCATTAAAACCTTGATAAAATCTTAGCTGACCTCCATGGTGACCAAATGTTAAATCATCAATATCATCATTATTGAAATCTGCAAAACTTACTCCAGCTCCTAGGAAGCCACCAGTGTGGTCAGTTTCTAAAAACAATCCATTAGATACATCTATTAATTGAGACGTTACATTTATGACGATCACCGACATAATGTAGAACAACATAAAATATTTAATAAATTGCATTTTTAAGACGTGTAATCACCCACAAATTTATTTAATCAATGGATTATATATTTACAATGTAGTTGATTATCTTGAATAACGCAACCTTTTGTATCTTATAGACGTCTTGAATATCAATAATAAACGCTTTAACATTTTTAACATGATTCATTGTAAACACATAATTTTACTTTTATTTGCTGCTCTTGCTTCTACAGTGAGTATTGCACAAATTTCTCACGGAGGTTCTCCTTTAAATTGGGATGATGCAACATATCTTCCAGTTTTCGAAATCAAAAGTATGCCTGTTGTAGATTTAGTGGCTGCTGCTGCTGAAGATGCTGTCACTGATCAATTCAAGGACGCTCCTTGGAGATTTGGTTTAGAAAGAGATGTCGTATACAATCTTGAAAATTCAGGAACATGGACTTTTGAAAACGGAGACCACATTTGGAGATTGGGTGTCGATTGCCCTGAAGCTGTAAATGTTAGTTTTATGCTTTCTCATTTCGACCTACCTGCAGAAGCGTCTTTATATGTTTACAACTCTAATAGAACGGCTTTCTTAGGGTCATTTACTCAGGAGAACAACAAAGAGTGGGGCGGCCTATCATTGGGAGTCCTAGATGGTTCACGTATGATTCTTGAGTACCACGAGTCACCAGCTTCTCATGGTCTTGGTTCAATTGAAATCGGAACAGTCGTTCACGGCTACCGTTCTTTATTAAATCACCAGGATGCAGTTTTAGCTGAGATGGCTGACAGATTGGGACCATTCGGAAACTCTGGTGCTTGCAACATCAATGTCAATTGTCCAGAAGGTGCTGATTGGCAAACAGAAAAAAGATCTGTCGCGTTAATTGTGAATGGAGGATCTGCTTACTGCACAGGGGCTTTGATCAACAACACTGCAAACGATGGCACACCTTATTTTCTAACGGCAAATCACTGTATCGGAACTCCCAATACATGGGTTTACTATTTCAACCATGAAAGCAGTTCATGTTCTGGAACAACAGGCCCTACAAACCAAAGCGTGTCTGGAGGTTCACTCTTGGTACAAAACGGTGGGTCTGACTTTGCGCTTATTCAGTTGAGCTCTGCTCCTCCAGCAAGCTACAATGTAGAATATGCAGGTTGGGATAATTCTGGATCGACACCTTCGTCTGCTGTAGGAATTCATCACCCAAGTGGCGATCTTAAAAAAATCTGTTTTGAAAACAATTCACCGTACCAAAGCAGTACAGGAGGTGCTCAGGTTTGGTGGATCAATCAATGGGAATTGGGAGTTACTGAGCCAGGATCATCAGGTTCACCTTTATTTGACAACAACCATAGAATTATAGGTCAACTTTACGGCGGAGCTGCCGCTTGCTCTGGTTCTTCAAATAATGGACAATATGATTTCTACGGAAGATTTAACGTGAGTTGGGGCCTCGGAGCTTCTCAATACTTAGACCCTTTAAATACAGGAGTAAGTACACTTGACAGTTACCCCACAAATGCCGTTCCTGGAGCTGGGTGTACTGACTCAACTGCGTGTAACTACGATCCTGAAGCAACCTCAGACAATGGAAGTTGCGTAGACAATGACGTTTGTGGAATTTGTGGTGGAGATGGCAGTTCTTGCACTGGTTGTACTGACCCTACATCATGCAACTATGATTCATCTGCGACCATAGATGATGGATCTTGTATCGGAAATGGTGTAGAAGTGATTTTTACGATTCTAACGGACAACTACCCCGGAGAAACAACATGGAGTGTGACAGACGCATCGGGAGCTACAATCATGTCGGGCGGCCCCTATTCAACTTCGGGAACAACATTTACTTCAACAGCTTGTGTAGCAACTGGATGTTATGATGTAACGATCAATGACACATACGGAGATGGAATTTGCTGTGCATATGGTACCGGAAGCTACAGTATAACCTCTGATGGAAACACTTTAGTTTCTGGTGGTGAATTTGTCTCTACTGAAACAACCAATTTCTGTGTCACTGCAGGAGGAACAGACACACCTGGCTGTACTGACTCTGCTGCGTGCAATTACGATTCATCGGCAACTATCGATGACGGATCTTGTGAAAGTACAAGTTGTGCAGGATGTACATACTCTAATGCATGTAACTATGACTCTTCAGCTACTATAAATGACAGCTCTTGTGAATACACTACTTGTGCAGGTTGCACAAACTCTGCAGCTTGTAACTATGACTCAACATCTACGATTGACAATGGATCTTGTGAATACACATCTTGTGCATGTACAGGCGACATCAATGGAGATGGAGTGATTACAGTTGCTGATGTATTGCTTGTTCTTTCTGAATTTGGATGTCTGTCTGGATGTACAGCTGATGTAGATGGTGACTCGTATGTAAATGTTGCAGATATTTTACTGCTACTTGCTGCATTTGGTACAGCTTGTTAATTTTCGACTATATTGTGTTCACTTAAAACACATAAACTTGGACTATGACTTTTAAATATATACAACTGATAGGAGCGGCGGCCATTATGATGGTTTCCGCTTCTGCCTTTTCTCAATGTGCGACGTGCACTCCAGATTACACGTGTGTCGCTGATGGTTATCCTGTGCTTTGTCCTGCTGCTTTGCCTGATGGCACAACAGGAGAAGAATATTTGGCAACTGCAACTTTTAACATGCCAAGTTCAGTCGTTGACCCTGGCTCCGGAATTACAGCGACATTAGAAAGCATTTCGATTACGAGTATTACGGGCCTTCCTTTTGGATTAACATTGACGCCCAGCAATCCAAGCGGGGTATATTATCCTTCAAATGGGGAAGATTACGGATGTGCTACAATATGTGGAACGCCACTTGCCGCTGGAGAGTATTTTGTAAACATTAATGTTGCAGTAGTTGCTTCAGCATTCGGTATAACACAAAATATCAGTGAAAGCTTTTCACTACCTCTTTCGATTCTTCAAGGTGCTGGAGGTGGAAATGCTAGCTTTACTGCTACACCTACTACTGGTTGCTCTCCACTTACAGTGGATGTTACCAATTCAATATCTGGTTCTGGAGTAAGTTACTCATGGGACTTCGATGGCCCCACAAGTGGGACGTCTCTTTTATTTAATATTTTAACAGACGATTATCCCGCTGAGACGACTTGGTTTATTACAGATGAAAATGGAGCAACAGTTATGTCAGGAGGTCCATATGATACAGGACAAACTATATATATAGAATCCATTTGCGTAGGGGCTGGAAACTATACTTTAAGTGTGAATGATAGCTTTGGGGACGGAATGCAATACGGAGGCGTAATAGGTGATTATACCCTTACAGATGGAGAAGGGAATATACTCGCTGCAATAGTGCCCGGTGGAAATTTTGGAACTCAAGGGCTTCACTCCTTCTCTATTTCTCCTACATCTACACCAGGAGGATGTATTCTGACTTCTAGCAATCCGACTGTGATTTATGACACTCCAGGTGTGTATACACTATCCTTAACTACTACCGTGACAGAGTTAACATTAACTGGATTAAATATCACCACTCTTGCTGGAGGATGGGATGGTGATGTAGAGGAGAATCTTTTGTGGGGAGCTCCAGATCCTTTCTTTGTTTTAGATGGTGATGTTACGTATACATCTGATTGGGTAGGCGACACGGAAACACCTAATTACACGGGGCTTAGTATTCCTTTAAGTTATGGAGGAGCGTATTCGGTTTCTTTTTATGATGCGGATGACGTTTCTGACAATGACTTTTTAGGCACTGCTAATTTTATTGCCAGTTCACCCGGAGAGTATGTGATTAATGGAGGAGGAACCACCGCTACTATCACTGTAACAGAATCGGTAAGCGCAGAATTTTATGACTCAGAATTAATCACCGTTTTTGAGGGACTTGATGTTTGGGCCGATATTGATGGTGATGGATTTGGAGATGTTAACTTCCCCGTAAACGGATGTGACGCTACGAACACAACGCCATATGCCTTTAACAGTGAAGATTGTAACGATATAAATGCAGCAATTTATCCAGGTGGCCCTGGGACATTTGAAGGTGTCGACAACAATTGTAACGAGTTAATTGAGGGAGATGAAGTTTTAGCAATTGAAGGCTGCATGGATCCAATGGCATCGAACTACAATCCATCAGCTAACGTATCCGATGAAAGCTGTATTTATTCTTCTTGCCTTGGAGACTTCAACTCTGATGGAGTAATTACCGTGAATGATTTACTTACTATACTTTCTGAGTTTGGCTGCACAGAAGGTTGTTCAACAGATATGAATGGTGATAATTATGTAAGTGTTGCTGATTTACTTTCTATACTAGCGATCTTTGGGACTGTATGCGATTAATTCACCTCATGAAAAATATTCTACTTTCCGGAATCATTATATTATTATGCGGTTCAGGTTATTCTCAATGTGTTGCAGATTATGACTTCGGGGATGACGTCATAGGAATTGCACCCGATCCTTATCAAGGAGAAACTTTTGACCCTGCAATAATAGGCGAACCATATTTAGATGTTTTACATATGCTCATCCCTGAGTTTGTGTTAGAGGTTGACCCTACACTTCCATTTTCTCCAACAACGACACTTGACTCAGTTCAGCTTATAAGTATGGTTATGGTGGATTTAGACGACTCCTTGTCTCTTTACTCTCCAGAGGACTTAGGATTAATTGTTACATGTTATAACAATGGTGATTCTGGCTACCCTTGTACTTTTTTAGGTAACAACCAATATTGTGCTACAGTCACTGGAACTCCTACAACATCAGGACATTTTAGAGCAGACATAACAATTAAAGGATATGTTTTAGTCTTCGGGTTTCCCTTTGGCCAAGAACAATTGTTTGGTTCACTTATTATTAATATAGGTATTGAGGGGTGTATGGATGAAGATGCTGTCAATTATAATCCTGAGGCAGTTATTGACGATGGATCTTGTGAATTTAACGCTTGCAATCTTGATGGAATTGCTGTTTCAGCTATAAGTTTTGAATTTACGGATGCCGACTTAATCGTAAATGTTGGGGACCTTGTTTATTGGGTAAACTATGGGGGAACTCACGATGTAAATGGTGACATAGACTCACAAACTGGCCTTTCATTTGGAAATCCAGAAGCATTCGGAATGCCAACTATATCTGGCAGTCCTGATGGAGTATGTATGGGTTCACACACCTTCACAATTCCAGGTGTGTATACTTATGATTGTTCAGTTGGTTCCCATGCTGCTCTAGGCATGGTAGGGACTATAACTGTGGGTGTTGGCGGTTGTATGGACAGCTCTGCATCTAACTACAATTCAGCCGCAGATTACGAAGATGGAAGTTGTGAATCAGTTGTCGCCTGTTTTGGAGATATTGATGGAGACTATAGTGTTGCGATTCCTGATTTATTACCTCTTCTCACTGCTTATGGATGTGTTGAAGGGTGTAGCATAGACTTAAACGGAGACGGTCTCACTACCGTAATTGATTTACTTGCATTACTTACTGTCTTTGGAAATATTTGTTAGGTTAGAAAAATTATTTAGAAAAATTATAATATGATGAAAAATATATTTATTTGTTGTTTAGCATTTTTGTTAATCACCCCTCTGGCTGCTCAATGTACAGCTGATTTTGATTTCGGAATTGAAACATATGGAAGCTCCCCCAATCCATCTCTTGGTGAGCAGTTTACTCCCGGAATTGTTAACGAACCATATTATGATGTATTGCATATGTTAATTCCTGAGTATGTACTTGAGATTGACTCTACTTTACCCTTTGGTCCAGATGCTATACTTGATTCTATTAAGTTAGTGGATATTGTAATGGTAGACTTAAATGACACGCTTAGTACTTATTCATTATTTGAGTTGGGTTTACAAATTGTTTGTAATAACAATGGCGACTCGGGGTTAGAATGTTCTTTTCTAGGAGGAAATCAATATTGTGTAAGTATTGAAGGCACTCCAAATATGGTTGGGAATTTTCGAGCTGATATTACTGTTTCAGGATGCACGGATGTCTTTGGATTTCCATTTTGTCAAGAACAATTATTCGGATCTCTAAATCTTGATATTCAAACTTTACCTGAAGATGTAGGTTGTACAGCTGATTTTGATTTTGGAATTGAAACATATGGAAGCTCCCCAAATCCATCTCTTGGTGAGCAGTTTACTCCCGGAATTGTTAACGAACCCTATTCTGATGTATTGCATATG
>JAQCFW010000027.1 GCA_027619225.1 Bacteroidota bacterium
ATTGGCAGTTTCCGTTGGCAGTAATTGCTTCAGGGCTATAATTACAAGCAGCAGCATCCATACAACCTAAGTCTGGGTTGCAGTTAGTCATCGCTAGGTTGATCGCATTAAATACGTTAAGACGTCCTCCAGATACAGTTTCATTTGTTAGCTGAGCAATGGGATCAACTCCGCTCATAATAAAGCCTTTTACAAGATCAGCAGTAGCTTGTGGAGATGTTAGAGCGTTAGCTGCTAGGTCTGAACAAGGAGCACTGTAGATCAGTGCAATCGCTCCTGCCACACATGGGCTAGCGAAAGAAGTTCCAGAAGATGCTGCGTAGCCATTTCCAGAAGCAGTCATAAATACGTTTTCACCAGGAGCGCCAAGATCGATCGTTGTGGCACCATAAGCTGAGAAAGTTCTTACATCTTGGTTGTTCGTAGCTGTAACAGCAACCATGTAATCAGAGCTACATCCAGTAGGCATATCGCCAACTGCATCGATGTCAAACTGAGCATTCGCAGTAGCTCCACAGTTG
Organism: Bacteroidota bacterium; assembly: GCA_027619225.1. Taxonomy (GTDB): domain Bacteria; phylum Bacteroidota; class Bacteroidia; order Flavobacteriales_D; family Sanyastnellaceae; genus UBA974. The sequence continues at coordinate 522 of JAQCFW010000027.1, forward strand.
AGGATACCTACAGCTCCTAAGTCGTCGTAGTAAGCACACCAAACCGGGTAGTTCGCAGGGTTCGCCTGATCGATTCCCCAAGAAGCGTTAGTAGCAACAACGAAAGCACCCTGAGTACCGTTTGATGTGTTGTACATATTACGCATTGTATGTGGATAGCTGTAAGCTGCTATTACATTAGATTCAGTTAGACCACCCATTTGGACCTGCATAAGACCCACTGACCAGTTCACTCCTGCTACACCTAAATTGTTGTTTCCTGTAGCACCAATCATTCCGCTTACCGCAGTTCCATGGCCTCCTGTTGAAATACCATCATTTCCACTTGTAGCGTTCCATCCGTTAACATCATCAACATATCCATTCCCATCATCATCGATTCCGTTACCAGCAATCTCACCAGAATTTACCCAGTGATTGTCAATAAGGTCAACGTGATTCCAATCAGAACCACCGCCCTCAAGGATACAAACAACGATTCGATCGCCGTTCGCTGTGTAACCTCCTGTAGAGATATCCCAAGCTTCGTCAGAATCAATATCGTGATCTTCTGTTTGGACATGGTGCCATTGAGACCCAAACTGACTGTCGTTAGGCGTTGTAGCTCTTTCTTCAATATAGTGGTTTACCTGAACGGCCTGAACTTCATCATTTGCAGCTAAAGCATCAATGATTTTCTCTACATCTACTCCTTGCTTATGGAAACTAAGTAAATAAATATTAGATAGAGTAGAAAGTTGGTCTACTTCAGCAAGACCAGATTTAAAACCGTCAATTATTTTATATGAAGTTGTAAAGGCATCGATGTCTACAGCCTTATTGAATTTAACAATAAGTTGACCAGGAACAGGAGTACCTGCAACACCTTTAACTTGAGCCTTCTGAGCCATGACAGACATCGAAACAATCGACACTGTGAGAACTAATGATAGTAACGTCGCTTTAATATTCATAGAATTATGCAATTAGGTAAAACTTAAAAATATAATGAATAGGCTTAGATAGTCCAAGCTTCGGTTTTAAGACGTCCGAAAATACAAAAGGTTGCATACCTTAAATGATTTACGAAAATGAAGACGATAAGACGTTTAAAATCTCAGTTGCAGAAGAAGTGATCGTAGTACCTGGACCGAAAACGCCAACGACACCCATATCGTAAAGAGTATCGCAATCGCCCGGAGGAATAACACCACCAGCCACAACTAAAATATCTGCGCGGTTAAGGTGTGCAAGAGCCTGTATCAAAGCCGGAATTAATGTGAGGTGACCGGCAGCTAAGGTAGAGATACCTATTACATGAACATCGTTTTCAACTCCTTGGCGTGCAACTTCTTCAGGGGTAGAAAAAAGTGGACCGAGGTCAACATCGAAACCAAGATCAGCGAAAGCAGAGGCTATGACTTTAGCCCCTCTATCATGACCATCCTGGCCCATTTTAGCGACTAGAATTCGAGGTCGTCGTCCAGCCAATTTCGTGAAATTGTCAGAAAGAGCTAAGGTTGTTTTGAAATCACTGTGGTTGTTCATTTCTTTTGAAAATACTCCACTCACCCTTCTGTCAGTGGGTTTAAATCGTCCAAACTCCTTCTCTAATGCATCACTTATCTCACCTAAGGTAGCTCTATTACGAGCTGCATCAACAGCTAAAGCTAATAAATTACCAGAAGCCTTAACTCCTTTATTTAGAGAATGTAAAGAAGCGTTGACTGCGCTTGTATCACGAGAGGATTTAAGTTGTGTGAGATTTGAAAGCTGCGAATCACGAACGGCTGAAGCATCGACATTTAAAAAGTCAATATTGTCATCTTCTGAAGGGACTTTGTACATATTAACGCCGATAATGCGGTCTATTCCGCTATCTATTCGAGCTTGTTTACGTGCTGCAGCTTCTTCAATTCTGAGCTTAGGAAGCCCCCCTTCTATCGCTTTAGACATACCTCCAAGCTCGAAAATCTCATCCATAAGCTCAGATGCTTTGCGAGCGATAGATTCTGTAAGGTATTCCATCAAACGGCTCCCAGCCCAAGGATCAACTGCAGTGGTATACCCCGCCTCTACTTGTAATAAAAGCTGAGTATTTCTAGCTATTCTCGCTGAAGCATCGGTAGGTAAAGCGACAGCTTCGTCTAAAGAATTTGTATGTAAAGACTGTGTCCCTCCGAAAGTGGCGGATAAGGCCTCGATAGCTGTTCGTGCAACGTTGTTCCATGGATCCTGAGCGGTGAGTGACCATCCTGAAGTTTGGGTGTGGGTTCTGAGCATCGAAGATCTCGGGTCTGAAGGATTGAATTCGGACATCTTTTCAGCCCAAAGCATTCTTGCCGCCCTCATCTTCGCGATCTCCATCGTATGGTGCATTCCGTTGGCCCAAAAGAAACTCAAGCGAGGGGCGAATGCATCCACTTCTAATCCCGCCTCTATTCCAGTTCGGACGTATTCCAGTCCATCAGCCAGAGTGTAAGCAAGTTCGAGTTCTGGGGTTGCGCCAGCCTCCTGCATATGATATCCAGAAATACTAATGGAATTATAGCGAGGCATATTCGAAGCGGTGTACTTAAAAATATCCGACACAATCCGCATTGATGGCGCGGGAGGATATATAAATGTATTGCGAACCATAAACTCCTTAAGAATGTCGTTTTGGATCGTTCCAGACAATTCCTCCTGACTCACCCCTTGTTCTTCGGCGGCAACGATATAGAAGGCGAGTATAGGTAAAACCGCTCCGTTCATCGTCATGCTTACAGACATCTTATCGAGGGGGATGCCGTCGAAAAGGATTTTCATATCCTCGACACTATCTATTGCAACACCTGCTTTCCCTACATCACCTGTCACTCGAGGGTGGTCACTATCGTACCCTCTGTGGGTGGGCAGATCGAAAGCGACGGATAACCCCTTTTGGCCTGCAGAAAGATTGCGACGGTAAAACGCATTGGATTTCTGAGCCGTGGAAAACCCGGCGTACTGACGGATGGTCCAAGGGCGACTTGCATACATCGTGGGATAAGGCCCTCCGAGATATGGCGGCAACCCTGGCTTGTATATTTCGTGAGAACGCTTGGGTGTCTTTGCGGGAGGAAATGAGATGGGAATCTCTATCCCCTCGGCTGTTTCTACAGTTTTAATTTCAGATGGAGCAGCTGATTTGCCTGAATAAAGCTTGTCAGAAGAATTGCTTGTAGGAGGTGGATTGGTTTTCTCAACAGGAGAATGGTGGAGGAGGTAAAACAAATCTTCTGGGTTTTCAGAAAGAGCCTCTTCTCCCCTTTTCGATCCCTGAGGAACAAATACTGGAGCTGAAAGCCAAACTGCACGCCCCCGCAATGTGGCATCGTTCCACTCCTTGATCGACGTCATGTCTTTTGATCTCAAAAGAGACTCCTTAGCGTACCATCTCGTTGCACAGTCTAAGTGATGGCTGCCTCCCATGGGGTCATCCGTTCTTCCAAGCATCGCTTCATCGCGAAGGATATGTTGGATATTTCTAGACCAACGTATCGCCTGCTCACTCGCAACCGTATCATCTTCAGAAGGGGAAATAAAATCGTGGCGCCTCACCTCAATTCCGTCCGCCCCGCCGAGGACAGCTCCGTATGCCATTAAAGCGTGTCGAAGAAGATTGTCTTCGATGATATCGCTCACTCCGTAAATCGAGGTGGTGCGAGATTCAATCCACAAGGGAGTCGATTCGGGATCACATCCGAGCTCTTCAATCATGGTTGCAAATGCAACTCTGAGACCGCGAATAGCAGCGGCGGTAGAAATAATGTCTGTTGTGCTCGCGAGGCGAATTGTGCAACGGGAGGCGGCCTCATTTAAGGTTTGGCCTGAAGAAAGGAGAGTCTGAATGCCCCATTTCGCAGCATTTATAGAAAGAGCGATCGCATCGAGAGTCAACATCCCCCTATCCTGCCAAACCGAAGCATCTACGCCCCATGTCGAGAAATTAGGAAAGGCTGCGTTCCAAGCCTCTACGTGGCGAAGGAATTTCGAAGGATCAGATTTAGGTAGCCCACGACCTAGGTCCCAAGTAGAGGAACCGTGCATGTTTTCGCGTGACTCACCAGCCCATTTCACTACTGCCCGCAGTGCACCCACAGTCTCATACCCATCTATGTGCAGAGAGACCATTTCAGGCTTCACTTCGGAAAGAAACTCCCGAAGAGCATGACCATCAGACAAATGGGCGTCTGTCCTTACACCTTCAACTCCATGGGAAAGACCGATCATCAAAGATTTCTTGGTAGAAAACGTCGATGATATTTCCCAAGCATGACCTAAATCAGATCTTAAAGAAACGTGTTTAGGAGGCAGAACTAAAGGACTATCAGCTTCTGGGACAATCATCGGCAAAGGCATACCGTCAAACCGAGCACCTTCTAGATTGCTCAAACTCTTCCCTTTTAAAGAAGCCTCAGCTTTCTCTCTCCACTTTGAGTAGTCAACACCAATAAAATTACCCGAGTTCTTTTTCACGCTGTAAAAATACATAAGTAAAGGGGTTCAAGAGTAGATTTGTTTTATGGGAAAACTTCCTCCACGCCGAAGGGCTATATTTCTTGACAGAGACGGAATTATTAACCACGATCCTGGTGATTACACAAGAAACATAAGTGAATTCACTCTACTCCCCTCCGTGCTTGATTCTTTGAAAATACTTGTGGAACGCGGATTCGTTTTAATCCTCATCACGAACCAAGGTGGAATTGCCAAAGGGATTTACACTCACGAAGATGTTGCAGAAATCCACACATATTTAAAAGATCTTTGCGAAAAAAACGCCACCCCTATCCTTGATATCTACTATAGCCCACACCACGAAATCACTGGCAAATCTCTAAGTCGCAAACCGGGCTCCATGATGATAGAAAGAGCAGTTGCTAGGTATAATATTGACCCTAAGACATCGTGGATGGTGGGCGACAAGCAGCGTGATCTAGATTGCGCCTCCCCTCTTGGCGTACCTGGTGTGCTGATACCCACAAACGAACCGTTACAAAATTTTCTGCATTTACTCTTTTAACTCTCTATAGCCTCTAAATTTACAGAATGCAACAACCGCATAAATATTTAGTGGACGGAGTGGTTACTGAAGTTAATTCTATGCCAAACGGCTATAATTCTCGCGGTTTTCTTTACGCTGATGGATTTTTTGAGACACTCAGAATCATCGATGGTAAGATCCCTCTTTTAGATCTTCACTTTGGAAGAATAACTGACAGCCTTGCAGCTTATAAACTCGAGTCACCAGACAGCTTACATCAGCCTGAATTAGAATCGTCTATTTTGAAGTTTGCTGCTTCTTTGGGGCTTGAGAACCATGGTCGAGTGAGGATGACGATATATCGCTCTGGAAATGGGAAATACTTGCCTCAGTCCAATACAGCTAGCTGGTTAGCAACGATTGAAAGACCTTCAACTGACAAGTTTGAGCTGAATGAAAAGGGACTAAGTATAGGGATTTTTGAGGAGTTTTCTAAAACAGTTGACAAGTTCTCAAACTTTAAAAATCTCAACTGCCAAATTTCAATTCAAGCTTCTATTTTCGCACAAGAAAAGAAATTTAGCGACGTACTTGTTTTAAATTTAAATCGCGAAATTATTGAATCGACAACCTCAAATGTATTTCTCGTAAAAGATGGGGCGCTTTATACACCAAAGCTCTCAGCCGGTCCAGTGGGAGGAGTTATGAGAGCCGCAGTAATCAACCTTGCAATTGAACTCGGCGTGAAAGTTTATGAGTGTAATCTTCACGCACAGGAACTACTTAAAGCTGACGAGGTCTTTTTAACGAATGCCATTTCTGGAATTAAGTGGGTGGCAAGCTTTAGAACTAAGAGGTACTTTAACAATACTGCCAACACACTATTAAAGGCGTTCAACGCGCGGATCTAAGATTCCATAGAGAATGTCAACTCCGACATTTACCAAGACGAAAATCGTTGAAATAACGAGAGTACATCCCATTACGATGGGGAGATCGCCCCTTTCAAGGGCGTTGAACATAAGTAGTCCCATTCCTTTCCAACCGAAAACGAACTCGACGAAGACGGCTCCCGCGAGCATGGAAGCGAACCAACCACTGGTGGCGGTAAGAACAGGATTGAGCGAGTTTCTCAGTACGTGGCGAAATAAAATGCGCGAGCGAGAAAGGCCTTTGGCTTTGGCAGTTCTGATGTAGGGTTGGGACAACACCTCTATGGCGGAGTTGCGAGACAGCTGTATGATTACTGCGAGGGGCCGTATGCCAAGTGTAAAGGCGGGGAGGATTAGATGGGCCCAGGCGAGTCGCGGACCTTCAAAGGGGTCTACGATTATCATTCCACCTGTCATGGGCAATTGGGTATAAGAATGCAAAACGTAACCGAACAGCCAAGCGACGAGAATGGCGACAACGAAACTCGGAGCGCTCATGCCCAGGGCACAAATGGAAAGCACCAAATCCCCCATTTTAGAGTTGGGAAATAAAGCCAGAACAAGCCCTATCGCTATCCCAAATAGAGTGGCGAAAAACATCGCTACTGAGGCAAGAATTAAAGTTGCTGGAAGAGCATCTTTAATGGATTCCATAACAGGCCTATCAGTAATATAGCTTGAACCGAGATCGCCCTGTACAGCATTAGAGATAAAACTTATGTAGCGAGAATGTATGGGCTGGTCGAGCCCGTGCTTATGTCGAAAAGCCTGGACGACAGATTCACGCTCAGTTTGTCCTGCAAGTTCTCGAGCTGGGTCAGGAACGAAAGAAAAAATAAAGAATACGAGAGTAAGTGTTCCAAGTAGGACTCCAAGTCCTTGCAATAGTCGCTTGAGTATAAATCGCACCTCGTATTGTGCTTTATGGGAGATTTACAAATTCTGAAAACGTCGGGATGTCTCGCCAAGCCCACTTTCCCACCACGACACCCTCCTTGATTAGGACGAGGCCAGGATTAGATCGGATCACAATCTTTAACTCGATTTGATCGCATGTAAGGAACTCATAAGGAGCAGCGTTTTCTGTCGCAAATGTGCTGTTAAAATCCGCACCTGAATTTGTCAGTCCGTAAAAGGCAATGCCTTCTTTTTGAGCGGCTTCAGCTAAAGCATTAAATTCCTCTTGACCAGGTGCACCGGCTTCAGCAACTGCATCAAGGTCTTTAGAAATATAGAAAAAAGTGTAGCCTTTGTTTGACAGGACCTCGTCTGTGAGATCATCACCAGCTTCATTCTCCATAATAAGATCCATGATGCGGGGTTCGTATCCGTCAGATATTTTCACTTCTGCCCCTTCGTATGAAACAATTTCATAAGTAACCTTAAAAGATGGTGCCTTTTGCATCACCAACCAGTCAGAACTAAGAATAACAGTGTCAAGTCCCGTTTTAATGTTCTTGAAAGTGTATTCCGTAGCATAAACTGGAGGATCTAAACCAATTTCATCAGCCGAGAGACGGTTTTGAGTAATGCTTTCACCTATGGCGTATGGGCGATAATCTTTTAAGGGGAGATCGGTAATTGTTTTCATTTGGACTAAACCAGCAACAAGAATCACTGAGATAGCCATAAGCCACTCAACTTTAGGGTGGTTAACGCGGCGGCGAACCATTGAAGCGGCGAGTAAAAGGAATGTCAAGTAAAGAACCGGAAAGATCCAGTCTAACATCATGTATCCGAAAAGGAAAGTCAACACGAGGGCTCCCGTGTATAAAATCATCGAAGTATTGGGATCGTTGAGCTGAATTTTATTACGGAAAGCAGCTATGGCAATCGGAATTATTAAAATAAGGAGGAAGATATCTTTGAGGAAGCTTTGGTAGGCCGTAAGAGGAATTGCATTTCCGAAACAGCCACATTCAAGAACGCATTGATTTGCTATTTCCATCATTGTACCGTCAGCATCGGTGATCATTTTCATACCAAAAGGATCGCATGTAGCCGTGTACCAAGTGAGCCAAGTGAAGAAAACCATCATCACCACAGTTAGAATGGTTGTGAGCTTAGGGAGTGCGCCTACAAGTAGAGCAATTCCCAAGAGAACCTCAGCAATACAAACGAATATAGCTATCTGTAGTGCGTATGGGGTTAGGAACTCTAAGTTGAGTGCACCGGGCTCGAAATACTCTTCGAGTTTATACATAAATCCGAGCGCATCGTTCGACTTAATAAGCCCAGAAACAACAAACAACGCACCGACGAACATTCTGCTAAATAGAGTAAGACCGTGAGAGAGTTTAGAAATCATCATTTTGCGTCTGTTTGTTCTGAAAGTAAAATAAGAGCGAAGAGAGCGTAGTTCGCAATATCCATGTAGTTCGCATCTATACCTTCAGACACAATGGTTTTACCTTGGTTGTCTTCAATTTGCTTAACTCGTAGAAGTTTCATTAAAATAAGATCCGTGAGAGAGCTAACTCGCATATCTCGCCAAGCCTCACCGTAATCGTGATTTTTATTGAGCATTAGCTCACGGGTTTTCTTAGATGCATTTTGAAATCTTTCGTTCGCCTCTTCGGCGGGAAGATCTAAAGTATAGTCAGGTGGTAATTCGAGTTGAACCAAAGCCATCAAGCTGTAATTAACAATTCCTATAAATTCAGGAGTAATACCTTCATCAACTTTAGCGACTTCTACCTCTTGGATGGTACGTATGCGGTTCGCTTTAATAAAGATTTGGTCTGTCAGTGAAGAAGTCCGCAAAATCCTCCAAGCCGTGCCATAATCGGCTGTTTTCTTCTTGAACAAAGTCTCGCACCGGTTGAGCGCGTTGTCATATTTATCGATAGTATGTGATAGATCCTCCATAAATTACAATAATTCTCCTCAGGTTGAATAACTTGCGCCAAGTTACGATGAGAGATATCACTTACATAGATAAATTTCGTGAAGGATTGCGAAATTTTCACAAGTCTGCAGATGTGGGCATCATGGGCATTTTGAATGTTACACCGGATTCCTTTTATGATGGTGGAATTAACTTTTCTGTGGAAACGGCTATCGCTTCGGGGCTGAAAATGAAAAGAGACGGTGCTGATATTGTCGACATAGGCGGAGCGTCTTCTCGTCCGGGGGCGCAGTCAGTAAGCGCTTCTGAAGAGTGGTCCAGAGTAGAGCCAGTTCTAAACGGCTTGTTAGACTCGGCGCCAGAAATGAATATCAGCATTGACACATACAGGGCTGAAGTCGCTCACAAAGCCGTTAAAGCTGGAGCGGTTCTGATCAATGACATCTCGGCGGGTTCATTGGACCCAGAATTACTTTACGCAGTTGGTGAAGCAAATGTGCCTTACGTTCTTATGCACATGCGTGGTCGACCTGACAACATGCAGATTGATCCTCGTTATGGAGATGTCGTAAGTGAAGTCAAGGCGTGGTTTAAAATGAAGATTTCTGAATTATCTCAAGCGGGTGTGAAAGATGTGATTTTAGATCCTGGATTTGGATTCGGAAAAAGACAAGAGGACAACTACGCGCTTTTAAACAATCTGTGTGAGTTTTCTGAATTAGACCTCCCTGTGCTCGTTGGCACAAGCAGAAAGTCAATGATATACAATGCGCTTGATTGTCAGCCCTCAGAGGCGCTTAATGGAACTACGGCAACTCATGCTTGGGCTTTAGAAAGAGGTGCCTCCCTCCTACGTGTTCATGATGTTCGAGAGGCACGTGAAGTAGTGGCACTTCATCACCATCTTTGTACCGTGAAATCTATCGAAAAAGAAAATTGAATTTCCTCCTCGAATCTTGGGAAGCGTTATTCCCGTTGGTACAATTTGGTGCACGCATATTGGATATAATTCTGGTGGCTGTGATTGTACTTTGGCTTTATCGACTGACAAAAGGTACTCAGGCGATCCCGGTTTTCATGGGGCTTCTCGCAATTTACGTCATCTGGAAAGTCGTGTCACTAGCGGGGATGCCTGTACTGGCGGAGCTGCTGGGGCAATTCATTGGAGTAGGGATTCTTGCTGTTATTATCGTTTTTCAACAAGAGCTACGCCAATTTCTCTTCTCAATCGGAGAGAGAGCGAATATCGACAAGCCTAAAAGGTGGTTGAATAAATTAATGTCTGTTCGACATGAAGATCGTGATCCCCTCAAAGTTGATGAAATTTGTTCAGCTGTTGTTAATCTATCCTCTCGAAAAGAGGGGGCTCTTATTATTCTACAACGGTCATCTGATCTCACTTTACATTTGCAAGGTTCTACGAAACTCAACGCAGACATCTTTGGGCCGTTAATCGAGGCGACCTTTCATAAGGACAACTCGATGCACGATGGTGGAATGTATATCGCAATAGGGCGAATTCGTGCCGTTAGATGTGTACTCCCAGTAACACAGAGAAATGACATCCCCGCTGAACTCGGAATGAGACATAGAGCAGCCTTGGGATTGGCGGAAAAAACTGATGCATTGATCATTATCGTTAGTGAAGAGACAGGTCTTATAAGCTTAGCTATGGACGGTGAACTCCACAGGGGGATAGCCACAAATGAGCTTCAGGAGATTGTTGAGAAGGAGCTCAGCCCCGCTGAAGATTAACGTTAAATTAGTTGGCGGAAAGTATGAGCTTCTCAGCTGCTTTAACATCTCCTGATTTGGCATCTATCAACCGCATCACGTAGGATCCGTGATTGATTGAACTAACATCAATATTTAGTCCTTCTACAAAGGGAATCGCATTTACTCTGAAAACCTCGCGGCCACTTAAGTCATAAATTTCAATGTGACAATTAGTGAATAGGCCTGACAGCTGTATTGATGACGAAGCCGGATTAGGTGTGATCATGAACTCAGCCCGTGAAGACTCTATACTTTCTATGTTGATATGATCCTCTGATGCACGAAGAATAAAGAGCCCATCGCGGTTGCTGACAGCAATGTTTTTACTAGGGAAATAAGGATAATTTGACCAAGTCCCTGTAAAGCCCGATGCATCATCTTCTAGGTATGTGTCGAAAAACCCGTACAGCTCCATCGTACCATCATCGTGGATTGTAGAAACCCTCAATCCACTCGAGTTGTTGGAAGCGTAAATACGTCCATTGTTAACGTATAGATTGTGGTCTGTGGATTGTGTGTCGTACTCATAATAGCCAATATTAATAGGGCTATTTATGTCAGATATATCCATCATAAATGTTCGTGTGTTCGTGCCCGCAGACAATTCATCTTGCTCGTCATTGTAATACAGCATTGTGTGATCTTCACTTACCCATCCTTGATGTATGAAAACAGTTTCAACATTTGAAATCACAGACAGTACTTGTATATCAGACTTATCATCTGTATTAAGTATGGTTACATTTTCACCGTTAAAGCAAAACACCAATTCAACCCCAAAGAAATCCATGTCAGGGCCATGATAAACGATCGACTGTAAATCGTGGGTAGAAGATTCATCAAAAGACCCTACCAAGACAGGTTGCAATGGATCTTCGAGATCAACAACAAACAATCCTCCATCGTAAAAATCAGTGCCAACAGCGTAACCGCACTTTGTTTCCTCGTTGATTGCAAAATTGTGAGCAAAACTAAATCCTGAATAATGAGCTGATTCTGACAATATCGTCGGAAAAGTATTGAAGTCTAAAAGTTGAGTTAATTCGAGGATTTGCATCCCGTGATTATCTGCCATGCTTACGATGTACGCATAATCTCCCAACACTTTTACATCTCGCCAAGTACTCTCAAGGGCAGCGGCAGGCAAAACAGCGGTAAAAATGGGATTTATAGGGTCTGTTATTTCTACGACTGACATCCCACTAGACCTACAGTATAATACAAACTCCCTACCAGACGCTACATCCGTCCAACCCCAGCAGTCATTCCCCTTCACTCCCCCTCCTAATTCCTCGAGCGTAAAATGGGAACTTAGATTAAAACCTTCGCAAGGGTAAATATCTGCAAAGCCGTCTTCACATGGAATTTGGGCTTGAGTTTTAAAAATCAGGAATAAACCCACAATTATAAAAAAACCCGTGAAGTATAATTTCATTTGAGAAAGTTAGTCAATAAAAAAAACCCGAAGCAGTTGAATGGTTCGGGTTTCTAAAATTTCTTACATAAAGTCTATCTAGGAGATACAACAAGTTTTTCAGTCGCTTGCACAATCCCCGTATCAGCATCAACAATACAGACCACATACGCTCCCTCGGTGAGAGAGTTGATATCAAGGTTGAGACCATTTACAGCAGGAACTTTGTTTACTCTCAGAGATTCACGACCGCTTAGATCGTAAACCACGATATTGCAATGTGCAAACGATCCTGAAAGAAGAACTGAAGACGAAGCCGGGTTAGGTGTTAGACTTAATGAGAGTGTCTCAATTAGAGCCTCTTCAACTCCTATCGTGTTAGAAGCACGCAGGATAAAAAGACCATCAAAATTACTCACAGCGATAGAACCACTTGGGAAATAAGGATAATTTGACCATGTTCCATCAAACTCTGTGGAATCGTTCATTGGGTAAGTATCGAAGTAGCCTTGTGGCTCTATTGAACCATCATCTAAAATTGTAGAAACGCGGAGTCCACTGCTGTAATTCGATGCATAAAGACGACCGTTGTGAGTGTATAGATTGTGATCAATCGCTGGATTGTCTGACTCGTAAAAACCTACAATTACTGGATTGTCTAAATCATCCACATTCATCATGTATGTACGCGTGTTATTTCCGTTGTACGTCTCATCGAGCTCGTCGTTGAAATAAAGCATGTGATGGTCTTCACTTAACCAACCTTGGTGCGTGTAGAATCCATTTTCATAAGAAATCTCTTTGATGAGGTAAACATCACTTTTATCCTCGGCATTTACAATTGCAAGACCTGATTGGCCATTAAAACAGAAAACGATTTCTTGCCCCTGATAGTCTTCATCCATTCCGTTATAAATCACGGGCTGAACATCGTGAGAGTCTGAACCATCATATGAACCGGCAAGAAAAGGTTCCTCAGGATTACTAACGTCTACAATATGAAGTCCACCTCCAAATGTATTTGTTCCTACAGCATAAACGTAGTTTGTTTCTGTATTTGCTGCTACATTGTGAGCATTACCAAACCCTAGATAATGAGCAGTAGCAGTTATATTAAAAGGGAAACCACTGAGGTCAAGCACCTGAGTCAAGTCAAGAATTTGCATTCCATGCATCCCCGCTTCACTTACAATATAGGCATAGTTTCCTATGACCTTAATATCTCTCCAAAGAGATGGAGATGATGCCGTAGGTAGATCAGCAATAAAAGATGGAGCAAGTGGATCCGTAATTTCTACAACAGACATCCCATGAGAACGTCCGAAAAGAACGAATTCTCGTCCAGATTCGGAATCTACCCAACCCCAACAGTCATTTCCGTTATCCCCTCCTCCTACAGCAGAGAGAGGGAAGTGAGTATAGAGATCATATCCATCACATGCGTATATATCGGCAAATCCATTTTCGCAGATGGTTTGGGCTTGAGTAAAAGAAAACGATGCAACCAAAGATGCAATCGCTAAAAGTGTAAATATATTTTTCATTTTGCTGGTTTCAATTAGCTTGAGTAAATTCTCAGGTCCTAGGCAAAGACCTTAGTTTAATGAATTAACGTCCGGGAGAAAGTTAAATGTAGAACTGTAATGCTTCATCTGAGTCGTGAAGTTATCTGGGTAAGACAGCGTGATTTTTTCGATGGTTCCGTCAGCAGAACGAGTTGCCTCCATCCATGGATTGATAAACCCTCCGTAGGGAGCAATACCTAAAGCATTAGACCGCTCTAACACTTCAGCGTGTAACTCCTGATCCACTTGGACACCATATCCTTCGACTAAAGCTTTCGCAGCATCGTAATCTCCTTGAGATTTTATGCGCTGAACCTCTTTCAACAAATCTCCAAACAAACCTTGTAAAGCTACATAATCCACAACATCAACATAGGTCTTACCTTCTCTTTTGTACTTCTTAATCACGCCAGAAGAAAGACCTTTTTCGTAGCACCAGTGACTTACCCAAGCACGGTTTCGCATATGTGATTCTTCAATAATATCTCCTAAATCAAGTCTGCGAATTTGAGTCATCAACCCATTGCGAATGTAGCTGTCATATTCCGCTCTTCCTACCTCAATTGTATTCATTAAGCCCAGTTCGATAAGTTTTTCATCTAAAAGGAAGTACAAAGCAACTAAGTCTGCACGGCCTTCTTCAAGTGTCGAGCTGTACTCCATAATTGTTTCTTTAGGAGTCGCTACGCCTTCTTCAAGTTTACCTGAAGCATGGCCTATTACCTCGTGCATCGCTGTGTGAAGGTTACCTGCGAGAGCTCCGTGAGCATTTACTCTGAGGGTCTCTACTTCATCATGAGAAAACTCGTCTAACATACCTCCTCCAGAAGCTTTATCATACGCTCCCACGATGTTTCCAAGGCTTACCGATTTAGATCCGTGCACTTGACGAATCCAATTTGAGTTAGGGAGGTTAACTCCGATAGGTGTTGACGGTGAAGCGTCTCCTGCTTCACCCGCTACGTTGACCACATTGTACGTAATACCTACTACCTCATCTTTTTTATGTTCAGGAGCAAATGGCATGTGATCTTCAAACCACTGAGCATTTTCCATCAGAGTTGCCATTCTTGCTGAAGCATCGAAATCCTTTATCTCAACAATTGTTTCATAAGAACCTGTATATCCAAGAGGATCGTTATACACTTCTATAAATCCGTTGATATAATCGACATCCCCATCGACGTCCTTTACCCAGTTAATATTGTATAGAGACCACTTCTCAAGGTCACCTGTTTCATAATAAGCAATCAGGTTACGCATCGCAGCAGCTTGTTTGTCATTCTCCGTGAACTGTAGCGCTTCATTGAGCCACTTCACGACTTCTACTATAGCATCATTGTAAAGGCCACCTATTTTATATGTTTCTTCAACAACTTCTCCAGCAGCATTTTTTACAAGTCTAGAGTTAAGACCATATTCTACTGGACTTCTGTCTCCTTCAACTTTAATAGACTCGAAGTAAGCTTTTGCCTCCAAAGTAGAAACATTGGGACCGTAAAAATTAACTGATGACCCTTCAACCAATCCCTTGTCACCATCAAGTTCCACCTTTTTAGGTTGGAGTGTTGGGTCAAGTATCACTGACTTAATCTCTTCAGAACAAGTTACACCAGTAGATTCTAAAAGGTGAGAAAAGTATTCTGCTGAAAACTCAGGGATGTGCTTCTTATTGGAGTAGTGGTGGTGTATCCCATTTGAAAACCAAATCCGCTTTAGATATGTCTCAAAACGGTCCCAACCAATTGTTGATTTATCGCCCTCAAATGAATCGTGAATGTTTTCTAACATGCGACGAATGCGAAGGTTGTAGCGATTGTTTTGGTCATACATCATATCACGACCACTCAAACCAGCCATGTTTAAGCAGTAGACTAAGGCCTGTTGACTGTCACTCAACTTGTCCCATCCTGGAACCTGATATCTAACAATTTTTAGATCCGCGAACTGCTCTGCTTGCCAAACAAAGCCATCCTCATCAGGCTCTCCAACTCCGCTAGAAAAATTAGTCAAATCTTTGGTCTGGAAGTCCTCACCCTCAGGTAGAGAGCTACAACCAGCAAGGAAAGTGATGGCCGCAAAAAAGGCAATCGTGGTAGGAAAATTAATTTTTTTCATGGTCTTTAAAATCGTCTGTAGGTATTTTTTATGAGGGCAAGTTACAATGCTATCTTTGCCATACAGCACTATACACCTTGCATAAAACATCTATTCTTTTATTAAAGGCATTTCTCAGCCCATTGGCAGTGACTTTTCCAGTCGCTCTATTCGTACTAGATATGCAATTTTTATGGGTATATGCTGATGATTTAATAGGGAAAGGGATAGAACCTTGGGTGATTGCAAAGCTTATGTTTTATGCTTCAGCCAGGATAGTTAACCTCGCACTTCCTCTTGCAATACTTGTCGCGAGCATTATGGCACTTGGGAACTTATCGGAGCGCAACGAGCTTACTGCTTTGAAGTCAGCGGGAATGTCGCTGTTAAAAATCCTGAGACCACTTGTCGTTTTCATGCTGATTGTTTCTGCAGGATCGCTTTGGTTTTCCAGCAGTGCATGGCCAAGTGCGAATGTCAATTTCCGAGCTTTGTTGTATTCAGTTACGCGCCAACGTCCCGCTCTAAATATTAGACCCGGTGTATTCTACACTGGCATTGAAGGGTTTTCTATAAGGGTGGAGAGCAAAGACACTGAGGGCACCCTGTCTGACATCTTAATCCATGACCACAGGAATTCTGAAAATGGATCTTCTCGCATTATCCGTGCGGAAAGCGGGAAAATGAACCACGATTCTAACCGTGACGAATTGGTGATTGAACTCACAAACGGCACGAGTTACGAGGAGCAAACTGAGAGAAATGTCAGGCGCAAAGAGAAACTTCATCCCCATGTAATTTCTGCTTTTTCTTCCTCAACCCTACGTATCGGCCTTTCCTCTCTAGACTTCGACCTCGCTGACGAGGGTTTATTTCGAAGATCTTATGAGATGATGTCATTGCCTCAACTTAAACAAGCGACAGACTCTTTAGATAATATGGCAGAGATTGAAAGGCAACAAATTGTTGAGTTTGGAATGAGGTCCGTTAGGCTATTTAGCGATTCTCTTGAACTGCCTGAAATCAGCCCGAGTATTGAACAAACCGTTTGGTTTCAAAGTTTAACGCGTGTCGAAAAAAACAGCATGTTTGCGAAAGCGAAAGAACTCTCAAGAAATCAAGTTAGAGGAATAGAAAACGCCCTTAAAAAGGTAGAAGGGCGGGAGCTTAGAAGAGATAGACACTCCATAGAATGGCACCGAAAATTTATTCTTTCAGTGAGTTGTTTGGTCCTCTTCTTTGTCGGCGCTTCTTTAGGAGCACTTACGAAAAGAGGAGGGTTGGGCATGCCTGTAGTAATTGCGCTTTCTGTTTTTCTCACCTACTATATTATCTCTATGATAGGTGAAGAAATGGTGAAGTCCGGATCCCTTTCACCTGCTATAGGAATGTGGCTCAGCACTCTTATTCTTGTTCCACTTGCTGTTTCCTTGACAGTATTTGCAATGAGAGAAGGTCGAATATTTAAATAGTAAAACAAGCTACATTACAAGAAAATGCGCATCCTTCAACTATGTCCCAAACCACCTCGCCCCTCACTAGACGGGGGCTGCTTGGCTATGGATGCTATAACCCGAGGCTTTGTTGCCCAGGGTCACACTGTAAAGATGCTCGTAGTAAGTACAGAAAAACATCCCTTCAACATAGAAAAACTTGACTATGACTATGTTCAATCTACTGCCATTGAGGCTGTATCAATTGACACAGCTCTTCATCCGACAGCTGCTCTAAAAAGCTTGATTCAAGGCAAGAGCTACCATATAGCTCGGTTTTACACAAAGAGTTTCATAAACAAACTCGAAGAAATATTATCTAACTCTCAGTTCGACATCATTTTCCTTGAATCATTGTTCTTATCATCATACGCTCCCATTATCAGAGCACATAGCAATGCTAAGATGATTTTACGAGCACACAATGTCGAACATTCTATCTGGGAAGGACTCGCAGATGAAACCCCCAAAGGGCTCAAAAAATGGTACTTATATAAACTAGCGGCCCAACTTAAAAAGTACGAATCTACCGCAGTGAACGATTTCGATGCACTCATCACAATCACCGATAAAGACGCAGATACATTCAGCAATCTTGGAGCTACCTTACCGATGCACACTGCGCCATTCGGAATGGATTTCTCATCTCCAGTGGATGAACCTACTAAAGAAGTAAATCATGTTTTTCACTTCGGCTCTATGGATTGGAAACCAAATATCCAAGGTGTTGAATGGCTCACAAAAGAAGTTTGGCCTGTCGTTAGAAAATCTATAAGCAATGCAAAACTCATTCTTGCTGGAAGAAATATGCCCGACACATTCCGTTCAGACCCCGACAAAGGCATAGAGATTCTAGGAGAAGTAAAGAGTGCTTCAGAATTCCTCCAGCGCCCGGGCATCATGACCATTCCTATACATAGCGGATCGGGTATGAGGGTGAAGGCCATAGAAGGCATGTCTGCTGGTCTACCTACTGTATCGACTACGATCGGGGTGTGCGGACTCGACCTTGTGCATAGGAAGCACGCTCTTATTGCTGACTCTGCTAATGATTTCGCACAAGCCCTAATCGATCTCCTACGA
This sequence comes from Bacteroidota bacterium, assembly GCA_027619225.1. Classification (GTDB taxonomy): domain Bacteria; phylum Bacteroidota; class Bacteroidia; order Flavobacteriales_D; family Sanyastnellaceae; genus UBA974. The sequence continues at coordinate 18,717 of JAQCFW010000027.1, forward strand.
AATAAAGAACAGGCAAATGAGCTCGCCATTTCTGGTAAAAAACACATTCGGAAAAAATTTTCCAATCCGCTCATTATTTCAGAACTCACAGAGTTTTTAGAAGCGATTAAACCATGATTTTCTATTTATCTTTGCGCCATGATTTTACCTAAATTCTCAAATAGTATTTTCTTTAGCCTTCTCTTGATTTTTACTGCACTTACATTCTTGTCCACTAGCTGCACCGACATCTCCGAAAAAGGAACTTTAGAAGCTACCACCATGAACGGGGAAAGCAACCCAAGTGTGCCGGGGTTTGATTGGTCTAACGACCCGTTAAAAGTGGAAATAAACGACAATCTATTAAACTCTAAAATGGGGCGCGACACTTTAGATGGCATCGCAGAGGATATGTATCAATATTTGCATACGATGAATACCATTGACTCTTCGGACTGGCCTATTCACCTCAGCCATTTCCCCATGCACAGGTATAGTGACACTTCTAAACTTAACACGCAATTTGCCGGTCTCAGCCATTGGAAGGAAAAGGGATTTGCAAATCGCGTAGGCAATATCGACATACAATATGCCAGTGATTGGATCTTTGAGGAAGAACAAATGGTAGCTCTCATAGGCCACGATATAGATTTCTACCAAGATTTCTTGCCCAATTTTGTAGGCAATCCAGAGGGCATGAAATTTATGCTTGAGGATAAATATGGGCGAGGAAATTGCACGTACAATTCAACTACCGAAATCATGGACAATGGAGATTCTTTGCTTGTTAGGAACTGGCATGCTCATGCATACACGAACACGTATGTTCTTTGCAACCTCGACTCTCTTCACTTCACCTTCCTCCCTATAGGATTTCAAAAAGCAGATTTTGGAGCTCAAATGATGGACTCAGAAACCATGCTTACTCTTTTAAGAAATCATCGTGAACTTTTTAAAGAAGAAAATTGATAGACTTAGTTTGTAAAGTAAACAACGAATGGAATACCCTAAGAAAAGTCATCGTAGGTATTGCCACATCTTGGGGGCCTAACCCCACTGCTCAACAAACTGTAGACCCTAAATCCAGAGAACATATTCTGGCGGGAACATACCCCATAACATCAGATGTGCACCAGGAGTTAGAGGGATTGGTGACTCTACTTAGGGAAAACGGTGTTGAAGTCTTGCGTCCTGAAAACACTGCGGACTTAAACCAAGTATTTGCTCGTGACGTGGGTGTTGTCATAGAAAACAAACTCATTAGATCTTCAATGATTGCTGAAAGAGCACCCGAATGGCAAGGCGTAAGTGGTATCTTCAGCCTCCTCTCCGCAGAAAACACATTCATCCCCCCAAGTGGAGTTAGAATAGAAGGAGGAGACATAATGCCTATGGACGACGAGATTTGGGTTGGGTATTCTGAGGAGAAGGATTTTCAAAAGTATAGGACTGCGAGGACGAATAGACAGGCTGTAGATTGGCTTCAAGAAAAGTTCCCAGCAAAACACGTCCGCGGATTCCAGCTCCATAAATCTGATACAGATCCACAAATTAACGCCCTACACCTAGATTGCTGCCTTTGTCCTTTAAGTGGTGGCCAGGTAATCTTTCACCCAGAAGGCTTTAAGCTCGAGAAAGACATCGCCTGGGTACGCAAGCGCTTTGCAGAAAAAATCTACGAAGTCGATGCTGAAGCCATGTATGATATGCATTGCAATCTATTTACGCTATCTCCTGACACAATCATTAGTGGCAAAGGCTTCGATCGTGTGAATGCACAACTTAGAGCTTGGGGATACAACGTATTAGAGATTCCATTTAACGAAACCGCAAAGCTCGAAGGTCTCCTTCGTTGCGTTACACTACCTATCGTAAGAAATTAATATGTCTAAGCAAAGCACACAAAACATCTTAATGATTCGTCCTTCTGCATTTAGAATGAACGAAGAAACCGCTGGCAACAACTTTTACCAAAAAGTTTTAGAGGACATCTCCCCAGAGGAAGTCACAGACCTTGCCTTAGAAGAATTCGACAACATGGTCGACACACTTAGGTCTGAAGGCATCAACGTTTTTGTGGTAGAGGATCTCCCAGATACGGACACTCCAGATGCGCTCTTTCCTAACAACTGGGTGAGCTTCCACAACGATGGTAAAATCGGCTTATACCCTATGTTCGCAAAAAACCGCAGAATGGAAAGGCGTGAAGATATACTCATCGACTTAGAACATAAGGAAGGTTTTAAAGTTGAAGAAATCGTTGACTTCACTGAGTTCGAAGACCACAATGTCTTCTTAGAAGGAACGGGAAGCATTGTTCTCGACCGAGAAAATAAAAAGGCCTACGCCGCCCTTAGTCCGCGTACTGACCGAATTGCCTTTGGTCAATTTTGCGAAGCGTTCGACTATCATGGCGTGGCATTCGAATCTCTTCAAAGTATGGGAGATCAGCGAAAACAGATATACCATACCAACGTGATGATGTGTATCGGCACGGGTTGGGCTACTGTTTGTCTAGATAGCGTTGACCACCCTGAGGATAGGGATTTACTCGAAAAAAGCCTCCTATCAGACGGCCTTAAGATTATTCCTCTCTCTGAAGACCAAATCTCTCGCTTCGCCGGCAACATGCTTGAAGTCGCCTCTACCCTTGACGACACACCACGAATTGTCATGAGTAAATCCGCTCACGAAGCACTCGACGCGACACAACGCGACGCTCTCTCTCATTTCGGAAAAATAATTTCCATCTCTCTTGACATTATCGAAGCTTGTGGAGGCGGCTCTGCCCGTTGTATGATGGCTGAAATACATCTCCCTAAAGCTTAACGCTACATGCTTCATCTCGACTCCCTAATCTCGCAATCCATCTCTGATGCATGTAACGAATTGTTCGGATTTCGCCCAGACGAAAAACAAATCTCTATTCAGAGCACGCGTTCTGAATTCCAAGGCGAACGTACTGTTGTCGTTTTTCCATTCACTCGACTTGCAAAAAAATCTCCTGAAGAGACCGGAGATGCTATTGGAAAATATCTCGTAGAACATCAAGAGGTCGTTACCGACTATGGCGTAGTCAAGGGGTTCTTAAATCTAAGTATCTCTGATAAATACTGGGCTACAGCTTTAAGCTCAGCCGTGTTAGAAAAAAATTGCTTCGGTCTTCAACCTTTAGGGAGTAAACCTCAAGTCATGGTGGAGTACTCCTCCCCCAATACGAACAAACCACTGCACTTAGGTCATCTTAGGAACATCTTCCTTGGGTACAGCGTTTCTAACATCCTTAAAGCCGCCGGTCACGACGTTGTTAAAGTTCAAATTATTAATGACCGAGGTATCCACATCTGCAAATCTATGATCGCATGGCAGCTCTACGGAGGTGGTGAAACTCCTACATCTACAGGTGAAAAAGGCGATAAATTCGTTGGTCGTTTTTATGTAGCGTTCGACAAGCAATACAAAATCGAAATCTCCGAGCTCCTCGCATCTGGTTACGATCAAAAAACCGCCGAAGCAGATGCCCCTATCCTTCTCGCTGCCCGAGAACTACTTCATAAGTGGGAAGCAGGCGATTCTGATGTGCGCGAGCTTTGGTCTACGATGAACGGATGGGTATATGACGGGTTTAAATTCACATATACCGAGATGGGAGTAGACTTCGATAAGCTATATTATGAATCAGACACCTATCTTATCGGGAAAGACCAAATCGAAAAGGGCATTGAATCCGGAGCTTTCATCCGCCGCGAAGATGGATCCGTTTGGATAGATCTCACTGATGTAGGCCTCGACGAAAAGCTCCTCCTCAGAAAGGACGGTACAGCAGTGTATATGACTCAGGATATCGGAACTGCCATACTGCGCTTCGAAGAATATCCCAACTTAGACCGTCAGGTATATACCGTAGGTAACGAGCAAGAATACCACTTTAAAGTTTTATTCGAAATCCTTGCCAAATTGGGACTTTCCCAAGCCTCTCGCTGTCACCACCTTTCTTACGGCATGGTGGAACTTCCCGAAGGCAAAATGAAATCTCGCGAAGGCACTGTCGTCGACGCGGACGATATCATGGCTGAGATGAAAACAACTGCCGAACAGCTCGCCCGCGATGCCGGTAAGCTTGAAAACATCCCCGAAGAAGACAGAGAGTCACTCTTTAAAGACGTGGGCTATGGAGCTCTTAAGTACTTTCTTCTCAAGGTTGACCCTAAGAAATCCATGCTGTTCGATCCCGCAGCAAGTGTAGACTTCATAGGAAATACAGGCCCGTACATACAGTTTAATTACGTCCGCGCTCGCTCCGTTCTGAGAAACGCCGGCATCGACGATGTCGCTTCCCTCTCACCTATCTCTCCGGTTCACTTTGACGACACCGAGCGCTCGCTCCTGATGTCCGCTCTCTCCCTCCCAGGAATCATCGAAGAGGCCGCGAAATCATACGATCCATCTCTCGTAGCTAATTTATGCTACGACATCACTAAATCATACTCTAGCTGGTATCAAAACCACCCTATCCTAAACGAAGAGGATGATCAGGTTCGCACAGCAAGATTAGCTCTCTGTGCCCTCAGCAGCTCAGCTGTACAAATCGGCATGTCTCTCCTCGGAGTTTCTATGCCGGAAAGGATGTAACGCATACACCCCTGCTGCACTTCACTCCTACAAAGCTATTATCCCAGGAATTTTTGCTGCCGCTTCATAGCGTTCAAAAACTTCGTCTGCACCAGTCACTCTGTCTAGAATCGTGAACGACCTGTACTTTCCAGTACTCGACTCACGCATCTTCATTTTCGACTTAAGCCCAAATATTGCTCTTAACGCAGCTTCGTTTTCATTCCCCTTAGGAACTATAAACTTGAACATAAAGTCACTCGGCCATGTATGCGTCTCGTTAAGTTGAGCTCTCATACGCTCTCGATCACTCACAGGACTAGGGTTTTCTTTGGGCTTTTCTTCAGACATTTTACAAATATAATTGAAATAAAAAAGGGCCACCCGAAGGTAGCCCTTTTCTTAATATCAATCTATTGTGATTACTCACATACGTTACCCCATAGTTGGAAGAAGTCAAGTAGATCACTTACATCAACCTCGCCGTCATCGTTCAAGTCACCAGGACAAGCACAACTCTCAATCTCACATGAACCATCGTCAATATTCGCTTCAGAGTCATAGTTACAAGAGAAGATGTACATACATCCTTCAACCTCTAACTCATCACATATTCCGTTAAGGTTTAGATCATTTAAACAAACGCCATCACAATCATAAGCGAAAGGAGGGTATTCACAAGAACCATCTTCGATCGTTGCATCTGACCAATAGTTACAACCTGTAGCATCTGTACAACCAGCACATGTTGTGTACTCACAAGAACCATCGTCATCAGTGAATCCAGGTTGGAAGTTACAAGCTACAGTATCTATACAACCAGCTGTTTCCAACTCATCACAAATACCATCGCCATCTTCATCGTTTAGACAAACACCATCACAGTCATAAATAACTGCTTCAGTAACAGGTCCACATGTTCCTGTGAAGTCGTGAGATCCAAGGCCAGTCCAATCGTCAGAAGGAAGCACTTGCCACTCTGAATTTGATTCATCTGTTCCAGCAGAAGCAGCCCAATCGCCAGCATTACCACTATTCACATCAGACTTACGAATCAAAGAGTGATTTGCAGTCGCAGAAGCAACACCCGCAACGTCCCATCCAGAACCTGGATCAGCGTCCCAAAGTCCAATAATGTCTACGATTACGTAGTCAGTCTCCACTCCTTGAACAAGAGCGTATCCGTCATCTCCATTGGATAGGTAAGTATGAAACTGATCTGCTTCAGGAAGGATTGCAGGATCAGCACTTCCGTGAGCGATCACATAAACATCACCCGCAGCAACTACAGCTCCTTCTGAGAATGTATTCCAGTACTCATGTACTCCAGGAGTAGTTGGCGCGTTAGACACACTTGGGAAAGCATATCCAGCTAGGCTTATGTCAGCATCAGTTGGATTGTAAATCTCAAGGAACTTGTTGTTTGAAGACCCCTCAGCATATCCGCTAAAGAATAATCCACATGAAGAACCAGCACCACCATCACCAGGAAGGACCGTTGGATCTACATACGTACAAGCACCGTCATCGATAGTTGCAGTTGCATCATAGTTACATGCTTCAGCATCTGTACAACCAGCACAAGTAGTGTACTCACAACCAGCATCAATTGTAGCTGTATCATCGTAGTTACATGCACCAGCATCCATACAACCTGTGCAAGAAGAATCATCTCCTCCACAAACTCCACAGAAGTCTAGAGCTAAACAAGAGCCATCATCTAAGTCAGCATTCTCATCATAGTTACAAGCAGCTGCATCAATACAACCATCAGCACAAGTACCGAAGTTATGTATCGCAGACGCCCCGTCTCCAGATCCTAGCTCAACACCGTCAGCACTCATCACCCAATCCTGCTCTTCAGGGTAGCTGTCAGAAACAAACGTTAGTAGTACACAAGCATCAGCAGGAGCACAGAAAGCGTGAGAAGCACTCGCTCCGAAGTCAGAAGCAGTAAACTCCTCTACTCCATCAACTGCAATTACCAAGTAACCTTCACCGTATCCACAGCACATTCCGTCACTATACGCATCTGTTACGCTGAACTCGTATAACACTCCACCATCTAAACAAACATCATCACAGTCAACGATATCATATGATTCATACCAACACCCTACATCAATAGTAGCATCAGCATCGTAGTTACAAGCTGTATCATCTGTACAACCAGCACATGACTCGTAGTCACAACCAGTTTCAAATGAACCAGTTACTTCAATATCAACTGAACCATCTGCACCTTCAACGATAAGAACAACTGAGGCTCCACTACCTGCGTCAGTAATTGTGAGCTCTCCTCCGTTCCAACCATCTCCATAAGAATCAGAACCAGAAACAGTATATGTTCCAGGTGCTAGAGTAACATCATAATTTCCTGCACCGTATGTTTCTCCGTTAACTTCATAAGAAACTTCACCATCCCAAGATCCAGGTAACCACGATAAGTTTAGAACTCCGTCGCCATAAGAACCACTTTGGATTGTAGCTGTAGCGTCATAGTTAC
>JAQCFW010000028.1 GCA_027619225.1 Bacteroidota bacterium
AGCTCAGCCTGTAGGAATGAGTTGGTTCCCGGGATATGCAATCGATGTGGGTACTGGAGAGCGTCTAAACATGGCCTTCGGAGAAGACTCATGGTTGGGAGCAGATAACGGAAACGATATGATCTTCAACCCTTCTAGCCGTATTTACAGCGGAGCGGGAAACCAAGGTGGATTTATCCAAAGTGGAGTGTACGCAGGTGGCCAACACTGGATTTACGTCTTTAAAAACTCTCAGTTCGAGGAAGGTTCATCCAACCGCATGCCTACATACGATAAAGGAAACTACATGTATGAAAATTTAGAGGCAGCACCTTCTACTACAACAGTGAGAAGAGTCTTTAGAGCTTGTACATGGGTGGGATCTTCTCTTTCTAATGACGATTTCCCTATGCTTTCAGTAGAAGATGGTCTTATCCCGAATGATGTGCGCATCAAGCTTCGCATCTCGAAGTCTTACGAAAAGTACTCTCCCCTTTTGGCAGATGTAGACGAGACTGAACAAGCGGAGAACAACTGGAACCCTCTTTACACCTTCTCAACGAAGTCTGTGGCGACGACTACTACTGACGACAGTACGTTAACGAGCATACTGGATTTGATTGGAATTGTTCCGAACCCTTACTACGCTTACAGTAAGTACGAAACTAGCAAGCTAGATAACAGGGTGAAGATTACGAATTTACCTGAGGAATGTACAATCCGTATTTACAACCTGAGCGGTACACTCGTGAGACAGTATCACAAAGCAGACCCACTCACATTCCAGGACTGGGATCTGAAGAACAATAAGAACGTGCCTATCGCAGGTGGTGTTTATATAATTCACATAGACGTACCAGATATAGGCCAAAAAGTCCTAAAATGGTTTGGAGTAATGCGTCCTGTTGACCTTGATACGTTTTAAGTGAACGATATTTGCACTTTTATAATCTATTCGGTAATCTATTCGGTAATCTAACAAGTGTATAAATGTCACCTTTGGTTCAAACAGTCTTAAGATTTCTCTCTGGAGTGGCTATCCTTATTGTGGGAGTTGTGGTTATGAATGGTTTAATAGGTATGAAGGAATCTCCCAAGGTTTCTCTTCCTGAACTCGTTGCTCGACCTGTATTAACGCAAGTTGTTAAAAACACTGACATTATTCCCAGAATACCTGTTGAGGGGAGAGTAGAAGCATGGCATAGAATCGACCTATTTGTTGAAGTAAACGGAGTACTTCAACTTGGTGGAGTTGAATTCCGCGAGGGAACGACTTACAGAGAGGGAGATGTGATTCTCAGCCTTGACGATACAGAGTCACGTGCAAACCTGAAAGGAGCTCGATCTAAATTTGTTCAACTTGTTACCGGTATGCTCGCTAGTATTAAGATAGACTTTCCTGAAAGATCTGGAGTTTGGGATCACTATGTAGCCAGTATAGACGTGGCAAATGTACTTCCAGAATTGCCAAAATCGGCGACTGACAGAGAGGGGTACTTCGTCGTAAATAGAGGCGTAGAGGCAAGTTTCCATGCCATCAAAGCTTCAGAAGACAGAGCTTCTAAGTTCATTATTAGAGCCCCTTTCGATGGATTTGTAGCTAAGGCGATGGTGAGGCCAGGATCACTGGTTCGTGCTGGTCAGCCAGTTGGCTTATTCGTTGGAACTGGTATTTATGAAATTAAGACAGCAGTCCATGAAAGATTCTTAAAGTCTTTAAAGATTGGTGCTGAAGTTGTTTTTGAAGATGAGAATGGTTTGAGAGTTGCAGAGGGTAAGGTGGATAGAGTTTCAGGCAACGTTAACTCTACCACTCAATCTGCAACGGTATTTTGTAAAGTGAATGAATTGATGGATGGTGAAATGAGAGACGGGAGATATTTATCTGGATTTATTTCAGCTTCTGAAATTAAAAATGTGGTCGAAATCCCACTTAATTTATTTGATTCCGAAGGAGATGTTTTTGAAGTAAAGTCAGGGAAGCTTCAGGAAATAAGTTCGAACCAAGAATTCCTCTCGATAAAAACGCTCATAGTTTCTGGAATCCCAGACGGGACAGTAATCTTGAGTGAGCCTGTTGCTGGAGCATATGGGGGAATGGAAGTTACGGGTAGCGAAAGCGGACAATAGTCATGAGAAATATCATAAAATTTTTCATTCAGCACCACATTGTTGGAGACCTCTTAATGCTGTCTATTTTGGTTTTTGGTTTTGTTGGAATGTCGAATTTGCGGTCGAACTTCTTTCCAGAAATAGACACGAAACTCATTGCCATTCAAGTTGTATATCTCGGCGCTTCACCAGAAGAAATTGAGGATGGAATAGTAGCGAAAATCGAGGAGAATCTTCAAGGCATAGCGAATATTGATCTTGTTACTTCTACCTGTACAGAAAACGCCGGGAGTATTGTTGTAGAAGTGCGTACAGCAAATAAAACAGACCAAGCACTTCAAGATGTAAAAAATGCAGTAGATAAAATTGCTTCTTTTCCTGCCGGAATGGAACCTCCGATTATCTTCAAACAAGAGCCCGAAAATATTGCAATTATTTTTGCAGTTACAGGATCTCCAGATCTTCACCTTCTAAAATCGGAGGCAAGGAAAATTGAGTTAGATCTCCGCACTTCAGATGATATTTCTCAAATTTACCTGTCGGGATTTCCAGATGAAGAAATTGAAATATCTGTTAGAGAAAATAGCTTAAGTGAGTTAGGGATAAGCATTGCACAGGTAGCGCAAGCTGTCAGGACTGCGAATATCGAGACGACGGGAGGGATCATTAAGGGAGATAAGGAAGAGCTAATAATTCGTGGTCGATATAAGGAATACACTGCAACAGAGCTCAAGGATATTGTCATAAGAGCGGATAGAGATGGCAGAATTATTAGATTGTCAGATTTAGCAGATGTTACTGATAAGTGGGCTGAAGGAGATCCGTCGAGAAACTGGTTTAATGGAAAACCATCTGTTTCTATTACTGTTAACAGTCTCAATTCGGAGTCTATTCTGGACGTGACGGAGTATGTTAGATCTTATATAGATGCATACAATACAAGAGGAGGAGATTTAAAGATCGATGTTGTTTTAGATCAATCGGTGGTTCTAAACCAGCGTATTGATTTATTGGTAAATAATGGCGTGATTGGGTTTCTTCTTGTGTTGCTTTTCCTTGCCTTATTCTTAAACCTAAGACTGGCATTCTGGGTTGCGCTTGCCATACCTGTTTCTTTTGCTGGAATGTTTGTTTTTGCAAATATGGCAGGTATTACAATTAATGTGATCACTCTATTCGGAATGATACTCGTGATAGGAATCCTTGTGGATGATGGGATTGTCATTGCAGAGAATATATATCGGAAATTCGAACGAGGATATTCCCGTCTTGATGCAACAGTTGAAGGGACGATGGAGGTTCTTCCTGCCGTTTTCTCTGCCATCGTAACCACCGTAATCGCTTTCTCCTCTTTCTTTTACATTGAAGGTACACTCGGAGACTTTTTCCAGGATATGGCCGTAGTCATTATATTAACGCTTATATTTTCTCTCATAGAAGGAGCTTTTATTCTTCCTGCTCACATCGGAAACTCTAAAGCTTTAAGGAGAGGGTTTAAACCAAACAAGCTAGAACGCGGAATGCGAAAAGTCCTCAACGGATTTCGCGATACTTTTTATGCTCCTCTGCTGAAATTCACCATACGCCGTCCTTGGATTTCCTTCAGTGTTATCTTTTCTATTTTCTTAATCACCGTTCCAGGTCTTATAGGTGGAGGGTTCGTTAAAACTACATTCTTTCCGTTTATAGAAGGAGATAACCTGAACGTTACCCTAACAATGCAAGCTGGAACAAGAGAGGGGATCACACTTGAGAAGTTGAACAGAATTGAAAAAGTTGTTTGGGAAGTGAATGACGAATTCAACTCAGAACGCAATGATAGCCTAGAGACAATTTTGTCTATTGATAAAAAAGTAGGACCCAAAGCTCATTTAGGCTCTCTCAATATTCAGTTTTTAGATGGAGAAAATCGAGGTGTTCAAAGTACGGAGATCACTTCTAGGATCCGAGATAAGGTAGGTGTTGTTTATGGTGCTGAAAACCTAAGTTTTGCTGCATTCTCGCCATTCGGTAGAGCGGTTTCGGTTTCGCTTTTAGGCAACGACCTTGAAACCCTCGAGGCTGCTACAAATGAACTTAAAGTTGAAATGCAAAAGCGTGATGATTTGAAAGACATCTCAGATAGCAACCAGGAGGGTCTCCAGGAAATTAGTGTCAGTCTTCTGCCTCGTGCGTATCATCTTGGTTTTACGGAGGGAGAGATTTTAGCCCAAATACGCCAAGCATTTTATGGTTTGGAGGTGCAAAGACTTCAAAGAGGGCGTGACGAAGTTCGCGTGTGGGTGAGACTCGACGAGCGCGACAGAGCTTCGATTGGTTCACTTGAAAATTTCCGACTCCGCACTTTGACAGGCGATGAGATTCCTTTCACAGAAATATGTAAAATCAACGTAGAACGAGGAATCTCGTCAATTAATCGCATCTATGGAATGCGTGAAGTTCAAGTTTCCGCCGATTTAGCAAACCCCAAATCAAGTGCGACGGACATCGTTTCAGAACTTAAGTCAGTAATAGTCCCAGCTATCTTAACACGGTATCCCAATGTCCGTGCGAGTTATGAAGGACAAAATCGCGAAGTCGCAAAGTCTCAAAACTCTATTAAAAAGGTCATGCCGTTGATTTTTGCCTTGATGTTCTTAGTGATCGTCCTCACCTTTCGATCCCCATTACAGGGAATGGCAATATTCGCTTTAATCCCATTTGGCTTAGTAGGAATTAGTCTAGGACACTGGCTTCTTGGAGCCCAGTTGAGCTTATTTTCTTTTCTTGGTTTGCTTGCACTTATTGGAATTCTTGTAAACGATGCTCTGGTTTTTGTTGCTGCATATAACAGCTATTTAAAGGAGGGGATGACTGTAAACGAAGCTATTTGGGAATCTGGAATGAATAGATTTCGTCCCATCGTACTCACCTCAGTGACTACCGTTGCGGGCCTTGCTCCTTTAATGCTCAATAAAAGTTTCCAGGCCCAATTCCTAATTCCTATGGCCATTTCAGTTGCTTTTGGACTCCTCTTTGTGACGGTGATTATCCTAATACTGCTTCCTGTTTACTTGAAGTGGATTAATCCATTGCATAGAAGTTGGATCTGGATTTCTGATGGCAGATGGCTATCGTCTAAAGATGCTGAACCCTCAAACCGAGAAAAGCACCATGCTGCATCACTGGATTCAGAACTCGGTGTCATGACTAACCCTGAAAACCCTGCTGATAAATGAAGACTTCAATCTATCTCTCGCTGGCAGTTATAGGATTCTTCTTTTCTCTGACGAACTTTAGTGCTCAGGAAACCTTGTATGCACCACTTAGCCTCGATGACGCTGTTCATCGCGCCCTCGAGTCGAACTTTGGCATTAGGACGGCTCATCTACGCACCGAAGCTTCCGCAACCAACAACAGTTGGGGCGCTGCTGGAGCGCTTCCTAATCTTTCCACTTTTGTCACAGGATCCACTTCGGTTTCAGACCAAACAGAGAATCCCACATCGTTCATCCAGGAGAAATTTGAAACGGACGGACTCAATACTGGTGTAAATTTTAATTGGACTTTATTTGATGGCATGGGAATGTTTGCTTCAAAGTCGCGCCTTGCCCTCCTCGAGTCTCAGTCAGAAGGTCAAGCGGCACTCATTATCGAACAAACTGTTGAAGCTGTTGATAGAACCTATCACAACGTTCTTCTTCAAACAGAACTCCTCAGCGTACTCGCCGAGTCGATGTCGCTAAGCCGCCAACGCCTTAACGAGATTAAATTAAGTGAATCGTACGGTGCTGCCGGCACCTTTGATCGATTGCAGTTTGAAAATGCAATTCTAGCTGACAGTACGTCGTGGCTTCAACAAGGAGTCGCCGTTAAATCTGCATTTCGCAACCTCAATCTCTTAATGGGAGATGCTGAGAATGTTCTTTGGATTCTGACAGATGAACTGGTTTCCCCACCGGATCTACCCAGTTCCACAGATATAAGAGTCGCTGTTTTATCAGACAATACGAGTTTACAAAATGCTTTGCTATCACAAAGGATATCACAAAGCGGAGTGAAGCAAGCTCAAGCCTTCCTCTATCCGGTACTTGGCTTAAATGCATCTTTCTCCAATGCTTTTTCTAATTTTTCATCAGAAGAAGCAAATTTAGAGGCGTCCGGTCGTTCCGTGAATACGTCGGCTCTTCTAACTCTCAACTTTAACCTGTTAAATGGTGGGGCCACTCGTCGTTCTATTTCTCTCGCAAAAATCCAATCAGATATTTCCGCTTTAGATGTTGAAAACACCAGATATCAGGCGAGCTCTATTGCAAACAATGCCTACGACCGTTACACTCTAGGGGCTTCTGTTCACGACCTAAGTGTTCAAGCCTCCCTAAACGCGTCAACATCATTAGAGATCGCTGAGAGCTCCTATAAAAATGGTGTAATCAACGCCCTCGACTATAGAGCTCTAGAAGTTGCCCTGCAAAGGGCGAGAGTAAATGAACTTAGCGCTCTCCTTCTTTGGCGTGGAGCGTACATTGAAGTTCAGAGACTTATGGGAGCACTCAGGGCACCATTATTGGCTGAGTGATTTCGAAAGTCAGAAAAGTAAATTATAAATATTCGATATCAGAGCCCAGACTGAGCTAGATAGTTTTCGCGTTTTGCTTCTGCAAGATCGGCGGCAACCATTTCTGAGCAGAGGTCTTGCCAAGGAGTGGTAGCCTTCCATCCAAGATTTATTTGCGCTTTAGAAGCATCACCTACCAATGTATCAACTTCTGCAGGACGATAGTAGCGCGGATCAATTTTTACAAGTACAGTTCCTGAATCTATGCAGATACCACATTCATCACCCCCAGTTCCTTCCCAACGCAACGATACTCCTGTTTTAGCGAAAGCCAGTTCTGTGAAATCACGTACTGAAACTTGCGTTCCGGTAGCTAGAACATAATCGCCTGGAACATCTTGTTGCAACATTCTCCACATCCCTTCTACAAAATCTCGTGCATGACCCCAGTCACGTCTCGCATCTAAATTTCCTAAATAAAGGCAGTTCTCAAGTTTTTCAAAAATTCGAGCAGCTGCTCGAGTGATTTTTCGCGTCACAAAGGTTTCGCCTCTTACAGGACTCTCATGGTTGAAAAGGATGCCATTCGATGCGTGTATTCCATAAGCTTCACGGTAGTTTTTCACAATCCAAAATGCATATAATTTTGCTACTCCATAGGGAGATCTTGGGTAAAAAGGCGTGGCCTCATTTTGTGGAGTTTCTTCTACTTTTCCAAACAGCTCAGAACTGCTTGCTTGGTAGAATCGACAAGTTTTTTCAAGCTTTAGAATTCTTATTGCTTCAAGAAGTCTAAGTGTACCTAAAGAATCGACATTGGCTGTATATTCTGCAGTTTCAAAGCTGACTTGGACGTGGCTTTGGGCTGCAAGATTGTAAATTTCATCAGGCTGAACTTCTTGCACGATACGAATGAGATTCGTTGCGTCAGTCATGTCTCCATAATGTAGTTTCAGGCGTACATTTTCTTCGTGTGGATCCTGATAAAGGTGGTCAATACGGCTAGTATTAAAGGAAGAAGCGCGGCGCTTAATCCCATGTACTTCATACCCTTTTTTAAGTAAAAGTTCCGCTAGATAAGACCCATCCTGACCTGTAATTCCAGTTATAAGAGCGCATTTTGCCATGAGTGCAAGTTACTTGAAATCTTGGGATTGAATCTGTCTGTAATATGGCCCCTTATTTTCAATCAATTTAGAGTGAGATCCCGATTCCGCAACGGAGCCTTTATCTAGTACTACGATTCGGTGTGCATTCTTTATGGTGCTTAATCTGTGGGCAATTATAAGTGTGCTACGACCCTTCATAAGTTCTTCAAGTGCGGTTTGGACTTCAGTTTCAGAAATACTGTCAAGTGCACTTGTGGCTTCATCTAGGATTAATATATCAGGATCCCTTAGGATAGCCCTAGCGATGGCGATACGCTGCCTTTGTCCACCTGAAAGTTGGATTCCACGCTCACCAACAATTGTGCTGAAGCCTTCTGGGAAGGACTCGATAAAATCTATGGCGTTCGCTCGTTTTGCTGCATCGCGAATTTCCGAGTCTGTGGCATCGAGTTTTCCATATGCAATGTTTGATCTGATATCGTCTCCGAAAAGGATGACTTCTTGTGGTACGTACCCTATTCTTTTTCGAAATCCGCGGAGATCCATTTTGCTGACATCCTTCCCGTCAATTGTAATCGATCCTGATACGGGAGATTCAAATCTAAGAAGGAGGGAGGCAATAGTTGACTTCCCAGCTCCACTTGGCCCAACAAGGGCTACTTGTTCTCCGGCTTGCATCTCGAGCGAGAGATTTGAAAGTATGGCGAGTTCTTTACGTGAGTTATAATGAAAATCGACATTCTCAAACTTGATAGGCTTTCGTAAATCATATGATGGGACCTTTTCAGTGAGACTTGTTATCTCACGTTCTTCATTTAATAGCTCCATAAGAGATTCAACAGCACCGAGACCTTTTTGGACTACCCCGAATAAATTTGCAAGCCCACCAACACTTCCAGCAACAAGACCCGTCATCAAAAGGAAAGTAAAAAAATGTTCCGAAGCCAGATCGCCGGATTGCATAAGTGCCGCACCCTTAAATATCACTAGGGTAATCGCTCCGAAAATAAATAGGATGATGAAGCTTGAGAAAGCTCCACGACCTATAGCGCCTTTCATCGCAAGATTTCGAACCGTCCCAATGCTACTTGCATATCGATTTCGTTCGTACCACTCATTCGCGAAAGCCTTCACGTTTACGATACCAGTGAGCACTTCTTGAACGATAACATTAGACGAGGCAATTTCGTCTTGCGTTTCTTTAGACAAGCGCTTGATAAATTTCCCAAATAAGATGGCAACAAGAACCACGACAGGAAGTGTCATAAGCATCATTAAGGTAAGATCGACTGAAAAATACGCGAGTGCGGCAATACCACCTACGAGCATGATTGTTTGGCGTATAAGCTCTGCTAAAGTTGTAGTGAAAGTGTCTTGAATGGATGTTATATCTGCAGAAATACGACTATTAACATCACCAACTCGCTTGTCGTGATAGAAGTTCATAGGCATACTCACCACAGCTTCGAAAGCATCGCGTCGCATTGTGAGCATCATTTTCTCGGTCATATTCGCAAAAAGGTAAACACGTATAAAACTTAGAGAAGCCTGGAATATGAGCACGATGGCAATTGTTGTTCCGATTGCCTCTAGGTTGTTAAAGTTGAAGTGTGCTAAGAATCCTGTTTCAAGGTCACTTGCGGCAATGTTTTTACTTTTCCCCATGATGCCTACTCCACCTAGCTGTCCCCACAATCTCGTTACAAAAAGTGTAAGTATGCTGGAAATCATGATGAGAATAATACCCAACGCAAAACCTATTCTGTGCGGTTTTAAATAGGGCGCCATCTGTTTAAAACCACGCAGATCCGATATTTTAAGTCGCTTCTTTTTCTTCTTTTCAGGAGTAGTTGTAGTTTTGCTCTTCATAGAGTGCGAATTTAGTAACTAAAACGGGGTTGTGTGTAAAGAAAGAGTTCACTATCTTTGCCCTCCTCTATAAAGGGAAAAATAGAAATCATGCCAAAAAGAACATTTCAACCTTCAGTTCGAAAGCGCCGTAACAAGCACGGTTTTCGTAAACGTATGGCTTCTTCTAACGGTCGTAACGTGTTAAACGCACGTCGTCGTAAAGGCCGTATGAAACTTAGTGTTTCTACTGAGCGTCGACACAAAGGTATCCAGAGATAGAAAATTCTATCCAGAGCTAGAGATAGTTCTAACAACTTATTTCAACAAGGGAACCCCATGGGGTTCCCTTGTTGCGTTAAAGCCTATCAACGGGACCCAACACCACCACCGCATTTCCAATGCGTTTCACTTCCCATTTTCTTCCCAGACCTTTCAATAAATCGTTTGATAGAAAGTCCACTTTTAAATCTTTTACGAAGTCGAGTCCCGGCCCGAAGGCTTTAAACATTGCTTCTTTACAAGCCCAAACCTCTTCTAGTCTCCCCCCCTCCATTTCCTCTTTTCTCATTACCCTATCAGCTATTCGCTCCAATCTAGGGTCCCCTTTAATGACGAGATCAACACCTATCCTCGAACTTTCTTGAGTTGACCCCTCACATAAGATTACCGCTGCGTGAGCTACGCTCTTACTTTCGTTCACTTGATCAATAGCGTGGCTTATTGAAATCGACATATTTCCACGAACGCCACCTATAAATAGAACAGGTTCTCCGCTCTCCTCGTGCTCAATCCACCAATCTTCGTTCCCTATCAGCTCGTAAAGACAATTGATAACCGCCTCGTGTTCTGCAATTCTATTCTTCGAAAGCCCCTGTGGATCCCTTTTAGGGTAGTGCTTGGCCAAACGCATAAGGACATCATTATTCGTCTTTGGGTCAACATTAACATACTTTATTGCTAGGACTATCCCCATAATGTAAAGTTAAGTCCTAGATAGCAAATCGTTTCGTAAATTTGCACCATGAATTCATCAACTAATACAACCTTTCTTCCTTATAAGGTAAAGGATATTTCCCTTGCTGATTGGGGTAGAAAAGAAATACGTTTAGCTGAGGCTGAGATGCCTGGGCTCATGGCTATTCGTAAGGAGTTTGGTCCTTCCAAGCCCCTTAAAGGTGCTCGCATAGCGGGTTGCTTACACATGACCATTCAGACAGCTGTTCTGATCGAAACGCTTGTTGAGTTAGGTGCTGATGTCACATGGTCTTCATGTAACATATTCTCTACTCAAGATCATGCTGCTGCTGCAATTGCTGCCACGGGGGTTCCTGTATATGCTTGGAAAGGACTTACTGAAGAGGAATTCGATTGGTGTATAGAACAAACCCTTCACTTCGGAGAAGACCGTACGCCTCTTAATTTAATCTTAGATGATGGAGGAGATCTAACGAACATGGTGCTAGATAGATTCCCTGAAATTGCCAAAGGAATAAAAGGTATTTCAGAGGAAACGACCACAGGAGTATTGAGACTTCATGATCGTCAAAAAAACGGTACGCTTTCTATGCCAGCTATCAATATTAACGACTCAGTAACTAAATCTAAGTTCGACAACAAGTATGGATGTCGCGAGTCTTTGGTAGACGCTATTCGCAGAGCTACGGATGTTATGATGGCCGGTAAAATTGCTGCTGTTGCTGGATTTGGTGATGTGGGGAAAGGTTCAGCTGAATCTCTTCGCAATGCTGGTTGCAGGGTTATAGTAAGTGAAATCGATCCTATTTGTGCTTTGCAAGCGGCAATGGAAGGTTTCGAAGTCAAGACTATGCTTGAAGCTTGCGCTGAAGCGGATATAATTGTGACTGCAACTGGAAATAAGGACATCATAACTGGAGCTCATTTCGAGGCGTTGAAGGACAAGGCTATTGTATGCAATATCGGTCACTTCGACAACGAAATTGATATGGCTTGGCTCAACGGAAACCATGGGGATTCTAAGGATGAGATCAAGCCTCAGGTTGATAAATATACGATTAACGGCAAGGACCTTATTGTTCTTGCTGAGGGTCGTTTGGTAAACTTAGGTTGTGCTACAGGACATCCTAGTTTCGTGATGAGTAATTCATTCTCAAACCAAGTGCTGGCTCAATTGGAGCTTTGGTTGAGAGCAGATCAGTACGAGAACAAAGTTTATACACTGCCTAAATACCTTGATGAGAAAGTAGCGCGCCTACACCTTGAGAAAGTTGGAGTTGTTCTAGAAGTCTTATCTCAGCAACAGGCTGATTACATAGGAGTGCCAGTAGAAGGACCTTATAAGTCTGACGAGTACAGATACTAAAAAGTACCGCGACACATTAATTGTAAACGTGAAGTATTGGGGGATTCCAACTGGTTCTATATCTGTGAAGAGGTAGAGTAGCTGGCCCCTGCATGACTGATCCGTCAAGGATTAGCCATTTTGAATCAGAACATTCGCTTTCATCAGAAAGGGTAACTCCATCTGACTCAACTGTCACATGACATCCCAGTGTCACATCAAAAGTTGAGTGTCGATCAAGTACCACAAAATCATCCATGGTGTATCTGTAAACAACAATCCCCTGAGAGCCTCCTTGAACTATTATATGTTCACCAGGATAATTGAGTGAGGTGTATGCAGGGAGGTTCAGATTCATGTCGAAGTTCACAGGGACATAAGGAATATTCTGGTCATTCTGTTCGCAAGAGGATTGTATTAAAAAATACGCTCCAACAATCACAAGTGGAATTCTTAACTTTCTCATTTTGTTTCATTCAGTGTTCGACCTCTAAGACCTAGCGGATCCTTAGCTTTCCCAGCCAGAAATGCCTTTAGATAGGTTGGTTCATAAAGAGCCGCATCCTCAAACATTCTATTGTTAAATTTATCGCGTGCCAAATCAATTGCAGCCTCTGCAGTGGGCCAATCCTCAATAAACACTCTGTTATTTCCAGAAAGAACTTCAGAACACTTTAATGCCCCATCTCCTGAAAAACAAATTTTTTCCAACCCATCCCAAGGGAATCTACTTTCATTATCCACTACGATTGAATCAATATTACTAGCATCGTTGAGCCCACCTTTAAAGCAACGTGAATAGACCTCCATTCTCCTCGCATCTATCATAGGCACGTATGCATCAAAACCAGGTTGTTTTGCCATCGCTTGTGCGGCCAGAACAGTCAACGTATCCACTGAAATAAGAGGAATACTTAGAGCATGGCAAATTCCTTTCGCTGCAGCCACACCGATTCTTAACCCAGTGTAAGATCCAGGACCACCTGAAACACTAACGGCTGAAAGATCCTCGCGCTCAAGTAGTGCTTCTATAAAAACTTCATCGATAAATGTCTGAATTCTCTCGGCGTGACTATAGCCATTTTCGCGAACACATCTGTTTGCAAGAAGTTCTCCATCCTTGGAAAGAGCAACGGCACATTGATGCGTTGTTGTTTCTAAATGAAGGATAACACCCATTAGTCAAATTCTTCTTCATCTTCTTCTTTCACCTCCACCTTATCACCGTCTTCTAGCTTTCTCGAAACCATATCATACGGGCCGCTCACGATTACATCCCCCTCTTTCAACCCGGATATGATTTCAATGTTAAAATTATCTTGAATTCCAGTTTTAACTTTACCCCAAACAACTTCATCTCCTTCTCCAATTAGAAAAACACCTAATTCAGCATCGTCACTGTCCTCAGATTTTCGTGTTGAGACACATTGAATGGGAATTGAGACAACATCCTCTACACTTCGGGTAAGCAGATCAACAGTGGCACTCATTCCAGGTCTAAATGGCGATTGAGATTTTAAAGAATCGTTTAATAGATGTTCGTAGCTGTTGGCGCTAATCCTCACTTTTACCGAGAAGTTCGTCACTTGATCTAGGTTAAATCCATTCGCGCCAGCATTTAGAGCAGTATTGCCTATTTCGCTAACATGACCTTTAAAGGTTTCGTCTAAATATGCATCAACTTCAATTTCTGCATCGTTGCCAATCTTCACCCTCACGATGTCACTTTCATTCACCTCAATATCGACTTCCATCAGGCCGAGATTGCTAATTTTCATAACAACTTCTCCAGCAACGAAGCCATTGCCCTGAACACTTTCTCCTACCTCTTTGACGAGAGCAGTAACTATTCCAGCCTGTGGTGCACGAAGTGTAGTCCTAGATAAGTTATCTAAAGTCTCTTGGAGTGAAGCTTGCGCGCTCAGTATAGAATATTCAGCACTTTTAACACCTTCTCCGGCACTTATCAAGTTAGCTTCGGCTGCATTAAATGCGGATTCTGATTGATCAAATTCTGCTTGAGACACAACTCCGCTTTGAAACAAGATTTGATTCCTATCCCATGATTTCTCAGCCACGAAATATCCAGACTCACTTGATGCAAGCATCGCTTTGGCTGATGATAAATTAGAAAGTGTTGTATTAACAGCTGCTTGAGCTCTGTTTCGAGCAGAAATATATACGTCGGGATTGATTACAGCAAGGAGGTCGCCTTCAGCAACGACATCTCCTTCTTTTACAGGAAGCTCGATTAATTGTCCACTGACTTCGGCACTGACGCTTACTTCAAGTTCAGGTTGGATTTTACCTGAAGCACTCACCCTTTCAACGATGGTATTTAACTCAGCTGTTGTCGTAATAACCTCAGGCAATTCCCGCTTCCCGCCAAAAAAATATGCAGCAACAACGAGTGATATAAGTACCCCTCCAAGAATGATAAAAATGTGTTTTTTAGTCATATTGGTATTTGTTAGCGTAATGTGATGGCCTTCCCCTGATAGAAATCTAAAATCTTGGATTTAAACAAAAGATCATATCTCGTTCGTAGCATATTCACTCTAGCGTTGTCTAATCTCGTTCTTGAATCGGCATAATCCAGAGCGGAAATAGCGCCAGATTCAAATTTTAATTTGGTGTTTGCAAATGCAAGTTCTGCTGAAGCAAGAGCTGCTTTTTGAGCTAAGAGGTTCTTTTGTGAGGCAACAGCATCAGCCCAAGCGCTTTCTATCGTTTGAGTCAAGGCTTGCACAGTTGACTGTTGTGCGTACTTTGATTGAAGTACGCCCACTTCAGCCTGTTTTACTCCTGCACGTGTAGTAAAGCCGTTTAAAACAGGAATGCTAAGAGAAAAGAAAACACTTTGGTTGATGTTCATAGAAAGCTGATCCGTGAAGGAAATAGCTTCATATTCAGCATAACTAGGTACAAGGGGAATCACCTGAGCACCGTCGGCTGTGACACCTGAGTAATACACGGTAGTTCCATCCTCTAATTGTCCCAATTCAGCCAAGTCATACGTGGGTTCTCCAACAGGAATTTGTCTATTTGCGGAGTATCCTGACCCGAAGCTATATGACCCGAATAAACGAGGTAGGTATCCCGTTTTCGCAATGTCTAGATTGATATTTGCATCTTCGAGTGTAAGTGATGCCGCGCGCATTTCAGGGAAGGAGCGAAGGGCGTGATTGATTGCTTGAGATGCTGAGGCTGGGAGAGATGAAGACTCCATGTCTGAATCAGATGGGAGTACGATCTCGAATGTTGATGCTTCTTCGGGGGAGAGTTGAAGAAGTTGGGTGAGATTGAGTTTGGCGATAGAGCGTGCATTTTCATTTGAAATGAGCGTAGCGTAATCAGCAGCTTGTTGAGCTTGTACGTCGAGTAGGTTCGAGGCGGGTGCAGCTCCAGCATCAACGAGTTTCGTCATTCTATCTACTTGCCTTTTAGTAGCGTCCAGATTAAGAGTAGCGATATTCACGAATTCCTCTTGGAATAGAACATTGAGATAGGCACTTGAAATCAAAAGAGTAAGATCATTTTGGGTTCGCTCGAGGTTAGTGGCAGCAAGTTTTAACCCGATTTCTGCTCTCTTGAGATTTAAATGATTTCTGAATCCGTTATACAGTGTAAGCCCGGAGCTTAGTCCAAAACTATTAGACTGTATCGCATCCGTAGCAAACTCATTGGTGAATGGGTCAACAGTCATTCCGATGTTGTACCCATGTGATCCAGAAGTGTTGACAGAAGGTAAGAATGCACCTTTAGCGCTGAGAAGTCCGATATCTGCCCGGTCATTGCCCAAGGCGCTTTGTTTAATCTGAAGATTGTGTTCGAATGCGTGATTAATGCACTTTTGTAGAGACCAAGGGGTTTGGGCAAAAGAGAACGAAGCGAAAGTAAAACACCCAATTGTTAGGAAAAATGCCGATAAGATACGGTTCATGATGCTTGCAGAAATAGTATCTACAAATCTAATCAATCGTGACTTTGAATGCGAGATGATTATTCCTCCGCTTTGTTAAAATGTTTCCAAAGAAAAATGGCGGCTATTCCAAGTAAGATGTAAGGCACAGTCATGAGGAAAAAAATTCCTTTATTTAAACCAGATCCTATTCCACCTTGGTTCGCACTTTCTTCTCCGACAGCCTTACACATAACACATTGCGCCAAAGATAAATCTGTGATTAATAACGCAAAAAGCACGAACAGTATGAAGTGTCGAAGGTTGGTCATTTATACTGGGTAACAGGGGCTGATCATTAAATAAACAATAACTCCAGTTGCTGTAACATACAGCCACAAAGGCCAAGTAAAGTGTGCTAGTTTTTTATGTTTGGCTACCTGCATCAGATATCCTCTGGCATAGGTAAACATCACAAGCGGAACAATAAGTGCTGAAAGTATGATGTGTGTAATCAGGATGAAAAAGTACAACATTTTCATGTCTTCACTTCCACAGTAGTGAGTCGAAGCAACGGTAAAATGAAAGGTAATGTAGCTGACGAGGAATAGAATGCTTAGAATTACAGCGGTAGAAGTAAGCTTCTTATGTAATTGAATATTGCCCGATCTAATCGCTGCCCAAGCTCCCAATAGGACGAAGAAAGCCGTCCCATTGATAAAGGCATTAATCTTAGGAAGTACATAAAATTTAGCGGCTGTCTCAGGTTCTAATTCAAGAGGTGGTAGGTAAGCGAGTATTGTTACAACAGCCGGAATCGTTACGGTGATTACCGCGATAATTATTTTTAATTTAGAGTCGGAAAGATTCATCTAGATTTTTTTTATATTAATAAATACCTTCTTCAAAAGATTCCTCAGCCAACAACTGCAGAACGTGAGAAATCATCTCATCAACTTCCAAGGTTGAAGTTCCATCGTAATACCCACGTATTCTATCTAGTTTATCTACAAGAACGAACGTGTCAGAATGAAAAAACCCTCCTGCAGCGGTATCGCTTTCCATGGCGGTAAGATAGTATCCGTATCGAGCTTGGTCGTAGAGATCCTCTTTGTTTCCAGTCAGAAACTTCCATCCCGATGTGTCAGCACCCATGTTTTCAGCATATTCTGAGAGTCTTTCAGGCGTATCTCGTACAGGGTCAACAGAGTGACTGAGAATCATCACATCCTCATTGCTTATGCTTTTTTTGTGCAGTATTGACTGCGTCCTAGAGAGTTGAGAACTAAGAAGAGGGCAGATTGTAGGGCAATGAGTGAAAAAATAGTCAACTATTTTAATCTTACCTTCTACATCACGGTGAGAAACTTCGATACTGTCAATGCCCATAAACGCAAAGGGAGGAATGGTGTGTCCTTCCGGTCCTAAAATCGGCAATGGGATTGGGGGATTTTTTTTAAATGCTTCTTCGCGTTTTTTTGCAGCATGCTCCTTAATGTCCATTTCTTTTTTTAGAAGAGCAATATCCTCTGTTGCATCCCTGAGAGCATCTTCGGATGCGGCATGGTAAACTCCCCTTAAGTATCCCTTCGAATCTACAAGCCACAACGTTGCTATATTTTGTGGTTCGTCTGGGTCGCGCTCGATTTTAAATTCATCTCGAATAATGCGATCAATTTCTGTTTTTTCGCCTGTTAAGAATTGCCATTTGCCATCCACTCCATTATAGCGCGTGTTCATGTTTACGTACTCTTCAAGAACTGAAGGTGTGTCGTACTCGGGGTTGAGGGTGAAGCAGACGATGGATATCCCCTCTTTGTCTCTGTATCTGAAGTTAGGCCAAAGTAGTTGTCGAGTCATCACCCCAACATGTTCGGCATCAGTAGCGAAAAATGCGGCAATCCAGACTGAGCCTTGTAGATCTTCAGATCCAAAAGGTTGGCCTAAATGATTGGTAAGCTCAAAATTATCGATCCGAAGAATTCCAGGAACGATTGTGTCTATAGGCCCTTCTTCAGTAAAGTAAGGCAAAGTATTAAACTTGTGGTCTCCGAGAATACCAAGAACTACAATTCCGAAAAGAGGTATACCTACGAGCAGGAATATCAGATTAATCCTTCTAAGCATTGCTTTTATAAACCTCCTTAGTGGAAGCTGTTGTGGTTGAAGAGATGTCCAAATCCTTCAGTAGCTAGAATATAGAATAGGTAGATAATGAACATTACATAGGGCAATAGGATACTCTTTTTCAAAACACTCTTTTCTTCACCTAAGTGCATAAAACTCATCACAATGTATCCTGCTTTAACCAGAGTTAAAACTACAAACGTCCACTTAATAGCTTCCCAAGTATATGTTTCAGCTCTTTTGAAGATAATCCCCATAGCCACCTCTACAGCAGTGATAGCTGTTAAAAGTACAGTAACAAATATGATATTTTTACGAATCTTAACTCCCGCTTCCTCACTGTGAGTTGCGTTTAAAGAGTAACTGTCGTTTACAATTAAATCGTCGCGTTCCATGATTTTAGTGCTATCAGATGAGGTAGAAGAAAGTAAATACGAATACCCATACGAGGTCGATAAAGTGCCAGTATAAACCCACTTTCTCGACCATTTCGTAGTGTCCTCGTTTTTCGAAAACTCCTTGTAGAGCCATCAAGAAAATAATAATATTTATTACAACTCCAGAGAAAACGTGAAATCCGTGAAATCCTGTAATAAAGAAGAAGAAATTCGCATAGCTCTGTTGCATAGCGTATTCATTCTCGTGCATATTAGCTCCGAACTTGAATGATTCCGATCGAGCATCCCAAAGTTGAGCTGCATCATCTCCACTAACTTCGCGTTCACCTATGATATACTTGTCGATTGTTAGAGAGTGAAGCTCTGCTTCGTGGGTGTGCTCACCATACTGAACAAGCTTTATGTGGCCGTGGTCGTTTTCAAGTACAACGTTACTGTCCCCATTGGCGTATCCTTCAGCTAATTCTCCGAAGTGATGGTCCATAAAGATCGGTTCTCCAACGGGCAATGTGTATAGCGTTCCGTTTTCATCAGCAATAGTGACTTCTTTAGCGAGAAGGAAAGATCCGCCGCCGCCGTGGATAAAGTGAGACCACTCCCAAGCTTGAGATCCCAAGAAGAACATACCGCCAACAATAGTTGCAAGCATCCATCGAATAACACCTCGTTTGTCGTTTCTATGCCCAGCCTCTACAGCAAGAACCATCGTAACAGATGAAACGATAAGGATGAATGTCATAAGCGCCACATAGATAAGTGGGTATTGACCATCTAATCCTGGGAGAGCACGAAATACTTGCTCACCGATAGGCCATGGGCTCTCACTTGCTGAACGGGAAAATCCGTAAGCTGATAGTAGACCACCAAATGTTAAAGCATCTGATACAAGGAAGAACCACATGTACATCTTCCCGTAGGAAATGCCGTAAGGAGAGCGTCCTCCTCCCCAAAGTTCTTTAGATGAAACGTTATCGTTAGAATGTCCTGACATGCTGCAAATGATTGCGAATTTGTTGCGCAAATTTAATGAATCAAATGTTAAAGAGCGACCTTGTTTTTAACTAGCAGCTTTATGCGGCTTATTAAGAATCATTCTACCTAACTATTTGAATCGTATTATCCGGTTTTACAATAAGAAAAGCATGGCGAAAAGCACGAGCCACAGCCCCCCTAAGAAATGCCAATAAACTCCTAAAACTCTTAGTCTAATTGAGTCTTCAGGGTTGATTGTGCCATTAGAAACACGATACATATTTACAAATAAATACATCAACCCGAAGGAGAAGTGAATCATGTGAACCATGATGAGAACCCACAGGTAACTTCCACTTGAATTCGTGATGTGAATCACTTTAGACGTAATCGGTTTCACCATAAGAGGATCGTTGGGAGAGTAAAGTTCCTTCGAATCAGAGTTGTAAAGTAGTGTTAAGCCATTCATTCGTACGTCGTAATCTTCTCCATATACAGCATCACTTTTTATAAGGTCGTCGATGCGATTCCATGAATAGGCTATCAGCCCCTCATCATTGGCTTCAGTCCCCCATCCAGATCCATTTTCTGAAAGAGAATTCCAGCCTGTAATTTGTGTAAAACCAAAGCCGATTCCAAGTGCCAATGTCAGTAAAAGCATCGATCTAGATTTTGAAACATTTCCACTTTTAATTGCTTTTATTGAAGCGATCAGAGAAAATGAAGATGCGAGAATGAATAAGTTGCTAATCCAAAGTGCTGCAGGTGGAGTAACATGCACCCAGTACTGACCGCTGCTACTTACGATATATGCACTGATCAAACCTCCGAATAACATTGTTACAGAGAAAAGAATGAAATACATGATCATAAGCTTAGACCTGTCTCGGATGATGGGGTCAACTTCTTTTAATGGATCTTTTTCCATGGGGGTTCTTGTTTTACGATTATATCGCGGTTATATCGCGGTTTTATCGAGGACGTAAATGATTTGTACTATTGGCAGGTAAAAGAAACTTGCAAACATCAATTTGCGGGCATCTGCTCTGTCAAGGGAAATGGAAAGTTTCCAGGCATACCATGAAAACCCCAGTCCAGCAGCGATTGCTACAGTGAGTGCAATGTCACCTACCATGGGATGGCCAGTTGGAAGAGCCCAGGGAAGAAGGCTAGCCGGAATGCAGAATAAAGTGTACAGAAGTATTGTGGAAGCGGACCTGTTCGAAAGGCCTGAATTAAAGGGCAGCATCTTGTAGTTCACCTTTGCGTAATCTTCGTGTGCGAGCCATGCGATCGCCCAAAAGTGAGGGAATTGCCACATAAATTGGACTGCGAATAAAGCGCAGGGCTCTATTCCCAGCTCCCCCGTTGCAGCCACATATCCAATCATAGGAGGAAGTGCTCCTGGAATGGCTCCTACAAAAACGCACAGCGTAGTACGAGATTTTAAGGGGGTATAGAAAAATGCGTACAGAATGAGCGATACAACACCTAAAATTGCAGAAATACAATTGAGTAGGCTTAGGCAAAATAGGCCTACAATCGCTGCTGAAATACTCAGAAAAAGAGCTGTTTTAACGCTCATCCTCCCAGTTGGAAGTGGGCGGTTTTTTGTGCGCGACATAATTGCATCAGTATCACGCTCAATGATTTGGTTTAAGCCGTTAGATGCTCCTGTAAGTAAATAGCCCCCAGTAGCGAGTAGCATCATGGACTTTATATCGATCGTCTCAACACCCATAAACCAGCCTAAAACGGCTGATAAGACCACGAAAAATCCCAGGCGAACCTTGAATAAGGTGGCTATGTCTTTGAGAAAGGAAGGCTTTTTTTCAAGAGTCATTTTACATACTTACTTCGGAGCGCAAAACTACATCAGGAATCACCAGTCGCGGCCTTCTAAAACGCGTGAACTTCTGATACCGGCTTGGATTCTAAAAGCACTCCATGCTTCAATTTCAGGTGCTTCTTCACCATCGTCCATAAAATGTGATTCAACCCTCATAGAAGCTCTTGCAAACAGCTCTATTCCAGAGATGTTAAACTTCTTACCTGCAGGTCTGGCAATATCAATGGAAATCCTCTGCATCTCTGACTCAACTCCTTGAAAAAACACATTGTCGAACTCGTTTTCTGGATCCCTGTCTTGGTAATTGCGAAAAACATCTGACCCTGTTGAAAATCCATTCTCAGAGTCTAACCCCCTGTAAACCCGTTCAAAAGAAAGTCTTACAAGATAGTCTTCCATTAACTTCCATCGTACACGCAGTATCAGATCCACAAAATTTGAGCCCAATGGTGGGCCTATGGGTTTGTGGGCATGTGTCCATGTTTGGATTTCATTACCGTGGGAGTATGTAAATGGTCTCACTGCTGAGCCTTCCAACGAGACCCTCCATTTCCCACTGCGGGATGCCAAAGCCCCGCCTGAAAGCACGCCCCATTTATTGGCCCACCAGCCTCCTTCCTTCAGGTTGACGATGTTAAATTCGTCGAATAAAAGTTGAGTGTAGAATGTTTTTTTATGCCCACTTGACCTCCCTTTTCCACGCCAAACCAATTGTGCACCCATGAGCACATTGTCTGGTGAACCGAGTGAGAATTCTGTTGGTCTGAATGATACCATTGGTATTAAATAAGCGGGTTCGATTCTGTGCTTTATACCATCCTGTTGATCTCTCCACTTAACAGCACCAAAAAGAGATCCAGTAAACCCTGGGCCTAAATGAACATCTACCATATGTGCTGCCATCCATCCAATATCTAGTGTGTCGTTTAATTCTCTAGGATGAATCGTTCTTACCAGCAAGTGTGTATAATGAATTACGCCAACATCGCTATATAATCTAACGTAGCTGGCAGGCGCCATTGATCTATCGATGTAGAGCGAGCGTATCCCAGGTCCCCAATGATGCTGCCCATGACCTACAGCAAGCTCAATAGATTCAGAAATTTTAGCGGAGAGTTTAAACGTCAGCAAATCTACTTGCAGTGCACTTGAAGAATTTGATCCAGGGTTAGCCCCAGTGACTCGTCCAATTCCATCAAAATACCCCCACTTTACTCCTTCATCATATTGGCTTTGTGTCACTGGCAGTTTCCATCTTCCTGCGGAGACCTCATAGTGGAAGCGTTCTCTCAAATCTCCAAACGCTCTCAATCCAATGATTGTGGCACTGCCTGGATTGTCACCTTGAATAAGGCGATATTCTCCATCGACATTTAATCCGCTAAACAACTCTGATTCCATCCCTACAACCCCATCTTGACCACTCCCGTGCACATATCCAGCCCAATCTGGCAATGGTTGATTGCTCGGGGTCATAACCCCAAGTGAATCGGCTATTTCTCGAGCCCGAATCGCTTCGTCTTCAAGAGGTGTAAACCAGGTGGAAGATTGAATTGTTTGGGCCGAGAAGAAGGGAGTTGACAGCGTGGTGACAGCAATCGAGAACAATACGTTTATTTTAGAAATAGTCATGTTTCTCGTTTATGGTATGAGTAACTCATCGAAGCCACGAATAATTCCATGAACCACTCCTATGCCTAACATGGGATCGTGCCCTTTGAATGCTTCAACGGAAAGTGTGAGCGCCATATCCCAATCCGGTGAGAATACGCGCGTGATCGATCCCTTTGTAAATCTGCTGAAATCATCGTTTAAGTTATCGTTTGAGTTATAATGTGCATTTGAAAAAGTCCCGGCTTCACACGTGAAGTACCACTTGGCAGAATCTGAATTCTTAAACGTAAAATAGACAGTTGACATTTTAGTGTTGTTCCCAGTGATGACTCCCAAGGGTATCATAGCGTTAGACCAAACCATCTCCTCGCCATCTCCATAAAGCCCGTCTTTCGTACGGATTAAATTCAGACCAGTTCTAAATTGATTGCCATTGTATCCAGCCCCAATTTGATATGAAGGACCAGAAGTTGATGTTGAAGAAGTAGCTGCTTCATAATTAATAAACCCTCCATTTTTAACAAATCGTCCTGCCAATGAAACGATAGATATTGAAGGCTCTAACGTGTGTCCAAAGAGAAGAGCTATTGCAAATTGTTCATTAGAAAAGCCAGCAGAGGAAATGATTGCTTTGTTGATGTTTCGAATAATATACTCACTACTAACTGCGCCATCTCTAATACTTCCCACCCATTGATTCATAGAAACATCAGCAAAAAAGTTAGATTTAGTCCATCCAAATTGTAAACTGGGATAAGGCACGTCTTCATGGCTCAGCATGAGGGGTGATTTATTCCACCCAAATCTTTGCGTTCCGATTTCGATTTTCGTAGAAAGGCGGTTTTTAGACCAAGCCAAAAAACCCATTGCCCTGGCTATATCTATTGTTCTCGGGTTTTCTCCCCATGAGTCTAATCTTTTAAAAACCCCCCAGCCAGGCATGCTAGAGGTTTGCAAAGCAAACTCTGAAAGAAAGGGACTTAATGTAGACTGTCTTTCAAATAACGCACCCCCAGCTGTAAAATTCGAGTCAATTTTTGCCGTGAATGTGGCGCCACGCATATTGTCAATCCCAGAGTAGCTATCTGAGCATAGGTATTTAAATGTAATTGCGGGGTCAACAACAATCTCAGCTCTGTCTGATTTAAATGTGATGGCATGATGACGAAGGGAATAGGTAGTTGAGATTTGGGCTTGTAGAGAAACGCAAATCAATAAAAACCCCACCGATAAAAATAATCTAACCATCAGCTTTAGATTGTGCATACTCTTCATAAACGCTCTTTAACCCATCTGTTAATGTTATTTTAGAAGACCAACCTAAGCCACTCATTTTATCAACGTTGAGGAGTTTTCTTGGCGCTCCATCAGGTTTGCTGGAGTCCCATACAATCTCACCCTTATATCCAGCTATTTCTGCAATGGTCTCAGCCAATTCTTTAATACTTAAGTCCACTCCCGTACCCACATTTACCCATCCCTCTGAGTTGTAGTTGTCCATCAGGAAAATAAGCGCAGTAGATAAATCATCCACGTGCAAGAACTCTCGCTTGGCACTCCCAGAACCCCAACACTCCACCTGATCAACGTCATTTTTCACGGCTTCGTAGAATCGTCTAATAAATGCGGGCAATACGTGACTGTTCTCAGGATGGTAGTTGTCCCCCGGGCCATAAAGATTCGTAGGCATCGCGGAAATATAATTACATCCGTATTGTTTTCTATATGCGTCGCACAGTTTCAAGCCGGCAATTTTTGCGAGTGCATATGGCTCATTCGTGGGTTCCAGCGATCCGGTTAATAAATCTCCTTCGGAGATAGGTTGAGGAGCAAGTCGGGGATAAATACATGAACTGCCCAGGAAAAGAAGTTTCTCGACTTGGTGTTTGTGAGCTGCATCAATCACATTACTGACGATGGCGAGGTTGTCGAAAAGGAACTCAGCGGGATATGTGTCGTTGGCGTAAATACCTCCAACTTTTGCAGCGGCTAGGTATACCAAGTCTGGTTTTGTGTTTTCAAAAAAAGTATTTACGGCACTTCTGTCACGAAGATCTAATTCATTGGAAGTTCTTACAACAATGTTTTTTTCACCTCTTGCTTTAAGTTGACGAACGATTGCAGACCCCACC
>JAQCFW010000007.1 GCA_027619225.1 Bacteroidota bacterium
ATGGTGAAGAAGCCCCTAGCTTGAGCCCTAGCTTTCCTTCTGCTGAATTCGAGAATGGTGGAAATTTAGAAATTAACGATGCTCTTGGTGGCGCTTTGTACGTGACCACCCCCGCAACTACAGCAAATGCTATTTCTGACATAAATCAAAGAATTTTAGTTGCTCAATTGACTACTGATGGTACTCCATCAGGTGCGATTTGGGTACAGATGTTTAACCATGGAGACAGTGGGGATGCGACAAATTTAGAGCTAACATTTAATGGTACTACTGGTACAGTCGCTCCTTCTTGTGGTTGTACTGATATGACTGCTTGTAACTATGATTCTTCAGCTACAGATGATGATGGTAGCTGTATTGGAATTCCTGATGGTGATTGTGACTGTGCAGGTAACGTTCTGGATGAGTGTGGAGTTTGTGGCGGTTTAGGAATTGCTGATGGTGATTGCGACTGTGCAGGTAACGTACTAGATGAATGTGGAGTGTGTGGAGGAACTGGATTTGCTGAAGGCGCTTGTGACTGTGACGGTAACTTCGCAGACGACTGTGGTGTTTGTGGAGGAGATAATAGTTCTTGTTCAGACTGTGCTGGTGTTGCAAACGGCGATTCAACTACCGATGAATGTGGTACTTGTGATAACGATTCAACCAATGACTGTTTACAAGATTGTAACGGCGATTGGGGTGGTACTGCTGAATTAGATGAATGTGGCGTTTGTGGAGGAGACGGGATTCCTGATGGCGATTGTGATTGTGATGGTAGCCAGGAAGACGACTGTGGCGTTTGTGGAGGAGATAATTCTTCTTGTTCAGGTTGTACAGATATGATGGCTTGTAACTACGATGAGGATGCGACTTTTGATGATGGTAGCTGTGCTGGTGTTCCAGATGGCGATTGTGATTGTGACGGAAACGTACTCGATGAGTGTGGAGTTTGTGGAGGAGACAACTCTTCTTGTTCAGGTTGTACAGATATGATGGCTTGTAACTACGATGAGGATGCGACTTTTGATGATGGCAGCTGTGCTGGTTTTCCTGATGGCGATTGTGATTGTGACGGAAACGTACTCGATGAGTGTGGCGTTTGTGGAGGAGACAACACTTCTTGTTCAGGTTGTACAGATATGATGGCTTGTAACTACGATGAGGATGCGACTTTTGATGATGGCAGCTGTATCCAAATTGCTGAAGGCGCTTGTGACTGTGACGGAAACGTTCTCGATGAATGTGGCGTTTGTGCTGGAGACAACTCTTCTTGTACTGGATGTATGGACGACTTGGCTACGAACTTCGATGTTGAAGCTACTTTACCAAATGATGACTCTTGCTGTTATTTAGTTATCACTTCTGCATCTATAACTTATAATGATTTAGGTATAGGTTCAGGTACTGTGGTTACAGAGGGTGAGGATGGTGATGTAACCATTGTGTGGACTGATGCGGATAACGTGATTGCTACAAACGCAGATTCATTAGCGTACTCTTCCTATACTGTTTCTGTAACTGATTCTAACGATTGTACAGTTATAGTAGATGCAACGCAGACCGAATTGAACGATATTGATCCTTTGGCATTCGGTCTTTTCCCTAATCCTACAACAGGCGCAATTACATTGCAGGTTAGCACAGAGATGTACGATGTAAATATGCAGGTTTTTGATGCAACGGGTAGAGTTGTGTTTAGTCAAAGCAATTTGGTAGTTCAAGGTTCTATAAGCCTTGATTTTTCTAACCTATCAACTGGAACATATACGATAATGCTCAATAATAATAATGGAGTATCTGTTCGTAGATTATCTATTCAGCATTAATCCTTTAGGGGCAAGTTCCTCTACATTGATTTTAAGAACATAAAAAAAAAGCTCAGACCTAGAGGGTCTGAGCTTTTTTACATAGTACTAATATTTAATTGGTATTTATGAAAGTGAGCTATTTACTAAATGCCTGAATTGCATTTCTTGTAAACTCACTTAAGACCAATCGACCGGAGATAGCAGCCCGATCATTGAGCAGTGTGTCCCAATCCTCTGTG
This sequence comes from Bacteroidota bacterium, assembly GCA_027619225.1. Lineage (GTDB taxonomy): Bacteria > Bacteroidota > Bacteroidia > Flavobacteriales_D > Sanyastnellaceae > UBA974. The sequence goes on from JAQCFW010000007.1 coordinate 2,033, forward strand.
CCTGACCAAAGAATTTTCTTTAGTTCAGACATCGCTGAAGGAGAGCTTGACGCGAGGTGTTTTGCCAATGCAGCAATCGCAACATCCATTTCTTCGGAAGAGTCAAATACCTCAGAATATAGGCCGTATTGTGCCGCCCATTTAGCTGTTTTCCAGGATGAGGCATCAATAGTTAGTTGAGAAAAACCAGATGTGCCTAGCTTGCGTTCTACTGCAGGGCCCACAACAAAAGGGCCTATGCCTATCGCAAGCTCAGATAGTTTTATTGAAGCGAATCTAGTTGCGAAACAATGGTCGACCGCTGCTGCAAGTCCGACACCGCCACCAACTGCTTTTCCTTGTACTCTTCCTAAAACGAATTTAGGACAAGTTCTAATCGCATTTATGACGTTGGCAAATCCACTAAAGAATTTGAGTCCCTCAGCTTCATTGCTAATGGCCAATAATTCATCAAAGCTTGCTCCGGCACAGAAAGCTCTGTCGCCATCAGATTGTAGAATAATTACACGAACGTCGTTATCTTGACCAGCATTGCGTATAGCATCAGAAAGTTTACTTAGTATATGTCCTGGTAAACTATTAGAAGCTTGGTGGAAAAACGAGATAGAGGAAATGCCATTGTTAACTTCTGACTTAACAAAAGCATCACTTAAGGAATTTCCTGAAGTACTCATTATGATCTGTCAGTAAGTGATACAAAAGGTCTTGCGTTAGCTCCTTGGTATACCTGACGAGGTCTTCCAATAGGCTCCGACTGTTCAGTCATCTCTTTCCATTGTCCAATCCATCCTGGAAGACGGCCTAAAGCGAACATGACTGTGAACATATCAGTGGGAATACCTAACGCACGGTAAATGATTCCAGAATAGAAATCTACATTAGGGTATAGTCCTCTCTCCACGAAGTACTCATCGTTCAGAGCTACTTGTTCTAATTCTTTCGCGATATCTAAAATAGGATCGCTAACTCCTAAAGCTTCAAGTACGTCATCTGCAGCTACCTTAAGAATGGTCGCTCTAGGGTCGAAGTTTTTGTAAACACGATGACCAAACCCCATTAAACGGAAACTGTCGTTTTTATCCTTTGCTTTATCAATCCATTTCTGGAGACCTCCACCATCATGGCGGATCTGCTCTAGCATCTCAATAACAGCTTGGTTAGCTCCTCCGTGTAGAGGACCCCAAAGAGCGGCTATTCCCGCAGAAATAGAAGAATATAAATTGGCTTGAGAAGATCCTACAACACGTACCGTGGCCGTTGAACAGTTCTGCTCGTGGTCTGCATGAAGTATAAGTAACTTGTTGAGTGCACGCTCAACAACGTCATTCACTTTGTAATCCTGCGTAGGGAGCCCAAACATCATCTGAAGGAAATTCCCACAGTAGCTCAGATCATTGCGAGGGTACATTGTAGGCAGACCTTTGTTGTGCTTGTAAGCTTTAGCAGCAAGAGTAGGGAGCTTAGCGATTAAGCGGTGTATCGTTTTCTCAATATCAGTGACGGATCTATTTGAATTTTGAGATTCAGGGTAAAAAGTTGAAAGGCTGGCGATCATCGAAGACAACATCCCCATAGGGTGAGCCCCCTGAGGGAAAGCGTCAAAAAAACGCTTCATGTTTTCATGAACTAGCGTGTGTTGAGTGATAGACTCATCGAAGTATGCCAATTCCTTAATATTCGGAAGTTCGCCGTACAGAAGTAAGTATGCAACCTCAAGAAAAGTAGCATTTTCAGCAAGCTCTTCAATACTATATCCGCGGTAACGTAGGATGCCATTCTCACCATCTAAGTAGGTGATGGAGCTTTGGGTGGAGCCTGTGTTCTTAAATCCAGGATCAATCGTGATGTAACCTGTGGTAGCACGTAGCGTACTTATGTCAATAGCTTTCTCGTTTTCAGAACCAGTAATCACTGGGAGTACAATTTCCTTTCCATCAAGGATTAATTTTACTGTTTCACTCATTTTATCGCTATTTATTTTTACAGGGGTATGCCAAAGATTTCAATTTCCACTTAAAATAGCGGGATGCAAATATAACGAAATCAACAGTCTAAATGCAACGACTTAAATAACGAGAGATTGTTACCAAGTGCCAACAAAATTAGAAGAGTATTTATCCCACATAGGCTGCATTTGTTCTTGTGGGGTATCACTCTTAAAAACATCATTAAAAAAGGTCAATAAAACCTGAAGTTGTCGAGGCTGCTTGTATCCGGAAATAGGTGCGATAACGTTCAAATCTTCATCGAAATAAACGATAGTAGGGTACGCTGAAACCTTTAAGGCGATAGATAGTTCGTGTACTCCATTACGTCCTTTGCTATTGGGGTTGTAATTGGGATTGCCGTAAACGGTTCCTTTATACATTGTAGGATCTGGGCTTTCAGCGTCAAATTTTACACAGTAATAATTTTTATTTACGTATTCGATCAAGTTCTGATTTGTAAATGTATTTGCCATCATCATCTTACAGGGGCCACACCATTTAGTGTATACATCCATCATGACTTTTCGTGGTTCATCTTTGAGCGCTTCGGTCACTTCTTCAAGTGTCATCCAATTTATTTTTGCTTCCTGAGCAATAAATTCTAAGTTAGAAGACCAAACCAGTACTATCGCAGCAATTAAAAGACGCATCATTAATTATTTTTATGAGTTTGCAATTTACAAAATAAAAAAGATGTGAGATGTTAATTACATTCATAGTTGTATTTTGCGCAGTAATTAAAAATTAAGCAACATGTCTTCAGCATCAATTCCGGCTCACCAGAAAGAATTATTTGGTCACCCCGTAGGTCTTTACGTTTTATTTTTCACTGAAATGTGGGAGCGATTCTCATACTATGGAATGCGAGCTATTCTTGTTTTGTACTTGGTTACAGAGACAAAAGAGATTAACCCTGGTTTAGGATGGTCTGATGGTGACGCGCTTGCTCTTTACGGTTGGTATACTATGATGGTATACGTTATGTCTGTTCCTGGCGGATATATTGCTGACAAATTTTTAGGCCAAAAAAGATCTGTTCTCATCGGTGGTGTTCTCCTTTTAATAGGCCACAGTACTCTTGCGATTGAGCAAATGTGGGCTTTCTATACAGGCTTGGTTTTTATTGTATTAGGGGTAGGTATGTTAAAGCCTAACATCTCAACTATGGTTGGGGGGCTTTATAAGCAAGGAGATATCAGAAGAGATAAAGGGTTTACGATATTCTACATAGGTATTAATGTAGGTGCGTTTTTATCGAGTTTAATAGTTGGGTATGTTGGTGAGGTTTATGGATGGCACTATGGATTTGGTCTTGCAGGTATAGGAATGGGCTTGGGTCTGTTGCAGTATGTATTTGGTCTTAAGTACCTAAGTCAGGTGGGGAACTTTTTAGGCGACACGAAGGACAATCAAGAGGTCATGAAAGCTCCACTTACCAAGGTGGAGAAGGACAGGGTAATTGTTCTGTTGATCTCATTCCTGTTGGTGATTTTGTTCTGGGGAGCCTTTGAACAGGCAGGAGGTTTAATGAACATTTATACGATGGAGAATACGGACAGATTTTTGGGGAATTGGCAAGTGCCTGCCTCGTGGTTCCAGTCAATCAATGCGATGTTCATCATCTTCTTCGGAACGTCAGTTGCTTTGTTTTGGGCGAATAGAAAATTAAAGGGGCAGTGGCTTTCTAAATTGAGCTACCCGTTGAGTCTCCCTGTTTCGACTTCTCTTTATAAGATGATTGTGGGATTAATTATCATGGGCATTGGCTTCTTCTTCATGACGGGTGCAACTGTTCAGTATGAAGCGACTGGAAGCTCTGCCATGTACTGGTTGGTCTTTGCATACCTGTTCCATACGATCGGTGAACTGTGCTTATCTCCTGTAGCATTGTCATTCGTAACCAAGCTTGCTCCTGTGAAGTACGCTTCGATCATGATGGGCATCTACTTTGCGATGACAGGGTTTGGCAGCAAGCTTGCAGGTCTGCTCGGTGAGTGGTCTTCATCTTTAGGCGCCTTTACAATCTTCACGGGCATTGCCGTCACATGTGTGGGCATAGGTTTGATTGTTTTGCTAATCAGACCCAAGCTTGAAGCTTTAACGCACGGTGTTGAGGATGAAGAAGCTGTAGTGAGTTAAAGAATAACTGAAATAAATAATCGGGGTGACTTTGCAATTGCAGAGTCACCCCGATTTCGTTTTAATAAATTTACTGCGATACGCCTTAGAAATTTTCTTTTACGAAATCCATCATCATATTGAAAAGATGTATTCGTGTATTTCCGCCGTATATACCATGGTTGCGATCTGGATAAGCAAAGAAATCGAAATCTTTATTTGCATCAACTAAAGCGTTTACCATCTCCATAGAGTTTTGGAAATGGACGTTGTCATCACCTGATCCATGAACCAGTAGAAGAGCTCCTTCAAGTTTCTCAGCGTGGTTTACCGGGCTGTTGTCTTCGTATCCGCTCTTATTCTCTTGCGGGGTTTGCATAAATCTCTCAGTGTAAACGGTGTCATAGTATTTCCAGTTTGTGACTGGAGCAACTGAGATTCCAGCGCTATACACCTCCGCACCTTTAGTCATGCATAGGAGCGTCATAAACCCTCCGTAGCTCCATCCTTGAATTCCTATTCGATCGGCATCTATGTATTCTTGGTCGCCCAAGTATTTTGCGAAATCTATAAAGTCCTCAGTCTCTAATTTCCCCAATTCTTTATATGTACTGTGCTCGAACTTGCGCCCTCTAAGTGGAGTCCCTCTTGGATCAACCGATACCACGATGTATCCTTCTTGAGCCAAGTATTGGTACCACATCAGGTTTGATCCGCCCCAACTGTCCGTAACTGTATTCACTCCGGGTCCGCCATAAATGGCTACATAAACCGGGTATTCTTTGTCAGCGTCAAAACCAGGAGGTAGAATCTTCCAACAGTTTAATTCAGTTCCAGTAGAGTTCGTAAACGAAAAGAACTCTTTTGCAGAGTAGTCGTATTCGCTGAGCGTGTTCTTAAGATCCTCATTGCTTTTAAGCGTTCTGACAACGCTGCCTTTTCTATCTCTTAATGTATAGACAGGAGGGGTGTTGGCATCGCTGTGGTTGTGTATTCTATAAGAGAAGTTGGCAGAGAAGTCTGCGCTGTGATGCCCTGAAGATTCGTCTAAAGTTATAATATTTCCATCAAAATCAACAGAGTGTAGGTGTTGTTGCGTAGGACCTTTCATAGAAGAACTGAAGTAAATTTTCTTTTTAGATTCGTCATAACCCATGAATTCAACAACGTCCCATTCTCCTTTCGTTAATTGCTGCACATTTCCTGCATAGTCAAATTTGTAGATGTGGTTAAATCCATCTCTTTCACTAGTCCAAAGAAAAGATGTGCCATCTTTTAAGAAGATTAGATTGTCGTGGATGTCTATATATGTCCTTGTGGTCTCCTTAAAAATTTCCTTAGTGCCTATGCGATTGTTGGGGAATTCACCATCTGTCAGGTAGAAGCGCAGATCGTTTTGGTGTCGGTTCATCGTAAAGATGCATAGCTGCTCCGCGTCATTAGTCCAAAAGAACCGAGGTAAGTAATGCGCACTCTTATTTACCGCCACTTCGTGATTAAGCCCAGTACTTAATTCGTGGATGTACACCTGTACATCACTGTTTACTTCCCCAGCTTTAGGGTACTTGAAAGTAATGAGTTCAGGGTATAGTCCACCGTACATCGGCATGTTCATTTCTTTCACTGCGCTCTCATTAAACCTGTAATAAGCGAGTCTCTCACCGTCAGGAGACCACTTCATTCCGTTGTCATCACCGAATTCCTCTTCGTAAACCCAGTCCGTAGCACCGTTAATTATGCTGTTCGCAAGCCCGTCATTTGTAACTTGGATTTCAGTTCCGTCGATCAGGTTAGCGATAAACACATTGTTGCTTCTTACAAATGCAACTTTGTCAGCAGAAGGAGAGAAGGCAGCAAGGCGTTGTTGGCCTTTTGAGAAATCGGTTAATGGCTTAGCAAGTTCTTTTGACTCCGTATCGTAGATGTAGAAATCCGCGTAAAACGAATGCCTATATAGTTGGTTCGTGTTTGTCGTGAGGAGAATAAACCTCTCGTCAGCACTGAATAAATAGTCAGTTATGTATTCACGGGCATCTTCAAAAGCTTGAAGTGAAGTAACGATGGTTTTAACCTTCTTGCCAGATTTGTATGAATACTTAACGATTGATGATCCTTCAGCTTCATCAAAATCACTCGTAGTATAGTGAGTGCCACTAGCCATAGACCTTACTCCCCAAACGCCTTCTGATCGGAATTCTCCGCTCCAGATTTTTTCGTTTGAGAAGGTTTGGGCTGAAGAAGAAAAGCACAAAAGGAACGTGCTTAAAGCTAGAGATAATGTTACTGTCTTTGAAAAATGTTTGTGCATCTGAAATATCATATTAATTGGGGGTTACTTTTGACAGCGTACAAGGTAGTGAATCGATAACGTCTAAGAGCAATGCTTAAGAATTATAGAGATATTTTTCATAATATTTTACCCACAGAAAGATTGCATTTTGATGGTGAAGTCATAGAATTTCATTCAAAAGATGAAACAGAAGACTTGCATTATAGACCGGAAGTAGTTGCGGAACCGGTGTCTACAATAGAGGTCTCTTCATTAATGAGAGTGGCTTTCGAGAATGAAGTGCCAGTTACTGCTGGTGGTGCAATGACAGGGCTTAGTGGTGGGGCTCTTGCAATTAAAGGTGGCCTTGTGTTGTCGCTCAGGAGGATGAATAAGATTTTACTTATAGATGAGAAAAACCACCAGGCGATTGTTGAGCCGGGTGTTATCACGGAAGTTCTCCAAAATGCAGTTTCCGAGAAAGGTCTTTTTTACGCAGTGGACCCATCTTCTCAAGGTACTTGCACCATAGGTGGTAATATAGCGGAGAATAGTGGTGGCCCAAGGGCAGTGAAGTATGGGGTAACCAAGGATTGGGTTTTAAACCTAGAGGTGGTGCTTCCTGATGGGCGAGTTATAGAAACAGGTGCAAATACGTTAAAAAACAGTACGGGATATAACCTAACGGGGCTTATTGTAGGAAGCGAGGGGACTCTGGGTGTGGTCACAAGAGCAACGCTGAAACTTCAGCCTTTGCCTCGTTTTCAAGCCCTTATGCTTGTCCCATTTACAAGTGTAACGAACGCGTGTACAACCGTGTCTGAAATTTTCAGAGCTGGAGCGATGCCTAGCGCAATTGAGTTTATGGAGCGCGATGCTGTGGTTTTGACTCAGGAATTTACAGGGAATAAAGAGATTTCGGTAGATCCAAACGATCAAGCATACTTACTGATTGAAGTTGATGGATTTGATGAGTCTGAGATTATGCCTCAGTGCGAAAGGATACTTTGCGTTCTCGAAGAAAATGGCGGGGGGGAAGTGTTGTTTGCTCAGTCAGATTCAGAGAAGGAAAAGCTTTGGTTTTTAAGGCGAAGGGTAGGAGAGGCCGTAAAAGCGACAAGTGTTTATAAGGAAGAAGATACAGTTGTACCACGCGGGATGTTGCCGGATCTGATGGTGGCGGTGAAGTCAATCGGGGAGAAATATGGATTTAGGTCTATTTGTTATGGTCACGCCGGAGATGGAAATCTGCACATAAATATTTTAAGAGACGATTTAAGTGATCAGGTTTGGTCTGTAGAATTGAACAAGGCTATCAGGGAGTTGTTTGATATAGTCGTTGCTATGGGCGGCACTTTAAGCGGTGAACATGGCATAGGTTTAGTCCAAAAGGACTTTATGGACATCGCTTTCTCCCCAGACGAGTTGTCTGTTTTAAAGATGATAAAAAACGGATTTGACCCCAAAGGAATAATGAATCCAGGAAAAATGTTTCCAAACTCGTGAATGTGAATATTCTGATTTTATGTGCGTCAAAAGTTTGAATTGTAAGACTAACTTTCATTTTTAAATTAAGCATTACATAAGATGGCTCAAGATTTATTGAAAGGGAAAAAAGGAATAATTTTCGGTGCTTTGAACGACATGTCTATCGCATGGAAAGTCGCGGAGCAAGCCGTTGCTCAGGGAGCAGAAATTGTGTTAACAAATGCACCTATTGCGATGCGGATGGGAACGATTAACGAACTGGCTGCGAAATGTAACAACTGCCCTGTAATACCTGCTGACGCAACCAGCGAAGAAGATATTCAAAAATTATTCGAAGGGGCAATGGAGCACTTTGGTGGAAAGATTGACTTCGTTTTACACAGCATAGGGATGAGCCCTAACGTTCGCAAAGGCCGTCACTATACCGATTTAAACTATAAGTTTTTACAAACGACTCTGGACGTAAGTGCGATTTCTCTTCACAAGACACTTGCGACAGCTAAGAAACTTGATGCGCTCAATGATTGGGGTTCAGTAGTAGCTCTTACATATATAGCAGCCCAAAGAACTTTCCCTGATTACGGTGATATGGCTGACGCAAAATCGTTACTTGAAAGCATCACAAGAAGTTTCGGATATCACTACGGAGTTGCGAATAAGGTTAGAGTCAACACGATTTCTCAATCTCCTACGGTTACTACTGCTGGTTCAGGTGTAAAAGGATTCGATGAATTCATCGCTTATTCTGAATCCATGTCTCCTCTTGGCAATGCTGATGCTGTAGCTTGTGCCGACTATTGTATTACGATGTTCAGTGATTTAACTCGCTATGTAACAATGCAGAACTTGTTCCACGATGGAGGGTTCTCGAATACAGGCGTCAGCATGGAGGTTATCTCTAAGTTCGCTCCAGAAGAAAAGTAAATGCTTATAGAGAAGTGAATTCTCTGCGCCCTACTTTCTGAGTAATAAGGTCTTTGTCAATATCCCAACCTCTTGCTGGGCAATACTCTCGTCCGTAGAAGATGATCTGAAGATGAAGTTTGTTCCACTTGTCCCGTGGGAATAACCTCTTAGCATCTTTCTCCGTTACAACCACGTTTTTTCCAGTCGTGAGCCCCCATCTGTACATCAGCCGATGTATGTGTGTGTCCACGGGGAATGCCGCTACCCCAAACGCTTGTGCCATGACCACAGAAGCGGTTTTATGACCCACACCCGGCAGCTCTTCTAAATCCTCAAAGCTCTGAGGAACTTTGCCCGCATGCTTCTCAACTAAAATCTCAGACAGTCTATGAATAGCCGCAGATTTACGAGGTGATAATCCGCATGGCTTTATAATCTCACGAATTTGCTTTACATCTTGCATCATCATATCTTCTGGAGTAGAAGCAAGTTTAAAAAGTGCGGGCGTAACAGTATTCACCCTCTTATCTGTACACTGAGCAGAAAGCAAAACGGCAATCAGTAGAGTATAAGCATCAGTATGATCAAGCGGCACGGAAGTCTTAGGGTACAAACGCTCGAGCTCATCCATTATGAATAGAATCTTCTCAGACTTTTTCATGTCTCTCAATAATCAGTCTCAACTCCGGTCCCGGATGAATTACTTGTGAAAATAAAGCTCTCTTCACATTTTTTGACGTGTAGATCAACTACATTTTCTTGATCGTCATAAACTTCAAAGAACATATTGACACTTATAAAATAATTCTTATTGTACACGGCAAAGGGGTCGGACTCTAAATACAAATAGCAAATATCGTAATCGTATTCAAACCCGATGTATTTGAAATTGACATTTCGTGATCCATTTTCATAATGAATATGATCTAGCAGATAGTCTGCCACCAAGGAGTCAGTTTGTTCGTGCTGGTTTTCAGATCCGATTTCAAGGTCTAGACCCTCATGTGATCTCTCAATTGCAAGTTCAAGGTCGTCCGTAAAGACATTCATCACAACCTGGAGTGTCTGAGTCTCCTCGTTGTAGTCCATGGTTGATTTGGTAAAGTGAATATCGTGGGTAGAACTTGCGATAAACATGCACATAAGTAGTACTCTAATCATGTGTTAAAGGTATATATTTATGGCATGGAGGCAATGGATATTTTCGCGGATGATAGAGCAAGTGAACTGCTCGTGAGATTAAAAAACTCTAAAAGAATAGTTCTCACTGGTCATAGAGGGCCGGATGGAGATGCAGTAGGCTCTACTTTAGCGCTTTGGAATCACTTTAAAGAACAGGGGATTAAGTCTACCGTTGTTTTTCCAGATGCATACCCGAAATTCTTACATTGGATGAATGGGCATGATGATATTGTTCTTCACTCTGAGCAACCTGAACTCGCGGAGGAGCTCGTAAAGGAGGCTCAGGTTCTCTTCATTCAGGATTACAACGACCCTTCTCGTGTTGGCGATTTACAGCATGCTGTTGAAAATACAGAGGCTTTCACTGTAATGATAGATCATCACCAAAGACCTACTGACTTTGTAGATATGATGTTCTCAGATGAGAAAAGCTGTTCTACATGTGAAATGATTTATAGGTTAATCGAGTGTTGGGACGAGGCTAGTAAACTCTCCGTAAATACGGCATCTTGTATTTATTGTGGGATAATGACTGACAGTGGATCTTTCAGATTTCCCTCGGTTTCTTCTCGTACTCATCTTATTGCTGCGGCTTTAATCGAGACGGGTATGGATCACTCGGTGATTCACGCTAGAGTTTATGACACAAGTCGTGAGGGTAAGCTTAAGCTTGTAGGTTATGCTTTGAGTGAAAAGCTTCAAGTTTTTCCAGAATATCACGCGGCGATCATTTCATTGTCTTTAGCAGAGCTAGAGAAATTTGGTTATGAAAAAGGCGACACAGAAGGCCTTGTTAATACAGCTCTTAGTATTCAAGGAGTTAATTTTGCGGCCTTCATTTATGAGTCGACTGACAGAATTAAAATGAGCTTTCGCTCGATAGGAGATTTCAGTGCCAGGGACTTCTCGGATAAGTATTTCGGCGGAGGGGGGCATCACAATGCTGCTGGCGCAGCTTCATCAGATTCTTTAGACCAGGTTGTTTCAAAGGTGATTAAGCTTCTTCCTGACTATTCTGACGACCTTGATTATCCAGCTCCCTGATTGAGCCAAATAGGGATCACTTCATCTAACATCTTATAGACACTTTCAAAACCACTGTCCCCTCCATAATAAGGATCGGGAACTTCTCCCTCTTGAGGTAAGACTAAGTTTATCTTAGACTTTTGAGCGTCGTTACTTGCCAGTGAACATAGGTCTTCGTAATTGCTCTTATCCATCGCGAGTATAAGATCGTAGTACTCGAAATCTTCGTGCTTTACTATCCTCGATCTTTGAGAAGAAATATCATGGTTGTTTCTGGTCATAATTTCTATTGACCTAGAGTCTGGAGGGCTGCCTGCATGGTTGCTTATTGTTCCAGCTGAGTCTATTTCAACATGCAGTCCAAGATTTTCAGCATGATGAATGAGTAAGCCATGTGCAATAGGTGATCGGCAGATGTTTCCTAGGCAGACGGTAAGGATTCTTTGAGGTCGATTTTCCATTGAATCAATTTAAAGGTTGATATTCCCTAAGATAGGTGTTGCATTAAAGTTCATGGCCACTTGTCATTGTTAATTTTAACATTTGAGATCACATTTCCTCAAAAAAAAACGGAACTAAATGAATAGTTCCGTTTCAATATCGGTGTTATAATAAAGTCAATTAAATACTTTAGTGAATCGCAAGCTTCTTTTCGAGATCGTCAAGATACTTCCTGAAGTGCTTGTCAGTTTCACTTAAATTGTTTACTGTTCTGCATGCGTGAAGTACTGTCGCGTGATCTTTTCCTCCACAGTGAAGTCCGATATTAGCAAGAGATGACTTGGTCATTTTCTTAGAGAAGTACATCGCGATTTGACGTGATTGTACAATTTCTCTCTTTCTGGTCTTAGACTTTAGAAGTTCGATAGGCAAGTCGAAGTAATCGCAAATTACTTTCTGTATGTAGTCTATACTTACTTCACGAGCTGTATTCTTAACGAACTTGTCAATCATCTGACGCGCAAGGTCTAAAGTAATCGCTTTTTTGTTGAGGCTGCTCTGAGCAATGAGTGAAATTAAAGCTCCTTCTAACTCTCTGACGTTGGTAGTGATGCTGTACGCAAGATATTCAACAACTTCGCGTGGCATATCTATCCCGTCTCCATACATCTTCTTCTCGAGAATCGCCATTCTAGTTTCAAGAGAAGGTGTCTGTAAGTCTGCGCTTAGTCCCCACTTGAATCTGCTTAACAGTCTCTGCTCCATTCCTTGCATTTCAACAGGTGGTTTGTCAGCTGTTAGTACAAGCTGTTTTCCAGTTTGATGAAGGTGGTTGAAGATATGGAAGAAGACATCCTGAGTCTTTTCTTTCCCACTGAAGAATTGTACGTCGTCAATAATCAGCACGTCTATCATTTGATAGAAGTGGCTGAAGTCGTTCACTGTGTTGTTTCTGACAGAGTCAATAAACTGATGAGTGAATCTTTCAGACGTAACATACAGGACTGTCTTGTCTGGAGTCTGATTTTTAATCTCAATTCCTATAGCGTGAGCGAGGTGTGTTTTGCCAAGTCCAACTCCACCATATATAAGTAGTGGATTAAAAGCAGTGCCTCCTGGTTTATTTGCAACTGCAAATCCGGCTGATCTAGCAAGTCTGTTGCACTCTCCTTCGACGAAACTATCGAATGCGTAATTGGGATTTAAGTTAGAATCGATTTTAAGTTTCCTAAGACCTGGAATCACAAATGGATTCTTTATCGGAGCTGGCTGGCCCACGATAGGCATATTCACTTCTGGATTACGTGTTGCTGCACGATGAGAAGTGGGAACCTTAACGGTATATGGGCTTGCTTGATTTCCTTCAAGATTGTGCTCCATAATAATACTGTACTCTAACCTAGCATCCTTACCCAATTCTTTCCGAATGGTCTTTCTTAGTAAAGACACGTAGTGCTCTTCAAGCCACTCGTAAAAGAATTGGGACGGTACCTGTATCGTTAATACGCTGTTATCTAGTTTCACCGGTTTTATAGGAGAGAACCACGTCTTGTATGCTTGAGTGCTGATATTGTCGCTGATGACAGCAAGGCAGTTGGCCCAGACATTGTTGTGGTTTTGTTCCATAAATTCGTAATATTTAACGTGGTGATTTCAGAGGGCAATATTCGACAAAACATTTGTAAAAAAAAACCTAAGCGCTATTGTTTTTTCATATTTTTTGTTTTTTTTTCAGATATAAAAGGTTGTGTTTAAACGAGGTTTTTAAGTGCGGGTTGATCTGTGAAATTGTAATGGTTTAACTCTAGGGTAATCAATATTTGATTAACAGTATTTTAACATTTGTAAAGTGACTCACATTTATTCAGCCGACGAAACATTGTAAAAAGATCTTCATAAAATATTTCTTAATATTTCGATGTTTAAGGAAAATACAAATTAGCGAAAAAATAAAGATTTATTAAAATATTTTTACTTTTATGAACGATTCCCTAAATTCAACATGGATAAATATTGGAAATAAGAAAGTTTTTTCTGTTAAACACAGGGTGAGATATTCCGATACTGATAGAATGAACATGGTTTACCATGGATCTTATGTTCCGATGTTGGAGGCGGCGAGGGTGGATACCTTAAGAGAAATTGGTTGGGTTTATTCTGAAATGGAAAACAAAGGAATTTTACTTCCTGTTATTGACCTTCACCTTAAATACAAGAAGCCGGCTCGATATGATCAAATCTTAAGTATTGAATCTCACGTACTAACACCTCCGACATCCAGGCTCATTTTTGTTTTTAAAATTAAACATGAGCAAGATCTATTGGTAGAAGCTCAAGTGACATTAGCGTTTGTCGATGCTGTTACTGGCCTACCTCATCGTGCTCCTGATGGTCTTTGTGAAGACCTTGAAAAAAACGGACTAATTCATTCTTAGTATCATCACTTTGAGATTTTAACTTTAAAGGAAGCTCCGGAGCGCCAGCATCTGCCCACGCTGTGTACCATATAGAACTGATAGCCTGTGCAGCAGAAAAGAACCGCCTTTCTACCATTCCTTCCATCGCGCTGCTATAGGCTTCGCAGAATGCTGGAGTGGGAACAAGGGTGAGTGTTCTACCGCGGGTTCTGTACCCATAGTCTTCAGGTACATCTTTCATTTCTCTCACCATCATTTCTTTCGCAAGTACCTCACCTACATCTTGGTGGCTTTCATGAATGATAGTCCAAACCCATTTACGTACTTCTTTAATATAGCTCGCCTCGATCTTCCTTGGAGTCCAAGAGCTTCTTAAGGTCTCGTAGACATGGGTTTCCCAAAGTGCGTGAATGCCTGTTTGGCCAGAAAACTGACCATTATAATTAGAAGATGTGTGGAGCGGAACGTGAGCGTCGGCGATGTAATGCCCCAGGTCTGCGCATAGCCGTATCACTTGTCCCGTGTTTAAAGTGTCTTGAGCGAATTCATTCACCAAATTCATGTACACGAGTTCAATATTCCATGGAAGGATGCCTCTCTCTTTAAGTGTGTCCTCAGTGAACTTCTCACATGCTTCGAACCAACTGCACGGTTCGATCCCCTCATTGAAATGATCGAGGTCTATATAATGACGAGCAGCTTCATCATCGACACCGTGTTTCCTTTTGTCTGCGTCTGTTGCCCTGCGGATTAGTTCAGCTTGGTGAGACTTGAAAAAGCTGAAAATAGAAGGGGGTAGAGCCGTGATGGCAACTGCATGTAGTTCTTTATGAGGAGCAAAGCCCCAATTCACTAGTATGATGGTAGTCCCTAGAGATACAAAACAAAGAGTTAATCTGTCAAGTTTAAAGTTCCACCCTATTTTCTCCATCAGTTTTTTCGCCATTTTCTTCTTTGATTGCTTTGTCAAAGTTTTCCTGAGAGATCAAAACTCCATCTTTTAAGATGGGAATCGCAGATAAATTGTTAGGCGTAAGGCAGTACTTCACATCTGCATTTAAATTCAGATTTCGAAGCCTTATTCTGTGAGAACTAGATTTTAAAAATGAAAATGGATTATCTCTCGCAGATTTAGAGAGGAACATTGCCGCAATTGAGCTGTCCTCATTAGAGCGGAATGTTTTGCTTAATAAAACGCCTTCTATAATTGCGCCAGCACAGATAGTATCCTCTAGATTGAACTTGTCTTTCCACCCTGAGGCTAACAGCAGCGTGTTCTCGCCCCTGTCAACGATCCATGACACAAGGGCGTCAAGGTTGTTCAAAGACCCGATGACTACCGTTTCTTTGTGTTCTGCGATTTTTATGGCTTTCGTTCCATTCGTAGTTGTTAAGACTACGGTTTTACCCTTTAGAGCTTCGTCCATATAAGAATATGGAGAGTTGCCTAATGAAAACCCCTCAACAATCTTACCCTCTCTTTCTGCTGCAGCTATATACCCTTTGTCTAAATAGGCTTTTGCATCTTCAACTGTTAAAACAGGAATAATACCTTCAACGCCATTTTCAATCGCGGTGCATATTGCAGATGTCGCTCTAAGAACGTCTATCACAACGACTACTTCAAAACCATCTTCGTATTGGTAAAAATCACGGGGTGAAAAGCAGACCTCAATTTGAGGAAAATCTTTGGGATTCATATAATTTTTATTAGCCTTGATTTAAGAACGGGAACATAACCACTTCTGCCTCAATATCTTTATTTCTGATCCTCACCGACAGTTTATTTCCTTTCTTAGAAAATTCTGAGTTAATGTATGCCATTCCTATGCCGTATCCTAATGTTGGACTCATTGTTCCACTCGTGACTTCCCCTACGACTTCTCCAGATTGAGTTACCACTTCGTATCCCTTTCTGGGAATTCCTCTGCCGAGCATTTTAAGCCCTTTCAATCTCCGCGAAGGACCTTCAGCCTTGATTTTCTCTAAAAGATTTTTGTCTGTGAAATCTTTTGAGAACTTGGTGATCCAGCCTAGGCCAGCTTCGATTGGGTTGGTTGTTTCGTCTATATCGTTGCCGTACAGGCAGAACCCCATCTCCATCCTCAGGGTATCTCTCGCTCCTAATCCGCATGGTGTAACGCCATTTTCTAACAATTTAGACCAAACCCTACCCGAATGTTCACCCGGTATATAAAGTTCATATCCGCCTGCCCCAGTATATCCAGTTGCTGACACGATACACTCAACGCCCAATATATCAGCGCTAATAAAGGTGTAGTAGGCTAGCTCACCAGGGTTTACAGTCATGAGAGGGGAGAGGGCGTCAGTGGCGTTGGGCCCTTGCAAAGCAATGAGGGCAAGATCATCAGATTTGTTCTCAAAAGTAACGTTGTAACCACCATCCTTGATTTTATTCTCAATAAAAGCCCAGTCCTTGTCCATATTACTGGCATTCACAACCAACATGTAATTCCCCTCACTCATTCTGTAAATTAGCAGATCATCCACGATACCTCCTTTCCCATTGGGGATGCAGCTGTATTGGATTTTACCGTCACATAAATTCGAGACGTCATTTGTCGTGATGTTCTGCAAAAGCGTTAAAGCATCTTCACCTTTGAGCGTAAATTCCCCCATGTGACTAACGTCGAACATTCCCACTTTTTCTCTAACAGAAGCGTGTTCAGCTTTGAGGCCATCATAAGAAACGGGCATCTCAAATCCAGAGTAATCAACCATTTTAGCTCCCAATTCAAGATGCTTCTCGTGTAGGGGAGTCTTTATAAGGTTAGGCTTTTCCATCATTCATTTTTTCAGTGTACGAAGATAGGTTTCTAAGCACCAATTCTTCACTTCGTTAGGCTCGTGAAACATAGCATCTAAGACTGAACGGCCTTCTATGAATCCATTTCTGTCCTCAAAGATTTGGGCATACCTTTTATAAGACCAAACCTGGTTTGACAATGCCCCCTTTTTTCTGAAATCTCCCTCAAACATCTCAACAGGTTCTGTATATTTCGATCGTTCAACCATTCCTCCCTCTTGCTTTAGATCAGTCATCTGCTCAACCCATCTTAAACTAGCGAGGTTAAATTCGAGAAGTGATTTCCCAGGTGTCCCGAACTCTTCAAAAAACGCCATCAATTCTCGCTCGAAATGTTCAAAAAAAGGAGCGGAGCTATAGGCTGTTGTAAAGTGCCTCATGATAACCTTTGGGATCATTGCTTCTGTAAATACGACATCACTCATGGAGCGGCTATCTGCATTTCGCCTGTGAACGGGTAGTGTAATAAATTTAGCGCCATGAGCATCTGCAATAAAAATGCGATTTCTATCTGTTTGCTTTACGTAGTTCTCGTGTGTGTCTATGAGAACCTCACCCTCAGATAATGCGATCTTATACCACGCTAGATTAGGAAACGGACAAGCTGGTAATATTCTTCTGACAGGAAGTTCCTTCATTTAGACCCCTTGTACAGTCTTGAACATTCTGTTCCATCTGATTTTCGACTCTCCGTGTTGGGCTTTATTCTGCTTGCTAAACCATGTGAACGAAGCACAACCGATAATGTGGTCTTCAGGAACAAACCCCCACATTCTAGAATCTGCAGAATTATGTCTGTTGTCTCCCATCATCCAGTAGTAGCTCTGCTCAAAAGTGTATGTGCTAGTCAGTTCACCATCTATTAAGACAGTCCCATCATAGTTTTCTTTAATACTGTGACCTTCAAAAGCAGTTATAACCCTTCGATACATCGCTATATTTCGAGCATTAAGATTAATATTTCTGCCTTTTTTCGGAATATAAACGGGCCCTATATCATCAGGGGTCCATTCATTAAACTCAGTGTCAAAAGTATTTGGGAACATCACCAGTGTTCCCTTTCTATTCATGGTGCTCATGATCTCGATATTCAAGGCTAGGCCAGATTCCTCAAGTTTTACCACCTCACTGTTAGTGAGATTAAGTTGCGTGCTAAAGCCGCTATTTGTTCTCTGTTTTGAATTGACGTCGACATTTGTCAAATCGAGAAGTTTCATGCTGTTGGCAAACTTCATTGGACTTGAAAATAGAACTCTGTACTCATATTGTAGATGGACAGGGTTATCTATAGCCACACCATTGATGTAGACTTGCCTGTCGATAACGCTAAGTGAATCCCCAGGAAGTCCTATGCATCTCTTCACATAGTTTTCCTTTTTATCTATAGGTCTAGCAGTGAGTCCAGGTTTTTTCATGGCACGCTTTCTAACCTCACTAAGGTACAATTCAGGGTTTTTAGAAAATCTTTCAATATTTCCGCCAGCTTCTCTAATTCCTTCACTCCTTAATAGCCCATAGTAGTCATGCCCCACTAAAGCGGGGTCAACAAAAATAGAATCACCAGGAGGGAAGCTGAATACAACGGCATCGTATCTCTCAACCTCTCGAAGTCCAGGTAGCCTCAAATACGGTAGAGAGAACCAAGATGTATAACTTGGCGTTAGTGATCCCGGAAGTGCGTTATGCACGAATGGAAGGGTGAATGGTGTTTGAGGCACTTTGGGACCGTAACTCAATTTATTTACAAAAAGGTAATCTCCCACAAGCATACTTCCTTCCATCGACCCAGTAGGAATTGTAAAAGGCTCGAAAGAATAGATTCTAAAAGCACTAGCCACAACGGTTGCCCACAAAAGAGCTTCTCCCCACTCTCTGAAAACACCTTTCTTAACCTTTCTCCAGCTCCTTGGCCCCACGTACTTGTCAGTACCCATTGATAATTGCGCTAATCCCACCCAAGGTAATGCTCCTATGAGCCACTGTGCTTTTGTTGATCTCCGACCGAAAGCTATTCCGAGCTCTACATGCATAATGGTAAGCATCAGTAAGTTGATGCCTGGCACAAAGAACAAGAATATTAGCCAATACCACGGGCGCTCTATTATTTTTAAGATGGCTAAGGCATTCAATACTGGAACATATCCATGCCACACAGGCGCTACCCCAGATCTTTTAATTAAAGCGGGTATAAATATTAAATGCTCCAGGCAAATTAGGCCTAGTAAAATCCAAGGAATTAAACTCATATTGGTTATCGAATTTCAGTAATCAGATCGTTCATCGTAAACACCCCACTGTCTTTTTCAAGGAGCCAATTTAACGCTTGAAAAGCCCCTAACGCGAATCCTTGTCTTGAAATTGCTTGATGTCTTAAAACCAATTCGTCCACTTCAGAAACCCAACACAATTCATGAGATCCCACGACATCGTCTTTTCTAGAAGCGGATATCTCAATTTCTTTTTCCACCCCCTCAGCTTTCACCACTTCAGAGAGTGTTAAAGCGGTTCCACTTGGCGAATCGAGCTTCTGCGTGTGATGTTCTTCCTTAATAGAAACATTATATTCAGAAAACTGTGTCATAACACGCGTCATATACTTCGAGATGTTATTCATAAGGTGAATTCCGATGCTGAAGTTGGTTGCGTAAAAGACAAGCCCCCCAGAATGTTCCAATTCAGACAATCTGCTATGCCATCCAGTTGTTCCAATGACTACTGGTAATCCCGCCTTAATGCATCTCATAGAATTATCTACAGCGCTTCTTGGACTGGTGCTTTCAAAGACGATGTCAGCACCCCAATCATTGGGATTCCATGCGTCACCTTTTTTCACTTTAGCCACGATACTCCATCCGCTATCAAGAGCAACTTTCGCTACAGCTTGCCCCATCTTACCATATCCGATTATTGCTAACTTCATTTACTAATCTTTACTGTGATTCCTACTTGCCAAGCTCCCCTTGATCTTCCCCAATTTGGTGGAATCACTCTCATACTTATATCCTCACTTGCGTCAAAGAATTTCATGTGAGCATCAACATTGGCGTCAATAACAGAGAGTAAATACACTCCGAAAAAAGACAAGTAAGATAAATCTCTATTGCGCCTATAAAAGTAAGCGCCATCCTTTAAGTTTGAGTCTGTATAAAGATTCCCATTGTTATCTGTCAAACTGCTAATCGTTAACGGATCATCATCCGTTTGATATCCCCAGTGTTCTAAAAACAAATTCATTTCAGTTGAGTTGTCAATCACGTAATATACGCTTGCCCCCAATCCCCCAAGTACTATTGGAGCTTTCCAGTATTTCTTATTAATAATTTGTCCTGAACTTGGAAGAAGCATTGCCCAAGTAGTCGTATTCTTCACTCTCAATTCGTTCTCGGACAGGATTTTTTCTTGAGCTGAGGCGGAAAATCCACTCGCAAGAATTAAAAAGAGAAGTGATAAAATGGCGCGCATTTGAACAAGCTTATCGCTTGAGTTTGTCTAAAAGCTTTTCAAGATCTTCAATATTGTTATAGTGAAGTTCTATTCTGCCAGATGTGTCAAAATTATTCCCTGTGATAGGTTTCAGTTTAATCTTAGCTCCAAATCTTAATCTTAGGCCATCTAAAGCTTGAATTTCGTCTTCACATAAAGCTCTAAATCTTTGGGTTGATTTTTTCTGCAATCTGCTTTTCCCTCCGTCTTTTTTACAAAGGGACTCTATTTCTCTCACGCTTAACTTTTGAGAAATTGCGAGGTTCATAATCGCTATTTGCCTTTCTGGGTCAGAGGATATTGAAAGTAATGCTTTGGCATGACCTTTAGAGAGAGTTCGCTTTGCCAGCTCAACCTTAATTTCTTCAGGTAGGTCAAGTAGTCGAAGGGAGTTCGTGATCGAAGATCGGGATTGCCCAACGATTTTAGAAATCTGCTCATGTGTTAATTCGCACTCTTCCATTAACCTCTTGTATGAGGTTGAGATCTCAATGGGATGTAGGTCTTGACGCTGGACGTTTTCAACAAGAGCCATTTCTAGAAGTTGCTTGTCATCAGCCTCACGTATATAGGAAGGGATTTCTACTAAGCCTGCCGATTGTGCTGCTCTAAATCTACGCTCACCAGAAATAATTTGGTATTTTAAAGCGCTAATTTTCCTTAAAGTAATAGGCTGTATTATGCCTAGTTCTCGAATGCTGTCCTCTAGACTTTTGAGAGTTTTTTCTTCAAAGATCTCTCTCGGTTGAGTCTTGTTTCTTTGAATGTTGCCAATTGGAATCATGGCGATATTCCCCGCCATTTGACCTATATACTTAGGTTTTATATACTTGTCAGTTGTAGAAGGATGATCTTTTATGTCGATCTCCCTAGTCATTTCAGCGAGCTTAGATTTCATTCCAAAGCTGAAATCTCGATAATCTCGGATATCATTGATTCCCCTCCCTAAACCACCTTTAGATTTAACCTTATTCGACATTCTTGTATTCGTAATTTACTTTAACAAATCACTTAGGAATTTCTCCTCATCTGGAATCTTTGTCATCTCGTTGCGTTGAAGAATCTCTCTTGCAAGATTAAGGTAGTTTACAGATCCTTTGCATGTCGCGTCATGAATGATAATAGTCTCTCCGAAGGAAGGCGCCTCGCCGAGACGAGTATTTCTATGTATGACAGTGTTGAGCACTAGGTCTTGGAAGTGAATCCGTACCTCCTCAACAACTTGGTTAGCGAGGCGAAGTCGAGTATCGTACATGGTGAGAAGGATTCCTTCGACTTCCAGGCGTGGGTTCAATTGTGTTTGGACTATTTTAATAGTATTCAAAAGCTTGCCTAAGCCCTCAAGTGCGAAGTACTCACACTGCACAGGAATTAAAACAGAATCAGCGGCAGTAAGTCCATTTAAAGTGACAAGCCCCAAAGACGGTGAGCAGTCGATGATGATGAAGTCATACTGGTCTCTTACCTGTTCAAGCATTTGACTCATCTTGCGCTCGCGTTGAGCAACATCGACCAATTCAATTTCTGCGCCAATCAAATCTAAATTAGAAGGAAGGATGTCAAGGTTGGGGGAGGTGGTGGAAATGATGCAATCATTTAT
Organism: Bacteroidota bacterium; assembly: GCA_027619225.1. Lineage (GTDB taxonomy): Bacteria > Bacteroidota > Bacteroidia > Flavobacteriales_D > Sanyastnellaceae > UBA974. Next base: position 23,778 of record JAQCFW010000007.1, read on the forward strand.
ATCTGCCTTGCCCATTAATGCTTCGTAAGTCCCAGTTTTAACAGAATAAGGGTCAACTCCTACACCACTAGATCCGTTTGCCTGAGGGTCCGAATCTATGAGCAGTGTTTTGTATTCTAAAACGCCTAAACAAGCGCCTAAATTAATGGCAGTTGTGGTTTTTCCAACTCCTCCTTTTTGGTTTGCAATTGCAATTATCTTTCCCATGCGAATAATTTTTGACCATTTATACAGTCCTTCGCTAAGGTAGAAGTCTATTGGCTTTGTTCTAGAGAAAGTTTTACACATTAAACCCCATACCTTCTATGGCTTTAGGCATGTTTGTGTTCGTGATGTGTGGAAAAAGTAAAGGTTAAACTGTAGGTTAGTTCGCACTTAGGTTGGGCTTGTTTCGACCTTCCTTTCTATAAGTCGTCGAAATTAACCTCATCCTCAGAGCTTGCTTCTTTGTCAGCATTAACGTCATCCTTATCTACTTCAGCAGGAGGGTTTGCTTCATCATGTGCTTTACGCTCAGCAATAGGGTCACGGTACTCGCCAGAAGCCATTAGCTCTTTAATCTTGTCAGTCGCATCGATAAATCCATCTTCGAATTTTTCGAAATCTTCTCTGTAAAGGAATAGCTTGTGCTTTGAGTAGTTAACGTTTCCACTGTTGTCAAAGTTTCTCTTACTTTCTGTTATTGTCATATAAAGGTCTTTACCTCTAGTCTCTTTTACATCGAAAAAGTATGTTCGTTTTCCAGCACGAACTCTTACTGAGTATAACTCCTCTCTGTCTCTATTGTCGTTTCCGTAATCTGACATCTTACTCGCTCTATTTTATTTAAATTATTTTATCAGAATGATGCCACAAGTTAGGGAAAAACTCACTTTATTAGATATACTGAGCCACTTTTAGTTCTGGGATATCCAATTTGGTCCACCCAAACCGCCTCCCAAATGTACAATCCATTGGGGCAGAAGTGCTGACCATCATCACCTTTTTCACCAAGCCAAGGGGTCTGATAATCAAGAGTTTCCCAAACCAATTCCCCCCATCTATTTATGACTCTCAATCTATAGGCGCTCGCCCCTAAAACTACTGGAAGCCAAACGTCATTTAATCCATCTCCATCAGGAGTAAAAGCCGTAGGAGCATAAAACACGGATCCACTCACGCTAACTTGTCCAGCAGCCGTATTCGTACACCCCGCATCATTTATAACAGTTAAGGTAATGTCGTATATGCCACCATCAGAATAAACATACTCTCCATCACATCCCTGAAGGCTCCCACCATCTCCGAAATTGTAATAACAATCTACATCTTGGTCGCCGATGTACTCTATCTGCACAATAGGGTCTAAGATATCAACCACATTCGGCGTGACGTCAAAGGCCGCAAAAGGAATGGGATAGGTTGTGACTAAGTCTACCTCTAGTTTATTAAGGCTCCTTACACAGTATCCACCGGTAGTCATTTCAAGCTCAACGGGGAAATTTCCCGAGCCTGTATATATATGGACTGCATTAACTGAATTGGTTGTGCTTCCATCACCGAAATGCCACAAATATGTCGTTGCTGTATTTGTTGAGCTAAGGTTAGTGAAGGAGACTTGATGAGGTGGGCACCCATGAAGCGGGCCTGCTGAAAAATCAATTGTGGGGTCAGCAATAGCCTCGACTTGTTCGGAGTAATTTTGCTGACAGCCCTCAAGCCCAGGCACTTCTGCTGTAAGGGTGACGGTATAAATTCCTGGCTCATCGTATATCAGGTTGAGCACCGTGTTGTTGTTAACCGTAGCGGTGGTGATCTCTCCCCCAAAATCCCAAGTGTAAACAGTATTGACGTCCACAGAAGCGGTGCCAGTCATAGAAAAATTATGAGAGGAAAAGCAATCTGGATCAGGAACGTTAAAAATCGGTTCTAAAAGATATTGTATTTCAACATTTGCCGTAGTAAAATCAGGACATGTAAACGGCGCGTATGCAGTAAGTGTTACAGTATATAATCCAGAGTCCGCGTAGGTAAATTCAGGATCAGGCTCTGTGGAAAAGTCGCCGCCGAAAGGTGAGCCGAAGTCCCACAGATAGGTTTCTGCGTTTGTAGAGTTGTTTTCGAAGGTAAAAGTGAGACCTTGACAGAAGCCCGTTTGGTCCTCCATAGATGCAGAAGGCTGATCAGGAGCAATCCATGTAAACTCATTGTTCGCAGTACATCCATGGTTGTTTACAGTTAGGGTTATATTCCAGTTGTCATTGTTGCTAAAATCCACCCCGGATGGAGCTGGTATGTTCGCGGAAACAGGTGCTCCAGTGGGCCCGAAATCCCAAAAGTATGTGGCTTCATTGTTCATTGTGCCAGTCACTATGAAGTCGAAAGTTTCAGTCCCGAGGATACAATTAAACTCAGCCATCTCGATCACAGGGTCTAGCGGCATATATACATCAAATATCTGCGAAGACGTGTCCGCACAAGGCCAGGTTGGATTGGCAATTAGCGTCACAATATAATTCCCCACATTTGGAAAAGTAAACAATGGCTCAAATTCAGTGCTAACGTCAGAATTGGTTCCCTCAACTCCGAAATCCCAAATAAAATCATCTGCATTGAGGGAGTTGTTATCAAATTGAAGCGTTTCCCCGATGCAAAGTTGCTCCGGTTGCTGAGGAGTCACCGCTGCTACGATATTTGCATCACACAGCGTTACATTAAACTGGAAATCCCTCAATACGCGTCCAAGTGATACTCCATCTCGAAATTCCTCTACGCAAATTCCCATGGCGTACTGCCCAGGAATAGTTGGTGTTCCAGTAATGAAACCAGTCACAGGATCAATTGCAAATGCTGGGTCCGAAGCGATAGGATATCCCGCAGAATACCCCCCTGCATAGGGAATGCTAGCGTACGGTGGGTTGTCAGGTGGATTGGGAGCAGGGCTATCAGGTCCTGTGCCTCCGCCATTTGCTCCCCCTCCGTCAAAAGGAGCACAAAAAGAGTAAACAAGATCATCACCATCAGGGTCAATCGCTGCGTGGTCAAAGAAGAACCCGAAATTTGCACAAAGTGCAACAGGTGGAAATTCTTGGAAAACTGGAGAGCTATTCGGTCCATTGACCTCATCGTCAAACGGAATGTGAATCGTAGCGGTCATCCCTGGATTGTCAGTGCCTCCAGAATTGGCGAGGTTGCTAATCGACGGATTTCTGCAACACCTCTGCCAAGCGATGTCGTAACCTCCATTTGTGCCGAGCATTAAAGTTTTCGTGTATGTAGCCTCCTCTACGCAAAGTCCAGGAGGAGGTGAGCCACATGGATTCGTCATGATAACCGGCACGTTTTGGATAGTGCCGGCGTTTAAAAAAACGTCATGAACCTGTTGAAGTTGATTCGTTGCACTATAAAATACACCTAGATAAATGATGTCATCGAAGTCAGTTTGTTGTGTATTTGCCGGCCCGCATTCCCTATAAACTTTCAGCGTTATAAGGTAGTTTCCCCCTCCCAGATCTTCGTAGTACATCTCACTACCTATTAGGTGTGTAGCGCCTGCCTCAAAAGAAAAGGCTACTAAAAATAACCCTGTTATTATCTTAAATATCAATCTCACGCTATAAAGGTAAGCGTTACACTATCTTCACGCCGTGCAAAAAGAGGAAGAAAAAGCAGTTCCCGTCCCATTTGTGGACCTGGAACTCCACCCCAATATAGAAGATGGGCTCGCAGCGATGGGATTTGAAAACGCAACGCCTATTCAGGCTCTGGCGATTCCTCACATTCTTCGCAAAAAGGATATGCTTGGTATAGCCCAAACAGGAACAGGTAAAACCGCTGCATTCCTACTCCCAACAATGGATATCATTCTTGATTCACCAGACAATGGGAAAGTAAAGGCTTTAGTGGTAGTGCCAACTCGCGAGCTCGCGATGCAAATTGATCAGGCAGCCGAGGGTTTCGGTTACTACACAGGTGTAACCAGTCTTGCTATTTATGGTGGAGGCTCTGGAAAAGAATTTTCTCGTGAGAAACAAGCCCTGAAGGAGGGGTCTGATATTGTTGTCGTAACCCCAGGGAGGATGCTTTCTCATCTCAATCTTGGATACGTTGACCTCTCTGAGCTTGAAGTTCTCATTCTTGACGAAGCAGACCGCATGCTTGATATGGGTTTCCATCAAGACATTATGCGTATTGCTTCTCATTGTCGCAAAGGTTGCCAAACCTTGTTATTCAGCGCCACCATGCCTGACAGAATGCGCTCTTTAGCTCATGAGCTCTTGAATGACCCAGTAACTGTCCAGCTGGCTCTTTCGAAGCCATCAGCAAATGTCAAGCAAAGTGCCTTCGTGGTGTTCGAACACCAAAAAGATGATGTCCTTGTCGATTTACTCAAGGATCTCAATGTTAAATCGGGCATCATCTTCACCTCTCGAAAACGAACAGTCAACCAGGTTGTTCGCGCCCTTCGTCAGGCCGGTCTCAAGTGCGATAAAATTTCATCAGACCTCAAACAAGAAGATAGAGAAAAAGTTATGCTTGGCTTCCGTCAAAAGATAATTCCTTTGCTTGTGGCTACAGATGTCGTATCTCGTGGAATCGATATAGATAGTATCGAAGTCGTAATAAACTACGACGTACCTCCCAATGAAGAAGATTACGTACACCGTATAGGTCGTACTGCTCGTGCAGAACGCAAGGGAGAAGCATTCACCCTCATCACTCCTGATGATATGCGCCGATTTGGGAATATAGAAAAACTAATCGAACGCAAAGTTGATAAGCTCAAACTCCCTTCTCGAGTAGGTCCCGGTCCAGAATACGACCCTAATTTCCGTGGCGGAGGACGAAGTGGAGGTGGGCATAATGGTGGAGGTGGAGGTCGTCATGGTGGAAAAGGTCGCCGATAAACTAAATTTCGTTATTCCTTATCCGTAGGAGTTTGTTTTTCTCTAACGCTTTCTTTTTTCTTATCAAGCAGTAGTTTGCGAAAATCCTTTTTGATTTCAGAGATCTCAATTGCTCGCTTTGCATCAAGTATATCAAAGCAGTCGAGAATAAATGAGCTGTTCAGATCTATTTCTTTTTTCTTAAATTCAGCCCTTTGTGTCACTCCTTGAGCGTATTCTTTGTCTGAAATTGCATCAGGATTTTCTTTCTTTGTGCGAAGATGCATATATTTCTTTTTAAGGTCTGCTATAGATTTTTCAAGTTCATCGGCACGGGCAAAAAAAGCAGTGCTTTCATCTGGAGTCATTTCTAATTTTTCAGTAAAGAAAGCAATTCTAAGCGTTTCAATTCTGTCTTTTCTCTGAGATCTTTCGTCGTTAGAGACATCCTTTTGACTAAGTGCAGGTGCTATTGCAAAGGCAATGAGTAGTGTTGTAAAAAGTAGTTTTTTCATAATTTATAATTTTGTTATATACGGGTTATGGATTACAGTAATTCAGATTCATCATCGCTTAGTGCTTCTTCCCAAAGTTCTAGCGTTTCATAATCTTCATGGCTCAAGTCGTTAAAATCTGTAGACTCGAGAAGGCATGCGAAGCTTATGCATTTCTCTGTTGACTTATTCGTCCAAACAGCTGCTAAGATACCTATAGCAGTTATAGATGCTGCCAATGCTAAAGCACGAGACAGTTTTCTTGGCAATATGCGTTGCTTAGTAACGGAGTGGTTCTCCGACGTTGCAGCAAGGATTTCAGATCTTTGCTTTTCAAAGAATCCTTCAGGAATTTTAAACGGCTTTTGATTCGAGTTTTCTTTTGAGTAGCTCATGTTTATATGACGTTAGAAAGTAGCAGGGGTTTAATTTTCTGTTTTGCGTGATAATAAGAGGCTTTTAGTGCTCCCACAGAGGTGCTAGTAGCATCAGATATTGATTTATAGTCGAGGCCCTCAAAATATTTTAATATAAAAACGGCTCGTTGTTTATCTGGAAGTGTAAGTACTGCAGCATGAATTCTAGCAGTTGCCTCATCTCCGTCAAAATAAAGATCTGATTGGAGACATGCTAAATGAGTCTCGAAGTCATCCTCTGTAACTCTGCGTTTTCTAATTAAGTCAAGACCTTGTCTAGTTGAGATAGTGAAAATCCACGAACTGAGTTTTGATTTAAAGGCGAAGGTGTGGAGGGAGGTATGGACTTTGATAAAGGATGTTTGGGTAGCATCCGCAGCGTCTTCATGATTGCCTAAAAGGCGTCGCAAGTGAAAGTAGATGGGTTGTTGAAGAGTGTCCAGTAGAACGTTGAATGCGTGGTTGCGTGTAGTGTCGTCATCGCTTGATAATGCCAAAACAAGATCACGGTCAGTTGGATAGCCGTTGAATTTAAATGTCGTGTAGCTTTTTTGATGCATTTGTCTATTTGACGACTGACAAGATAAATGGTTTAATCTGATTTTTAAAAACCCACTGAATCTATACTAGTAACAATTTCAGAAGAGATTTAGGTGTTTTTTTCCTCTCTTCGATAGTATAATATGTAGAAAAGTACTGCTCCACCTAAGAAAAGTGCTGTCGAAATGAGTTCAGCTTGTGTCATCGTGATGCCTAACAAATCGAACGTTGTGTTTACGCGAATTTTCTCGATGAAGAATCTCTCTGTGCCGTTCATCATCAGGTAGATGGCGAATAGTAGGCCTGCAGATTTTAATCTCGTTCTTAAAGACCAAAGAACTAGGAACAGGATGACAGAGATTGTGGTCTCGTACAGCGAAGTAGGATAAACAGCAGGATCGAGAATGGTTCCGTAGCCTGGATATACAGCCAAGGAGTCAGATTCGGAGATGAATCGGCCTACTCCATTTACGTTGTTGGGAAAATTATAGCTCCAGGTCCAATCTGGTAGCCAGCTCATCCATGAAGGTTGCGTGGTGGGGTTGGGAATGCCCCAGTCTCCATCCCCAGAAATTTGGCAGCCAAGACGACCTATTCCGTACCCTAGCATGAGAGAAGGTGCTGTGGCGTCGGCAACATTTAGGAACTTAAGTTTATAGTGTCGGGCGTATGCATAGACGCTCAATCCACCAAAGATGAGCCCGCCGTATATGGTAAGTCCCCCAATGAAGGCGTTGAGGCTTGGGTTCTTGAAGAAAGCTATGAATTGCTCGGGATATTCGATCAGGTGGAAAAGCTTGGCTCCGAGTATGCCGCCAATTGCCGCTACGGTAAGTAGTCCTCCTACATGCTCAGAGGGGGCTACTTCGGAGGTTTCCATCTTAGGTTCGGGAAGAGCGTTTTTACGACCTTCGTAATAACGCCATCCACCTAGCAGTATTGCAAGGGCTATGCCGAGGGGAATGCTTCCTTCAGAGGAAAATAGATGTGATTGAGGTAGGGAGCCACCATTAAACAGAGTTCCGGCATTGATTACGAGGTATAAAAATTTCCAACCAAAAAGAAACCCGACAAAGGCTTGAGAAATTATTTCTATAGGGGTGGCTGGCAGGCCTTGGAGAGATTGGATTTTGTTTGGGCTGAAAACTCCAGAATTAGTTAGGCGGATGAATTCAAGGCGAATGAAATATCCACCGACTAAGAACGCCAGGGCTACAAAAAACCCGAAGCTATTGACTAATTTCAGGAAGGGGAGGTCGAGTCCAATCAGGTCCTCTAATGCAAAGTATAAATTTGGGTACATTGCTTGTTAATTTACGCTTCCAAGAACAAATCCGTTGGGATTGATCGTGTTGAGGAGTAGTGAGGTGGTGGTATTTCGAGAGACAGTATTCAAATTTACAGCTACACGGACATATTCTGGTGTGTATCCGAAAACGAGGTCTTCATCTTCAGAAGATTCTATAAGTACTTGTGAAATGCTGCCGATGAATTTTTCATAATGCTCTCGCTGTTTTTTAAGGCTTAAAATCCTCAGCATTTTATTGCGGTTTTGCCTTGTTTGAACGGGGATAACATCGTCTATTCTCAGCGCTGTAGTGTTTGGACGTTCGCTATAGGTAAAGACATGTAAATAGCTAACATTAAGCGAGTTCAAGAAATCATATGTGTCTTTAAATCTTGAGTCACTCTCGCCTGGGAAACCCACGATTACATCAACACCAATTCCAGCATGTGGCATTTTTTTACGGATGTAATCTACGCGAGAACGGTAGAGGTCAGATCTGTATCTACGCCTCATAGCAGATAGGATTTCGTCGGATCCAGATTGTAACGGAATGTGAAAATGGGGCATAAATTTCGTAGAATCTGCAACGAAATCTATGATGTCTTCTGAAAGTAGATTAGGCTCTATGCTCGAGATTCTGTATCGTTCTATTCCTCCCTCTAACTTATCGAGTTCCTGAATGAGCTCGAGCAGTGATTCTCCATTTGCTTTGCCGAAATCTCCAATATTCACTCCCGTTAGAACGATTTCTTTAGCTCCTCTTTTGATTGCTTCTCGAGCAGAATCAAGCGTTTGAGCAATTGTGCCTGAACGAGAGCGTCCGCGGGCGAGTGGTATTGTGCAGAAGGCGCAGAAATAATCACATCCATCCTGAACTTTCAAGAATGTTCGTGTTCTGTCACCACTTGAAAAACCTGGAATAAAGTCTCTCACTTCCTTAATTTCACCTACCCGAATTTCACCAAGACCTGAGTCTTTCTTAGACAGGTCAATAAGCATCGAAGGTAGATTGAATTTCTCGTTTGCGCCAAGTACAAGGTCGACACCATCTATCGCTGCAATTTCCTCGGGTTTGAGTTGGGCGTAGCATCCGATTACTACGATGAAAGCGATGGGGTTAGACTTAAGTGAGCGACGCACGAAATTTCGACATTTCGAATCGGCATTGTCAGTAACACTACAAGTATTGATCACGACTACATCTGGAGATTCGTCTATGTTTACGCGAGCAAATCCACCTTCGGACAGCTGCCTCGCAACAGTCGAAGTTTCGCTAAAATTGAGTTTACACCCCAGCGTATGAAATGCTACTGTACCACCTGAAATCATTTCGCGAATTTATTCCATTATGATTTAATATAAGAACTACACTTTTGTATTATCTTGCAAAACCTGTTTTAAAATTAAAAACCTACTAAAATGCGTAATTTACTGACATCTATAGCCATAGCTATTTTTAGCTTAGCATTTAGCTCTTTGAATGCCCAAACGTTTACAAATGGTGCTGCTCTTCTCCCTGCTGAATACCACAGTGGAGGTTGTGTCGGGTTCACAGATATGGACGGTGATGGTTTTGATGACATTGTAGTACTTGACGAAAGTGAGATGCTTCACGTTCTGTATCAAGGTCCTGATGGTTCTTTCAGTGATGTTGATTACGGTTCTGTTAGCGGCAGTAACCAGTGGGGTATGTGCGTTGCCGATTTCGACAATGACGGACACAAAGATGTCTTTTCCGGCGGATCGTATGATGGAGTTCATGTTCAGCATATTACTGCGCCAGGGGTGAACACATCTATGGAGCTCGACAATGGTAATATGTTTATGCAAGCCTGCAACTGGGCAGATATCAACAACGATGGTTATCTTGATGTTTTTGGTTGTCACGATGATGGTCTTAGCCGCATGTGGATGGGTTCATCAAATGCAACATTAACACCAGCTCCGGGTCTTATCCCACTAGATGATTATCTCCTAGCAGATTATGCTGGGAACGATCACTCGGGTAACTACGGAACAGTGTTCACTGATTTTGACAACGATGGCGATATTGATTTGTTTATTGCCAAGTGTCGCCAGTTTATTAATGACCCTTACAACCCAATGCGAATTAACCAGCTTTGGGTGAACGACGGAAACGGAAACTTCACTGAGGAAGCAAATGAAAGAGGCTTGGTTTTTTACGAGCAGAGCTGGACAGTGGATTTTGCAGACACAGATAACGATGGAGATTTCGACTGTTTGATCACGAATCACAGTACAACTCTATTTCTTTTCGAAAACGATGGTCTCGGATATTTCACCAACATAACTGCAGGCAGCGGACTTGAAATCGAAGGATTCTTCCTGCAAGCGAAGATGGAGGATTTCGACAATGACGGATATGTAGATTTGGTTTACTCAGGAGGAGATCACAAATACTTACACAACAACGGCGACAACACCTTCACGGAAATCTCAGGGACATTTCCTGGAGAGGATACGATGCACAGTTTTTCTTTTGGCGATGTGAATAGAGATGGAACTGTAGATTTGTATGCCAGTTACGGTGATGGATACGTGAGTTCAGATTCAGATCATGAGGATATTCTTTGGGTGAACGAGGGAAATGAAAACAACTGGATCACATTCGAGTTAGAGGGGTTCCAATCTAATGTTGATGCTGTAGGTGCGAAAGTTGTTATCACTGGGGACTTTGGCACTCAGATTCGTGAAGTTAGGGCAGGAGAGAGTTACGGAATTACAAATACGTTTTCATGTCATTTTGGTTTAGGTACCTCGGAATCAGTTGAAACAGCAACTGTCTTTTGGCCTAGTGGTTTAGAAACAGTACTTGATCTACCAGACATCAACCAATACCACACAATCTTCGAAGCGCCATGCTTGGTAGACGTTGCGATAGAATCTTCAGCGTATGGGTTCTGTCCAGGAGATTCTGTGGTGATCACATCTCCATTGGGTTTTGAAACTTACTCTTGGTCTAATGGCGTAACGGATTCAAATGTGATTACGGTAACAGAAGGAGGTAACTACAGTCTTGTTGTAACAACCTTAGAGGGTTGTGGAGGTATTTCCAATGTTGTCTCCGTGATTGATATTACAGGAGATGCTCCGATCATCGACATAGATGGAGACTTAAACCTATGTGATGGAGGCGATATTACGATGACGGCCAGTGAGGCAGCGAGCTGGGTTTGGTCTACTGGTGAAGAAACCCAAACGATAGTTGTTAGTTCATCAGGTACGTACAGCGTGTCAACCGTAGATATTTGCTTCAACGCAAACGATTCCGAGCAGTACACCGTTGTAGTTTATGATTCCCCTGTCGGTCCACCGATGTTGACGGCTTCAGCCACTGAACTTATGGGACCTGTTTCAGTGACGCTAGAAGCTACAGGTGGAGACAATATTCAATGGTACGACTCAGAGTTTGATGGTAATCTGCTTGCAGCAGGTTCTTCATACGAAACAGAGATTATTGAAACGTCAACAACATTTTGGGCTTCCTCATCTCACATTACTTCAGGTGAATTAGTTGCAGGAGGAGAAATGGAAACACAAACGGGCGGCCAGTATCACTCTAACAACAATCGTTGGCTTGAATTTGATGCTTACGAGGATATGCTGCTACGTAGTATTACTGTTTATGCTAATGGCGCTTATGACAGATCTTTCGAACTTATTGATAATTTCGACAATGTCCTTGCTACAACCACAATCTTCGTTGAAGATGGTGAAAACGTTTTAGACCTGAATTTCGAGGTGCCTGCTGGTGATAATTATGGATTGCGCTCTGCGACAAACGACCCACAGCTTTGGCGTGAAGGAACGGACTCTAACCTGTCTTACCCTTACCCATTAGGCTCTCTAGGCTCCATTACACAATCTACTGCGGGCCCATCATTCAGTTATTACTATTTTTTCTACAACTGGCAAGTTGAACCTCTTCCCATCGCATGTGAATCTGACCGCGCGTCTATTTCAGTGTCAGTGTCAGGCCTCTCTGAGTTGTTTTCTGCCGCTCAGTTCTCTCCTGAACTTAGCCCAAACCCAGCTCTTTCTTCATCCCATGTGTCGATCACAAACTTCCCTAAATTCCCTTGCGAAGTATCGATATCTGATATTAGCGGCAGAGTAATCTTCATCGGTTCTTCGAATGTTATTTCGCTTCATGGAATTAATGCTGGAACTTACATCATTTCTGTACTTCGTCAATCTGACGATGTTGTTCTTGGAGTTTCTAGATTGATAGTACAGTAGTCTATAAGTTTAACCCGTGGTAAAAAATATTGTAGCCCTTCTAACTAGGTTCATTCCAAGAACTATTCTACAAAGAGTTGCACATTTAGGGCTACAATCTATAGGTTGGATATATACAGGGAAGACGTTCGAGGATCCTATAGATGGTAGAACTTATCGAAAAATGTTGCCTTACGGCCGAGTACGTACGCGTCCCAATGCCTTAGCTCCCCATTCGCTATCCCTTGAACGTCACCGCGCTTTGTGGGTGTTTTTGTCAGAATTTACTGACTTTTTCACTTCTCCGTCTCGGATATTGCACATGGCACCCGAGTACTGTTTCATAAAACGTTTTCGTTCAATTTCCTCCCTAGATTACGTTACCGGAGATCTTGATTCTCCTTGGGCTGACCATCACTTCGATGTTCATTCCATTCCGTTCGAGGATTCTTCATTCGACATCATTATGGCAAATCATTTGATGGAACACGTAGATGATGACAATGCTGTCCTTCGTGAATTTTATCGCGTATTGCGCCCTGGTGGATGGGGTGTGCTGCAAGTCCCTATTGATTGGACGAATCCCAATACTGAAGAAGATAGATCCATTACTGACCCCGTTGAACTTGAGCGACTTTACTGGCAGCGTGATCACCTTCGACTCTATGGATACGAGGATTATCCCAACAGATTGCGTTCAGCAGGGTTTGTTGTCGAAGTAATTGATATGAAGGAGGTGTTAGGAGCTTCCCGATATGAGCGTTACGCATTGGGAGGGGAGCAATGGGTGTTTGTAGTTAGGAAGTAGCAATTCCGATTTGTACATTTATTGAAAGAAGGCGCAGTGTGGTTGCGTGCAGACATTGTCGTCGCACAATTCTCTAAAATTCTATATATATCTGATTAACAGGTTTTTACTTGTTTTGACTGTGTTTACACGTAAGCACTAAATCTCCTAAAGTATATTTATTCTGAATGAATAAGCTGACATGTCACCACACCTTAAAATTATTAGGGCCTGGTTTTACAGTTGTATTAACGATTATTTATAATTGTGCGACGACAGTGTAAGCACACAAAACTAGTGTAGTGATTTACGATCCGACCGTAAGCAATCACCCATAGAGCTTTAAACTTGAAGAATCTCAGTAACTTGTACTTCGTTGAGATTAGAAAGTTTCACTGAAAAATCAGTTGCATCACGAAGTCGGATACTTGCCTCAAGCGAACAAGTTAGTTGAAAGTTGGTTTTTTGTGGAGTTACACCTGCTCGTTTGAGCACGTTCATGACCGCACCCATTTGTGTATATGGGTACTTAACTAAATACGTTTGGGTGCGTATACATTTTACAATTGTGCCTGAGGCGACTGCATACGAGGCGGCAGTGCGGTAGGCACTAATGAGGCCGCCAACACCGAGTTTTGTTCCTCCAAAGTAACGAACGACAACGATGATGACATTTGTGAGCTCATTTGATTTTAGTACACCGAGTATTGGCTGGCCAGCCGTGTTTGCAGGCTCGCCGTCATCGTTAGAACGAAAAGATGCCGCATCATGTCCAAGTCGCCATGCATAGCAATGATGTCTAGCGGCACTGTGAAGGACGCGTATCTCGGACAGGCGTTCTTTGATATCGGATTCAGATGAGACTGGAAACGCAAAGCTGAAATGCTTTGACCCCTTTACCTTGTATAGACCTTCTGAAGGGTTTTTGAGAGATAGAAACGTGTCGTCTTTATCCTTCAAAACAGATTGAGAAAATGTAAGAGCGAGTACGAAGTGCTTCGATGGGGTTTGCGTAATCGCTGTCGTCTGGGATGAGTACGTTTATTAAACCGAGCTCGGTTTTTAACTCTAAGGCAAGTTTGAAGAAAGGAAGGAAAATGTCAATTCCGCCACCAAGATCGATAGAGTAGTTGGTTGCTTGAATTCGGAGGATATCATCGCTTTGCAGTTGTTGGTTTACATCTTCTTGAGATTGCATATCCCGACTGAATTTAATCCCTATAAGTGAGTAAGCTGCAAAATTTACGATCCTGTCAGTGCGGATTTTAAGAACGAGTGGAATGTCAAGGTTTACAGACTCCGTCCTTCTGAGTATCTCATTTGTATTCGCAGGATTGGGAGATGTACCCTGGGCAAATGTGTAGTTTAACCCTCTATCCTGAAAGCTTAATCCAGGGATGAATCTCAGTTTAAGGTGGCGCCCAAGATTAAGCGATGCGAGAAGGGCGAGGTTGAATCCTCCTTGAGGTGTGTTTGCTATTCCATAAAGTCCAGTCGCAAATGTAGAATCTTGCTTTAAGTCAAACAAGAAATCGGATGTATTGCCTGATATGATAAAGCCGAAGTGGTAGGGTTTGTTGTCAAATGAGGCAAGATTCTTACGACCTGTTTGGGCAAAAGACGTAAGAGTCAAAAGCCCAAAAGTGATAAAAAGTAGCAGTATTTTCCTCATAATAACTAAGTTAACGAGTTTTGTCAGGATTTTGTTGCGGCATAACCCAAACTTTTGTCCAAAGTAAGCTAGCCACAAAGGAAATAAAAATTCCTACCAGTAGATATACCATCAATGTTAGTGAGATTTGGGTCTTCGCAGCGTAGAAGATTTCTACCCCCTCTTGCTGAGAGATTATCCATTCTGAGAGGCTCGCGTTATTTGGCAAGTTTCTCTCAGTAATGTGGTTTAAATACTCTTCTTCTGAGGAGAAAGTGGTAGAAATCGTGTCTAAAACAGATATGAATCGAGCGTGAGTTGCATCTTTCATAATCACATGGTGCCAAAGTCCAACAACTGCAGTCGCCCCAACAGCGTACCCTATGACAGTTTTTGCAACATGCTTAAATCCGTCAAGGAAATCGGGGGTGGGTCTGAGGGTTTGTATCCCATTATAGGTTGCTAGCAGTGCGTAGGTCATTAAGGCCGTTGCATGAAACATAAATCCGTACTTGAATGACTGCTCAAATGATACGTTGCCTACAAGTAAGTACTTAAAAAGTATCCACCCTACGAGTGTGGCCAGTATAATTGTGAGGTTGTTTTTCACGATGGTTTACCCGTTCATAGAATTTAAGAATTCTTCGTTGTTGCGAGTTGATTCAATGCGTCCCTTCACAAATTCCATAGCTTCTACGGGGTTCATGTCGGCAAGGTGCTTTCTTAGAATCCAAATTCTTTGGAGAGTCTCCTTATCTAAAAGTAGATCTTCACGACGGGTACCTGATGACTGGATGTCTATCGCTGGGTAGATTCTTCGATTGGCTATTTTTCTATCGAGCATAAGTTCCATGTTACCTGTTCCTTTAAACTCTTCGAAGATTACCTCATCCATTTTTGAGCCCGTGTCAACCAGTGCAGTAGCAATAATTGATAAAGAACCGCCATTCTCGATATTCCTAGCAGCTCCAAAGAACCGCTTAGGTTTTTGTAAAGCGCTGGCTTCAACTCCACCAGAAAGGATTTTCCCAGATGATGGGCTAACTGTATTATAAGCACGAGCTAAGCGAGTAATAGAATCAAGAAGTATACAGACATCATGTCCGCACTCTACCATACGCTTCGCTTTCTCTAAAACGAGGTTCGCGATACGTACGTGTCTGTCTGCAGGTTCGTCAAAAGTTGAAGCAATAACTTCCCCATTCACACTTCGCTTCATATCTGTAACCTCCTCAGGTCTTTCATCAATCAATAAAATAATTAAGTAAACTTCTGGGTGGTTTATTGAAATAGAGTTGGCTAGGTCTTTTAACAACGTTGTTTTACCAGTTTTAGGCTGGGAAACGAGCATTCCCCTTTGGCCTTTACCAATCGGAGAGAAGAGGTCCATCAAACGCATCGAAATACCACCGCGAGCAGTACTTAAATTGAACTTTTCTTGAGGGAATAGTGGCGTTAGGTACTTGAAAGGAACTCGGTCTCTAATCCACTCGAGTGATCTGCCGTTTACCGATTTAACACTTATAAGTGGGTAGAATTTTTCTCCAATACGAGGAGGGCGAATGCCAGCCACTACTGTATCTCCGTTTTGGATAGAATACTGTTTCATCTGTTTAGAAGAAACATAAACATCATCAGGAGAATTGAGGTAGTTGTAGTCGGCAGATCTTAGAATAGCGTAGCCTTCAGACTGAACCTCCAAAACGCCTTCTATTTCTACAAGATTGTCAAAATTATAACCGTGCTCTTCTGGCTCACTTAAGAACTTATCTTGCTTATTGCGGTTGCGATTTTGGTTAGGGTTGTTTCTGTCTGCTCTTTCGTTACGGGCCTTTCTATCATCGTCGCGTTTGTTGTCACGTCTGTCGTCACGTCTGTCGTCACGTCTGTCGTCACGTTTGTCGTCACGTTTGTCGTCACGTTTGTCTTCACGTTTGTCTTCACGTTTGTCTTCACGTTTGTCTTCACGTTTGTCTTCACGTTTGTCGTCACGATTGTTGTCGCGTCTGTTATCGCGTCTGTCGTCGCGCTTGTTATCGCGTCTGTCGTCGCGCTTGTCATCAGAACTCTTTTCAGTTTGACTTGAGACGCTAGACTTGTCAGAATCGTTGGTGTCTTCGTCTTTTTGTCTTTTGCTGCGACGATCTCTTAAACTGTCACCAGAACGGCGTTCAGTTGCTTTTGAGTTGCTGCTCTCTCTCGGTTGACGCATTTCACTTGAATCACGTTGCACACGTTTAGTTGGCGCTTTTGTATGCTCAGTCTTATCATGTGGCTTGTTGATATTCTTCTTATTAGTATTAAGCAATGCTTGCTCATCTAAAATCGAATAAACCAGGTCTTGTTTCTTGAGTTTGTCTACTTTTTTAACTTCAAGTTTTGAAGCTATTTCTCGAAGTTCGGCGACCTTCTTGCCGTTTAGTTCTAGGATGTCGTACATCAGGGGGGAAAATGAAATTCTATTAGGGAAATGATGTCCGGTCAACCTTATTTCGTTGCCGCTATACATCCTGCATCCTTGTTTGAGGACTTGACAAATATACTACTTAATATTCAAATTCCACTACTTTTTAATTTCCACTACTTCTAAGTTTGAAACTCCAGATTGTGAAATATCAAAGCGCATTAAGGTCCTAACTTGATGCATGCCATAAATCCCTGCTGCTCCTGGGTTCAGGTGTAAACCGTCAAATGAAGGACAAAATTGTGCTAAAAGTATATGTGAGTGTCCACAAATAAACACATCAGGCTTTGTGGCTTTAAGTTCAGCTAAAATTCCGGGAGCAAATCGAGGGGGACGACCGCCTATGTGTGTCATGAAAATTCTCAGACCCTCCATCGTAAAATGTAGGTTTTCACAAAAAGCGGTACGTAATTCCGTTCCGTCTATGTTTCCGTATACAGCACGAAGTGGTGCGATTGTTGACAGTTCATCTGTAACTCCAATATTTCCAATATCTCCTGCGTGCCATATTTCATCACAATTTTTTAGGTGTTTTTTGACTCTTTCGTCAAGGAAACTATGTGTATCGGAAAGCAGGCCAATTCTTTTCATAAATTCGTAGCGTGAGAAAATTCAATTTGTTTTTGACGGTTTTGTCCGCGATGGTTATCAGCCTATCAAGTGTTGAAGTTACGGCGCAAGTTTCGCGAAGTGCTCAGCGGTCGTATGAAAAGGCTTTGGATGCGTATGCTGTTAAGGATTTTTCGCTGACAATAGCCGAATTAGACAAAGCGGTTAAGAAATCACCTGACTACGCCCTAGCTTGGTTTCTTTTAGCCCAAACTCATCGCGATCTTTCCAGTGATTCAATTGCGATTATACATCTAAAAAGGGCGTTGAATATAGACGATTCTTTATACAAGAAAGGTTGGTTAGAGTTGGCAGAGCTTTTTTGGATATCGGGAGATTATGATTCTGGAATAGCCGCATTAGATATGGTAGTGAAAAAGCATCGTGAATTAAAACAGTATAAGTGGGTGCGGGCAGGGTTAGAGTTTTCTGTAGTGGCGGTAAAATCACCTATGCCTCTTTCCGTTATAACACCTTTAAAAGGAGAAGTAAATAGCATTAGGCCGGAGTATTTCCCCACGATGGAGCTCTCTGGCAAAAGGATGGTCTTTACTAGACTTGTTCAAAGTAGGAATAACCCCTCTGGCCAAGAGGAGTTTTTTAGCTCTTCATTAATTGATGGTGTTTGGTGTGAAGTAAGTCCTTTGAAAGGAATTAACACAATGTTCAATGAAGGTGCGTCGAGTATTTCGGGAAATGGAAAGACCTTAATCTTTACTTCTTGTGCAACCCCAAGAGACGGGTTTGGAGATAGAGTGGGTGCTGGAAGTTGCGATTTATTTGAGAGTCATTACGATACGCAATCGAAATCTTGGTCTTTGGGGGAGAATATCGGTGCGCCCAACTCAAACTCTTGGGAAAGCCAACCTACACTTTCTTCAGACGGAAATTTCTTGGTTTTTGCTAGGGCACTTCACGTTAGGGGTAAGGGGAGCGATTTGTTTGGTGCAATTCGAGGAAAAGACAAAGTTTGGGGCAAAGCATTCCCTTTGCCTGGGAAAATCAACACACCTTATGAAGAAGAATCACCCTTCCTTCACCCGGATGGGCAAACCATTTATTTTAGCTCAAATGGCCACCCAGGATTGGGAGGCTTAGATATTTTTGTTTCGAGAAAACAGAGCAATGGTGAATGGGGTCAGCCAGAGAATCTAGGCTATCCATTGAATACTCACAATGATGAGAATAGTTTAATGGTAGAGCCTGGCGGAGTTTTTGCCATTTTTGCATCAGATAGATCTAACCCTGCAGGAGATTTAGATCTTTTACGTGTTGAGTTACCTCCCGAGGCTCGTCCTATTTCTGTAAATGCATTGACAGGCACAGTAGTCGATCATTTGACAGGCAAAACATTAGTTGCTTCAGTAAATTTAGTTGACAAGAATACGGGGTCAGTACTAACTTCTGTAAACACATCTTTAGATGGATTCATCCTCCCACTTCCCGTTAAAGGGCGCTACAGTTTTGAGGTCTCTTGTGAGGGGTATATGTTTAACATCGCTGAGATGTTTACCATTGATTCCCCAAATAAAAGTCTTCATGTAGAGGTCCGTTTAACGAAAATTGATGCAGGCGCAACTTTATCTCTGAGCGATGTACGCTTCAATTCAGGAAGTGCTGTTCTCGAACTTGGATACCAAACAGACTTGGTTCTTCTCGCCTCATGGTTAAGCTCTAACCTGACTACTTCAGTTGAAATCATTGGACACACTGATAATATAGGTTCCGCTCTAGCAAATCTTCAACTCAGCGAGGATAGGGCAGAGGCAGTCGTCAATTTCCTTCTAACATCAGGAATTTCGGCGGATCGTCTATCTAGTACAGGACGTGGAGATCAAGTGCCCATTAGTACGAACGCTACGTTAGAAGGCAAAGCTCTTAACCGCCGAGTGGAAATAGTCGTAAACTAACCGACTAATCGATTTGTGGATTACTCAGATACTCCAGCGAATAGAGAGGTAAGCTGTCCTTGGTGGAGCGGGGTTGTAGAATTTCCCATAAACTCCATTTAATTGTGGCCAAGCAGAGTATTCAGCATCTAAGATGTTTCGAGCTCCAAGCTCTAAACTCATATCGTAGGGTAGGTTTACACTCACGGAAGCATCTATAACGCTATAAGCATCCATCTCAATATCCCCCTCATTGTTCAGAGGCGTCTTACCGATGTGACGTGTATTTAAACGAGCAGTCCCCCACGCGAAATTAGAGTTTAATTGAATACCCCCTGAAGAGCGAGGAGATCCAGGCAGTGCAATGCCTGCGTGATCAGTTTCTTCTCCAAAGTGATGCAGTGTCTGTGACCCATATGCTCTGAGGTTCATTTGATCAGACACACTATACGTAATTTCAATCTCTAAACCACGCATAACAAGCCCACCATCTATGTTCGCAAAAGCTATCGCGTCGTTTTCTTGCACAACTTGTAGAATTGCTGAATTTACATTCGATTGATAAGCGGTAAAACCAAACTTGACTTTGTCAGAAACTTGACCACGAACGCCCATTTCCATGCCGAAAGCGGACTCGCTATCTAGGTCGCTTATTTGACCATCCTCTGGGTTGACGAGTTCGAAAGCTGTGGGGTCGCTAAACCCTGTACTTGCTTGCGCAAATAGTGAGTATCCCGAAGCGACTTCCCAACTTACTCCAATTCTTGGTAGAATCGTGCTGTGAGTTTTTTCGCTAGAATGTGGGGTTGAGCTATTGTCTGTGTAAAGTGAGCCTAAAATGGCGCGCGATCGATTGCTAAGACCTATTTGGCCTTCAATGCGGAAGTTGTTGCCGTGAGTAGCAACCCAACTTGAACTCACGAAATTTTGCTGGGCATTCATCGTTAGATCGTAACGCATCGGCATGATTACAGTGAGGGGAGAAGGTTCATCTTCCCACTCAGTGATCTGAATTTTATCGTTAAGGTGCATCACCGTCATTTCAAAGTCAAAAGACCAAACAATGCCTTCGTAAAGATTCTTTCCAGCAGAAGCGAGTAGACTGTACCCCGATCCTGACTCTTCTTTGTATCCTTTATAGAACTGTGATGTCCCGTATGGGTTCGTCTTAGATGTGAAGCGACCTAGCAGGGAAGTCGAAAATTCCCAACCGCTGTTAAATATCTTTTCGAATTTATATCCGGCAATATCTCTCACTCGAGTCACGTGAGCATTGAAGTCCTCGCCAGGAGAAGCTGTAGGGAGTGTGTCAACTTGTGATTGTTTGATTGCTCCAGGTAAAGCCCAGGCTCCGTCATAGTGTCCAGTAAGAATTGAGTGAATTCCTCCAGCTTTGTCGAAGTATTTAAATCGTAAATTTAACTGAGTCTTGTTATTCCACTCCCACGTTCTATACCCCGGGTTGTCCGTCATGATTGCTGTGATACTCACCCCCATATTTTCAAACCCAACATCAACACCAGACGAAATGCGTGTGTTCATACCCTGGTCGTTATTCCCAGTCGTCCCAGCTTGAGCATGAACCCATGCGTGAGTATCAGACTTTGTGAAGCTAGGTGTATAAATATTTAAGGCTCCACCATAAGCTCCGCCGAATGATGCTGCAGCAGGTCCTGATACAAGACTTAAAGATTGAACAAGATCGGGATCTATCCACTCTAAAGGCGAGTTTCCATCTGCCTCAGTGAGAACGAAACCATCATAAAAAAGCATGGTATTTCTGACTGAGTATGGAGAGCGAAGAGCGGATCCTCGTACATGGAGTCTTCTCGATCCTCCGTCGCCACGGGTTTCCATCTTTACTCCAGGAATACCATTTAAGGCACTGCTTAAATCGGAAGCAGCAAAACTGTGTATAGCCGCTGAATCGACAATGTATAACGCTCCGGGAATTAAAGTTTCAGGAGTGCTTAATCGGTAGGCTTCGACTTGGACGGTTTCTAAAACTGTTTGGGCTGAAAGGTGAATAGAGCTAAGACTTGCAGTAAAGAGTACAGCAAGAGCTAAAAAATATTTACCCACCATCTACTTAAGAACGAATGTTCGTGTAATTGTTTCCTCGCCATTTTGAATGTGCAAGTAGTAAGATCCACGTGCCACGTCAGATACGTTTATCGTCACAATAGATGAAGTTATCGTTCCTGTATTTACGGTACGTCCGCTGTAGTCGATGATTTTATATTCTCCACCTAGAAGTGCTTTGGAAACTTCAATATTTACAAAGTCAGACGATGGATTGGGGTAAATGATGGCATCTGCTAACTCTGAGGCAACAGTTGAAATCCCATCGTTTACTCCTGGTCTGAATTCCTTGATGATATTGGGCCCGTAACCTGGGTAAGAAGGTCCGTTCAGCGCGATGTATACAGCACCAGTATTGGGATTTACACAAATGTCTCTAACACGTTGGTTAAACTCAGAGAAATACTCATCTTCCGAGACGACATCTTGTCCATCTTCGCTAAGGTGAAGGATACTCAATCGCTCGTATTGGCCTCCCAGACCCCCAAGTACTGATAAGAGGATGCAGTTGTTCCAGGCGGGGATAGCTGGGTGGTTGTAATATTCTATTCCGTTAACAGCGATACAAGGAGCCCAATCTGTTAGAGGCTCTCTAACATTGAACTCCTCACAAAAGGCTTCCTCTGATGCGCCGCCACACGTCCCCTCAACTTCAGGCCAACCGTAGTTTCTTCCTGCTTCGATAATGTTAAATTCATCCCAATTGCTTTGGCCATGTTCTGAGCTATAAATTGTTCCATCAGGTCCCAAACACAAACCCTGGCTATTTCTATGCCCCCAGCTATAAACATAACTATCAGGCCAAGGATTGTCGTCGGGCACCGTCCCGTCAAGATTTATTCTGAGCATTTTGCCGTTGTCTGAATTTAGGTTCTGTGATGAAGCACCACCATCTCCTGTATCTCCAGTACTCATTAGAAGGGTGTTGTCAGGAAGAACAAGTAGTCTCGAGCCGTTGTGGATTCCTCCTGCATCAACAGTTAATAGGATCTCTTCGTTAACGAGCTGAGAGCCATCCCAATCAAATACACTCAATCTTTCTGCAGCATTTGACCAGCTTGTTCCCCAGTTGTATACTAAGTAAACTTTAGGTGTGTTCTCCCAATCTGGGTGCATAGCCATCCCTAAAAGTCCAGGTTCTGCACCATTTCCACCGAAAACGGTGAGGTGTAAGACGTTGGTGTAAGCTCCTGTTTCAGGATTGATTCTAAATACATCTCCCGGTCTAGTCGTTGACCAAATCATATCATCCGGCCCCCACAAAATCTCCCACGGCACTTGTAGTCCAGTGACTAAATCGTATTCCGTTAAAATTGTTCCTTCTATATCCCAAGTGTCTTGAGCAATAGAGTTTGTTGAAGAGAGCCCCACTGTGAGGATTGAGATAATGACAATAAGAAGATGTTTCATGCGAATTGCAGGTTTCAATTGGTTTGCAATTTACGTGCGACATCGCTTAAGTTCAGGATTTACTCCACTAATCTCCAAGACAAATTGCCGATTGTGAATGTATCAATATCATTCCGTTCTTTAAAACCTCGGCTTTTCCAGCAAAAATAGATTTCCCATCTGCGCTGACCTCAACGGACTCTTTAGATTTATTAATGTAAACGACACTTTCTTCACCTAGATACTCTCTAGTTATCTTAAGTAGAGTATGGGAAATCGCTTCGATATTGCAAGAACCATACATGAAAGACATCCTCGAACGGCGAAGTTTAATCCACTCAGAAGTCCAAGAAAGAGTATTTCCCTCTTCAAGAGAAAGGTCATTAAACCTCATTACACGCCGGTTGTCGGGATCATTGCCACCCACATCAGCTATTTCATCACCGTAATAAATGCATGGAATACCAGGCATCGCCATGAGATAAGACATAAGCATTCTCATTTTCTCAAAACCGCCACCACCTTTTATGTGCTTAATGTCATGGGTCCAACCCTCAAATTTCCCATTCCCTTCAGGAACTACACCACCATCAGCGAGAGAGGTAAAGCGGATGCGGTCTTGGTTTCCTGTAATATTTCCCATAAGGTTATGTGCTCCATAAGATTTCAAAGACTCGCGAGCGGTGGAGGCCAGGTTTTCAAACGATCCTTCATCAAATGCGAGGGCAGCCACAGCGGCATCGTAGTGGTTGAAATCGAATTGTGCGTCTAACATGCCCGAAGAAATGTAGCTTCTTATCAAAGATGGACTGCCATAAGTCTCTCCAATTTGGAAAAGGCGGCGTCCCCGCGTGCGATTCAGCACTTTCATTTTCGTCGTAAGAGTTCGCCAAAACACTTCAGGTATATGCTTCGTTGCATCGTGCCTAAAGCCATCAACCGCAGAGTTTTCCACCCACCACATTGCCGAGTCTGTCATAGCGGAGTACACCTCTGGTCGTGAGAGATCCAAAGTAGGAAGGAAGGTATCGAACCAAGTGGTGAGTCTGTGATCGTCCCACCGTTCGATATTCATAGATCCGTCTGGCAGGTAAAGGTCAGTAGCCCAGTCAGGGTGTTTTTTGTATATGGGGTGGTCCTCATGGACGTGATTCGCTACGTAGTCTAAGATTACATTCATATCTGCCGAATGTGCGAAATCTACAAATCCATTAAACTCAGCTCTAGAACCGAAAGCTGGGTCTATCACGGTATTGCTGATGGGCCAATATCCATGAAAACTTGAAAATTTACTTGAAACAGAAGTCCGTGGATCAGACCAATACCCCCAAGCACCTTTTGCATTCTTAGTAATGGGACTTAGCCAAACAGTATTTACGCCAAGTCTCCCTAAATATCCATCTACAATTTTTAAAGCCACCCCGGTGAGATCTCCTCCTTTGTGATTTGCAATGGGCATGATATCCTGATCATCAACGGGACTATCATTGTCTGGCATTCCATTGTTAAACCTATCTATCATCAAGAAATACATGACCATTGCGTGCCAATCCCTTCTATCTAAGTCCTGTGTGGAAATAATAGGTTCTCCATATTCAAGTGGAATTAATATCTCTGGTCCTCTCACACCATCATTTACAGGAAATAACCTCAGGTGTGACCTTCTCAATGACTTTGCCGAATTGGGGATCTTTAAAGTAGTATTACTTAGCAGACCTAGTTCAATTTCAGCGATGAATTGATCTTCCCATATGCACCAAACATCAACGCCGTAATCACCTTCGATTTCAAGATCTGAATCTTCCGATTTAATCACTTTAATAACAGGGGGCAATGAAGCTTGGGTGACTACTACAAGTGAATTCCACCCACCTAGCCCGTTGGGAATAGAGTCTTGGTTGGTGGGGTCTAAGCCCCAGGCATTGTCTGTTATTATTTGGTAGGAATGGTTCCCCAAAGGCAAGTTAAGCGTCACAGACCAAATCCCGTTTTCACCTTTCTCAAGAGGAGTTTTCCAAGAACTCCAGCCGTTCATCGAACCGGCTAGATGAACACTGCTCGCTTTTGATATTCTTCCTCCATGAGTTTCAATTGTAATCTCATGCATCTCAGACGCGAATACTAGGATATTTCTTTGAGCAGAGTTGGATCCTTGCTTTACATAGAGTGAAAGCATCCCGATTCCATTGGTGGGCTGTTTTGATATTATTGCCTCATTATAACTGTTGAATTGAATCCTTTCAGGGTGGGTCATTTCATGGAAATACACGACAGAATCCACGCGCTCCCCATATAGTAAGTAGTCTTTTAAGTTAAGACTCGTTGAATCTGATTTTAACTGTATAGGAAGTGTGGGTCCCCACGTGCTCCATCCATCACCTTCACGAAGCTTTTTCACACCTTCTATTACTGTCTCAGATGATCCTTGCTCGTGATTTGTTGTTGTGCTTGAGCAATTAGAGAGCACAATGACTAAACAACATACAGAAGCTAAAAGGAAGAGTCGAGTGGTTTTCATTCTTAGATGTTATTCACAAGTGAGAATAGGAAGATTAATGTAGTAATTAGGTGGCCCTGGTGGATATGAAAATCCAGGTCTTAAGATGTAACAAATCAGATAATCTATTCCTGCCATTTCTGGAGTCATCAGGGGCTCAAATAAATCCTCTGGGACAAAGGTCATCCTAAACTTGCCCGCAGTTTCAGTTGTTCCATCATCGATCGCGGTCATTTTAAGTTCAGGGGTTGAGGTTACGAGGGCTTCATCTGTGTAAATTAAATTTGTCCCATCAAGTAGCTTCGCTGCCATCCATAAATAACATTCGTCCCCACCCATGTTTTGAAGCCCTTCGTACGATTCTTGCGTGTTGTGGTACGTAATGCTTAGAAAATCGTCAGCGCGACGAACTTCGGGAAACACACAGATGATTTCGTCACACAATTTCGGCACTACGGGGATATATATATCCTCTGTCTTGGGTTCACCTTCGAACCCATCGATGGGCGATCCATCCTTAAGCTTAGCCAGGCAAGAAATCCCACTTGCATAAAGCTCGGCTCCTTCGATGTCAAAAAACTCAGTCGGCACGAACGTCATAGAATACAATTTAGGCCCAATCCTGTTAAGTCTCATCGCCTCATTTGATGCCGTCCACTCTCCATTTCCGACCAAAGGCGAAGAGGGATTCCATGCCCAAAGATAGATGTGGGTCGTATCTGACATCACATCTAACATAGCGCTTAGGGCATTGTTTTGAAGACCGTCTTGGCTTTGGTTTATATCTATAAAAAGCGTCACCTCATCATCAGGAGAAGTAGGAGAGGGCTGTATATACCCGACCTGACCATAACTAGAGTTTGTGAGACTAACGCTTATGATGATTGTTCCTAATAGTTTAAATAAATTCTTCATGGCGATTTAATTTACTCTATTAAAATTGATTGAATAAAGGACTGTGCTTGATGCAGTAGGCCCTTCACCGCACAGTCTGTCATATTCGATCGTCATTGCATTGTCGAACGGTCTGACGACAGATCCCAACTCATATTGCAATGTGTCACTTGGAGTTCCGTCCGATAGGGTCGTCTCTAAAATAAGATAGCTGGGGTGATTGTCATCATCGAACCCCCAAAATCCATGCTCTCCGAAGTAGTTGCGCCCTATCTCTAATGCGCTGAAGTAGCTTCTGTCTTCGTTAAAGGTAATCTGCATTGGGGTGACGATTCCATCGTCGAAAAAGTAAGTTAAATCCCTTTGTTCTTTGACGGGATTGTTTAAGTCTGTTTGTATAAATGTATCTAGCTGCCACGTGCCTAACATGCCAGCGACTTTGTCAAATGGCGCTCCAAGCTCCCCTTGTGGTTCAGGCTTACATCCGCTGGATGCAATTAAAGCCACCAGCAATACCTTAATTGTCGTGTTTTGAATGAAGTTCTTCATGTTCTAAGGTTTTATAGGCATCCTCCTTCGGGGTTTAACACAAATCCTGATACTGTGTTTTCAGTATTTGAAAACTGAAGAGCCATTCCAGGACAATCCCAAGAACCTCCTCGAATGGTGATGTCTTCTCCCATGGTGCCACGCCTTTGGAGTTGATCTACCCAAGTTCCTTCACACAGGGTTTCTTTTCTATAATCTATTCTCGCAGCATTGCGAATTAAGGTTGCATCTGAACTTTCGCTTAGTAAAGAAGCGTTAGCACGAGATCTAATGGAGTTAATGTCAGTGATTGCAGAGCTTAAATTTTCATTTAACTCAGAAAGAGCTTCCGCTCGAATGAGCATTATTCCAGATAGGTGTATTATGGGGACGTTGAAAACGTCAAGACCGTTAAATCTGTTGCAGAAATTCCGCTCCCCAGAAGTGAACCACTCAGCTCTGGCATCTCCGGACCCCTCTCCAAGACCATTCCACCAATTTATAAAGTCAATAGAGAAAGTGAGTTGTGGCGTAGGGTTGTTGTCAGAACGGTAGTTGTCTCTTAGACTCTCACAACGGAAATCGACAAAAGTAGCGTCTTCCAGTAAATCAGAATCCATAAAACTCTGTATCCCGAATATTGTCTCAACGTTCGTTATGCCAGACTCAAATCTATTTAAATCTGTGTCTAAAGAATAATGCCCGCTAGATATAATTGCATCACAGTAACTCACTGTTTTCATCCAGTCTTGCATCAAGAAGTGCATATGGGCAAGGTACCCATTCGCAGCATCTGATGTGGCGTAAGCCCCATTTGAAGAAGGTAGATGTTCAGCGGCATACGTAAAGTCCTCAATGATTGCTGTGTAAACTTCTCCTACCGAAGCTCTAGGTAAGGGGTTTTGTGAAGCTTCTAGCCTAAGAGGAATTCCCAAGTGAGAATTGTCAGATGTATATCCGAAAGGTTGAGCAAACATCTTCACCGCGCCCAAGTGACAAACTGCCCTTACAAATCTAGCTTCCGCTGTTATTCTTGTTCTATCCACAGGTGTGATGTCCTCCACCAAATCGAAGCTTCCCAGCACTACATTAGATCTATAAATCGCGTAGTAGAAATCCGTGTAAATTCCACCATTAATACCAGTGAAAAATGTTGTTTCCCGATTGTACACAGATTTGTAGTCGTTGTTGTTGTCAGGTTCTGCGAGATTATCTCCCCTGAGTTCGTTTACAATTTGAACTCTGCCGTCGTAGAGGTTTCCGAGCACGTCGTAAGTTGAGATAAGTAGTCTCTGAAGATCATCAGATGTTGAGATAGCATCTTCCGCAAGGATTACTTCTCCAGGTTCGAAAACAAGGAGTCTGTCACATGAAATTAGAGAGAGTGAAATCGCCAATAAGAAAGTTGTTGTTTTCATAATCTTAAAAATTAGCTGTGATTGAAAAAGTAAAAGCCTTTTCCTGAGGAGGAGTAAGGTAGCTGACGTTAGCACTCATGTTTCTGTCCTGAGCGTTTTCAAAATCACGAACTACTTCTGGATCTAACCCCGGAAAATTTGTGATGGTAAACACGTTCGTTGCATTTACTGCAAGTCGGATTTCATTCTTTCCTGGGACGTTATATCCGAGGGTGAGGTTGCGGAGTCGCAAGTAGGAAGCGTCGTAAATAAACAAACTTGTATTCCACCAAGGGAAACCCGATGGCAAGCTGTATGTCGTCTCGTCTAAGGTAAGTCTGGGATAAGTAGACTCATCACCGGGTTGCTGCCATCTGTCGAAAAGCTCAGTTCTCATATTCCAATCACTGACTACACCGAGTTGGCGTTTGGCTGAAGAATCAAAAATCTTAGCGCCCACAGAGAAAGAAACAAGTGCTGTTAAATCCCAATTTCCATAGGTTAAAGAGTTCGTCATACCTCCTATAAAGTCAGGGAGGCCGTCACCCACGTATTTCCTAATATCGTTCGAATACTCAAAAGTTTCATTCCCTTCAAGGTCGATATAAACTGGGAGACCCGTTTCAGCATCAACATGGCTGTGCTCAACCAGAAAGAAAGATCCGATTGGGCGGCCTACAATTACCCTTGAGTCGTTAGAGCCTCCAGAAATTGCATCGGGCGTATACTCACCGATATCGATAAGCTCGTTGTAGTTCTTAGATACATTCAGTTCGGTAACCCATCCCAACCTTCCTGTGGTGTTGTAACTCTTGATACTCAGCTCTACACCTCTATTCATTACTGTCCCCACGTTGTCCCAATAGTTCGTGAATCCTGTCGATGCTGGAACACTAACGTTCATAAGCACATCCGTTGACCATTTGTGGTAAGCCCCTACTTCTAACACCAATCTATCTTGAAGTAGACCTATTTCCACTGATCCATCTATCGTTCTTGTCGACTCCCATTTTAGATCAGGATTCGCGGGTTGGATGGGGTAGAGGATGCTGTCTCCTGCGTACGTTATTCCATTGTTTGTAGGACTATATGTTCCAAACCTTGCGTAGTCAGGAATGTTTGCCGCCCCTGTTTTACCCACGCTCGACCTCACCTTTAAAAAGCTGATGTTCTCAGCATTAAACCAGTTTTCATCGCTAATTACCCATCCTGCAGAAACAGCCGGGAAGAATCCATATCTGCTGTTACGCCCAAACCTCGATGAGCCATCTACTCTCATCGTAGCTTGAAAAAAGTATCTATCCTCTAGGGAGTAGTTGATTCTGCTGAAGTAAGATAAGAAACTGTGTTGAGTAGGTAGGTTTATTCTTCTGTCAGCAGTGTCGAGTAATGATTGTAATGAATCGCTTGAATAAACAGGAGAAGGTGAGTTTGGGAAATAATAATCCCAAGAAAAGTTGTCGGCTCTTTGGTACTCAGACCCTACAAGTAATGTAAGCGTCTGGGTATCGTCGATTTCGTGTTGATAATCAGCTGTAGCTCCTACGTTCCAATTCAGAATGGTGTTGCTGTACAGATTTCCTTGGTCTAGGTAGTTGTTGAACGCCTCAGGCTCCCACATGTCTTCCTCCACGAGCATTCTGTCGAACCCTCCAGTGAATTTTACATGAAGATCTTGGAGCGGGGTGAGGATTAACTGTGCATTTGTGAAAGTTCTGTTTTCAGTTGACCTCCACTTTTTCATCTCTCTCTCTGCGACCATATTCCAGTTGGTATTCCACTGATAGAAATCCCCAGATTCGTAACTCACTCCATTTACAAGAGTGTCGTTTTCATAACGAACGGGCATGTATGGAAGGGCTTGTGACATAGCGCGCCCTAATCCTCCGCTCCAGGCCATACTCACCCTTTGGTTTCTACCCTCAGACATAGAACCTGAGAAAAGGAATTTCGCCCAAGGCGCAAGATCGACATCTAGGTTAATCCGCCCACTTATCCTCGTGTAGCTGTTGCCCAGCATATAGCTCTCGTTGTCATCGTATGCGAAACCAGAGTACATACTCCACTTATCGCCACCAGTGCGAGCGGCGAAGCTATGCGCATTCTTCATTCCTGTTCCTACGGTCTCGTCCACCCAGTCTGTATTTGTCTCAACAGCTCTGAGGTAAGCCGCCCTTCTAGACTCGGGACTGTCAGTAGATGAACTCATGTGAGGAAGCCAAACATATCCCGTCCCCCCATCGTTTTCCCAAGCTTCCTGTCTGATCGTTAGGTACTCCTCGGTGTTCATCATATTGGGCCTCGAGGCGACTTTAGAGAATCCAATTCGAGAACTGTATTCAAACGAGGTTTTGCTGGTTCCTCTCTTTGTTGTGATTAAGATCACGCCGTTCGCCCCTCTAGAGCCATAGATCCCAGTTGCAGCAGCGTCCTTCAGGATTTCGATGGATTCAATGTCGTTGGGGTTGATGCTTGCTAGTGGGTTGTTGTTAAACCCACCACCATAGCCGGCCCGCCTATTTAAAAAGTACTCTTGAGTGATAGGAATCCCATCTACAACGACGAGTGGGTCTCCAGACCCGGAGATAGAAGCCACTCCACGAATTCGTATTAGAGATCCGGCTCCGGCAGCTCCTGAACTTTGACTTACCTGTACTCCAGCGGCTTGGCCCTGAAGGGCTGCCTCGAAAGAGGGGGTCTGCACAGCGGTTATCTTCTTCGCATCAATTTTCGCAATCGACCCCGTAACCTCTTTCCTGCGCTGGACACCATATCCCACAACGACAACATCGTTAATCATTACGGCATCCTCTTTCAGTCGGGCATTTAAATTATTTTCGCCTTTCGTTATCTCTATTTCAAATGTTTTTTTCAGGTAGCCTATAAAACTAAATCCAATAGAGTGCTTGCCTAAAGAAAGCTCCGATATTTCATAGTGACCATTGTAATCACAAAAGACTCCACTTGACCCATCGACGATGACTGTTGCAGAGGGGAGAGGGGTTCCATTTATGTCGTAAACAAACCCAGATAAAGTTTGGGTTTGAGCTGTTATAGATAACAGAAAAACCGAAGCAAAAACAGCAAGTATATTCTTCATTGTTTTTGAATAGTTGAAGTGAAATGGTAGATGCTTGAATTGCATTGAGCTTTTACGCTAATGCTATAAATACCAGGCGCCATCCCGTCAATGTTAATTTGTATATTTTTAGTTGGGCTCGTGCCAGAGATTACTCTTTTGCCGAGTGTGTCGAAAATCTCATACGAAACATCTTCCATTGATCTGCAAGTAACCCCTGCTGGAATTTCTACAGTAAATGATCCCGTACAGGGGTTAGGGTAGGACAATATGTTTGATGAATGGCCTTCTGATTCAGATGCAATCACCTCTACAGAAGCTGGATCGTATATATCAGGAGTAGGAATTTGGTTGTCTATATAGACGTGGTATTCTCCTGGCTCAAAAGCATATGATTCGGATGTGTTGGTTATCTCGAGCTCTTCTCCCGTCATATAGTCATACCATGTTCCCTCATGTTGGAAGTCGCACACCATGTTGATAGAATTCACATGAAAGTTTCCGACTACAACGACATTCATGTCTGTCGAGGTGAGGTGAAGCCTTTTCCCCATGCCGCCTGTATCAAAAACAAAGTTTGAGGTAGTGCATACCTCTGGGTAATCTTTTTTAAAATTATTCAGGGCGGAGAACACATCGTAAAGCCTGTGTCGTTCAGATTCCTCATAGTAGTCCCAGCGAACGGGCTTGGCCTCTATACGGCAAGATTCCTCCACTGTAACGCCATCAGAGCAGGTGTTGATGCTGTAATCGTACCCCAATTCCTGAAACTGCCAAAGAAGCTTAGGTCCTGGAAGTAAAATATGAAAACAAGCCGTCAGCTCCACTCTGCGCAGGGCCGTCTCGAGATTCTCGATTTCATACTCACCAGCGTTATTTCCCCAGTTGAGGTTGTTGTACATAAGCCTCTCTTCGTCGTGACTTTCCATATACGTAACGGCATGGGGCTCGTTAAAGCCATGAGACTGATAATTCGCATAATTCAGATTCGAAGAATATCCCATTGCAGCCTCAGAGTAGTCGTGATGCGTATTGGCCCAAAGCATGAACCCCTCATTTGCAAGTAACTGCTCTTCATTGTAGTCGCACCAGTGTTCGAGTATCATATATACCCCTTCATCTTGAGACCAAACGTGTTCGCCATACTCCTGAATAATTGCAATTCTGCCTGCGTCGTAGGAGGGTCCTCCGCCCTGGGTTTGGACTAAGCCTTGGGTAAAATCCCAACGAAACCCATCAATGTGGTAATTCTGAGTCCAGTGATCTAAGGTCCTCTTTACGAAACTCTTCGTGGCATTGGTGTTGTGATTCCAATCGTAGAACCAGTTCATAGAGTGAGGCGCCTCAACATTAAACCAGGGGTTATTCGGCGACACCACCCAGTCATCCCAGTACATTGTAATGAAAGGGTTGGGCTGATCCGAATGGTTAAATACGAGATCAAGGATTACCGCTATCCCCCTTTCATGGCATGCATCCACAAGCGATTTCAAATCATCACGTGTCCCGTATGCTTTGTCCGGCGCGAAATAAAAGGTCGTGTTGTAGCCCCAGCTGTCATTCCCGTTAAATTCCACGACAGGCATAAGTTCGATGGCACTGACCCCCAAGTTTTCAATATAATCTAATGAGTCCTCTATCATTTTATATGTCCTCTGCTCAGAGAAGTCCCTCACGAGAATTTCATAAATCACGAGGTTTTCCTGCTGTGGCCTATCGAAACTCAGATCAGTCCAAACGTACTCATCTTCCCCCGTCACAAAAACACTCACCGGATCGCTCGACGTAAACTCTTCAGGATACGGAATCATGTCTGGGTAAGTACTCTCAGGAATCCAGGGGTCGTTCCATTTGTCCAATTGAATCTCAGCATAAGCATCAGCGACTCTGATGTCGTCGGGCAATATGTGGTATTGAAATCTATAAGGCTGCCCCACTTCGAGTCCCGTGAGCTCTATCCAATAGCGTTGGTAGTCAGGCGTGCGAGTCATGATCGCTCCAGAAGTCATCTCCCAATCATTGAAATCCCCTACAGCAAAAAGAAACTCCTTATAAGGTGCAAAAACTTGTAAGATTACGGTGTTGTCATCAATGTAGTTAATGCCGTCCAGTGTTCCCGTGGGTGCCCAAGCAACATTAGGGACATCAGGCATTGCAGTAACGATGACAGTTTTTTCGCTTTCATCATCCGTCGCAGAGATTCCGTTTAATGTGAGTTCGTAATCTCCAGGAGACTCAAGTGTCAATGTGTACTCAAGTGAAAGTCCTTCATTATTTGCAACTTCCAGTCCATTTACACTCAGCGTTAGTTCTCCTAAAGAAGAACTTATAGCTTGAATTTCAACCTGCTCTCCTGCCGCCATGAGGTTAAAATCAAGTGGTGGGCTTACAAAGTCCACTTCATACTCTCCATTACTCACAGCGACAAATATGTCACTCTCGTCAGCGTTCTTACCTACGACTGTGCCAAGGGCGTCTCTGAATACGAAAGCGAGTTGTTCTATTTCTTCTCCTTCCTCAATGCCGTAATACTCTGCCAAAGTCAGTCCGTCGAAATTAAAGCTGTGTATTGTACTGCCAGTTTCTAATGGCAGTAAGACGTTCCCCACATTTGCCTCACTTAGGTTGTTAGGCGAAGTTGAGGGCCATGGGTTATGAACGTGGTACCAGTTCGAGGGCGACGAGCTCTGAGATGTTATGACTCCGGTGTGAGCGTAAACGAATGGGCATCCTGGGCAGGGTTCTGTAAGGTCTATTAAAGCACCATTGCCCTCTGTAACGTCGTAGTATAAAATAACTATGTCGTCAGTTGTAGGGAATGCTGGTTCAGTCCAAACAACCTGCGCAAAACTCAGCCCACAAATTACCAAACCAAAAAGAGAAAGTAAATACTTCATTTAGATTACTGCTTCAGGATTGAATGTGAATAATTGAGCAGGTTTATGTAGAACCCCAGTTTGTTTTTCTTCAAGCGGAACTAGGTGATCCATACGTTTGACGTTTTTACGGAAATTTCGTTTGTCGAGTTTTTTATCGAGAACTAGTTCGTGCAAATGCTGAAGTTGGCTTAGAGTGAATTTCTTAGGAAGAAGTTCAAATCCGATATGGTGTGGCTCGATATGTTGACGTAGTGTTGTTACTGCGTATCTAAAGATTTCATTGTGGTCGAAAGCGAGTTCTGGAACTTTATCTACGTCGACCCATTGAATACTTCCTGCAAAAGAAGATGCTTCGGGATTATATTCGTGGAGAGAAACCAGCGCGTAGTAAGCAACAGTTATTATCCTCTTATTCGGAAATTCACGAAAAGTTTCAAGCCATTTCTCGTCCTTTACTCCACGAACTCTGTCAGGATCTCCGAAAGAGTGAAACTGCTTAAGAAAAATACCTTCGATGCTTGTGAGTTCAAGCAAGACTCGTGCGGCGCATTGGCTAAGTGTTTCTTCGGCTTGAACGAGATCACCAGGCAATGCCATCTGAAGTTCGCTTTCAGTAATAGTTCCCCCATCCTGTGTTTTTTGCTGTATTAAGAGAACTTTTATAGAATCTCCATTATAGCCAAAAACAACACAGTCTACACTTACTCCTAATTGTGAATTCGAATTCATACTCGAAATATACAAGTCAAAGTGTCATTTATACACTATGGATGGTGCCTATTCAATCTTTATTGTTGCTTCTTTTTTCATATATACTTTTTTTAATGTTTTTCCTTACCAATCAAGCGATTTTGTTTAACACTTAGTGTATTTAAGACAATAAGTTTAAATTTTTTGTGATTTCTAATATAGAATGTGCTAAATTTCGCTTGCTAAATAATTATAAAGATTAAGAAGGTGAAGAAAATTGCAGTATTAACTTCAGGGGGAGACTCTCCAGGTATGAACGCCGCTATTCGAGCTGTTGTGAGAACTGCGGTTTATTATAAACTTGATGTATGTGGAGTTTTTCAGGGGTTTCAAGGGTTAGTTGATGGTGATTTTAAAAAGCTACACGTCAGGTCAGTTGCGAAAATATTAGGACGTGGCGGCACGATTCTTAAATCAGCAAGGTGTGAAGAGTTTAGAACTGAGGAGGGAAGATTGAGAGCTTTAGAAAATCTCCGTAAAAATGAAATCGATGGACTTGTTGTAATCGGAGGTAATGGAACCTTTGCTGGAGCTATGAAATTATATGAGGAACATGGTTTTCCTATCATTGGTTTGCCTGGGACGATTGACAATGACTTAGCAGGAACAGATAATACAATAGGTTTCGATACAGCTACGAATACGATAGTTGAGGCGGTAGATAAAATCAGAGACACAGCAGATAGTCACAATCGATTGTTTTTTGTTGAGGTAATGGGTAGAGACAATGGATTTATTGCTTTGAGAACAGGAATTGCGACCGGAGCGATTGCAGTGATGACTCCCGAAACGGGTTTAGATTCAAATGATTTAATTGATGTTCTGCAGGCGGGTCAGAGGAGTCAAAAGTCGAGTAGTATTGTCATTGTTGCTGAAGGAGATAAATCTGGAGGTGCCTATGAGCTTGCGAAGAAAATACACGGTAAAACAGATTTATACGATATTAGGATTACCGTACTGGGACACCTTCAAAGAGGTGGGCCTCCTTCATGTTATGATAGAGTCCTCGCTTCAAGACTTGGTGTAGAAGCAATTGAGGCTTTATTAAGAGGCGAATCTAATTGTATGATAGGAATTGTGAATGATTGCTTACTTTCGACGCCATTTAAAAATGCGGTTGCGAATAAAATACATACTTTGGAAGAAGAGGTGCGCATTGCGCACATTTTATCTATTTAATAAATAAAACTTAACAGATGTCAAAAAAGCGTATAGCAATCAATGGTTTCGGGCGAATTGGTCGTATGTCATTTAGAATACTAGAAGAAAGAAATGATGTGGAGGTTGTAGGGATTAATGATTTAACGGATGTTAAAACCCTAGCTCACCTGCTTAGGTTCGATAGCGTTCATGGTAAGTTTAGTGGTGAAGTTGAAGTAGTCAATGGAGATCTTCAAGTTAATGGTAGAATGATTAAGGTTTCCGCTGAAAGGAATCCTTTAAACCTCCCTTGGGAAGAAATCAGAGTGGATACAGTTATTGAGTCAACGGGAGTATTTGTAACGAAAGAAAAATCGATGGCCCATATACAAGCCGGCGCGAAAAAGGTGGTGATAAGCGCCCCAGCTTCGGGTGACTTGAAAACAATAGTGCTGGGCGTTAATGATCATATTGTTGAGGATTCAGATGTTATCATTAGTTCTGCTTCTTGTACTACAAATTGCCTAGCGCCGATGGTGAAAGTTTTAGATGATAATTTTGGGATAGAAAGAGGTTTTATAACAACAGTCCATTCTTATACATCAGACCAAAGATTACAGGACTCTCCACATTCAGACCTCAGAAGGTCCCGTGCAGCAGCGGTGAATATGATTCCTACTTCAACTGGAGCTGCAGCTGCTGTTGGTCTTGTGTTGCCAAAACTGGCAGGTAAATTAGACGGGGTAGCGGTTCGCGTTCCGACGCCGACGGGTTCTATCACAGATCTTACAGCTGTTCTTAAACAGGATGTGACAGTAGAACAGGTGAATGAAGCGATGAGAGCAGCTTCTCTTGGAGCCATGAAAGGCATACTCTGTTACAGTGAAGATCCTTTAGTTAGTTCGGATATTGTTGGCGATCCTCACAGTTGTATTTTTGATTCTGATTTAACAAGGGCATCCAAGAATGTAGTTAAACTATTTGGTTGGTACGATAATGAAGCTGGTTACGCGAATAGAGTTGTGGATTTAGTAAGCCGGATATAATAAGACACAAATGATCATATTAATTGCAGATAGTGGTTCTACAAAGAGTGATTGGCTTGCTATTGATGAAACAGGACAAGAGCTGGCTCAGTTTAGCACTATAGGTTTAAACCCTTACTTTCATTCTTCTAATCTTGTTGAGCAAGAGCTTAGAAGCCAAATAGAAATGACGAAAATCGCCCCAAATGTAGGGAAAGTGTTTTTCTATGGTGCGGGTTCAAGTTCTGCTGAGATGTGTTCAATTATAGAAGAAGGACTTAAAGGAGTATTCAGTCATGCCGAGATTCATGTAGGTCATGATCTTAACGGCGCAGCTTATTCAACATGGTCAGGAGAACCAGCGATTACATGCATCCTTGGTACGGGTTCAAATTCTTGTTTTTTCGATGGGACTGAAGTTTATGAAGAGGTGCCTTCACTTGCTTATATCTTAGGAGATGAAGGAAGCGGTAGTTGGTTTGGTAAACGCCTGTTGAGGGCGTTTTTATACAAGAAATTGCCTCAGAGTATACACGATGATTTCGTGAGTGAATTCGGACTGTCTTTGACAGACGTTAATAAAAGACTATATACAGAGCCGAATCCAAACGTGTTTCTTGCCAGCTTTATGAAGTTCATCTCTAAGCATAGAGATGCAAAAATCGTCAAGGCTTGGCTACAAGATGGTTTTGGATCCTTTTTAGATTCCCATGTTGCCTGCTTTGAAAATCACAAGCAAATCCCTGTTCATTTTATTGGAAGTGTTGCTTATCACTTTTCTGAGGATCTTCAACTTGCTTGTGAAAAGAGAGGGATTCAGATGGGGAATCTGATTAAAAAACCCATTGAAGGTCTTGCAAAGTACCATGTTGAATGTATTCTTCAATGAAAATAAGCGGTTGCATTTTCGATATGGATGGTGTTATCGTAGATTCAGCGAAGCACCATTTTACTGCTTGGAAAATGTTGGCCGACGAACTCTCTATACCCTTTACACTAGATGACAATAAGCTTTTAAAAGGGCTGAGTAGAATAGATAGTCTTGAAAAAATACTTTCTTTAGGTTCATTAGAACTCAACTCTAATACGAAACTCCTACTTATGGAGAAGAAAAACTCCCTATACCTTTACCTTGTTAGTAAGATGAGCGAATATGAAATTCTTCCAGGTGTGAAAGATCTTATTTTAGAACTCAGGCGTGAAGGTGTAGGAGTGTGCTTAGGCTCTTCAAGTAAGAATGCCACAGTAATTTTAAAAAACGTAAATCTTTTCAACCTTTTTGATGGAGTAGTTGACGGAAACAACATTACCCTATCAAAACCTGACCCAGAAGTTTTCTTAAAAGGAGCAGAAATATTGGGGATTTCACCATCTGAGTGTGTCGTCTTCGAAGATGCCGCCTCAGGAATAGAAGCGGCGCTTTCGGGAGGATTTTTTGCATTAGGCATAGGCGATGCTTCCGAGCTAAGTAGGGCTAACTCTGTTGTAAGTGATCTTTGTGGAATGACATTAGAGAAACTAAATCAAATAACGGGATGAGTTCCTCAACGACTCTTTATGATGTCGACCCTTGGAAGGTGACTGAAAAGGGGTTAGATGACACTGCAAATCGAGCCAGTGAATCTATATTCTCGGTTGGGAATGGTCGGTTTGGCTTAAGGGCTAATTTTGAGGAGAAATATTCTGGAGATTCTTTGTCTGGACATTATGTGGGGGGGGTTTACTACCCAGATAGAACAAAAGTTGGCTGGTGGAAAAATGGTTATCCAGAAACTTTTGCTAAGGTTTTAAACTCGACCAACTGGTCTAAGATTGGTGTTGTTGTGAATGGGGTAGAGGTCGATCTATTTACTGCAAAGAATGTAATTGAATTTAAGCGCGAACTTGATATGAAGCGAGGCCTTGTAACCCGCTTATTCGAAGTTGAAGTGGTGAACGGTGTAATTATTAGAGTCACAGCGGAGAGGTTTTGCAATATGCATAGTCCCAATAGAGCTGCCATTAAATATTCAATCGAAGCTGTTCATGGTGTTGATCAAATTGTGATCTCTCCTTCCGTAGATGCTGATGTTACTAATGAAGATTCAAATTGGAATGAAGCATTTTGGAAGTTTGATCGTGCTATCATTTCAGATAAATATGAAGTAGGTTGTGTGGTCAACACAACTAAGAAAACGTGCTTCACTGTAGCTACGGCATTTGCGTGTAGCCTCGAGTTAAATGGAGAATTGGTTGATATCGTCAATTTTGAGGCTTCTGACAAAGAAGTTTTTGCGACTTATAAAATCGGTGATGTAAAGGATGGCGACACACTTGTTTTAAAAAAATTCATAGGCATAGTAAGCTCGTTGAATCATGAGGTTGAAGGTTTGTCAGAATTGGCGTTTGCCGAATCTATTGCAGGTCGAGACCATGGATATGATTCTGAATTTAAGGCGCATCGCTTGTGCTGGGAAAAGATTTGGAATGAAGGAGATATTGAAATAGAGGGTGATGACAAGGCTCAACAGGCTATACGTTTCAATATTTTCCATCTTAACTCCACTTACAGAGGCGATGACCCGAAATTGAACATTGGTCCCAAGGGTTTTACTGGCGAAAAGTATGGCGGCGCTACATATTGGGATACCGAGGCGTATTGTATCCCATTTTACTTGAGCACCCATGATTCTTCAGTTGCTAGGCAGCTCCTTGTATATAGATTCAATCACCTTGAACAAGCTATTGAAAACGCTGAGAATCTTGGGTTTTCTGGCGGAGCTGCCCTTTATCCCATGGTTACTATGAATGGGGAAGAATGTCACAACGAGTGGGAAATTACATTCGAGGAAATTCACAGAAATGGTGCCATTGCCTTCGCCATATTTAATTATGTTAGATATACAGGTGATAAGGAGTATCTTCTTGAAATGGGCTTCGATGTGCTGCTTGGTATCGCTCGCTTTTGGAGCCAAAGAGTTACATTTTCAGAATCACGACAAAAGTGGGTAATGCTTGGTGTAACAGGGCCTAACGAATATGAAAACAACGTAAACAACAATTGGTACACCAACTATATAGCTCGCTGGTGTATGAATTATACCCGTGAAATAGGCGAATGGATTTCTTCAGAACATCCAAGTGTGATGTCTGCTAAGAGTGAAGCTTGGGGGCTCGATTTTTCTAACGAGTCTAAACAATGGAAGGAGCGTTGCGACAATTTACATTTCCCAACTCTCAACGGAACTCAGGTTTTTCTTCAGCAGGATGGTTTTATGGACAAGGAACAAATGATGGTGTCTGATCTTTCATCTGATCAGAGGCCTATAAACCAAACCTGGTCTTGGGATCGTATCCTTCGATCAGTTTTCATCAAACAAGCTGACGTACTTCAAGGTTTCTATTTTTTCGCTGATGACTTTACGGATTCCATGTTAGAAGAGAATTTCGATTTCTACGAACCTCGAACCGTTCACGAATCTAGCCTTTCACCTTGTATTCACTCCATCTTAGCATCAAAACTAGGCCGCTTAGAAAAAGCTTACGAGATGTATCTCCGTACGGCTCGATTAGACCTTGACGACTTCAACAGTGAAATTCACGAGGGTCTCCATATAACCTCAATGGCAGGTACATGGATGTCTGTCGTGGAAGGCTTCGGTGGATTTCGAGTTGTCGACGACGTTCCTCACTTTAATCCTATCCTTCCCTCAGAATGGCAATCATACTCTTTTAAAGTACACTTCCGTAGCCGTGTTCTTTGCGTTGTAGTTAACCCTGTCTCCACTGAAGTCATTTTAGAATCTGGAGAGGCTTTAAACGTGATGCTTCATGGTGCCCCCCTCAAACTCAATCAGCCCAAGCACTATTAGCGCTTCCAGGACTGCCTCCGAATGCATTGGAAGAAACCCAAGATTCTGGCAAAGAGTTGATGTGCCCAGGACCACGCCACTCTAGAGTAGACCCACCCCCATCAGGTTCAGAGGGCCATCCATTGTAGTCACTATACGTTACCTGGTTAGATTCAGACCCATCAGCTCTAAGAAGGCGAATGGTCTCTCCACTGTTGTGTAAACTTGAACTGCTAGAAAATGGAAGTAAAATGGTAAAAGGAGGGAGCTCGCTTGTATAAGAAGCGGTGTCGTTCGCAAATATTATATATGAATTGGATTCCATATAAGTTCCTTCAGGAACTGTTGCATCGATTGCATCCCCCAATTTCCATCCACTCAGGTTCAGCCCAAATTCATGCGGATTGTAAATCTCCACAAATTCCCATTCTGAATCCGTCCCTTGTTCATTAGATGGGTTGTAGTGGATTTCAGAAATTTTTGGATCAGTAACAGGCACGCCTTCACAAGTGAGTCCGTAAGAAGCTAGAATCATTAATAAATCGTCCTCGTCGATTGTTCCATTTCCATTAATGTCGGTAGGGCATTGTGCGATTAAAGCAAAACTGGAGGTAAGTAGTAAGCTGGTAAAAAAGATTTTCATTGCGTTTTTTCAGCAAAGAAGCTCCATACTTTAAGGCCACCCACAAAGACTTTGTGAGCGCATACAAGGAATTTATAGTTGTAGTTCTAGCCCGACTGGACAGTGGTCAGATCCCATGACATCATTTAAGATGAAGGTGTCCGATAGATTTTCTACCAATCTGTTGCTGGCAAGCATATAGTCGAGTCGCCAACCCACGTTTTTCTCGCGTGCCCCACCACGGTAGCTCCACCAACTGTATTTCACCTCGTTGGGATGAGCAGACCGCCATGTGTCGGTGAAACCAGTCTCCAAATGGGCGTCCATTCCATCGATCTCTTTCTGAGTATATCCAGGTGTTTTATTGTAGTTAGGCTTGGGGCGAGCGAGGTCGATTTCAGCATGTGCAACATTTAAATCTCCACAACAAACAACCGGCTTGTCAGAGTCGAGCTCATTCAAGTAATCACGGAATGCTTTGTCCCAGGTTTCACGAAACGGGAGGCGTTTTAATCCGGACGAGGAGTTGGGAGTGTAGACCGTGACGTAATGAAAATCTTTAAACTCAGCGTGGAGGACGCGACCTTCAGTATCGAGGTCGGCAACACCTATTCCTGCTGTGACTTTAATGGGGGGGATGCGAGTTATAATGGCGGTCCCAGAATATCCCTTTTTAATGGCTGAAGAGCTAAACACCTCATATTCTTCAAGTGATGGTAGCCCGAAAAGTGCTTCGCGAACTTGATCGTCTTGGGCTTTCGTCTCTTGAAGTCCGAGGACGTCAACGTTCAATCCGGCCACAATAGAATCGAAGTCCTTTTTTACTACTGCTCGAATTCCGTTAACGTTCCAGCTTAATAGTCTCATGAGGGTGGTATATAATGTGGGTTAGATTTCCAAACTTTGATAAGTTCCATTAGAATTTCTAGCGTTCCATGTATAAGAATGAAATCACCTGTTTGGTATAAATGATTTAAATAAGCTGTTGAGTTAGAAAACTCATCGGAAGCCTCTAGGTTGAGGAAATGCGAGCCGTCGGGACAGGGGTTTATGCTGAAAAGTGAGTAGGCTTTCTCTATAGAGGAGTAGGTGGCCACCATCATACCTTCAAGGTCGTAACCTAATTCCACCGGGGCCGGATCACTCATTAAATATGCGTTCCAAGGGCCCAAATGTCCCATGCTGAAGTACGGATAAAGCCATGGCTTATGTGGAATTCCTGAATTCGTTAGTGCCTTACAAAGCTTGTCGGTATTTAGACGGATTGCGTAACCGTGGGTCTTCGCAGGGTCGTGCTTGGAAAAACCTGCCCAAGAATTGTCTGGTGTGTAGAACTCAGTCGTGCCTAACTCTAATTTGTAATCGAACGAAGAATCACGGTCTAAAATATATCCTGGGTAGTACCATTTCCTTTCGTTTTCAATGCCAAATACGATCTCTTTCAACATCGTTGCCTTCCCTAAACTCCACTCTGAATATCGTTCGTCGTACAATCCCAGAAGACTGGCCATGCTCTTTTCCCCCATGTCGAAGTAGCTCACTGCAATGAGTTTATCCTCGTCATAGATGCATACTTCGCGTGTGTCGAATACGGTGGTGTCAAATCCCGCCTTGAGATATTCTGCGAGCGTCGCATGTATGAAGCCCTTGAATCGATGTTTGTGAGCTGTGTATAGTGCTTCCTTCTCCTTCGTAGGGTTGGCCTCTCCGAAAACGGTACGGAATCTCGCATCTACTTTGCGAAGTAACTTTCTTTGGCTTTTGCGGAATATAAAATCATCGAGTTTCACTCTAATATTCACGACAGAGAAAAGTGCGTCATCAATACACAAGAGATCCATCTTGTAAAGCATCACAGCTCCTCTAAACCAACCTGAAGCGAGGTATTGGTCGTAGCGAACTCTGGAGAGCTTGCGAGGAAAGTGAGTTTGGACTAACATATCTTATAATTATAGCCACTTGCGAGCAAATCGCGAGAAAGTTAACCCAAGAGCATTGAATGGTGGGAAGGTGAGGGGCAGGAACGAAAACGGTAGCGTTTGGACTGCAAAACTTCGGAGGTTAGAGAACGAGTCGAAGTCCTCCTTTCCCCCAGAACGCCCCATTCCGCTAGATTGCATCCCTCCGAATGGCAGGTCGCTATTTGCGACTTGAATCACCACTTCATTTATTGCTGTGCTTCCGGATTGAGTGTTTTCAATAAACCAATTTATATATTTAGACTTAGAACTAAATATGTAAAGGGCGAGAGGGTAAGGGTTTCGATGGATGATAGCCACGGCTTCTTCTCG
Organism: Bacteroidota bacterium; assembly: GCA_027619225.1. Lineage (GTDB taxonomy): Bacteria > Bacteroidota > Bacteroidia > Flavobacteriales_D > Sanyastnellaceae > UBA974. The sequence goes on from JAQCFW010000007.1 coordinate 67,423, forward strand.
GGTTTCCCAAGTTAAAATGGGAAGTACGGGTCCGAAAATCTCCTCCTGCATAACCGCCATCTCTAATGTGCATCCGGTGAGAATACAAGGTGAAATTTTACATCTATCTTCTCCCATCTCTAGAACTCCCCCGGGAACGTGTAAAGTGGCTCCCTTTGCAACCGCGTCTTTGATTAACCCTAGAATTCTATTGTAGTGAGTTGCGTTTACAATCTTGCCTAAGTCCTTACTCTCTATGGGTTTTTCTCCATACATCGTCGTTATGCGACTAAGTAGGGCCGTAGTAAATTCAGCTGCTATAGATTTCTCAATAAGAAGATGATCTGGAGCGATGCAAACTTGGCCGGCATTCATGTATTTACCCCAAGCTATCTTGAGTGCTGCATTCTTTAAATTAGCACTTTTGTCAATAATGGTAGGGCTTTTCCCCCCAAGCTCGAGGGTTACAGAGCAAAGATGTTCAGCGGCAGATTTCATCACAAGACGGCCAATGTTAGTTCCCCCAGTAAAGTTAATATGGTTAAAAAGTGAGGAAGTTAGTTTTGCGGCGACTTCAGCGCCACCTAGTTCCACCTTTACTATATCTTCTGTAAAGACAGATTCAAGGAGCTTCTTTATAACCCCTGCAACGGTTGGGGTATGTTCAGATGGTTTTACAACAACGCAATTCCCAGCGGCTAGTGCCCCAATTAAAGGTTTGAGAGTAAGCATCACGGGATAGTTCCAAGGCGAAATGATGAGAACGCGCCCCTTGGGTTCAGCCTTTACGTAATGTCTCGTTCCAGTTAAAGCGAGTGGGGTAGAGGCATAGCGCTTGGCCATCCACCTGTCTAGGTTTGCAATCGTGTGTTGAGCTTCTTTTTTTAGAGGATAGATTTCTTGTAAAGTAGCTTCTGCTTCTGCTTTGTCAAGGTCCGTTTTTAATGCATCTAACAACTCCTGTTCGAAATCTAATACTGCGGACATTAGAAGTTTTACCCTTGCTTTTCGTTCTCGCAAACCTCCACGATTGATGCCTTGATTCATTTGCTGAAGTTAATAGATTTTCCTTGTATAACGATGTGTAGCTTTTCAATTTGAGGAAGCAGCATGTCAGAATCGTTGTTTCTTAAAATAAAGTCTGAAAGAGATTCCCGCAGCACATCTGTGCTTTGGGCTTTAAGCTTCCCCTCAATCACAGCTATATCGTGCCCATCTCTGCGCTTAACCCTCGAGATTCTTTGCGCCTCCTTAGCGCTAACAGTAACAACGGCGTCACAGCTTTTGCTTGACCCGCTCTCAAAGAGTATGGCTGCTTCACGAATCACATACGACACGGTCGAAGGTAAGTTTTTAACCCAATCCTGAAACGCCTTTCCAACCGCTGGGTGAACTAGGTCATTCAAAAATTCTATACCTCCTTCTTCACTAAAAGCCAATTTACCTAATGCTTGTCTGTCTATATCAACAGCCTTGCCATCGGAATCATACACCGCAACTTCTGCACCAAATTTGTCAATCACTGAGGTCCTTATTTTAGAGTTCTCAGCATAAATAGAATGGGCCGCTTTATCTGCATTGAATACAGGCACGCCTAAGGCAATAAACACCTTGGCTACCGTGGATTTCCCAGAACCGATTCCTCCAGTGAGACCCACTGTGAATATCTCATTCTTATTTACTGTGCTATCCATACTGTAAAGGAAAGAAATACTCACGACCTTTGCACTACAAATCCGCATAAAACACTCATGTCGCATCTCGTAGCCCCCTCTCTCTTAGCCGCTGACTTCGCAAACCTCCAGCGCGATATAGAATTCGTCAACTCTTCTGACGCAGACTGGTTTCATATAGACGTGATGGATGGTGTTTTTGTCCCCAACATTAGTTTCGGAATGCCTGTGATTAAAGCTATTGCGAAACATGCTGACAAACCCCTTGATGTACATCTAATGATTGTAGATCCAGATAGATATCTGGAGGATTTCGCAAATCTAGGAGCAGATGTTTTGACAGTACACATTGAAGCATGTGATCACCTCCACAGAACTCTGGCAGCTATTCGAGGTCTTGGAATGAAAGCGGGAGTTGCTCTAAACCCGCATACGCCTGTTGAGTCATTAAGTGAAGTTTTACACGATTTCGACCTTGTGTGTCTGATGAGTGTTAACCCAGGCTTTGGAGGTCAATCATTTATTGAACGTACCTATGAAAAAGTCCGAAAACTAAGAAAAATGGGTGATACTGTCGGCGCAAAATTTCACATCGAAATTGATGGGGGCGTTACGACCTCAAACGCATCATTATTAGTAGAGGCGGGTGCAGATGTTCTCGTTGCTGGGTCTTCTATATTCAAGGCTAAAAACCCTGGTGCGGCAGCTACAGCAATCAAGAACGCTTAGGCTCTGGAGAGCACTCAACAGCTTTCTCCGAATATTGACAACAGGAATATCAAGTCGTTTATATCTGTAGACCCATTGGAGTTGAAATCGATGGAGCAATTCGAGATGCAACCAAATTCAGAAATTAACACCAGTATATCGGAGCTGCCTATCACACCATCTCCTGTTAAATCGCCAATAAATTCATTTGTGATATGGAATGAGCTTTCGCAAAGCATCGTCCCTTGATGAGATACTGTGTATTTGTAAAACCCTGAACTTGTAAGTGTCATTTCTATAGATTCTGAGAGAACTATTTCATAGGGTTGTGTTTCGTCTAATCCCAAGTCTTGAGGGGCGGTTTCTTGATAAGACCAAACAACTTCGGCTGCCTCCCAAAAAGGTGTCGCCGAAACGGTCACTGTTTCAGGGCCACAAAGAGTCGTGTCGGATACATAAGGACATGCGGAATATCCTTCTGTATAGAGCGCTCTCGGTTCGGTGTTAATTCCAATGTCTAACCCGTAATACTTGTCTGTAATCCCGCTTGTCCATTGAATTTTTAATGAATCAACAAATGACGTTTCACCAAGACCAAAATGCTCATACAATCCCTCTTGTCCTAGGTAATTTTCACCACAATGAGTGCTTTTTGCCTGTGTAATCCCGCCAGCAGAGACTTCAATCCAAGATCCAACACCCACAGTGTTTGATAGCTGACCTAACAACCCTATTTGGATATAATTTGCTGGATCAGAAGTAACCCCAGAATTCATCCAAATCCTTGCCGTGTGATTCCCGACATTATGGACTACAAAATCTATCCAGCCATTTCTATCGAAATCACCACTAGCTACAGTGTGAGAATTAAGAAGGTCGGTGTTATACACATCTGTGCTGACAAGATTGAACCCCAATGGCGCACCCGCTCCTGTTTCGGAATTTTCAAAAAGAAAATTTTCCTGATAGGGATTTACTGGATCGTGTTCAGAGATAAAAAGATCTAAGTCTGTGTCATTGTCAATATCCATCCAAACAGCAGCCCAACAAAATTCAATCAGATTCAATCCCAGTAGTACAGATTCTTCTATGTAAACGCCTGATTGAGTGCCGCGAAACAGCTTGCTTCCTTCAGGATTCTCCCCTATGCCTGAATCAGATATATAGATGTCCGTTATTCCATCTGAATTATAATCTCCCAAAGTCGCGGACATAGCGTCCATCGAAACATCCAATCCTACTTGTGATGCGATATCCTCAAATTGACCGTTTTGTAAGTTGTGAAACAATGTGTTTGCGCCATCCTTGTCGTTAATGACAAATAAATCTTGAAAACCATCTCTGTCCCAGTCAAACCATATAGATTGAAAGGAGGCACGCGCATAAATACCTGTGTAGGATTCCGCGGTTACATCTGTGAATTGGAAATCACCATCGTTTCTCATCAAGACATTTCTGTATTCGGACCCCACATCTTCCTCGCTTTCGTAATACCTGCAGATGTATAGGTCAAGATCTCCATCGTTGTCATAATCTGCCCAGGAACATCCTTCCGAGGGTATCTCAACTTGTTCGATGTTAGTGAAGGCAGTGACATTGATGAATAGAGTGTCGCCAATATTTTCAGCGATTTCCGCCCGACCTTCTGCATCGGAGTAGTACAAATCCATGTCCCCGTCATCATCGATGTCTAGCCACATGATAGACTTTGCTTCTGTTTGTTGCGTAACAGGCAAATGAATAGATGTAAATCCATTTCCTTGATTGTTTATGAATGTTCTTAATGCTCCAGATGAATTGCCAAATGTCAAATCATCCCATCCATCCATATTCCAATCTAGCGTTGAGACCCCAGATCCATATACGCCATCCCAATTGTGCTGTGTTATTCCCCATTGAGGTGCGCTATTTGTAAATATTTGGGCTTTTAAACAAAGAGGTATTGACGAAATAATAAGAAAACAGATTCTCACCGCTACATATTTCATGGCTCTATCTCTGCTGTAATATCGGCTTCTAATAGCGATGTACACATAGGCTCTAGTTCGTCATACGAACCACTTTTTACAGTGCATTTCCCTTTAAAATGTATAATCATAGCACACTGTTCAGCTTGAAGAGGGTCGTGCCCGCAGGTCACAACTAGCCTATCAATGACGTGGTCAAAAGTGTTGTGGTCGTCATTATAAACAACAATCTTCCAGCCCTCATCGATTTTCACATCTACTAAGACTTCTTCCTTGATTTCTGTGCTTGAATTATATATCATAAACGCCTGATAAACTAATTAAATACATGTACAAAGATAAGGCGAGCATTGTATTTTTGCTACATGTCAGAAAACACGAGTCGACACTTTTTGCAGCAAAAAATAGATGCTGATATATCGGAGGGGAAAAATGGAGGGTTAGTTCATACACGTTTCCCTCCTGAACCTAACGGGTATTTACATATCGGTCACGCTAAAGCTATTTGCATAAGTTTCGGTTTGGCGGAGGAATTTGGCGGAAAAACGAATCTTCGTTTTGATGATACAAACCCCATCAAGGAAGATGTAGAATATGTTGATGCAATACGTGAAGATATCAAATGGCTTGGATTTGAACCTAATGGAGGAGAGTTCTTTACGAGTGATTACTTCGATCAATTATACATGTATGCTCTCAAACTTATTGACGGTGGAAAGGCATACGTCGATGACCAGTCTTCAGATGATATAGCAAAGCAGAAAGGCACTCCCACCCAACCCGGTACGCATAGTCCGTTCCGAGATAGAACTCCTGAAGAGAACCGTGATCTTTTTGAGAGAATGAAAGCTGGAGAGTTCAAGGCTGGTTCCCGAGTTCTTCGCGCAAAAATTGATATGGGAAATCCCAATATGCACCTTCGTGACCCGCTCATGTATCGCATTCTGTTCGCCACGCACCACCGTACAGGTGACAAATGGTGCATCTACCCGATGTACGATTTCGCTCACGGTCAGTCGGACAGCATCGAAGGAATCACACACAGTCTATGTTCATTGGAGTTCGAGGTCCACCGCCCTTTGTACGATTGGTATATTGAGAACCTTGAAATTTTCCCTTCATCCCAAACTGAATTTGCTCGACTCAATCTCAACTACACTGTTATGTCTAAGCGAAAGCTGCTTTCGATTGTCGAAGACGGCTCTGTAGATGGTTGGGATGACCCGAGAATGCCTACTCTCAGTGGGCTGCGACGTCGGGGATACACCCCCGAGAGCATTCGTGAGTTTATCAATAGAGTAGGTGTGGCTAAGCGCGAAAACATCATTGACGTGGGGCTCTTAGAGTTTGCGCTACGTGATGATCTTAACCAGGTCGCCCCTCGAGTTATGGCGGTCCTAGACCCTATAAAGCTCATCATACTCAACTACCCCGAGTCACAAATTGAAATGCTCCCCTCGGAGAATAACCCTGAGGATCCAGACTCAGGATATCGCGAGCTGCCTTTCGGTCGCGAGCTTTACATCGAGTCCGAGGATTTCAAGATCGAAGCAAATAGGAAGTGGTTCCGTCTCGCTCCAGGTAAGGTCGTCCGTCTCAAGAGCGCTTATAAAGTTGAGTATGCAAACCACATTACTGACCCGTCTGGGAAAGTTACAGAAGTCCATGTAAACTATTTCGAAAATTCTAAGAGCGGCTCTGATACAAGCGGTATTAAAGCAAAAGGTACCCTTCACTGGGTAGAAGCCACAAAAGCCATTGATGCGGAAGTCCGTCTCTATGATCGCCTCTTCTCTGATGATAATCCTGATGGGCATAAAGATCAATTGTTTACAGAATTTCTCAATCCGAGTTCGTTAAAAATCCTCAAAGACTGTAAGCTAGAGCCTTCGCTCACCTCAGCAAAGCCAGGAACAACCTATCAGTTTACCCGCCTAGGCTACTTCACTCCGGACTCACGTTACTCTCAACAAGATGCGTTGGTGTTCAACCGAACTGTTACGCTTCGTGATGGTTGGAAGGGTAAAGATTAAATTCTCTTAAGCCCCATCTCCGATCCGATTTTGAGCATAAGCTCAAAAGCTTCGTCTGGATCGTTTTTTATATCGCCTTCAAGGATGGCTTCCTTGATTGCCTTCTTAATCTCCCCGATGGGTCGAGATGGTGAAATTCCGAAGGTTTTCATAATCATCTTGCCAGTTACGGGAGGTTGAAAATTTCTTACTGAGTCATTTTCTTCAACTTCCTTTAGCTTTTTTACAACAATTTCGTAGTTTTTTAAGTAACGCTTGACCTTGGTTTCGTTTTTTGATGTTATGTCTGCTCTGCAAAGTGTCATCAGAGCGTCGATGTCATCTCCGGCAACGATTAAAAGGCGTCGAATAGCGCTATCGGTGACCACTTCCTTCGTTAAGGCGATAGGTCTAAGGTGGAGGAGGACGAGTTTTTGGACGAACTTCATCTTAGCATCCATAGGAAGCTTGAGTCGTTTGAAGATTAGGGGAGTCATGCGAGCCCCTTTGTCCTCGTGACCGTGGAAAGTCCATCCGTTGCGATTGTCAAACCTTTTGGTGGGAGGTTTAGCTATGTCATGTAAGATCGCGGCCCACCTTAACCACAGGTCATCACTCTTGACGCTAACGTTATCTAACACTTGTAGAGTATGAAGAAAGTTGTCCTTATGTCCGATGCCGTTGCGTGTTTCGACCCCCTGGAGATCCATCATCTCAGGAAAAAATTGCTCGAGAAGTCCAGTCTTAGCAAGGATTTTAAACCCTTGTCCGGGATGTTTGGCAAGAATGATTTTATTCAATTCTGTATGTATGCGTTCCATAGAGATGATCTCCAATCGAGCTGCGTTACGCTTCAGGGCGTCTATGCTTTCAGGAACGATAGTAAAACCTAATTGTGTAGCGAACCTAACGGCGCGCATCATCCTAAGTGGGTCGTCATTAAACGTGATGTCAGGATCGAGAGGGGTTCGGATAACCCCTAAGTCGAGGTCTCGCATCCCGTTGAATGGATCAACGAGTTCACCGTAGTTTTCTGAGTTCAGGGAGAGAGCCATAGCGTTGATTGTGAAATCTCGGCGGTTTTGGTCATCCTCGAGGGTGCCGTCTTCAACGATGGGTTTGCGGCTTCCACGCATGTAAGATTCTTTCCTCGCCCCGACGAATTCAACTTCGAGGTCACCGCAGTTAAACATAGCGGTGCCAAAGTTTTTAAATACGTTGACTTTGCGAATGCCGAGTTCTTTAGATACATCTCTCGCAAGGTCGATCCCCTTGCCTTCGGTTACGATGTCTATATCCTTTGACGGTCTGTCTAAGATCAGGTCACGAACAAACCCTCCGATAACAAACACGCGCTCCCCTCGCTTGTCGGCGACTTTTCCGATCGCTTTGAAAACGTTGTGCTGTAGGGATTTTTTATAGTTCAAGAGAATAGTCAAATTTCGAAGGTCGCAAATCTAATCTATAGATAAGTAGCTATGGATATTTAGCTGCGTAGAATTTTAAATCTACCATTGGCGTCAAAGGCGGCTATAAATGATGGTCTGGAGCTATCTAGTTCGGAGCGTCTGTGTGAGCTAGTAAAATCTGCTCCGTCGAGCATCTCGAGGGTGATAGAGTCGAAGTTGATCGGGGTAGGCGAGCCTGTGATGTTGGCGCTCGAGCTCGCAAGGGGGCGTGCTAGACCGCGTGAGACGAATTGTGTCCACTCGTCATGGACAAGGCGAATGCCGAGTGAATCCTCAGGACCGAGGATGCTGGGGTCGACTCCTTTTCCGCCTGGCATAATAACGGTTGTAGGTCGGTTGCTGTGCTCGAACAAATCCCAAGCGGCTTCGGGTATATCTGAGAAATGCCTCTCGATAAGTCCATTGTCAGCAACGAGGACGAGAATGGGAGAGTTGTCATCACGCCTCTTTAGCTTTCGTAGCTTGGATACCGCTTCTGAGTTTGTGGCGTCACAAGCGACTCCCCAGACAGTGTCTGATCTATGAATTATGACTCCCCCAGCACGTAAGGTGCGGACGGCTTCTAAAGCGTCGTCAAGCCAAGGACTGTTGTTTTTCTTTTTGCGACTCATGTTAGTTATCAGCTCAGGCTCTATTGGCGAGCCATTCTTCGACGTTTTTTTCTATGCGCTCAAGGGGTGAGTTAGAGGAATTTCCGATAAATTCAGATCCGGAGACTTTTTCGAAAAGTTCTATATATCGTGTGGAGACGAGTGTGATGAAATCCTCTGTGAGAGTTGGTAAAGTTTGCCCTTCGAGTCCCATGAAGTCGTGGGACATAAGCCATTCTCGGACGAATTCCTTGCTAAGCTGTTTTTGTGGTAAGCCTGCTTCTTGTCGCTCGGTGTAACCTTCAGCATAAAAAAATCTAGAACTGTCTGGGGTGTGGATCTCATCTATGAGCATAATCTTCCCGTCACGCATTCCGAATTCGTATTTTGTGTCAACAAGAATAAGTCCTTTAGAGGCGGCTATTTCTGTTCCACGGGCAAAAAGCGCACGAGTTATGTGTTCGAGTTCGGCATAGATGTCATGGCTTACGATACCTCTTGAGAGTATGTCAGCTGGTGAGATATCTTCATCGTGACCTTCCTCAGCTTTAGTAGCTGGGGTGATGATTGGCATGGGGAATGGGTCGTGTTCACTTAGCCCTTCAGCCATGGTGGCTCCACATAAGGAGCGCTTCCCGGAGGAATACTCGCGGTGTGCGTGTCCGGTAAGGTATCCACGTATGACCATCTCAAGCCGGATAGGTTCGCACCGATGGCCCACTGTTACGTTTGGGTCTGGAGTGGCTATTTTCCAAGTGGGAACGATGTCTGAGACGGCATCTAGGAAAACAGATGCTACTCCATTTAGGACTTGTCCTTTGAATGGAATTCCACGTGGCATTACGACATCGAAGGCGCTTATCCTGTCAGAAACAACTGCAATCATGAGGTCGTCTCCTATGGTATACATATCGCGAACCTTCCCGAAATAAGCAGCTGTTTGGCCTGAAAAATGAAAATCAGTTTTCGTAATGGGAGTAGGGTGATTCACAGCAATCGTTTTTAACAGTTATTTTTTTTCATCTTTCCCGAAGGCGGTGATGACAGCGCGTACGAGGCGGTGGCGCATTACATCAACCCCTGTTAGGCGAACAGTAGAGATGCCCTCAACGTCCTTGAGGACTTCTAAAGCGTGAATAAGACCAGACTTTTGCCTGTGAGGCAGGTCGACCTGGGTTTCGTCTCCTGTGATGATATATTTCGCATCTCGTCCCATGCGGGTGAGGAACATCTTTATTTGAGGGATGGTTGTGTTTTGGGCTTCGTCTAAGATAACGAACGCTTTGTCTAAGGTTCTCCCACGCATAAATGCGAGGGGGGCCACTTCAATCACGCCATTTTCCAGATGCTCGGCAACCTTCTCGTATGGAAGCATGTCATTGAGAGCATCATAAAGGGGTTGGAGATAGGGGTCGAGTTTTTCCTTCATGTCACCGGGAAGAAAACCGAGATTTTCGCCTGCTTCTACAGCAGGTCTTGTGAGAATTATTTTCTTTACGCGCTTGTCCTTGAGGGCTTTAACGGCAAGGGCAACAGCTGTGTATGTTTTTCCTGTTCCTGCTGGCCCCACTGCGAAAACCATGTCGTGTTCAGAGACGGCGTCTACTAATTTGTGTTGGTTAGGTGTGCGTGCGATAACTCTGTTTCCTCCAGGGCCGTGAACGATTACATCGTCGGCTCCTGCATCGCGCATGACAGTAGTTTCAGTAGATTTTGAAAGCCTATCAAGGTCGTCTATTGTCAGGCTTAAATATCTGTCAACATGCCAAACAACCATTCTCATTACCTCTTCAAATCTTCCCACATCTTCACGGCTTCCTTTTACCCGAATGTCGTGTCCGCGAGAAACAATGCGAAGTTTAGGGAAAAGTCCTTGTAAGGCATGTAAATTTGCATTCTCGTTTCCCAGTATTACAACAGGGTCTAAGCCCTCAATAGAAATCAGTGTCTCATGCATTATGTTGGCAAAAATAATCACCCCACCTTTGTTCCGTGCCTATAATTACACTTACATCTGATTATGGACCAGAAAGGTTCTATGCTGGTATCCTAAGAGGGGCGCTTGCTACATTAGCTCCCGAGGCTACAGTAGTAGACTTATCACATGATGTTCGTAAGTTTAGCTCTGTAGATGCAGCTCTGCTTCTTCAATCATGTGTGAAACATTTCCCGAAAGGAACCGTGCACATTGTCGCCGTGATGTCCGAGGCGACGGTTGAGCATCCACATAGGATTGTGCGAATAGATGACCAATACTTTGTCGGTGCTGACACAGGAGTTTTTCATTTGATTTTCGGAAAACAGCCCGATGCTGTATACGATTTGTCCAACATGATGGCGGACTTCGATTACCCCACTTTTCCCGAGCGTTCGATCTTCGTTCCTGCCGCTGCCCACCTGTCAAAAGGTGGTATCCCCGAGCTTTTAGGCCGCCCGGCATCAATATCTGAGCCCAGGACAGTGCTGCAGCCGGTTTTCGAAAACAGAGTTTTGACGGGGCATGTTATTCATATCGATGGATTTGGAAATTGTATTACAGACATAACGAAGAGGAGGTTTAAAAATGTGGAGACGTACAGGGAGTTCGTGATCGTGATGCGTTCAAGTAGAAGTGACATTAGGAAAATATGTGAGAACTACAGCGATGTCCCAGTGGGTGATTCTGTTGCTGTGTTTAATCATTTGGGATTTTTAGAAATCGCTATTTATAAAGGCGCTCCGGGGGCCGCAAATGGTGGTGCGTCAAGTATGTTAGGGATTAAGTTAGACGACGTGATTAGGATAGAGTTTTCCGAATGAATTTATTTATTTAGTATGAGTAAAACACAGATTATCAGGATTGTGAGAATGACTTTTACGAAGGAGACATTGCCGCAGTTTGAGGCAATTTTCAAAAAACATGAAAAGGCCATTCGTGGTCAGTCGGGCTGCTTTCACGTTGAGCTTGTAAAGGACTCAATAAATCCATTAGTCAGAGCGACTGTAAGTAGATGGGATAGCGAGGAGAGTTTAAATGATTATAGGAAATCGGAGTTGTTTGGTGAGGTTTGGCCTGAAACGAAGCGGCTTTTTGCAGCTGCTCCTGAGGTGATATCTTATATAAATCTTAGCTAAAGGTAGTTGTTATGAAAGCTTTGATATTAAAGGAGATACGAACATTTTTTAGCTCGCTAACGGGCTACGTTGTGATTTCTGCTTTCCTTCTTTTAATGGGGTTGTTTCTGTGGGTTTTCCCAGGACCATGGAACATCCTTTCCAGCGGCGTAGCGTCTATGGATCCTTTTTTCACCTTAGCTCCCTGGGTGCTGCTTTTCTTAGTCCCCGCAATTACCATGAGGTCTTTTGCAGAAGAGAGAAGGAATGGAACCCTGGAACTTTTGCTAACGCGCCCTCTCCTCGAAGGTCAAGTCATTTTTGCTAAATACTTAGGCGCTCTTTTATTAATCTCATTGTCACTTGTGCCTACACTTGGGTTTGTCTATATCCTTGGGGAGCTCGGTAGCCCTATGTGGAACTTGGATTTAGGCGCAATTTGGGGGTCATACATTGGCCTGTTGTTGTTGTCGTCTTCTATTGCCGCTATTGGGATTTTCTTATCAGCATCTACTTCCCAACCCTTGGTCGCTTTCCTTGCCGCTATGCTACTGTCAACTGTTGGGTATATAGGATTCACAGCCTTGGGAGATTTCGGCCTTTTGGGGAATTGGGATTATTATTTCGTAAACATGGGGTTTGAAGCGCATTACAGATCGCTGAGTCGAGGCTTGGTGGACACGAGAGATGTAGCGTATTTCATATTCGTAGATTTGCTTTTCTTGCAATTGGCGCGCTTCGTCCTTGCTCTTGAGAGGGGGCGTTTAGGGAGGGAAGGCATGAGGTTAATTATGGTGATGTCGATAAGTACTTTGCTTTTATTTGCAGCCCAAATCGCACATACTTCTTTCGATCTCACAGCTGAAAAACGTCACACCCTCACAGAAGGTTCGATAGTTATACTTGATGAACTCGATGATACTTCAAGGGATGTCGTTGTCACCTGCTATTTAACGGGTGATTTCCCTGCGTCATGGAAGAGGTTAGAAGTTGCAATCAGAGAAAAGCTCGAGGAGTTCGCTGACGTAAGCAACAACCGCTTGCGCTTTAAATTTATTGACATCTACAGCACTGACGATAGAAGGACACGAGGCCAAAACGAGGACAAACTCATCGAACTCGGGCTGTCCTTTACAAGAATAGGATATGAATCGTCAGGAGGGAAGACGTTTCGCAATGTTTGGCCTTCAGCACTGATAAGCTGTGGGGAGAAAGAAGTTCCCGTGCAGTTCTTTAAATCCGAAACGCCTCAGCCCACGGACGCAATGATTCAAGGGTCTATCAACGCCATCGAATATGAGCTAGCCTCATCCCTGAGACGGGTTTTAGTGGATGAAGTGCCGCGTATCGTGTTTGTCGAAGGACATGGCGAACTGAATGAAATGGAAATTGCTGACTTTGCGAATTCACTTGCAGAGGATTATTCTATCGAACGGATGCCACTTGAGGGTCGCCTGAATATGCTTTCAGAGAAAATAGACGGCCTTAAGTACCGCACAAATCGATTTGATTTGGCCATCGTAGCTGCTCCCACCGAAGAGTTGCCTGCAAAGGATAGGTTGATTTTAGATCAATTCTTAATGGGTGGCGGTCGCATTTTATGGATGGTAGATCCCATGGTGACAGATCTAGATTCACTTCGTGTCAATTCAGGTACAATGGCTACACCCAACGAACTTGGGCTTTCTCATCAATTGTTCGATTATGGAGTGCGACTTAACAGAAACCTCGTAATTGACCCTCAGTGCGCTCCAATAGCCTTTGATGCTGGGCCGAATGGGAATCAGCGTAACATGCAGTTGTTTAGTTGGTATTTCGCTCCTCTCGCTATCCCACAGGGTGCTACCCACCCCATCACAACGAACTTAGATCCCATTCACTTCGACTTTGTGTCCAGTATCGATACAGTCAGTACAGATGCAGATATCACGAAAACGATTCTTCTGAGCAGTTCAGCTCGAGCTCGTACATATCTTGCTCCTGTTAGAATTTCAAGCTCAATTGTAGACCTTACACCTGAGTACTTCAGCTCGAATAATACTCCTTTTGCAGCTTTCGCCGTACTTCTAGAGGGTGAATTTAAATCCCACTTTACTGATATATTGCCTGATACACTTCGCCGAGATCGTGATTTTGCGTTTCGATCTGAAGGTCTGGCTTCGGCGATGGTGGTTATCGGCGATGGGGATATCGCGAAAAATAAAACGGTAAACACGCCTGAGGGTTGGCAAATTTATCCTTTAGGCTACGACAGGTATGCATCACGCGTCGTTTACGACAACAAAGAGTTTTTACGCAACACAGTCAATCACCTCTTAGATGAAAAGTCTATGATTTCCATACGATCTAGGACGATTACCTTGCGCTCTTTAGATGAAACAAGGATTGCTGGTGCGAGATTGGGTTATCAGTCTGTTGCGCTTGGGCTTCCACTTGTTGTTGTGCTCTTGTTTAGTTTAATTGTCTTTAAAATCCGTTCTCGTAAATACGGTTCGATTTCTTTGAAGCGTTCAATATCTCAGCCTTAAATAACTTTAAAAAATGAAATCTAACCTTAAAATATTCGCAATCCTTGTCATAGTAACTGTATTTACTTTTTTACTTTGGAAAATAGAAGAGGGGGCTAGTGGAGACCTGTCATCAGAAGTCACGACGGATTTTGCGATTGCAGATACCTCCCTAGTAACTAAGATTTTTATTGCGGGTACTGATGGAGAGTCGGCTCTTTTAGAGAGGGCCTCGGACACGCGATTTTGGACTTTAAATGGAAAGCACTTGGCGAGAAAGGACGCTACCGATTTGCTTTTGAAAACCTTTGCTAGAGCTGAAGTGAAAGGTGCAGTGCCAGAATTACAGCGTTCTACCGTAATTAGAAACTTCAGTGGATCAGGGAAGAAAGTCGAAATCTATATTGGGGATGATAAGCTAGAGAAAACTTGGTATATCGGTACTGCAACGCCAAGTCATACAGGCACATATATGCTTTTAGAGACTCCCGAAGATGGTAAATCACAAGAGCCATTTATAGTTCATTTAGAAGGTTTTGTGGGGTTCTTGTCTACTCGGTTTTTCACGAATGAAACTGAATGGAGATACACCGGTGTTTTCGATTTTCCCGGAAGGACTTTAGCTGAAGTTAAGATTACAGATCATGAATCACCATCAAAATCTTACTCTATAAAATCTACAATGGACGGAGAAATATCTCTTTTTAACGTATCAGGGGCTTTAGTGGACTTCACGGATACATTAAGAATTCAAGATAAATTTCTCAGGTTTCGTAAAGTTCACTTTGAAAGTTTTAACAACCATCTCTCTCAATCTCTAGAGGATAGTATAAAATTCACTCTCCCATGCTTTACATACGAGGTTTCTGGGTTTGATGGGAGAAGCGCTCATTTTGACGTATTTTGGAAATCACCAGGAACAGGAATGGGTGGGCCAGATGATCACAATCACGATGGTGAGCATATGTATGGACTCACTGCAGATGGTGAACTTGTGCTTGTGCAGAGATATGTCTTCGATCCACTGATGGAACCACTATTTCGTGAGTAAAGCTTAAGATTAGAGTAGCTGCCTCGCGAATTCTTCCCAAGATTTAGATGCTTTTAAATGGGCATAAGCTTCACCCAATCCTGGATGTTCTTCACGAAACCAATCATCAATAGCTTCTCCAAGCGCCTTTGAATCCCCTGGTTCTACAAGCGCACCAGTCTCCCCATTTGTAATTGAATTTGAAAGGTCTCCGACATTGCTTGCAACAATGGGTAAATCATATTGTATAGCTGTTGCTGTAACTCCACTTTGAGAAGCAGATAAATAGGGGAGTGCTACAAGATCGGCTGCAACGAAAAATTCACCCAATTCTTCATCTGGGATAAAACGGTTAAATACGTGAATTCTAGCTTTTGCTTCGCTGCCGTTTATTATTTTCTCATATTTACTCCAAGAGCCATAGCATTCGCCGGCGATGATTAAGTGAGTATCCTCTGACAGTGAATTTGCGGCCTCTAACAAAACCTCAAGACCTTTGTAAGGCCTGATTAATCCAAAAAACAACACTACGTTTTTAGCACTCACAGGAATGCCGAGTTTTTCTCTTGCCAACCCCTTCTCTGGCTTCACAGGTAGATTGTCGTACAAAGGGTGGAACAAGGTCTTTACGGGTAGGTCGGGTGCCAATTTGATGACGTCTTGGGTTACAGATGCGCTTAAAGTCACCACGTTGTCCACTCGTTTTAGAAACCTGCGGGTAAGCCATTTGTCGGAAGCCTTCCCGTCGTGAGAAGTTGCGTTGTGCATTATGGCGATCACCTTTGTTTCGGGTGACAGGCGCTTAATAGACCTTGCTACTCCTCTTAAAGCTGGTGCTAGGGCAGAATGCCAAAACGGTAAAATCACCACATCTACTCCTTCATCACATAAGATTATTTTAGCTGTTTTACGCCAAGAGTTGGGCGAAATCGAATCCAATGGAGCTGACCTTGAATGTGGAGGTGTAGATGTCCCGGATTTAATTTGGGTTACACCTGGGAACAAGATGGAGGGATACTGCCTGCTCCAGTTGAAGCAATTTACCGTATGCCCCTCGTCCCTTAGAGCTATCGCCATCGCATCGTTAAATTGCGCAATTCCTCCACGATATGGATGAAAAGTTGATGCTATGGCGATTTTCATGGGATGATTTTCAAGTACAATTTCTTGATGCAATTTACACCCCTTATTCTCAACTATCTTTGCAATAGAAAATAATACAAATGAATGCATTTCTTGTTGATGGAGTGAGAACTCCGGTAGGGAATTTCGGTGGCACTCTTGCTTCGATCAGAACAGATGATTTAGCTGCATTAACTATTTCAGAGCTTCTGAAGCGAAATTCAGGTCTTGACCCCGCTTTGGTGGGCGACGTGATCTTAGGTTGCGCAAACCAAGCTGGAGAGGACAATAGAAACGTCGCCAGGATGGCATCTCTTCTTGCTGGCCTGCCAGTCTCTGTGCCCGGCGAAACAGTTAATAGACTTTGTGCATCTGGACTTGCCTCTGCTGTCAACGGATCTCGTATACTCGCTTTGGGTGATGCTGATGTCGTGATTGCTGGTGGCGTTGAAAATATGACAAGAGGGCCATGGGTTATGTCTAAGGCTTCGAAGGCATTCGGTCGAGACAGCTCTCTTTATGATACCAGCTTTGGTTGGAGATTTATAAATCCAAAGCTAGAAGCTGTTTATGGAGTTGATGGTATGGGGGTGACGGCTGAAAATCTTGTAGATAAATACAGTATTTCTCGCGAAGATCAAGATGCTTTTTCTTTTCGTTCCCACATGAAGGCTACTGCTGCACGTGATGCAGGGCGACTTGCTCAGGAGATTGTTCAGGTAAATATTCCCCGCCGCAAGCAAGATGATTTAATCTTTGAGCACGACGAATTTATCAAACCTGATACAACAGTAGAAATCTTATCGAAATTGCGTCCAGCCTTTCGCAAGGAAGGGGGAAGTGTTACTGCTGGAAATTCAAGCGGGTTAAATGACGGTTCTGCCGCACTGCTTCTTGCGAATGAATCAGGTCTATCATCTTCAGGACTTACTCCTTTGGCCCAAATTATTTCTAGTGCCGTTGTAGGTGTCGAGCCTCGTATCATGGGTATAGGGCCAGTCCGCGCTTCTGAGATAGCATTGAAAAGAGCGGGGATAACATTTGATGACCTCGATGTAATCGAGCTAAATGAAGCATTCTCAGCTCAAGCTCTCGCCTGCATCCGAGCGTGGGGCTTAGACGATGACGACTCGAGAATCAACCCCAACGGTGGCGGTATCTCAATAGGCCATCCTTTAGGTGTAACTGGTTCAAGAATTTTACTTGCAGCAGCAAGGCAGCTTGAGAGAACAGGAGGGAAGTACGGCTTGGTAACCCTTTGCATAGGTGTGGGACAAGGTTACGCTGTAGTCATAAAAAACACGCAATGATTCAGTCATTCAAAGGAATGATTCCAGTCATCCACCCTTCATCATACATCCATCCCAATGCGGTTGTCATAGGGCACGTAACGATAGGTAAGGATTGCTATATCGGTCCAGGCGCAGTTTTACGTGGTGATTGGGGGAAAGTCGAGATTGCAGATGGGTGTAATGTTCAAGAAAATTGTGTTTTGCATATGTTTCCCGGAAAATCTGTTGTTCTCCAAACGGGAGCTCATGTAGGTCACGGAGCGAGTATACATGGGGCGAACCTTGGTCGAGAGACTTTGATCGGTATGAATTCCGTAATTATGGATGATGTCGAGTTGGGCGATGGTTGTATTGTGGGAGCTCTGAGCTTTTTAAAGGCAGGCAGCGTTTGGGCTGAACGTGGTCTTATTGTGGGTAACCCCGCGAAGAGAATAAAAGACGTGAGCGATGAGATGTACAATCACAAAGTTGAAGGCACAGCTTTGTACCGCAGTCTTCCACAAGACATGAAGAACCATTCTGACGAGGTAGTCCCATTCACAGAGATTCCTGAGAATAGGGTAGAGGAGTTCCCTGATTTTGATACTTGGATGAATCGCTCAAATAAATAATAAACCTTTTAATGGGCACTTCTGGAAATCGCAAGATGACATTCAAACGCTTTACCGTTCTAGACGAGAAGTGTGCAATGAAAATCGGAACAGATGCAGTTATGCTCGGCGCTTGGGCAAATCCATCAAAATCGAGTGCGAAGTTAAAAATTGTTGATATAGGGTCGGGCTCTGGAGTCATAGCGCTCATGTTAGCCCAACGTTTTGAGCATTCTACAGTCACGGCAATTGAGTTAGAGCCCTTAGCTGCAGAACAATCTCGAGAAAATTTCGCGTCTTCACCTTTCGCTCATCAACTTTCTTGTCTTGAGCGTTCCTTCCAGGAGTGGTCGGAAGAAGTACATCGCTTCGAAGCTGACCTTGTAGTTAGCAACCCCCCATTCTTTCACAACAAACCTAAGTCTCCGTTTTACGCAAGAAATTTAGCCCGTCACGACGATGCTCTGCCCATTTCCGACTTGTTGAATGGCGTTGCGAAAATCTTGAGTAAGGACGGTGTTTTTGGTATTGTTTGGCCTGTTGAAAGAGAAGCTGAATTACTATCCGCTGCAAATGACTTCAACTTTAAATTAGTGAGGCGCTGCGAAATTCTGCCTACAAAAAGACACTCACCTGTGAGGTTCTTATCAGAATTTCAGTTTTCTCAGCAAGTCACCTCATTAGCGATTTGCTCCAATATTGTACTAGAAACTGGCGAGGAAAAAGGCAGGAGGAATTTCACCGCCGAGTACAACGAGTTAATGAAAGATTTCTTTCTCGACGCTTAATCGACAGTGCTTAATTAACCTCCGAGAACTCTGCGAAGCCTATCAAGTTGAGCTACCCACAGTTCACGAGCATCTTCAATATCATCTTCTTCAGCAAAATCAGTAACGATGATCGCTCTTTCGCCTGTCATTTCATCAACTCTAATCCGTAACTCAAAATAAGTTCCGTCGTTCTCATCTTCCTCAGATTCTAACCACTTAAATTTTACGTACTCATCTTTCTTCTTGGTCACAAGCCTTGCAACCTCTTCACTTCCATCCCAAATAAAAGTATGAACATCCTTCTTGATGTTTACATCATCACAAAACCACTCAGACAAACCGCTGGGTGTGCTCATGCAGTTGTAAAGCACGCCTTTGCTACTGTTTATAGGGAATTCAATTTGGAATTTTTCTTTCTCCATGGTGTTAATAATCGTCTTTTTTTAGACAGCGCACAATATACGCATCACTTGAGGAAGTTATTGCTAAATATGTGTAAAACTAAAAACTCCTTACTATCTTTGCGCCCGCCTTGGCGAGGTAGCTCAGCTGGTTAGAGCGCAGGATTCATAATCCTGAGGTCGGGGGTTCGAGCCCCCCTCTCGCTACAAACTTCTTTTTTATTTATATAAAAAGGGCATAAAAAAAGCCTTGACTTTTAGGTCGGGGCTTTTTTTATAAGTCTTAGTTTCTTAGAAAGAACGACGCTTCTCGCGTTGCTCACTCTCGTTGCAACGAATCGGACGACCCATTACATCCTTACCCTCGAGAGCCTCGATGGCTGATTGCCCCTCGTCAGAGTTAGGCATTTCTACAAAGCCAAAACCGCGTGAGCGGCCAGTTTCGCGATCATGTACTACACGTGCGCTGTCAACAGCTCCGTGAGCCTCAAATGTTTCTTTTAAAACGACGTCATCAACGCCCCAAGCTAGATTTCCTACAAAAATATTCACAATAAAAATAATTAAAAATGCGATACAAATGTAGTCAAGGAATTTCTAGATTCAACATTATTTGTTCACACTCAGTTATTAGTTCACGGAATAAATCCACATAGGAGGAAAATTCCACAAAACAAAACAAGATTTTTTCATTGGAAAATTAGAGTAATGCTTTTTCATTAAAAATGGAAAGTATGTGAACCATCTCATGTGTGTGCCATTTCTGGTTAGCTCTAAAAGAGTAGCAAACAATTTCTTTTTAACCTCACTAGGCAATGTGTATGGAAGGCCGCTTATCACCAGGTCAACGTTATTTATCCCTCTGTCTTTTAAAAGTGACTCTAAATTACAAGCGCTACATTTCACCACTTCAAATCGGTCATCAAGTCTCTTTTCCAATGGCTTTATAAACTCTTCCTCCAATTCTATAAGTAATATTTTACAGTTTGCGGGGAGTTTTTTAGCTAGTATATCGGTGAAAACACCAGTACCAGGGCCCAATTCCACAACGTATTTCATTTTGCTTAAATCAAGCCCACGCACCATTTCTATTGCCGCTTTTTTAGAGCTGGGCGTAACAGAAGCATTTACGGAGGGTTGTTTAAGAAATAATTTGAAAAATCGCCCTTGGCTCATTTAATATAAATTGATTTGTTAATTGAGAGGGGGAGATTAGTGCTTGGTTTTATCTTGTTCTTCTAGACGTCTTATCTTCTCAATAGCTTCTTCTGAAAGGAAAAACTCTGGTTGTGGCGGCTCAAGACCTTCGATCCTGTATAGCATCTCAGCTAGCTGAAGAGCCCCAATTTGTTTTGCTAAAATCTTTTTATTTTCGTCAAGGAGAAAGAGTTTAGGAGTAGAGAAGACATCGAATGTCGTTCTGAAATTTAAGGACTCTAAATCTGTAATCCTACTATAGATAAGTGCTGCGGCGCTATCCTGAGCGTTAATTAGAGGATTGTCACTCACGTGAATCCAATCCGTGTAATTGGTTGTTTCTATGTATTCCAGCCATGGCTCAGGTTCAAAATCATTCCCAATAGCATATATCTCAAGCCCTTTGTCGTGCCATTCTTCGTAAATGCGCTGCAGAACAGGCATTTCTTTTTTACAATGCCCACAGCTGCTTTCCCAAATAACCATTACTGTATACTTAGCTTCTATATCGTGAAGTGATTTCCAGGTCGTTCCGTCTAATCCAGGTAGCGTTATGTTGTGTGCAATATTCCCACACACAGAATATTTGAGAGCATTAGCTCTATCGACAATCTTCGCAAGTTGCTTGTCGTCTAACCACTTTACCTTTCCCTTTACATAGTATTCATTAACAAGGTCAACAAACACCTTGTCCATACACATGACTTTAGAAGACTCGCTTTCGAACGTCATGTGGTGAAGGATGTATTTGAACATATCCTCGTTCCCAACTACCTGTGTAAGAAGTTTCTTAGCTTCGAAAAACAGGGTGTCTGGGTCTGGCGGAATGATTTGTCCCCACCACATCTCTATCATGTTG
>JAQCFW010000008.1 GCA_027619225.1 Bacteroidota bacterium
CGGATCGTTAGGTAATTTCATTCAGAGACATGTGGGAGCAGTTGCTAAGAAGCATGAGAGTGAGGTCTGGTACGCGGCTCCAGTTTCTAATGAGAGTCCTCTTTTAGGGACGATTGAGGTGATTGAGAGAGATGGGTTTTTAGAGAGAATCGCATACCCGAAGGCAACTAAGCCAGGAGTGAGAGCCATGACGAGGGCTCTATTAAAGATGGTGCCAGGTGAAAAAATCGCTATGCCGGATCTTGTGCATCTGCATGTGGCTTTTCCGGCTGGGAGGGCGGCGAGGATGCTTTCCGAGAGTTGGGATGTGCCGCTTGTCATCACTGAACACTGGACGGCTTACCACGATTCACAGCACATTCCGCTTTGGCGTAAGATTTCTATGCGAAGAACGGCCGCTTACGCATCAGCCTTTTGTCCCGTTACAGATCAACTTGGAGAGAAGATGAGGGAGTTTAAGATGCTCAACCGCAAAGGTAACAGTGTATATACAACCGTGCCTAACGTAGTGGATACAGAAATGTTTACAATAGCTTCTGAGAATGAAGTCAAGGGTGATGAGGTGCGTCTCCTTCACGTGAGCTCTTTAGATGAATCCCAAAAGAACATTACAGGCATCCTGCATACACTCGCAACTTTAAGAAGATCGCAACCAGAGTTTAAGTTTTGCGCGACGTTCGTTGGTGGAAATGACTCGGAAAAACTGGGGAAGTTACGTACGTACGCTGCATCATTGGGACTTACAGAAACATGTGTAACATTTACAGGACCTTTATCGAGCGAAGAAGTGGCCAAATGTATGCAGTCTGCGGACGCACTCATGCTGTTCAGTCGAAACGAAAACTTCCCTTGTGTAATTGCTGAGGCGTGGGCTTCAGGAGTTCCTGTGATATCCACAGATGTGGGTGGAATTTCTGAGCACTTGGTGGAGGAGTCGGGGCGAGGGATTCTAATTCAGTCGGAAGACGAATCTGGATTGAGAGAGGCAATTTTGAGTCTCGGAGACGGAGCGAAATTTAATTCTGTCGAGATAAGAAAGTACGCAACAAAGCACTTCAGTGTGGAAGCGATCTCGGAGGCGTTCGACAAAGTATACCGAGAGGCTTTAAAGAGTGGGGCCGAGTGAAGTTTTTGTCGGACATATCTCACTCGATTGGGTCGCGCCTCGTACTTCTCGTGGCAACCTTAGGGACAGTTCTGCTCAACAGTCATTTTCTTGGAGAAAGTGGGCTGGGGAGTGTGGCGCTTCTACAGTTTGGGCTCTTGCTCGTAACCGGTATGGCGGGGTTTGTGGCGGCAGGAGCTGTCGTTTTCGTAAGAAGATCTCATAAGCCATCACAATTGAGAAAGGTGGCGTACCTGTGGTGCCTTCTTTCGGCCATCGTTGCATCTGTATTGGGGGCTGCTTTAGGAATCATACCCAGTGAGTGGCTTATAGCTTCCTCCGCACTGGGCCTCATGCAGAGTATCATCGTATTTCACAGTCAGCTGCTCATAGCTGGGGGGCGTATTCGTACTAACAATCAGCTTCAGATAGTCCAAACCGCCTCCCTTCTCGCCTCAACCCTCCTAACCTACCTCTACTTTGAAATTGTCACGACCATGGGATTTATGTGGGCCCTCTCAGCAGCATTAGCGGTAGCCTTAGTGTTTTCTATCATAGCCATGAAAGGCACTTGGGAAAGCGCTCCAACATCTGGATTGCATGACACCCGTTCAGCTACTCCATTGTTATTTCGTTACGGCAGCCAGGGATCTACCGGGTCCATATTACAACTCCTAACAAACAGAGCAAACCTCTCACTTTTAAATCATTTTATAGGGACTGCCGGGGCAGGCGTTTACTCGGTGGTGTATTATGGTGTCGAAGCTGTTTGGACTATCGCTAGAGCATTAGCCCCAATGGTCAATACTGAAGTCGCCTCTGCATCTTCGTCCGTTGAACGCCGCACCATCACAGCCGGATACCTAAAGCGGACCTTGATGCTTACCATTCCCCTCACAATCTTAGCCTCAGCAGTTCCAGAGTCCTTTTACGCCTGGGTTTTCGGGATTAAAGGAATCGCAATTCCCCTGAGGATTTTATCCCCCGGAATGATTGCCGGGGCCATATCGAGCATAATCGCTCACCACCTAAGTGCGATAGGACTACACAAGTGGAATGCCCGCACTTCCGGAATAGGATTCACCGTGCTAATTTGCGTGGGATGGTTCGCGGTACCTACTTATGGCGTAGCTGGCGCAGCAGTGGCCGCTTCAGCAGCTTATGTATTGCAAGCAGCAGGGCTCATTTTCGCTCTTCTCAAAGAAGATCCAAAAGAGAATTAACGCCCACCGGCCTTCTTATCTCGAACCCCTCGCCTGCCGCAAACCCGCAGGGCCTTCCCATCGCTAAATCTCGTCCCTTCAGATGCTCGAGAAACTCTGGCGAAGAAATTGGCGTCTCGGGGGCGGCGCTCGTATCACCGTTGTTCTCGGAATAAAATTGTGATTCGTAAGCAAGGATGGATTTTAACTTAATGTCTTCGTAGCCACTGATATCTACGACAACATCTGCCATCCTATCATAGTCCTGGATATAATGATATACCGCATCAGGGCGATGAGGTGAGAAAGGAATTCCTGAATCATCTAAATCACCTGTTTCACATTTGACAAGCCCGGCTAAGAAAGAAGCTTGGTACACAAGTTCAGCTCCTTTTCCATGGTCAGGATGCCTATCGTCGAGAGCGTTAGCTAGAATAATTCGGGGACGGTATTTTCTGATGACCTTGACAACTTCGAGCAAGGAGTTTTCATCACATTGGAAGAAACCGTCTGGAAGACCTAGGTTAATTCTGGTTTTCACTCCTAAAATTACCGCGGCGGCTGCAGATTCCTGACTGCGGATTTTAGCTGAGCCTCGCGACCCTAGCTCTCCTCGCGTGAGATCTACAATTGCAACTGACTTACCTTCTACAACTAATTTAGCAATCGTTCCTCCAGCAGAGAGTTCTACATCGTCTGGGTGCGCTCCGAAAGCAAGAACGTCAAAATGCATGGTTTCCATAAAGCGAAGGTAATCTTATACTACCTATTAGAAATAAAAACAGCAGATATAGGTCTGTGATCGCTGAGTTCTATTTCGTGAGTCTCGAATGAAACGACTTCTAAAGACGACGAACTCATCATATAATCTATTCTCAATCCTGCGATATCACCTACGTAAGTAGAACCTAAACCTGCACCCGCTAAAGCAAAGGCGTCAAATAATTCCGGTGAACCTGACCTTAAAGTAGACAAGGCAAAAGAAACAGGGGTGTCATTAAAATCCCCGCAAAGTATCACTGGGTAGGGACTGGAATCGATGGAGGTGCGAAGAACTTTAGCTTGGGCAGAACGAAGTGAGAATGCTGAGGAAAGTCGAGACCACAATTTCTTGCTCTGCTCAGTATCAGGTCCTGATCGTACCGCATCATAATCGCCACCCACGAGTCCCACGGACTGTAAGTGCACGTTGTAGACTCTAATGGTGTCATTACTCTTAGGAGAAATAACATCGAGAACAAGTCCTCTGGCAAAATTCTCATCTTCAAAAATCCATGGCTTGAAATCCACAATTTTTAATTTAGTGGCTATCGCCGTACCTGCTCTGTTGCTCGCATATTTCACGGTTGCCCCATCTAAAGATTTAGAAACTTCTCCCTTCATTTCCACAGGCATCTCCTGAAAACACATGATATCAAGGGATGTCGAAGAAAGCCAGGTTAAAATATCATTGCTTGTTTTTTCTCCCTCTAACCAATCATATTCATCCATTCTTCTGACATTAAAAGTACCCACAGAAATAGTGGATGTATCATCCGTCAACTTAGCTACGCCACCTATTCCTCCAATTGTTAAAGCAATACTTGATTGAAGGAAAAATAGCATGATAAAAGGAACAACCAAACCTTTCCACCCACCGCGAATTAACCTTAAAACAACGCCGATAAAAAACACCAAAAGGGCATAAGGGAACGTTAATCCGAAAACAGCAAAAAACGGAAATATCTCAGGCGAGATTAATTCACCAGCCTTCGCCCCAACAAGAATAAACATCGCTGGTTCTAAGATAAAATGATCTAATCTAATCCCAGGCACTCTTTTATTTTTTAGATTGAGTAAACAAAAACTTTTTTTCTTCTTTGCTAAGATGATCGTATCCGTGACGTGAAATCTTCTCAAGGATTAAATCTAACCTATCCTCCCTATCCTTTCTTTCAGAGTTAAAGTCATCGTCACTTTTAGGAGGACGAGTTACTTTAGGTTTCTTTCTTATAGACTTTGTAAAGCTGAACCTTTTACTGAAGGAGTTACTTGATGAAGTGGGGATAGAAGACATGATCATATCAATAATCACCTCTAACCATCTAACAATATTAATCCCTTTGCGAGAGTAAACTATTAAGAAATACCCAAAAGCGGCACCGCCTAAATGAGCTATTCGCCCTCCTGTCTCATGACCTGAGTCGCCCATTATTCCGAAATAATCAAAAAGTACATACCCTATAGCGATATACTTCAACTCAACAGATCCGAAAAGAAAAAAAGGGATTCTTTTAGTTGGATTCAAGGTAGCTGTAGCAGTGAAAATTGCCATAATAGCTGCGGAAGCTCCATAAGCAAAAGAGACCTCCTCCATACTCAGTCCAGGTAAGATATTCACTGACAGTGCATAAATTATGAAGCCCGCTAGGCCACCCATGATGTATGTGCTGAGTAATCTTCTTGAACCCACTACAGAAACATACATTCTACCCATCCACCACAGAAGCATCATGTTGAACAAAAGATGAAAGATTTCTTTATGTGCGAACATATGAGTCAGAATCGACCAGGGTCTATAAAGTAAAGTAGGGAGGTCGGTAGTAGCAAATAAGCTAAAACCACCAGACACATTTTCCGACAGCTGAATTCCAGTTAATTTTGTGAAACCGAACGCCAAATTGAGTAAAACGAAAACACCCACGTTTACCCAAATCAACTTGTACAACATGCCTCCAGCAGTCCAGCTTTTCTTAATATCTTCCCACATACGAGTTTTTAATAAAAATTAGTTCTATCACGCTGCCACTTCTTGATCATAATGTATCCGATCAACATCCCACCGAGGTGGGCGAAATGAGCGACGTTGTCCCCAGGATTGTTTTGGAAAGCAGTCATCAGTTCTATCGCACCATATCCCATAACAAAGTATTTCGCTTTGATAGGAATAGGCGGAAAAAGAAGCATGAGCTGTGTGTTTGGGAATAGCATGCCAAACCCAAGTAACAAACCAAAAACACTACCACTCGCACCTAAAACCCAGCCCATATCGACACCAGGGTCAAAAGAATCAATTTGGCTATATATGCTTAAACCTACTGTGAATTCATAAAGGAAAAAAGAGCCTATCCCGCAGACCATATAATAAATTAAAAATCTCTTCTCACCCCACACCTTTTCAAGTGCGCTACCGAAAACCACAAGGGCAAACATATTAAATAATATATGCGTGAAACCACCATGCATAAACATGTAAGTCACCATCTGCCATGGGTAGAAGTCGGGAGAAAGTGGGTAGTGACCCATAAACCAGAACTGCAATTGCGGAAATGCTTGTTGGGCTAGGAAAACCAACACGTTAATGATGACTAAATTCTTAACTACCGGAGTCATTCTGTCTAACATAGTTGAATTATTTTAATCTGGTTTCAATATTCTCGAGAGAGAACAATGTGTATACGGCTCTCCCTCTTGCATCTATAGCTGGGGATTCGCAGTCGAATAATTTTGAGACAAGATCTACCATCTCGCCATGGGTCAGGTTGATGTTGTTTTTTTCTGAAAGTTTCAATGCTCCCGCCTGAGCAGCCGCCTGAGCGAGTTTCTCTCTTCTCCCCTCCTCATCACTCCAAGTTCCGTCCTTCAGCGCCCCCAAAACGGAATCAATCCAATCCTGCAATCTCCCCGCAAGCCCGGAAGGAACAGTCACAACTTCTACTTCTCCCGCATTTGACGATTCTAACTCTAGGCCAAACATCATCAGAATTTCCGATGCTCCTAAAAGCAAATCAGTATCAGCTGTTGAGAGATAAATCGGCTCTGGAAAGAGTAATTTTTGGCCCAAACTGGATCCCATTCCACGCCCTGCATGAAGGTACTGCTCGAACAACACCCTTTCATGGGCTCGCCGAGCATCAATGACAATGACGCCTTGTTGACTCTCTGTTACTATAAAACGAGAGCTTAACAAAAACATATTCGGAGCTTTCTCCTCTACAAAGCTTTCTTGAGCAACACCTATTTCTTCCTCGCTCCCAAACATCTGATACAAGTTGTCAAGTTCCGTTTCTGAGCTTTTCTCAAATCCCCCGAACGATGCTTCAGCGCTTCTCTTTTTAGGTGTAGAGCCCCCCGAAGTAAAGGGGTTGTAGTTGGGGTTAATGTGAACTGTGGGTTCAGCGATAAATACGCCTTTAGGAGGAGGATCTAAGGAAATACTGAGTTCCGATTCAAAATCTAAAGAGGGAGCTACATTGTGTTTTCCGAGTGCGCGTTTTATCGCGGAGCGAAGCATGGCGAAAATGATTTGGTCTTCTTCAAACTTCGCCTCCACTTTTGTGGGATGAATATTCACATCAATTTTAGAAGGGTCCACATCGAGAAAAATCGTGTACAAAGGGAAGCTGCCAGGACTAAGAACGCCCTCATACGCATTCATAATCGCACGATGCATAAGTGGGTGTTTAATGAACCTTCCGTTTACGAATAAAAATTGTTCTCCC
Organism: Bacteroidota bacterium; assembly: GCA_027619225.1. Classification (GTDB taxonomy): domain Bacteria; phylum Bacteroidota; class Bacteroidia; order Flavobacteriales_D; family Sanyastnellaceae; genus UBA974. The sequence goes on from JAQCFW010000008.1 coordinate 6,789, forward strand.
CGAGTACGTCGCGCAAAAGCTGGCTTACCCACGAAGCCATAAATTTTTACGACATCTGTTTCTTCCTCGACAGGGACTAACCTCTCGTCGTGCTTAACACCGAAAATAGATACCACCCTCTTTCTTAAAGAGCCAGGCTTAAGGTTGAAAAGATCGCCACCATTACATTGAAGTCTGAAACTCAAATCAGGATGAGCCATCGCTACCCTTTGGAATTCATCTACGATATGTCTAACCTCTACTTGATCAGATTTAAGGAAATTGCGCCTGGCAGGAACGTTAAAGAAAAGATTTTTAACTGAGAATGAAGACCCTTCAGAACATGCCACCTCTTCAATATCGCTCATCTGATCACCACTGACAGAAATCTTAACACCCAAATCAGCTCCAGTTACACGTGTTTTAAGTTCTACATGTGATATCGCTGCGATCGAAGCAAGAGCTTCCCCTCGAAATCCCTTCGTAACGAGTGACAGTAAATCGTCTGCAGAAGTAATTTTTGAAGTGGCGTGCCTTGTAAAACATCTTCTTGCATCCATCTCCCCCATACCACGTCCATTATCAATCACCTGAATGAGAGTTCTTCCTGCATCTTTCACCACCACCACAATTTCCGTAGCATCAGCGTCCACTGCGTTCTCCACCAATTCCTTTACGACAGAAGCAGGTCTATTCACAACCTCACCAGCAGCGATTTGGTTCGCTACATGGTCTGACAATTGAACAATTAAATCATCCATTATCTCTAATAAATTCTAACATTTTCCCGAATTCCGTTGTTTCAGCCCAAACAATCATTTTCCATGTTATCCATAACAAAACCACTCCTATTAAAACCACCCTGACATTTGCTTTTCTAGCGCCATTTCTAACTGAACCTCCTTTTCTGAATCTTATACTAGAAGCCGTATTTTGCTCGGGAACTTTCTCTCCTCGCTCCATCGCTACCTCTGACTCTATCCTACGTTTGCGCTCACCCCATTGAGGAGGATCATCGGAAAGATGTCGAGACTTAAAAACGAATGATCGAGGCTTGGTTCTCACATTGCGGAACATCCCTCGAAGCTTAGGTGCTTCCATAGTGGCTAATTTACGAGTAAGCAGAAGTCTTAACTACTCTTCTCTGCCCAAATATTCAACACTGAATCAACATCCTTCCCACCGGGAAAACTATGTAATATCTTATGTAAAACTCGCTCCATAGAAGCATCCGGACAAGATGCTCCACTTGTTAAAAGAATAGTAGGAACATCTTTAAAATCAGCCGTTTCCGACAGAAATCCTTCAGTCACTACGATTTTCTGTTTGTGAATATCGAAATGATTGAGTTCACCGTTGGCTCCCCAATTCAGTTCATTTTGAACAAAATAGGTAGGCTTTACTTTTTCACAAATTTCCACAATATGTGATGTGTTTGAACTATTATACCCTCCAACCACTACAACTAAATCTGCTCCACCTTCATTCAAAGCTCCTATTGTAGACCTCTGATTGTCGTTCGTAGCGTAGCAAAGTGTATCCTTCGTATTTGCAAATTCTTTTGAGGCCTCTTTTAAAATATCAGCTATCGTTTGTGTCTCGGAGGCAATCATTGTTGTTTGGTTTACAACACCGATATTTTGCATGTCTTCATCGAAATCAAATCCCTCACTCGTGCGTCCCTTAAACATTTTATCGAACCCCTCTGATCCCTCAACCATCATCTTAGCTAAAGCATGCGCCTCCTTTAAATCTGCCACCACCAAAGCCGAACCATTTTTCGACGCATGAGAGAATGTCGCCCTTGTTTCTTCGTGATCAGGTTTCCCATGAATTATTACTGTAAAATGATTGCTACCCAATTGTTCAGATCTCTTCCAAACTTTTTCCACAAATGGGCACGTTGTATCATATTTTTCTATATCAACTCCTATTTTACAGAGCTTATCTTGCATTTCCAATGTTGTTCCGAAAGCCGGAATGATCACAACATCATCTGCTGTAACTTGGCTTATTGGTGTCATTTCTCTTCCCTTTGTATCCATCAAAAACCTCACTCCTCTACTCTCTAGATCTTCATTCACTTCAGGATTGTGAATCATTTGGCTTAAAATAAAAATCTGTTTGTCCGGGTTTTCTACGATTGCCTTGTAGGCAATTTCAATTGCGTTTTCTACTCCAAAACAAAATCCAAAATGTCTTGCCAGTTGAATTTTTACATTTCCGAAATCCAGTAAAGTTGGCGTAAAATCCAACTTTCTCGCATCCAACTCTTTCCTCCTCGCCTTCACCATACTAATGATGGGACTTCTAAAATGATCTGGTATATCGAAACTGCGCATACCGCGAAATTAATTCTAAAACCCTCCCATTGCTAACGAACTAAATAAAATCCATCAAGACTGTTTAATCTCCTTGTAAATTCTTATTCTCCTTGAACACCAACTTCAACTCTTCAGAAATTCCACCTTCACTTCTTCGAGCCACCCTTTTCAACTTTCTCAAAATACGTTCTTCGTTGAAATCTAAACCCTGTAATTGTTCAAGTGCCATAATTTGAATAAGCGTGCCTTGTAACATTGGCTCAGATGTAAAAACTGGCCACTCCTCCGTGTCTATCTCTACCCTAATCTTATCACTCTCTGCAATCCATTCTAAAGTCCAAGCATCTATTGCCGGTATATACTCCTCACAGGCCCCAGCTCCTCTATCTAGTCTCCACTCTAAAGCATCTTCCACCCACTCTCGTGTCGCCAATCCGTTTTCTGGCCAATCCGGTGCGCCCCCACAAACGAGGCAAGCAAAACACCACCAGGGCGTTATCGATATAGCAGAAAACATCATCATTATAGTTCTATTTGAGACTCTTTAAATACCACCCCAAATTCCTCTAATTTAGGAAGAACCACATCATAGTAGTTAGGTGTTACTGGAATTTGTACCCCCACACTCCCGAATCCTCCACCTACCATCATATGTTCCGCTGCAATTGCCATAGGTAAACCTACGGTGTCAGACATCGCTGTATACATAGAGTCACGACCTTCTAAGAAAAACTCAGAAGTTCTAGCGTATCGTTTGCCGTCTTTCTCAAACTCGAATCTATGCCACATCACAATCATATCCCTATCTCCATCCTCTAGGGCCCACTTTTTCACAAGGAGTGCCTCGATTATTTCTGCAGGTGTTCCTTCTGTAATTTCAGGACCCACTTCCGTGTCGAAAAGCCCTAACCACTCTAACCGTTCGTTCGTTTCGTGGTCGCTTATCACAGTTGCATTAATGGCTTCTGAAACCGTCATTCCCGCAGTTTTAGAAGGTAAAAACGATCTCGTCCACTCACTCCATGATATACCTTTAGACCAAACCAGCTTCGCATCATCCCTCACCATACCTAGCTGAACTAAAATATCCCACGACCTACAAAACCCATCCACTCTCAGAGTTCCTCTGATCAAGGTCTCCATATCAGGTAGATTGTAAATCTCTTCGTATGTAAGAGAGTCACGATTGGGATAACCTTTAAAGAGCTGACCCTCAACCTCAATCGCCCTAAGTCTGCGAAACACTCTGTGCGGAGGTACGAGTTTCACTCTCCCTGCATCCTTAAAGGTTGCTGAACCACCCTGACCAGCAAGCACAATGTTCCTCGGGTTCCACGAAATCTTGTAATGCCAAGGGTTGTTGTCCGACTCCTCAGCGACAAGGCCACCACAATACGATTCAAATCCCTTCATTACTCCCCCCTCAGACTTAATCTCATCTATAACCTTCATGGCACTCATGTGATCAATCCCAGGGTCAAGACCTATCTCATTCAGAACGAGAACACCAGCCTCCTTAGCGGCTTCATCAAGGGACTTCATCTCATCGCTCAAATAACTAGGAGTAATCACAGGCACTCCAGCAGCAATAGCAACTTTAGCAACACTAGCATGCAAAAAGGCTGGCACCATACTCATCACAAGATCTGCCTCACCTATCCTCTTATCTCTCTCAATATTATCGAGTGCAGACAATTGAAAAGCTTCTCCTATCTCATGACCGCTCACTTTTTGTTGAGCTACAGACAGATCAATATCTCCAACAACTACCTTCCAACCACACGCCTCAGACCTGTCTAAAAGTCTCTTGATTAATGTACTACAAGACCTTCCTGCTCCTAAAACTAAAATAGACTTCATCTAAACTTTAATTATAAATATTTAACTCAGCAAGATATGGCACGCAAATTGTTTTCACCCAAAATCAATACAAAACCTACAAAAGCATATCTTGCAAGTGAAATTAGCCGAGATGAAAAATTTTATTTCCCCTTTTATAATAATACTTACTGCTATTACCCTTAGCGCTTCATTAAATAGCTGTAAAGGAGCTAAGGCATACGTCAAGCGTGGAGCTAAGATGGAAGCCGCCGGAATGATAGACCAAGCCGCAGACTTTTACTCCACTGCTCTCAAGAAAAAACCAGCAAACTTAGATGCTCTATCTGGTCTCAATCGTACAGGCCAAATAATACTATCCCGACACCTCGCTTTATTCGAAGAAGCTATCCTAGGCAGCGAAAAGGATTCAGCAATTCGAAACTTCAAGAATGCCGAATCATTCTATGACAAGGTACACGCTTTAGGTGTAACTCTCAACTTTCCTGACTCAAAAAAAGCCCAATACGAAGCTGTGAAAAACGACCATGTTAAAGATCTTTACACGATTGCGACCTCGCACCTTGAAAAGTTAGAATACAACCAGGCTCTCAAACTGTTAGAGGAAATTACATCTCTCGTACCTGGCTTTAAAGATGCCGCCTCACTTGCTGATTACGCCTTTTGCACACCAGCTTACGATTTAGCGATGACTTCAATGGACGATAAACTATTTCGTTCTGCATATGAAGGTTTCTCAGATGTAGTTAACCGCGATGCAACATTTAGAGACGCTTCTGAAAGACGTGACGAAACTCTAGAACTAGGACGCTTCACGATTGCTCTTATGTCTTTCAAGAACGGTTCTAACAGACGTAATATCAGTACTAAGCTTAGCTCTTATGTAGAACAAAACCTCATGGGGTCTAACGACCCTTTCCTTGTTGTTGTAGATCGAGAATCGATTGACTTAATACTTCAAGAACAACAACTAGAGCTCAGTGGACTTACATCTGGAGCAGAACTAGAAATAGGTTCACTACTTGGTGTTAAGGCGATGTTAAAGGGGACTGTCACAGAATGTTCTGTCTCAACAACGCCTCTCCGACACGAAAACAAACGCGGATACGAAAAATATAGAGTAGAAACTATCGATTCCGAGGGGGAAAAGCATTACGAAACGAAATATCGCTCCGTTGGATACACTGAATTTTACCAATCCTCTGAGGTTACAATGTCATTCACCCTCAAGCTCGTTTCAATGGAAACAGGAGCTATATTATCTAGCAAAACAATGGAATCTTACTCTTCAGACGAGGTTCGATACTTAAAATACGGAGGTAATGCTAGAATGCTTTACCCCGCAAAATCTAATGGGTCAGTTAACGGTTCAAGTAGCGGACATAATATACTTCTAGGTCTAATTGGAGAAAGAGAAGATTTAAAAAACGACAATATCATGATTGATGATATCACCCAGAATTTAGCCGCAAAAATCCAACTCGAAATAGAGAGAATCATTCAAGAACAAGTAAGGTAAAGTAAAGGAATTTGAAGCAACGACTACACTCCATCAGCATACTAATTTTTGGCTCTTTTATTATCTTGGGGTTAGAAGGTTGTGCGAGCTTAAGTAAGGTGGATATGGAAAAACCTGTTTGGGCTACAGAAAGACCTATAAACTCAAGTTACTATATAGGAATCGCAGGTGTTTCTAAAGAAGAATTTCCATATAATGCTTCAGAAATTGCAAGAGAAAACGCGCTCAACTCGCTTGCTAGAGAAATTCGAGTTAAGGTCTCATCTTCATCATTATTATCAACCCTTCAAGTAAACAGTTGGGTCGAGGAGAGTTTCATTTCAAACATAGAATCCACAGTTGTTGAAGATTTAGAGGGATTTAATTTAATAGACTCGTATGAGAGCCCTACGGAAGTCTTTGTCTACTACAGACTCTCTAAATCTGAGTACGCAAGGATTTTAGCTGAACGTAAACACGTTGTTTTGGGATCAGCATACGGACATTACTTAGATGCCGAAAGGAAAATCTCTGAAGGAGCAATTTCTGGAGCAATCGAGAGGTATTTAATGGGGCTTGACGTCATGAGTAAATACCTCGGAGAATTAAATCCTTATACGGGTGAAGATGGGATCCCTTTCGATCTAGATCGGGCATTACTAAATGGAATGTCAGATGCCATAAGCGGACTTGTATTGTTACACGAAAAAGAAGAAATTAAGCTTTTACTTAATAACAGGTATACTGACAAAGTATCTATCTCATCATTTTTCAACAACAATAGCGTTTTTGGAATTCCTTTAAAATATTCATACAACAGAGGAGCAATACCCGTTAGAGGTACCACAAAAACTTCTGGAAATGGAATTGCAGAAATCCCCCTTAACGGATTCACTCCAGGGATATCGCAAAGCGAACTTATCGTTGATGTGGACATTTTATCATTTTCAAAAGTCCTCAATTTGCTTAGTCCGCTCGGTCCACTACTTGAAGGTATAACATCTACACCTTTAAGGATTCCAATTGTCCTTGAGCGGCCTAAAGTTTTTGTTGTGGGTACTGAAAAAATGTTCCAAAAAACGATTTCTCAAGGAGAATTAATTCCAGCGCTAAGAGCGGCATTAATAGAAGAGGGAGTAGAGGTTATAGACCACGCTACTTCAAAAGCACTAACTCTAACTGTTAATGCCGATACACAGGCTGGAGGTGAAGGTTCTGGCTTTTTTACTGCATATCTTAATGCTACATTAGAGCTCACAGACGAAAATGGAAAGCTCATCATGCAAAAAAACCTTGAGCGAATTAAAGGCGTTCAATTAGATAGGATAAAAGCAGGACAAGATGCGTACAGAAAGGCTGCTATTGAAATAAAAGGTAGATTTACAAGTAAATTTGTTGGTGCGCTATATGAATAGATTGTAGTTTGGCACAGTCTATGTAAAAATATTAAAAAAAAAAGAACATTATGAATAATATCAAAACCTTATGTGTCGCAGCTTCTGCGGTCATCTTTAGCCTTGCAGGTTGCAAAGGAAACCAAGCAATTACACCTACTCAAAATGGTGAAGTAGAAATAATAGAGTATTGTACAGGGTCAGAATACAATTCTGACAGCAAGCATTTTAGAGCGACTGCAACAGGTGAGAGCTTAAGCCGTGAAACGGCAAAGAAAATGTCTAGGTCAAATGTGGAAAATCGTCTAGCACGATCTATCTCTGCAACACTATCTATCGTTACTGACAACTATGTAAACTCTACAAGTTTTAACAACAAAGAAGAGGTGACAGAGACATTCAATGACATGGCTCGTACAGTTGTAGAGCAGGAACTCAAAGGAGCTATTATCATCTGCGAAAGACTAACTCAAAAGGTGGACGGCTCTTTCGTTAGCTACATCGCTATAGAGTTAAGTGGAGAAGGAATCGCACAAGCTTACAATGAAAGACTCGCTAAAGACGAGCGCATCATGGCTGAATACAACTACGAAAACTTCAAGGAAACTTTTGAAGCGGAGATGAATAAACTGAACTAACCTACACTGACTAAATACTATTCACCCAATTCTTCAACATCAATCTCCCGTCAGTGGTGAGTATCGATTCCGGATGGAATTGTAAACCCACAATGGGTCTAGATTTGTGTGAAATAGCGAGGATGATTTTTGTATTACTCCTCGCAAGCACAGATAAATCAGATGGAAGACTCGCTTCTACAGCACACCAACTGTGGTAATGCCCTACTTCACAACCAGAATGAATGTTTTCGAAAATATCACAGGGTTCAACGATTTCCAATACTCCCACTCGACCATGAAGGACTTCATTCATGTTCTCTAACTCTCCTCCAAAATATTCTACAATTGCCTGAAGCCCTAAACACACCCCTAAGATTGGTTTATCTAATTTAACTGCGGATGCTAACACATCCATTAAACCCGGAGCATCAGAAGGCATACCTGGACCAGGAGATAACACTATTGCATCGAAAGGCTCAAGCACTTTATCAATTTCAATTTTAAGCTCCTCTGGTCTTACAACCACAACATTTGCTCCTGCTCTCTCAAGGTCATGAGAAAGATTCCATGAGAAAGAATCGTGATTATCGAAGAGTAAAACGTTCATTTTGTAGAAATTGCTGCAAATTAGCGGTAAAGATATCTTTAAATTCATTTCAATGTCACAACATCTTCACACAGACGACGCAGCAAAGCCTGTAGCATCTTATTCTCAAGCCGTAAAAGCTGGAGAACTCATCTTTGTAAGTGGGTGCATACCTATAAATCCAGCAACGGGAAACTTAGTTGAATCTAATATTGAAGAAGCCACTGAACAATGTCTTGAAAATGTAAAGCAAATTCTAAAAGGAATTGGACTCCATTTGGGAGATATCGTAAAGGCATCAATCTTTATGATAAATACCGAGGATTATTCTGGAATGGACTTAACCTACTCACAAATGATACCTCAACCATATCCTGCGAGAGAAGCTATATTTGTAACAGCTCTTCCTAAAAATGCGCGAGTAGAAATTTCAGTGATCGCAAAAACTCGATCGCAAAAATAGAATCTTAGTCTAAAAATTAGAATAAAAACTCACCATTGCCTCCTCTGGCTTCGAATTTAATATCTTTTAAAAGAGGTGATTTTATATTGAGCCTAATCGCAAAACTTTTCCTTACTCCTATAGGGATCCAATTAAATGTGAGTTCCCAACAATGTAAATCCCAATGGACATTTATAGCAGTTGGCGTAAATTCTTTGTATTTCAAATCGTAACCCGTAGTGACATCAAATGTCCACTTTGAAAACAGTTTTACACCACCTCTCATAGCTATTCCATGAGTTATAGCAGATGTATCAGATTGCTGTGCCGTATCAAAATGTTTCGAGAGATTCATGGTGTAATCTAATCGGGTATTCCAGGGGTAACCACCTTCAGTTCCTCCATTGAAGGAAGTCCCCACTGCCGCAGTTGCTCTTTTGAGTCTAAGCACATCTGCACCTGAACCACTCGACGCTAAGAATGTTGAAACTGTAGCTCCAGTTGCGTCTTGAGCATAAGCTGAGTGTGTCGAAGTAAAGTTTAAATTCACCTTGTTAAATAAGCTTGTAAAACCTCTTGAAGTGATGTCTGAAAGTTGGAGCGAATCGGCTAAGAAATTGTAGCTCATCGAAGAAGAAAAGTTGTCAATAATTTTCACCTTCTTTACTTTTTCTAATGATGAATCCCAGATTTTAGCTTCTAAATTTTGACCTAAAGAAAAGTTAACAGCACCCGATTCACGAATGTCTGTAGGTGCAAACCGATTGAGCTCCCAAGGGTTCCAAGAAAGCGACTCATCATTTAACACAGCGACTTGAGAACGAGTGCGCTCAGGGGTGTAGCTCATCGAAATACTTGGAGACAAGACGTGTCTCAAGGCTTTTAACCGACGCTTTTCTGCAAAAGTATACATTCCATAAAATCTTGTATTTGCACTTAACGAAGCGCTCCAATTCCTGTCTGTCATGATGCCGGAAATTGTATCTATCTGCTCCATTAAATTACCTTCGATATCATATAAGAGTGATTTAGACAGCTCCGCAAAACCCATAAATTCATCATACTGAAATGATGGAGCAAAGGTGATAAAACCGATTGAACCACTCGAGGAAGCAGAAATACTATGCTTAAGGCCGCTCTTAATTTCCATAGACGAAAAATCTAGAGAGGCAAGAGAGGAGTCGGCGATTTGGGCTACATTTTCGAAACGAGAGTTATAGCTCATGGAAATTCCATCTAACACCTTACTCGTTCCTTTATCTAAATTTAATATATCACTTATAGACCTACGACTCATCGTAAGAGTTGCAGAGGGTAAAGTCATGGACACATTGCCAGTAAGTGAGTTTTGTGAATGTCTGGCGCTTGTTGTAAGAGAGAAAGGAGATCTAGGAGCTGTGTAACTCCATTGTAAACTGGACTGGAAAGTGTTCGAAAGGAAATCTTCCATACTGGAATTTAGGTTTTCTTGGAATATGTCTGAAGATCCGAAATTTAGAGATGCCGAAAATCTTTGGTTGGGTCTTGACCTTGGGTCTTGTGTATGAGTCCACCTCACGAAGAAGTTGTTTTCTTTTGCAAATCCTGGTAAACCTTCAAACCCGGACTTCCTTTTGTTGTAGCTAAGCGTAAAATTTCCGTTAGATTTATACCTGTAATTGTATTGTGACACATTCTTCATAGCCCATGTACCACCTGAGTATAGATCGAAAAGCAGTCTTGTATCCCAATGCTCTCCCAAGGGTAAATAGTATCCCAAATCCTTGAGGAAAAAACCCAACGTGCCACCATCTCCGTAACTAGGAAGAAGGAGTCCATGCGATCTCTTTTCTTGATTTAAAGGAAACCATGCGAAGGGCAGAGCAAGTGGTGTGGGTATTTTCCTGAATTTCATATATAGCGGTCCGGAGATTACTTTTTCGTCTGGGTAGAGAATCGCGCGCGATAAATGGAAATGGAAATGTGGGTTGTCTGCGTTACATGTTGTGAACTTTCCATCTTGAACATGGATTGCATCTCCAGGCAGGCGTTTAGAATTTTCTGCATGAAAAACCAGTTCTCCTTCAGTGGTTACAGCGTGATGACTAAATCCTTTTTCTGTATTGAAGTTGTAGCACAACTGATCTTGGGTGAAAACTGATGAACCCTGTTTAAAAACTGGTCGACCTGTCCAATTTCCCAGTGAATCTTTCGTTCCAAATGCACAAGCTTCTCTTATATCAGTCTTGTAAACCACCCTGTCAGCCGTCAACTCAACATCTCCACTCTTAATAATCACATCCCCAAACAACAATACCAGGTTGCTATCCACGATCATAACGATGCTATCTGAAGCAGAATATGTCATGGATTCATCCTGTCCCAACAAGGTCTCATTTTTCAACACAAGAATCAGGAAAAGGAAGAACATTCCTAACCTATATCCACGTGTATTTCCTTTAATTTCGGGGTAAGCCATGAAGCATCTAAAACAACACTCAAAGCTACTTAAACCCGCGGCTCTTGCGTTAGCAATTGTCGCAGTTTTTGCAATCGCAGCTTTTACACCCATTAAACCAACTATGGTAGTGGTTATTGATGCGGGCCATGGGGGGAAAGATCCCGGAAATCTAGGCACAGGTAGATATTCTTCGACTGAAAAAGACATTACGTTAGCTGTATCAAATAAACTTGCGGCTTATATCGGTGAAAAGATGCCCGATGTGAAAGTGATCCTAACAAGAAAAGACGATTCATTCCCCAAACTCTCAACACGAGTAAAAATTGCGAACAACTCGGAGGCTGATGTTTTTATCTCCATTCATTGCGACGCATTTTCATCCTCCACTGCCCTTGGAAGTGGCACTTATGTAATGGGCATGCATAAAACTGAAGCCAGTCTTAAAAGTGCTATGCGAGAGAACGCTAGTATTTACAAAGAGGACAATTATGAGGAAGATTACGCGGGGTTTGACCCGAATGACCCGGACACATACATTGCTCTTTCTTTGCGCCAAAATATTTTTTTAGACAACTCTCTCTTACTCGGGTCACTCATTCAAAATCAATTTCGTGAAAGAGTTGGAAGAAAAGACAGGGGGGTGAGACAAGCAGGATACTACGTGATTTCCTTCACCACTATGCCAAGCGTTCTTGTAGAACTTGGATTTTTAACCAACCCAGATGAGGAGGAGTTCTTAATCAGCATAGAGGGCCAAGAATATATGGCCTCTGCTCTATACCGAGCCTTGAGAGATTACCGCGTCGCTCAGGGTTTAGGAACAGGGCTTGTTGAGGAGATTGTAGATCCAAATAACAACGACGAAGTAACTGATGGAGTGTGGTTTAAAGTGCAGATAGCATCTTCCCCCACTCAACTTGAGAAATCCGCTTCAGTTTTTAGAGGTCTTCACGACGTGGACATGTATCTTAGTGGTGATTTATATAAATACACAGTAGGAAAATTTAGACGAACTGAAGAAGCTCACAATAAAAAACGAGAACTGCGAGAGCAAGGTTTTAACGGAGCTTTTGTAACAGCTTTCAAAAACGGATCTCGAGTCCCGATGTCTAGTGTAAGCCCTGAAAATTAACACCTTGAGTAAAGACGTAAAACGAAATATAGTTTCACAAGAATTTAAAATTGGTACCCTAATGATCTTAGGAGTAGTTCTACTTATAACAGGACTGACCTACCTAAAAGGATTTAATCCACTGAGTAAACAAATTCATTTATTTGCGGTTTACGATGAGATTGAGGGTCTTGCAGTCTCGAACCCCGTTTTAGTGAATGGTTTTAAAGTTGGACAGGTTACGGATGTTCATTTTCTAGAGAATGGAAATGGTGCTCTACTTGTAGAGTTTATGATTGAAGAATCTAAACTTAAAATACCGATTGACTCTGATGCACAAATCTACTCTTCCGACCTGTTTGGCACAAAAGCTATCAAAATTAAGCCTGGTATTACAGATCTCTATATTCAAGATGGAGACACTCTATTTTCTTCAGTTGAGATGGATATAACGGCCGCCGTAAGAAAGGAATTAGAACCACTTAGGCGTAAAACTGAAGAGCTGATTAAAGGTGTTGACGATATTCTTTTGAATATGAAAGCCGTCTTTGAAGACGATGCAACACAGGGCCTCCCATCTGCATTTGAAAGCATGCAACGAACGCTCAGAACTCTCGAAAATACAGCTGAAAATCTTGACGTTCTTGTTGAGGATAATCGAATTATCTTTACTAAAGTAATGTCCAATGTTGATGATTTAGCTTTTAACTTAAGCAACAACAATAATAAGATTACAAACATAATTTCTAATTTTTCTGACCTAAGTGACTCCTTAGTTAAGATAGATATTGCTACAACAATGGCTAAAGCTGACAGAGCTATGGAAGAAATCACCGTAATGACAAAACGAGTTAACAATGGTGAAGGAACCTTGGGTAAATTAATGGTTGATGACTCACTTTACAATGGGTTGGTCGAATCTAATATTGAAATACAAGAGCTTTTAGACGATTTACAGCTGAACCCTTGGAAGTATGTACGTGTGAGCCTTTTCGGGAGAAAACAAGATGCGAAAATGTCTAAAGGAGATCTCAAACGAATGGAGAAGACGATTCGTGAGGAAATTGAGAAACAACAATAAAAGGCTGAAAACACGATGATTTCACAGTTTATTTTTGTCTTGATGTTGGGGCTGGGAATTTCTCTTTTCGCACGACGCATTGCGTTTGTCCGCCGCAACATTAATATGGGGCGAAATATTGACTTATCTGATCGCAAATCCGAGCGCTGGAAGACAATGGCACTTGTCGCTCTAGGCCAAAGCAAGATGGTCGCTCGACCCGTAGCAGGTATCCTTCACATATTTGTCTATGTTGGATTCGTGATCATAAATCTCGAAATGCTCGAGATTGTGATCGATGGAATACTTGGGACACATCGTATATTTTCATTTCTGGGACCTGTTTACGATTTGTTAATTGGGGCATTTGAGTTTCTTGCTTTGGGAGTTCTTGTGGCTTGTGCTATATTTTTAATACGAAGAAACGTGATCGGTTTGGCTCGATTTAAATCAAAGGAGATGGGTGGTTGGCCTTCTCTCGATGCGAACATCATCTTGGTTGCGGAGATTTTACTCATGTTCGCTTTTCTCAGCATGAATGCTACAGACGCAATTGCAATGGAAAGAGGACTTGATCACTACAGTGTAGCAGGTAGCTTTCCGATAAGCCAATACCTCACCCCTCTTTATGTTGGACTTAGCGATGTAGGATTGGTCTTTGCTGAACGTGGATTTTGGTGGTTCCATATTGCAGGAGTTCTATCATTTCTAGTTTACGTTCCCTACTCGAAACACTTCCATATTTTACTCGCTTTCCCGAATACCTATTATTCAAATCTTGACGTAAGTGCGAAGATGAACAACATGGCGTCTGTGAAAAAGGAGGTGGATCTAATGATGGATCCCACTGCCGATCCGTATGCAACTCCTGCCCCATTGCCTGAAGGGCAAGTTGAGGATCCTCCTTGTTTTGGAGTGAAAGACGGCGCAGATCTAAGCTGGAAACAGATTATGGAGTCCTACTCATGCACTGAGTGTGGGAGGTGCACGTCTGTTTGTCCTGCCAGCAATACAGGGAAAGAATTGTCGCCGAGGAAGATCATGATGGATTGTAGAGACAGAATGGATGAGATCGGAGAAAATAGAGATGCCAATTCCGGTGAGTTTAAAGAAGATGGGAAGAAATTATTGGGGGACTATATTTCTGAAGAAGAACTTTGGGCTTGCACCTCATGCCAAGCATGTGTGGATGCCTGCCCTATAAATATCAATCCCATGGGAATCATCTTAGATATGCGCAGAAGCCTCATTATGGAGGACAGCAAATCTCCTGAACCCATAACTACTATGTTTAACAATATTGAAAATAACGGTGCTCCGTGGGCTTTCCCAGCAGCGAGCAGAGGAGATTGGATTAAAGACGCATAAACAATGAATACTTTTAAAGTTCCTACAATGGCGGAAATGACCGCCGAGGGAAAAGCTCCTGATGTTCTTTTCTGGGTTGGCTGTGCTGGTAGTTTTGATGACCGAGCAAAAAGCATCACCAAAGCAATTGCTAGAATATTACATCATACTGAAATAAGTTTTGCTGTACTCGGTGCAGAGGAAAGCTGTACAGGTGATCCTGCTAAGCGTGCCGGAAATGAATTTCTATTCCAAATGCAAGCTGCAGCTAACATTTCCGTCCTAAACGGCTACGGAATCAAAAAAATCGTTACGGGCTGCCCTCACTGCTTTAACATCATGAAGAATGAGTACCCTGAGCTCGGAGGTAAATATGAAGTAATGCATCACAGTCAGTTTATCGCAACATTAATTGCTGACGGAAAACTAACTCTTGCTGACGACCACCCATTTAAAGGAAAGCGAATAACGTTCCACGACCCATGCTATTTAGGAAGAGGAAATGGTGAGTACGATGCTCCCCGCTCTGTGATCGAAGCACTCGATGCTGAGCTCGTGGAGATGAAACGCTGTAAATCAAAAGGCCTATGCTGTGGAGCAGGTGGAGCACAAATGTTCAAGGAAGCAGAAAAGGGAAACAAGGAAATCAACGACGAACGTACTGAAGATGTTCTCGAGACAAAAGCAAGCGTAGTTGCTACTGGATGTCCATTCTGCAACACCATGATGACAGATGGGGTGAAGTCCGCAGAAAAATCAAATACAATTGATGTAAAAGACATCGCAGAGATGATCGCTCAGGCAGCAAATATTTTACCAGAATAAACATGTTATTACAAGGCAAAATCGCAATAATTACTGGAGCTTCCAGAGGTATAGGTAAATCTATAGCTAAGTCATTCATAGCTCAAGGAGCTACCGTAGCGTTTACATACCGCAGCTCAGAGGAGAAGGCTATAGAGCTTGAAAAAGAACTTACTGTAAATGGTGGAAAGGCGAAGGGATTCAAATCTGACGCTTCGAAGATGGCAGATGCTGAATCTCTCGTAAAAGATGTTTTAGAGGCCTTCGGCACAATAGACATTGTCGTAAATAACGCAGGCATTACGGACGACACTTTACTAATTAGGATGTCAGAAGAACAATGGGATCGCGTTATTAACGTAAACCTCAAGAGCTGCTTTAACCTCACGAAAGCCGTTCTCAAAACGATGTTAAAAGCTCGATTTGGCTCTATCATAAACATAAGTTCGGTTGTAGGCGTTCAAGGCAATGCAGGCCAAGCTAACTACGCTGCATCCAAAGCCGGCATACTTGGTTTTACCAAATCTATTGCTCTTGAGCTCGGCTCGCGCAACATTCGTTGTAACGCTATAGCACCTGGATTTATCGAAACAGAAATGACGGCGAAATTAGACCCGGACACTGTTCAAGGTTGGCGCAACGCTATCCCTTTGAAAAGAGGAGGAACACCTGAGGATGTTGCGAATGCATGCATTTTCTTAGCCAGCGACATGTCTTCGTATGTCACAGGCCAAACGTTGAATGTTTGTGGCGGAATGATCACTGCGTAGGGATTTTTGATGCACGATTTATTGACTGATATTCAGGTAAACGCTCCACTCTGGAAATGGATTCTAGGAGGGTGTGTTGCATTAGGTCTTGCTTTACTCCGCTACGCCATGGGGTCTGACAGACCAGCACAATCATGGTTGCGTTGGGGATTAGGGGCATTGAGATTTGTTATTCTAGGAACGCTGTGCTTTCTGCTGCTAGAGCCTTTGATAAAATCTCTAAGTCAAGAAGTAGAATCTTCAAAAATAATTTTAGTTCACGACGGCACTTCTTCTCAATGGATGGGAAAAGATAGCACGGCTAAGAAACTTGAATTACAGAAGTGGATTAAAGAGCTCCCAGAGTTTTTTAACACACAAGGAATAGAAACCAAGAGTTTTGTTTTCGGGGCTCAACTTCAGAGTCTCACTTCAGTATCTATCAACGAGGACTCGCTTGTGTTTGATTCTCCAAGAACCGATATAGCTGGGGCGATTGAAGGGGTTCGAGATCTTTTTTCTCATAAAAATATTGCTGCTGTAATTGTCACAACTGACGGGCTTTCTAATAGGGGCAACAATCCTGAGTTTGGCTCCCAATTCATGAACGCTCCTCATTTCTTTGTGGGAAGTGGAGATACGACTCACATTAAAGATTTAAAGATTGTAGATTTAATCTGCAACCATGTCGCCTACTTGGGAAATGACTTTCCTGTGGAGGTTAGGCTACATTCTCGGGGATTTAAAGGAGAGAATATTAAATCCACCATCTATATTAATGGCGAGAAAAGAGACGATGTCGTTTGGTTAAGTGAGTCAGAAGTAGATTCTAAAAGCCACAAATTCACAATAAGGGCGGACAAGGTGGGAGCTCTAAAAATACGAGTCATCTCAAGGGCAGAGATCTCTAATGAGGACTTGATGTCCAACAATTCCCGCACAGCCATTATTGATATTCTCGAAAGTAAAAGGAGAGTCTTGATTGTAGCTGATGCTCCACACCCGGATGTGGCAGCTGTAAAAAACGCTGCACAAAGCAACAAGCATCAAGAAGTAGAAGTTGTTTGGGCTACCGAGCTAAATCAAAATGAAGAGATGCCCGATTACGATATCATGATTCTTCACAACCTACCAAACCCTCAAGCACCCCTTCCTGAAATCGTAAGTGAAGCAATTGCACAAGACGTTCCAATGTTATTTATCGGTGGAGCTAATGTGGATTGGAGGCAACTTCCATTAGAAAGAACTGGAATAATCTATGAGACATCTGACCTCTCCGAAAATGTAGGCGGCAGTGTGAATGATGAGTTTTCTTTATTTTCATTTGAAAAGACCCTTGAAACGAAGCTTTCGTATATGCCACCATTAAACTCTGTTTTGGGGAAGGTTGAAGCAAAAAAATCATTCGATGTATTGCTTTATAAGAAGTTAGGTTCGCTTGAAACTACTTGGCCTTTGTGGGCGTTCAATAAAGACGCAGCGGGAAGGAGAAGCGGAGTGATCTTAGGTGAGGGGATCTGGAGATGGAGGATGGAAAGTTTTATTAAAGATGGAAATTTCGAAGCATTCGATGAATTAATCAACAACTCTATAAAATACCTGTCGAGTAGAGATGATGTTAGGCGATTTAGAATAGAGTCCCCTCACAAATTGTTCGAAGATGAAAGAGTAAAATTTACCGCTCAAGTTTATGATGCTTCGCTTAACCCTACAACAGAGGTGGATGTAGAGCTATCAATCTCAGACAAAGATGGACAGGAGTTGGATTTTTTCTTCACTACTGAAAACAATTACTACTCCCTAAATTGTGGCAGGTTTACACCTGGAACTTATACCTGGGAATCACATTGTGTATTAGATTCAGAGGTAAGAGAGTTAAAGGGTGAATTTAACGTAGTTGAACTGAAAGCTGAACAAACATCATCGGCTGCTGACCACGGCCTTTTAAAAAGACTTAGCAAGAAATCTGGAGGATTATTCCTTGGAACTATTGCTGACGCTGAGTTAACAAGGGTAATAGACAATATTGAACTTAGAGATATTGTACATGAATATACTGAAAGGCAAGAACTTATTCGTTATGATCTTCTAGTTTGGCTTATACTTGGAGCATTAACTTTAGAATGGGTAATTAGAAGGAGGCAAGGAGGATATTAATTCAATAAAAAAACATTTAAAAATTTTAAAACCATCAATATATAGACTATGAATATACCAACAGACGAAGAAAAGAAACGCATACGACTCATCGTCATTGCGACTTTAGTAATTCTCCCAGTAATTTTACTTTGGAGCTCACTCACAGTAACCATTCAATCAGGTCACGGGGGATTAATTTTTCATACTTTCGGAAACGGAGTAAACCCTGAGGCACCAGCTATGCCTAGTGGATTTCATATCAAGGCACCATGGAATAAAATCTATGAGTACGAAGTACGACAGCAAGAACTTTTTGAAAACCTTGAAGTTTTATCATCGAATCTCTTAAAGATTAAGATGGATATGACTGTCTTTTACCAGCCCGTTTATGACAAACTTGGATATCTCGAGACTGAGCGTGGATCTCGCTATAAAGAAAAGGTCATCCAGCCTGCTATGAGGTCTGTAGCAAGAGAAGTTATCGCTCAGTACTTACCTGAAGAATTCAACACCACCAAGCGTGAAGAAATTCAGTTAGAGATAGAAACTCGATTGTCTGAAAAACTCTCTAACAACTACATTCAACTGAACGATGTTCTTATTAGAAACATTGAGCTTCCTCTAACTCTTGAACAAGCTATTGAACGTAAATTACAACAGGAGCAAGAGTCATTAGAGTACGAATTCCGTATCGAAAAAGCGAGTAAAGAAGCTGATCGAAAACGAATTGAGGCGGAAGGTATTCGCGATTTCCAGAACATCGTATCTCAGAGCATATCTGACGATTTACTTCAGTGGAAAGGTATCGAGGCTACAACAGAACTTGCAAGCAGCAACAACGCTAAAGTTGTTGTGATCGGATCAGGAGACAATGGACTTCCATTAATTCTAGGAGGAAACTAGAAACTCTAAATACCATTCATTAAAAAAGGCCCGCTTTAATAGCGGGCCTTTTTTAATGTCTTAAAGTATACTCTTTCGAGTTAAATACATCTTATGCTTTTTCAACCAAAATCCCTGCGCTTTTAGCACGGTTCATCGCAGCAAGTAAACCTATCTTATTGATAGTACGCATAGCTGCAACAGATACTCGTAGAGTTACCCATCTATCTTCTTCAGAGATATAAAAACGCTTGCGCTGTAGGTTTGGGTAAAAACGACGCTTGGTCTTCGCATTAGAATGACTAACGTTGTTTCCAAACATTACTTTCTTTCCTGTTATCTGACAAATACGGCTCATGACACTAAAATTAGGAGTGCAAATAAACGACTTTTTTCTCTATCTACCAACACTATCAGCAAAACTCTTCAAGGATTCTTTTAAATATTGAACTCCCTTCTCTACAGACGCTTCTACCACCTCACTTCGATCACCTTCTATATGTTCAATCCAAGATTTACAACCATTTGGACCGGCTACTGAAAAGCAAACTGTTCCTACTGGAGTTAACGCTGTCCCTCCTGATGGTCCGGCTATTCCCGTAGTTGCTATTGCAAAATCAACCTTGAGAAGATCTCTACATCCCAGAGCCATAGACTCAGCAACTTCACAACTTACTACGCCATGTTGTTCAATGATAGAACTGGAAACATTTAAAAGAGAACACTTCACATCTGTTGAATAGGCAACAATACCACCCCTAAAATATCGACTGGAGCCCGAAACGGAGCTAATCGCCTTCGCGATAGCTCCGCCCGTTAAACTCTCGGCTGTACCGAGCGTAAAGTCACAGTCAGAAAAATCAGTCAACTGCAAGTCTAATTACAGTGTGAACTCCTGATTGAGAAATATCTACGAGATAAACTCCAGATGCAAGGTCCGAAATATTTACTTGCTCTACCATAGAAGTTGTCGTCCAAGAATATAAAATTCTACCATTTAAATCAATGATTTTTACATCATGAGCACCAGCTCTATCGATGACTAACTCAACATTAACAGTTGATGGATTAGGGTAAAGAGTTACTTCGCCCTCAGAGAAAGGCTCAGCAATTCCCACGTAATCCTCAAACTCGATATCTGCACAGTCTCCTAAATCTGCAACGGCTACACGGAGGTGAATTATATCGTTCAAATCAACTGGATCTAAGTCTCCACGAACATGAAGTCCTGGCTCGAAATCTCTTTGGTATATGATTTCTAGATTGTCAACGACGTCTGGGGCCAAAGAACCGAAAACAGATTCATATCCGTCGAAGTCTAAATCAGGAGTTAAATCACATGCATCGTCAGAATTCCATGACGTACCATTGTCCATAGAGTGAACGACGTAAAGGTGGCGGTAGTTTTGAGACCCGGTAGAGTAATCCTCACGAATCGCAGAGTAAGTCACAAAAAGATTTCCATCAACATCAGATCCCATGCTAGGAATTCCAGCGAGGTTAACGTAGTAAGCAGCGATCTCATCTTCTAAATCTAGGGTGCCGCTTTCGTCAATGTCGTAAGCATAAGCGATCGTTAAAGAACTGTCAACGCCGAAGCTTTGGTTCCAGTACTCTAGACCATTGGTTCCTGGGAAGTAGGAAGTAGTTTCATCTGTAGTATCTGCATCCATGTAATACATTCCTCCAAAAACAACGTGAACCATTCCGTTCCCATCAATGTGAACATCACCAGCACCATCAGAGTTTAAATACTCTTGGAAAATTCCGTCATCATTAAAATCTTCCCCTCCATCAATAGGCAAACCATCATCAGCAACGTAGTTATCTACTGGAAAGTCTATCACAGCAGTGTACTCCCAGGTATCTCCGTTATCCTCAGAAATCATCACGAAAGTATCCCTGAAATCGTTGAATACTGTAAAAGCTACTACACCATCGCGAGCGTGAATAGCATACGTATCACCACTAAATCCAACAAAATTAGTCGTGTCTAGTGCTGGGAAAGTTTGCTGCTCCCATGTCGCCCCTGAATCTAAAGACCGGTAGTACATAAGTGCCCCGTCTTGGCCTTGGAATTCGAGTCCGCCGTTTCCTATAGGTGTTGAAATACCCAATACGTGAATCGTGTTTCCATCCGGTCCGCTTGTTGCCGTTCTAGGCCAAAGAACTCCAAATGGACCATCCATTGGAATGCTCATCTCTGACCAAGTATCATTACTTCCCACAGCTCGAGAAGTAAACAAAAAGGGTGTGTCGATTCCTGGGTGAGTAACGCTGTACTCTAAGCCAGAAGCTGTATGGCCTATAGAAGCCCAACCACAGCGAACACTCTCAATTCTCTCATACGGTTGTTCGTCCCAATTCTCACCATCGAAAAAGTTGTACCCTGTACCACGGTCAGGGAACGAGCCAGTCTCCAGACTCATAATCCATCCTGCACTGATTGCATCACCAGAACCCACAAGTCTATCGTCAATAGCAGCATTTGACTGAAGATCATATTGAGTAAGTCCAATTATTTGTCGCTGGACAACCAAAGCGCGGGTTTGAATATTTTCAACCTGACCTATTTGCCCTTCTTCTGAGAAAGGTATTAATGGAATCTCATTAAAACCGTCTACTGCAATCGTAGGCATCGGTTTTGAAATCCTTGCCTCAACAGGCACTTGGGGGACATCGCTTAAAGAAAAGGAAGGAGACGAAGCGTCTTGTTGGGCAAATAAAGGAGCCTGTAAACCAGCTGCTAAAAATAGCATTGCTGAGGAAAAAAGTAAAGTTTGTTTCATAAATAAATTGTTAAACTGAATTTAGAAGTCCAAACTAATCAATTATCACCTCTTTACCATAATTTATAGCAGAAAAATTATATTTATTACCTTTTTAAGATTGCAATTACTGTTTCACGTCCCATCACCTTATCATCTAAATTTACAAGAATTTCAGCATCAAGTGGGAGATATAAATCAATTCTAGAACCGAATTTTATGAACCCGACTTCCTCTCCTTTTACTAAAGTTTGTCCTGGCTTAATATAGTAGCGGATTCGGCGAGCTACAGCACCCGCAATTTGACGGAAAAGAACCTCACCACATTCACCTTCTATTACCAGAGTTGTTCGTTCGTTTTGTATGCTACTCTTGGGATGCCATGCCACAAGATATTTTCCTGTGTGGTATTTAGCGTACTTAACAAGTCCAGCCATAGGGCTCCACTGACAATGGACATTCAAAGGACTCATGAAAATACTCACTTGAATACGTTCATCCTTGAAGTACTCTGTCTCTTTCACCTTCTCAATGACTACGACTTTCCCGTCACTTGGAGAGATTACGTCTCCGACACCTCCCGCTGGAGTTCTATGAGGTATTCTAAAAAATTGAGCGAATAAAATGAATACGATTGCTGAGCAAGATCCTACAATCCACAATACAATTTCCGGTACCTCGAGATAGTATAACACAGCTAAAATCAAAGCTGAAACACCAAGCACAAAGCCCAATGGAATAAAACCTTCTCTATGTAATGTCATAAAACAAACAATCTAATGATTAGTACTACAGGGGCCGCAATCAGAAGTCCATCAAACCTATCTAAAATACCTCCATGTCCTGGCAACAAGGAGCCACTGTCTTTAACGTCGGCATGTCTTTTAAGTGCACTTTGGACTAAGTCACCCAGAGTAGAAAGTATGCCCGTCAAAACGCCCAGCCAAGCACCATCATTGCCCATCCAAAGCCACCCCACGAAAGCGGCACCCACCGCCCCGACAAAAGCTCCTTCCCAAGACTTGTTAGGGGATGATTTAGGAGCAAGTCCTCTTTTAATAAACTTCTTTCCGAACACCCTCCCTCCTATATATGCAAAGGTGTCATTCGCCCAAATCCAAGTTAAAAATGCCACTACCTCCCATCCTCTATAATCCGAATTAAAATCCATCCAAGATTCAATTGGTCGTCCCATCCCCCACAAAGAAACTACAGCAATTGTGATCAGAAAATAACCCAGTGGAGGTCCCTTTAAATGATTGTACTCTTTTAATCCTAGTACTAAAACAGCTGCCCACAAAATAGAAGCAGAAATTAAATCAAAAGTCGTAGCGAAAACAACAATAGACACGAATACTACCCCAGTTAAGGTACGAGTGATTAATTCATTCATAACTGCAGTATCTCAGAATCAATAAGGATTTGCTGGCGCATCTCTACGCCAGGGGCGAAAGAGTCAGAAAAAACAACAACCCATCCGTTCATTATTCAGACTTAGGCTTCTTTTTAACCTTACGGACAACATTGGGGGGTTCTTCGATCAACTTAACTCCCACCACCTCTTCTTCAAAAGGTCTTGGTCCTAAAATTCTCTCAACGTCAACTTTAAAAATCACCTCATCTTTAAGAAGAGCTTCAGCGAGTTCTGTTAGTTTATTCTTATTTAAATTTAGAATTTCTTGTGCCTTTACATAAGCCTGTTCTATCACTTTACTCACTTCCTCGTCGATGATACGAGCTGTAGCTTCAGAATACGGTTTTGTAAAAGATTGTTCACCTCTCGAGTCGTAATAACTGATATTGCCAATCTTGTCATTCAGACCGTAAACTGTCACCATTGCCTGGGCTTGCTTCGTTACTTTCTCAAGATCACTTAAAGCTCCAGTGGAGATTTTATTAAACATGATTTTTTCAGCGGCACGTCCGCCCATAGCAGCACACATTTCGTGAAAAATCTGTTCTGTTGTAGTTATCTGGCGTTCATGAGGTAGATACCAAGCCGCTCCAAGACTCTTACCCCTAGGAATGATACTGACCTTCATAAGTGGAGAAGCATACCTCAGCAACCAACTCACAATGGCATGACCAGCTTCGTGGAAGGCAATCGTCTTCTTTTCTGTATCTGAAATCACGCGAGATCTCTTTTCTAAACCTCCAACAATTCTATCAACGGCTTCATTGAAATCTGTATGACTCACTGAATTTTTTCTTTTCCTCGCAGCAAACAAAGCCGCCTCATTACACACATTAGCAATATCAGCACCACTAAATCCAGGAGTTTGCTTAGACAAGAGGTCAATATCAACAGTTTTATCCGTTTTAATAGGTTTTAAATGAACTTTGAAAATTGCCTTGCGCTCATTAATATCTGGCATATCCACATAAATTTGTCTGTCGAAACGCCCAGCTCTTAGAAGAGCCTTATCCAATACATCTGCTCTATTTGTAGCGGCTATGATAATAACTCCACTGTTAGAACCAAATCCATCCATCTCAGTTAGTAACTGATTTAATGTGTTTTCTCTTTCGTCATTTGAGCTAAAGCTTGCATTTTTCCCACGAGCTCTACCTATTGCATCTATTTCATCAATGAAGATGATCGACGGAGCTTTTTCTTTAGCTTGCTTAAATAGGTCTCGTACTCTTGAAGCACCTACTCCTACGAACATCTCAACAAAATCTGAACCACTTAAACTGAAAAAAGGCACCTTGGCCTCCCCTGCAACAGCTTTAGCTAATAATGTTTTTCCAGTTCCTGGAGGACCTACAAGAAGGGCTCCTTTAGGAATCTTAGCTCCCAACTTAGTATACTTTGAGGGTTTCATAAGAAAATCTACAATCTCTTCAAGTTCCTCTTTGGCCTCATCTACTCCTGCTACATCCGCGAATGTAATATCAGTTGAGTCTCCCTTTTCGTGAAGCTTCGCCTTTGACTTTCCTATGCTGAAAATCTGATTGCCGGCAGCCCCTCCTCCACTCATTCGCTTCATAATGAACATCCAAACCACTATCATGATCACAAGGAAGAAAACCCATGAGAACATCTGTTGTCCCCATTCATTTACTGGCTCATACTTAGAATTTACATTGTTTAAATCCGTCAGCTGCTTGTAATCTTCTGTATAGCTATCTCCTGGAGGCATTGAAAACCAAACATCTGGACCAGCATACAACCCCATAATCCCTCGTGAATCATCATCGCTAGAACCTACTAAATCTTCTTTCGCAGATTCAGTTAAATACACTTTGTACACATGACCATCATGTATCACGTGATCTACATCATCTGACTCTACATAAGATTTAAATTCTGAAAATTGAATCTCACTTCCTCCACCATCGGAGTTGAGCATGATCATTCCGAGCAACAAAACACCCACAACAGCATAAATCCAATAAAAGTTCACGTTTTTAACAGAATCTTTCTGAGGAATAGGTGTGTTAGATGTCGACTTTTTCTTAGAGGTTGACTTTTTACTGGTCAAAGGTTTTTTCTTGTTATCACTCATACTTCCGCATTGTTTATTAATTCTTCAGCGGCATATTCATGCTTTGTAATCGCAGCATCACCCCACAACTCCTCAAGCGCAAATCTACTCCTTGCATCCTTGTGAAATACATGAACTACAATATCAAAATAATCTACAATAGCCCAAACACCGGTTCTTAACCCTTGTACGCTCACTGGCTTTTCACCAATAGCTTCGAAAACAACTTTTTCAACTGAAGCAGCTAAAGCTTCAACTTGAGTGTGGCTATTTCCATGGGAAACAATAAAATAAGACGCAATAGAATTGTGAATCTCACGTAAATCAATAATAGAGATTTCGTGACCCTTAACATCTTCGAGACCCTTAACAACTGCGTCTAGCAGAATATCAGAGTCGGTAACAGTCGATTTTTTCATGCAAAAATTTGAGGACACGAAGTTACTACTTTTGCAAGTGATGACAACCGATATAGGAAACATTAGCAAAATAACAACTAACAGGGGGGTTTATCCGCTACTGAGGCTCACAACTGTAAGTAGTACAAACGATTACGCTATTGAATTGCTGCGTAAGCCCGACACTCCCTCTGAACTTTTTATTGTTGCTGACCATCAAACTATGGGCAAAGGCCAAATGGGACGGAGTTGGCACACCTCCCCAGGCAACAATCTAAACCTGAGCTACTTAATAAAAAACATAACATCTGCCCCTTCCATTTTCAATATGGCAATCGCATTAGGCGTACTAGAAGGAATTAGAGATTGCTCGTTTATCGAGGGAGTTAGATCGTCTGATTTTCATATAAAATGGCCAAACGACATCGTCTTAGATCAAGTTTCAGAGGTTAGAAAAATTGCTGGAATTCTCATTGAAAACTCATGGCGTGGAGAAACACAGACGGCATCAATTGTCGGTGTAGGAGTGAATTTAGACACTCGATTTTCAACAGAACAAGTTGCTGGTTTCAATTTAATGCCCGGCAATCTAAATGATTACCTCAGTGAAAATCTTTCAGCTCTAAGTTTAGAGCTCCCCATCATCAACTCTATTCAAAATAGAATCCACATGCTTTCAACTTACAGGGGCGACGAAATAATCCTTGAGGATTTTAACAAAGAGCTCTTTGGACTAAATAGTGAACGCCTTTATACAATTGACAACAAACCTTTCAAAGGTGCTTTACTTGGAATTGAAAAAGATGGGCGGGGCGTGTTTTCTAGGGTAGATAGAGAAAACCTAAAGGCGCAGTCGTCTAGTGTTGTTTGGTCTTTTAAGGGGAAGGTGTAACTCGAATAAAACAGTTACGACAAAGGAAACTTCTGCTTCATACCCTCCGCCAATTCTTCGAATAAACTCTTTAAAGCTGGCTCAACCATCATTTTAGTGAAGGGATTTAAATCAGCATCACTTCTAACTCTACAAGAGACACCATCCTCGTGCATCACTGCTACAGCCTCTAAACTGAATTTGACGGGGGTAGGGGATACGGTGTTTAATTTAATTAGCATGTTTTCTGCCAACTCAGACAAATCTTTTTCAAGGTGAATTGAAACTCCTCCTTTCACTTTAAAAGAACATTTATCACCATTTGAAGTGAAATCTTTTACAGCTCCTTCTGGAAGTAATTTACCCAATCTAGATAAGTCGTTGATCTCAGCTTTTAAATCTTCAAGCGAAATACCTAAGATTACTTCTGGGCCTTCAAATGCAATCATAATACTATTTAATTTAAAGTTGTTTTTCACTCCATGCAACAGGGTCGAGGATCCATGAGTATAACTGAGATTTTTGGTCTTCAGTAATGTAATTAGATTCAGAAGCAACCTCCAACATCGTCGGATAGTCAGTAAGGGTAAAGAATGGACATTTCTTCTGCTCAAACCTCTCTACCGCATCAGGAAATCCATAGGTGAAGAAAGCAAGCAAGCCTAAGACTTCTAAACCAGCCTCTCTAATTGCGTCGACGGCAGATAAAGAGCTTTTTCCTGTGGAGATTAAGTCCTCAATGACGAATACGCTATTAAAATCTGAGTAATCACCTTCTATTCTTTGGCCGGTTCCGTGTGATTTAGCAGAAGCTCTTACATAGATGAATGGGATCTCTAATTCTTGGGCAATTAAAGCTCCAAGTGCAATCCCACCCGTTGCGACTCCAGCAATGGCATCTGGCAACCCAAAACGATCTTGAATCATGGCTGATGCAATTTTACGAATGCTCGTTCTTATCTCGGGGTGACTTAAAATACGCCTGTTGTCACAATAAATAGGAGACTTTCTACCACTCGCCCACATAAATGGCTGTTCAGGTGACAATTGAACGGCCTTGATTCTGAGTAAAAATTCAGCTACCTTTCGGTTATTATTTTTGCTGGTAGACATGACACAAAGGTACGTTGTATTTATGCTGAATCGAAGGGTTTGTTTTAATGAATCCGACTCTGCTATGCTTCCAAAAGAAGGTTTAACATTGTCACTTTTCAACCCCGATTCAAAGACTTTAAAAGAGCTGCCGAAGTTTATTACTTCTCACCCGAATTTAAATGAAATTTATATTTCCAGCAAAAATGTAGATGAGCTCTGGATGAGGTTTTGCATGAATTACTTTGAGGTCGTCTCTGCAGGAGGATTGGTCGTAAACAAAAACAACAAAGTGCTTTGGATTCATCGCAATAAACATTGGGACCTTCCTAAGGGGAAAGTTGAACCAGGTGAAAGCCTTGAAGATGCTGCAGTTAGAGAAGTTACTGAAGAAACTGGAATTCGGGAATTAACAATAACAGGGGATTTAGCGACCACATACCACACCTACGAGGTAGATGGTATAGCGCATCTAAAAACCACTTTTTGGTACACTATGACTCACAACGGAGAAAACACGGCAGGTACGCCCCAAGAGATAGAAGGAATTACAGAAGTCAGGTGGATGAATGCCAATGTTCCAAAAAATATTTGGGAATCTACCTATGGCAGTATCCGAATTGTAATTAATGCCTATTCTAAAACTACCGAGGCAGTTTAGAATGTAAACTTCCAAGGGAAAGGCGCGAGTAAAATTTTATTTATTTTACGAAACAAAATCGAGTACGGCACGAGGTACAAATTCTTTAATACTGCCACCATTTGTGAGTATATCCCTTACAACTGAAGAGGAAATAGGTGCGTATTCAGGGTCCGTAAAGAGAATTACAGTTTCTAAAGACGCGTTAAGCCGCTTGGTCATCTGGGCAATGGTGCGTTCGTATTCGAAATCGCTCACATTCCTCACCCCTCTAAGCATCCAATACGCATCAATTTCAGCACAGAAATCAACAGTCAACCCCTTATAGCTTTCTATCCTCACTTGCGATACATCTTTAAATACAAGCCTTAACATCTCCATCCTTTGATCTAAAGTGAATCTTGTTTTCTTAGTAGAGTTCACCCCTACTGCAACGACAATCTCATCGAACATAGGCAATGCTCTGCGGATGATGTTTTCATGTCCCAATGTGATTGGATCGAACGATCCTGGAAAAACTGCTCTTCTCATGATTCGAAGTTAAAGAAACTAAACACAACATGCCCAAACTTTCTGCTTTCCACAAACCCCTCTTCTTCAGAGAAAACCATTCTCTCTCCATGCTCGAGCACGAAAATGCCATCTTTATTTACTATTCCTGACTTATTTACCAAACCTGGTATTTTCTCTAAATCCTTCATTTCAAAGGGAGGGTCAGCAAAAACAAAGTCAAAAGACGATGATGCCTTTTGAATAAATGAAAAGCAATCTCCAGTCACAACGACAGCACTCTCATATCCCAACGACTTAAAGTGTTCTTTTATCTGCTTGCATGATTTATTCTGCTTTTCTACTGAAGTGATTGATCTAGCTCCCCTGCTCGCACATCCTATACCAACCATGCCCGTTCCAGCAAATAAATCTAATACATCAGCCCCCTCTAAATCCAATCTCGTTCGAAGTAAATTGAACAACCCTTCCCTTCCGAAATCTGTTGTAGGCCTACCCATGAATCCACTGATAGGCTGCAATTGCCTACCTCTCCATGCCCCACCTGTTATCCTCATAAAGCCAATGACTTAAGACCTTCAAAATCTGTATCACCCAACAAGTGTATGTCTTTAAAAAACCTCGACAAGGAAGATTTTAAATCCACTGCTCCTTCCCCCGAAATTCTAATGATTAAATCTTCAGGCCCCTTCCCGTCCCTGTGCATCACATTCACGATGTCGTATAGCATTCCCTCTACATTTCCTTCTTCTGAGTATCCAGACCAAACTGCTTTGCCTTCGCTTGCCGCCACAAAATCTGCTCCCCTCTTACCCACATCTACACGGATTACCCACTTACTTGAATTCTGTCTGGAATCTGCTACGGCCAGCTTCATATTCGCAGCTCTATTCACAATTCCCCTCGCTTGTGGAAAAGAATTGATGACTGCAAACTCCCAATTTTCATCCGTTTTTTCAATAAAGACAGGCTCGCCTTCTACAGACTCTAAATGCTGCTTTCGCAACAATGATTTATTATCTGATGACATTGACTCTAAAGCAACAGCGTTGTGAAAATTAAACCACATTGAAGCTGATTCATCACTACTTTCTAAGACGATCGCCGGCAGCATCGTAACAGGAGAAAACCTGCGTGAATAAAGTACTGTTTCTAAAGCTTCTGATCTACTTTTCAAAGCCCTAATGACCTCAGGGAGCATAGAGGGTTGATTCACCTCTCGTGCGCCAAAAGAATAATTTACCAAATTATCTATTTTTGACATCCAAGCCCATTGAACTTCGAACCCGTCCCACCGAAGCAACAAACCGAAGGGTTCAACTTTCGTCTCTAGGACTTTATCTGTTTCGCCAGTTTCCATCTGTGTGAGCTTCGGAAGTTGACCCGAAACTTAGCGTATCTTTCTTTACTTTAACTCTACCGAAAGGTGTCGGATCTTGTACCAATAAAGTTGGCTGCCAAAGACCTCCTACCTCTACGATTCCCGTTTTCATAATAAAACGCTCGCCTGTTAAAGGGTTAAAAGGCATTTCATTCATTTTAAAATGAGGAAGCTTTGAAGAAGTCCTTATTTCCGGAGTAAAATTCTCTGCAAAAAAACTTGTGTAAATGGTATCTCTGATTTTAAAAGGACTGTTGTCCTCTTCAATGTCAGATAAAAGCTGCGCGTGTGAAACGCCTATAATGTCAGAAATACTATCTAAGTCAACACGCTTAATTACATACCCATTCTTAAAGCTTTTTCTTTCAGGAAGAGTGTCGTGGAAAGACCCCATGTTATAGGTAACGGGTACAACAACTGCATTAATGAAAGATTGAAGGCTCTCAAAATCCATTGCATAAGTTCCGTATACCGATTTATGAGCAAGTTGACTTTCACGAATATCTTTTAGACGTTGAATTGTTTGGGCTTGAACCTTCACCTTCGTTTCTTGAAATACGATCTCATCATTTACTGACATCACAACAGAGTATGATAAGCATAAAGATCCTACAACGCCAAAAATTAGCAACCACTTATAAGCTTTCGTATCGATTTTATCGAGCACAGATGGCAGAGCGATGACCCCAACGAAAATCAGAGCTAATCCAGCAAAAAGCATTCCCAAAGGCTGACTTTCAAGAGCATCGCCTAGTAAATATTTCACCACTGAAACCAAACCTGAGAGTAGTAAAAAAGCAGAAATTACGTACTTACCGTAGTCTATATTATTCTTATTCATAAAAATTATATTTCGAGCAACGAAACTACAACATACTTTGCGCAATACATAAGCATAGCGCTTGTAACTTCGCCTGTGAATGATAAGTCACACATCAAAAGAGCTTGCCTCAAGACTTCGATCTCAATTCCCACACACTCCAACTCAGGGGCAGGAGCGACTTGTCCATGTATTTTCTAAATTCTCGATTTCTGAAAAGCCCCGATGTACTTTAATTATTAAAGGATATGCCGGAACGGGTAAAACCACGTCTATTGGAGCTATCGTTAGGACGTTAAGGGAGATTCGTGTTTCCACTGTACTTCTCGCTCCCACAGGGCGTGCAGCTAAAGTAATGGCTTCCTATAGCGGGATTAACGCGTCAACAATTCACAGGAAGATTTATGTTGGAGCAAAGCGATCTGACGGCTCAGACGTCTATAAAATAGCGCCCAATCTATTTAAGAAAACCACTTTTATTGTCGATGAGGCATCTATGATAGGTGAGTCTAGCGGTCTTGTGACTAACCTTTTAGACGATTTACTCGAGTATGTATTCTCTGGAGTTGATTGCAGGCTCGTCCTTGTTGGTGATGACGCTCAATTGCCTCCTGTTGGCTGTTCTTCCAGCCCCGCTCTTCAGGAATCGCGTCTAGCATCTATGCACAGCTTAACAATCGCCACTGTTGAACTTACTGAGGTCGTGAGGCAAGAGTTAGACAGCAGCATACTTGCCAATGCTCATGCACTTAGGTTAGATATTGAAAATGCAGATTCAGAAGGGAAAACCAACTTCCCTAAAATCGATCTTAGCATAGGTCCAGACGTGGTCAGGCTTCCCGGTCTCGAACTGCAGGATACTTTAGAAACTCTGCACGGGCGTTACGGGGAGGAGGGTGTGATTGTGGTGACTCGGTCTAACAAAAGGGCGGTTCTTTTTAATGGCCAAATCCGTACTCGTGTTTTGTGGTTAGAGGACGACATCAATGCTGGAGACCGGTTAATGGTGGTGAAGAATGATTATTTTTGGCTGAAAGACCACAAAGAATTGCCCATAGATTTAATTGCAAACGGTGATATGCTTGAAGTCTCCCGAATCGGATCACGCTTCACGAGATACGGACACGAATTTGCAGAAGTCGATGTGGTTTTATCCGACTTCCCTGACTACCCATCCTTCTCAGTCACCATATTACTGAGTATCTTACACGATCCTCGACCGTCGCTTCCTCAATCTGAATCCAAAGCGCTATATCACGCCATAGCTAAAGATTACGCCGACCTTCGCACAAAATCAGCGATACACAAAGCTGTAATTGCAGACCCGTGCTATCGGGCTTTACAAGTCAAGTTTGCATACAGTCTGACCTGTCACAAAGCCCAAGGAGGTCAATGGCCAGCGGTCATTTTAGACCAAGGGTATCTGACGGAGGAGATGTTAGATAAGGAGTGGCTTAGGTGGCTATACACTGCTTTTACAAGGGCAGAAAAAGAACTCTACCTCCTGAATTTTGACGATCAGTTTTTTACTGCTTAATCACAAAAAACCACAGACTGCAACTCCTTGTTTTCCGAACTCACGATAAAGCAGCCAGCGGAGTTCAATCCTCTAACAAGGTGTTCACCAGCACTCATTTCACCCAAATTCTGAACAATCCTCCCGGACATATCTAAAATTGTGATTGACGTAGAAATGGGCAACCGAATCGAGATGTAACCACCCGAAGAGTTTTTTATTTCGATAAACTCCAATTCTACTTCAGACAAATCAATCACGGAGTTAACTGAACTCGAAGAACATACAGGCTCCTCAAGCATATCTGACATAATGAGCTCACCATCCTCCACCCACCAATTCTCCCACTCACCTCCTATTCCAGTAGACCAATCATTTAAATCTAGCCCTCTGTTACCCTGCTCAGTCGCATCAACAACATAAACATTGAGAGCTCCACCTTCAAATCCCCAATCTAATGGAGTGCCCGGCTGGCAAAAGGGTGCAGGTACATCGAGACATGCAGGTCGCAAAAAATAGACCTGTTCCGGGTATTGCGGATACTCGCCGTAACAATGTGCAAAGCCATCTTCACCAATACACACAGCAGTATATTCATTACAACCTATTCCCAATGCTGCGATGTTATGGTCTGTCACTAATCTTGACAAAAAAGCCACATGACGTCCCTTTCTATCAGGGTCATCATAATGAGAATCTGTAATGACTGTGTTCATAAAAGGCAATCTTAAAAAATCTCCATAACGTACATCCATATCCTCGTTATATGGATCACTCAAAGCAGAACCAGAGTAAACAGTCCCATTAGAGGCAGCGAAATAACCAAAACCTAGAACTGCAAGTCCAGCCGAAATACCACCTATGGCACCACCTCTCCCGTTTACTAATGCGTGAAGAGCGTCTTCAATAGGCGTGTCTTTCCAAAACTGAACGTAGTCGTGTTGATCTCCCCCTGCTAACCAGACTGCCTCAGCTTCGGCAATCCTCTCTAAGATGTATGGCTCAGTCGCGGAGTTGGGATTGTTGCAACGGATTGTCTCTACTCTATTCACATCTACCCCCAAATCTGAGTATAAATAATCGTTATAAGCATCTGATCCACTCACTCTTAAAACCAGTATATCCCCTCCTGCAGCTCTTTCTAAAAACCAAACCATAGCTTCGGGCATCTCTCCCGCTCCTCCCATAAGCACGAGCCCCATCTCATGATCTACATCTACTGAGGATGTATTACCAATGCTCCACGAAGTGTAGTTCTGGGCATTAGAAACACATGGTGAAAGACAAAATAAAACAATACTAACTGAAGAGATAAATTGATCCAATTTGGTATAATTAAATGTTATTCTTTAGGTAAAAGAATCCAAAGAGAAATGTAAACAGCAATACCAAAACCTGCAAAAGCTAAAAAAACAAATGCAAATCTAACATTCCGAACTGGCAGGTCATAGTATTCAGCCAATCCAGCACAAACCCCAGCTACTTCTTTGCCGTATTTCTTTCTACTTAGTTTATGCATGTTAATCCTTAAGTTCTAATTAAGGATAAATATAAGGATAAAAATCAAAGAATATTTGAAAAGAAAGTTGTACTTTTGAACCCCATTAAAAAACACTCTTATGGCGACAAATCGCACATTTACAATGCTCAAGCCGGACGCTACCGGAGCTGGCAACACAGGAAAAATCATTGACCGCATGATTGAGGCAGGCTTCTCAATTAGGGCAATGAAATGGACACAGCTTTCTAAAGCTCACGCAGAGGCTTTTTACGCAGTTCACTCTGAAAAACCTTTCTATGGAGAGCTCGTTGAGTACATGACATCTGGTCCTATCGTTGCTATGATCTTAGAAAAGGATGATGCAGTTGCATCTTTCCGCGAGTTAATCGGAGCGACTAATCCTGCTGAAGCAGCACCTGGAACGATCAGAGCTGACTTTGCCGAGAGCATTTCTGCCAATGCTGTTCACGGATCTGATTCTGATGAAAACGCTCAAATCGAGGGCCGTTTCTACTTCAGCGAATGCGATGAAGCATAAATACTGACATGCATGAAAAAGATTAAAGTAAACAATCCAGTTGTAGAGATCGATGGCGATGAGATGACGCGCATTATTTGGCAGTTCATCAAGGATAAACTGATTCTACCTTACCTAGATATAGAGCTACTCTACTATGACCTAGGAATTGAGAAGCGTGATGAGACGAATGACCAAATCACCATCGATGCTGCCGATGCAATTAACAAGTATCACGTGGGCATTAAGTGTGCAACTATAACTCCTGATGAAGATAGAGTTGAAGAATTTGGGCTGAAGAAAATGTGGCGCTCTCCCAATGGAACACTGAGAAACATCATCGGAGGTACCGTTTTCCGTGAGCCTATCATTATGAAGAACGTTCCGAGACTTGTCCCGGGTTGGACGGAGCCGATTTGCATCGGACGCCACGCATTCGGAGATCAGTACAAGGCTACTGACACTGTGATTAAAGAAAAGGGTACACTAAAGATGTCTTTCATTCCTGAAGATGGAGGTGTAACACAAGAATGGACTGTGTACAAATTCGAAGGTGCTGGAGGAGTTGCAATGAGTATGTACAATACGGACGAAAGCATTTATGGTTTCGCTCATTCTTGTATGAATCAAGCTCTTACAAAGAAGTGGCCACTTTACCTCTCAACGAAGAATACAATTTTAAAAGCTTACGACGGACGCTTCAAAGACATCTTCCAAGAGGTCTTCGATGCCGATTACTCTCAAAAGTTTGCTGATGCAGGAATCACCTATGAGCATCGCCTTATTGACGATATGGTAGCAGCTGCGATGAAGTGGAGCGGTGGATTTATTTGGGCTTGTAAGAACTACGACGGAGATGTTCAGTCTGACACTGTCGCTCAAGGCTTCGGATCACTTGGTCTTATGACATCTGTACTTGTTACTCCTGATGGCGGGACGATGGAAGCTGAGGCTGCCCACGGAACCGTGACTCGACACTACAGAGAGCACCAGAAGGGAAATAAAACATCGACAAATCCCATCGCTTCGATATTTGCTTGGACACGTGGCTTAAACTTCCGTGGAAAGCTTGATGGGAATGAGGATCTCCGAAACTTCGCAGATAGTCTAGAGCAGGTTTGTATCGATGTTGTTGAAAGTGGGCGCATGACGAAGGACCTTGCACTTCTCATCCATAAAAATGATATGACTTCAGAGCACTGGTTAACTACAGAAGAATTCCTTGAAGCCATTGACTCTGACCTTAAGGTTCGGATGGGCGCTTAATCCAAGTTTCAACCCAATTGATCTTTTAGATATCTTTACCCGATGGAAATGAATGAAAATATTGTGAATAGACCTTCTAATTCAGAAGAGGCTATGGCTCTAGAAAATCGTCACGGAGCACACAACTATCATCCACTACCTGTCGTACTGGACAGAGGAGAAGGCGTGGTTGTTTGGGATATTGATGGGAAAGAATACTACGATTTTCTCAGCGCATATAGCGCAGTAAACCAAGGGCATTGTCACCCAGCTATTGTAAAAGCAATGGTCGATCAGGCGAACAAACTCACTCTGACTTCACGTGCGTTCTACTCTTCGAACCTCGGTAAT
Organism: Bacteroidota bacterium; assembly: GCA_027619225.1. Taxonomy (GTDB): domain Bacteria; phylum Bacteroidota; class Bacteroidia; order Flavobacteriales_D; family Sanyastnellaceae; genus UBA974. The sequence goes on from JAQCFW010000008.1 coordinate 43,101, forward strand.
TACGAGAAGTTTATCACAGAATATTTCGGGTACGACAAGGTTCTACCTATGAATACCGGAGCTGAAGCCGTTGAAACTGCCATCAAAATTGCCCGTAAATGGGCCTATGATGTTAAAGGAGTTCCAGCTAACCAGGCTCGCATCTTAACGTGTGGTGAGAATTTCCATGGCCGCACAACTACCATCGTTTCATTTTCTACGGATGAGGATGCGACAGGTGGTTTTGGACCCTATACTCCGGGATTTGACGTTATTGAGTACAACAACCTAGACGTATTACGCGAAGCTGTAAAAGACCCTAACGTAGCCGGTTTCTTAGTCGAGCCTATCCAAGGTGAGGCAGGGGTAAATGTCCCTTCTGAAAACTACATTCGTGAGGCTCACGCCATTTGTAAGGAAGCGAACGTTCTCTTTATGGCTGATGAAGTCCAAACAGGAATCGCCCGCACTGGGGCTCTACTTGCTACTTGCGGAAATTGCACTTGCTCTGGATCTTGCGAACGTCAAGACACGTTCGTGAAAGCCGACCTTCTCATTCTCGGAAAAGCTTTAAGCGGAGGCGCTTATCCCGTTTCTGCTGTCCTTGCAGACGAAGACATTATGTCTGTAATACACCCAGGACAGCACGGATCTACTTTCGGAGGAAACCCCGTAGCCGCAGAAGTAGCTATCGCAGCCCTATCTGTCGTACGCGACGAAGACTTGGCTTTGAATGCACGTACACTTGGACATCAGTTCCGTGCTGGAATCGAATCAATAGCTCAGGAATGTTCGCTCATCAAACTCGTTCGTGGACGTGGATTGCTGAACGCTGTAATCATCAACGACACCCCGGAATCCACCACAGCGTGGGATCTATGTGTCGCCATGAAAGACAACGGGCTTCTCGCAAAACCTACCCACGGAAACATCATCCGTTTTGCTCCTCCCTTGGTAATTACTGAAGAGCAGTTAGATGAATGCCTTGCCATCATCCGCAAGACGTTTCTGGAGTTCGAGAAATAGTATTCTCTCTCTTAATTTGTTTCTGAAATCTTAAACCAACTAAATTGAGTTTGTTAGTTCAGTCAATAAACCCCTGCTCGCGCATCCAATCGTCGTTGTATATTTTCGCTACATAGCGGGAACCGTGATCGTGGAAGAGGACGACGGGGAGGTCCCCAGGTTTAAGTTCGGATTTGAGTTGACGAAGACCTTCTAGGGCAGAACCGCTAGAGTAACCGAGGAAAAGACCTTCTTTAAGAGCGAGCTCTCGGGCGGCGAGGGCAGCATCCTTATCTGTCACCTTCTCAAACTTATCTATCATATCGAACTTAACATTTGCAGGAAGGATATCTTCACCGATTCCTTCTGTGAGGTAGCTGTAGATTTCTTTTTCGTCAAACTCTCCAGTTTCGAGATACTTTTTAAAAACAGAACCATAAGAATCGACACCCCATATCTGAATATCTGGATTCTGTTCTTTAAGGTATTTTGCCACACCTGAGATGGTTCCTCCTGTTCCCACTCCTACGATGAAATGTGTGATACGACCTTCTGTTTGGGCCCAAATTTCAGGGCCTGTAGAAAGATAATGAGCTTTACCGTTGCTGAGGTTGTCGTATTGATTGCACCAGAAACTATTCTCGATTTCAGAATTCAACTTCTCCGCTACACTGTAGTAACTGTCAGGATGATCGGGAGCGACAGCCGTAGGACAAACATGCACCGTACACCCCATTGCCCTTAATATATCTACCTTCTCCTTACTCTGTTTACTATTCGTTGTGCATATGAGGTTATAGCCTTTTATGATCGCTGCGAGCGCTAGTCCCATACCTGTGTTTCCCGAAGTACACTCGATGATGGTTCCTCCTGGCTTCAAGTCACCCGAAGCCTCAGCATCTTCAATCATTTGAAGTGCCATCCTGTCTTTCACACTGTGACCTGGATTAAAGTACTCCACCTTGGCATACACATCGCAAGGAAAATCTTCAACGATCTTATTTAGTTTAATAAGAGGCGTATTCCCAATTGTTCCTAAGATGTTTTCGTGTACGTTTTTTCCTTTATTCATTCTGCAAAAGTAAGTACCTTTCAGCCCCGATGGGTATTACTCGTAAAATAGCAAACCGGATGAGCCGAGAAGCAAATGGATCTCATTCATCTTGGGCTCGCCCAGTGGTTAAGATTGCTACAGCAGGAGTAGCCTTAGGAATCGCTTTGATCATTGTGTCCACAGCTATCGTCCAGGGTTTTCAGCACGAGGTGAAGGAACTTGTAATTGGATTTAGTTCTCACCTTCAGATAACTGCGAACGATCCTGACAATGATGGGTTGGTACTTGACTCTGAACTTTTAAAGGAGCTTTCCGATTTACCTGGAGTGCGGCACGTAGCTCCCATGCACCTCAGGCCCGGTCTATTAGAAACAAGTGAGTCGCTAAAAGGTGTAACGGTAAAGGGAATAGACTTCGGGGTCTCAGAAACAAATTTTTCTACTGATACGACGATGATCTGGGAGGCTCTCACATCTGGAGAGCTACCACACAGCGAAAACGATATCCTGATTTCTAAGCCACTCGCGTCTAAACTCGAACTTCAAGGTGGTGACCGCATCGCGCTTTATCTCGTGATTAAAAATGAAGACGTAAAACCTCGTCAAGTGAAAGTTTGTGGGATTTATGAAACTGGGTTACTTGAATATGACGAGAGGTTTGTGTTCGTGAATAGCTCTCTTTTACAAGACGTATCGAATCGAGGAGTCCAAGCAGTAATTTATCTCGATGAGGAGGAGTCCGCGCCGAGAGGGGTTGCTTTCGGTTTGGACACCGGTGGGGAGAAAGCGCAAGGGGTTTGGTCTCCTAGAAAACCTGAATTTTTAGAAGAAAAAGACACGCAATTCTTATGGGTTGTGGGAGATTCTATCGTTAGCGATACAGCAGTCTGCACGTATTCAGGAGGCGATTGGACGGCTGAATCTGGAGATGGTTCTGAGGAGATGTTTGCCGAGGGCTACGAGATATTAATTGATGATTTAGATGCTCTAAACTTTGTAGAGGAGGAGGTGTTCCACGTCTTGCCTTACACACTTACGATATACAATGTTAAACGGCAGAGTCCCGAAATTTTCAGTTGGCTTGCTATGTTGGATATGAATGTCGTCATCATCATAGGACTGATGATTATGATAAGTATCATCAATATGGTCAGCGCCTTGCTGATTGTGATTCTCGAGCGTCGCCCGCAAGTGGGACTGCTTAAAGCCCTAGGGATGAATGATGCTACTGTAATCAAGTTGTTCGTGAGATATGCAGCTCGCATTATTGGGGGTGGATTTCTTGCTGGAAACATCCTGGGCTTAGGTATTTGTTTAGTCCAAACAAAGACTGGCTTACTCACCCTCGATCCTGCAGCATACTATGTTTCAGAAGTACCCATCTTACTTGATTTTACAAGATTAGCTTCGATAGAGATTGTAGCTTTTGCCGCCTGTATAATTGCGATGCTTCTTCCAGCTTGGTACAGTACACGAATTCAACCTTCCACAGCGTTAAAAATGAAGTGATGAAAAAACTATTTTTACTCATTTCTTTTATGTGCGGAATTTCCGTCCATGGCCAAACAGAGGACATTGTCCTTGGCAATGAAAACATCGACATGATTGTTCAACTCACTACCTCGAAAAAGGTGGCTGTTGTCGGCAACCATACTTCTGTTCTAAGTTCTTCGGGTACTCATCTTGTGGATACATTAATCTCTCGAGGAGTTAACTTGGTGAAGGTGTTCGCTCCGGAACATGGATTTCGTGGGGACAGGGCGAATGGCGCTCATATTCATGACGATATCGATCTTAAAACGGGCCTCCCAATTTTATCTCTTCATGGAAAATCTCGCAAACCCTCCCCTACTTCTATCTCAGATATCGACATCATTGTCTTCGATATTCAAGATGTCGGAGCTCGATTCTATACTTACTTAAGCACTCTCCTTCTGGTCATGGAAGCTGCAGCTGAAAATAACGTTTCCGTTATCGTGCTCGACAGGCCAAACCCACACGGTCATCATGTGGAGGGTCCGATGCTTGATCCAAAATTCAAGTCCTTCGTGGGATGGGCACCCGTGCCTGTCGTTCACGGGATGACCTTGGGTGAGATCGCGAAAATGGCGAACGGAGAAGGTTGGTTGGCTGGGGAAATAAAAGTTAGCCTCCACGTCATCGAGTGCTCGGGGTATGCTCACTCCGATCGCTATGCACTTCCCGTCACGCCATCTCCTAATCTGCCCACTGAAGTCTCTATAGAGCTCTACCCCTCGCTGTGTTTTCTAGAGCCTACTATCGTTAGTATTGGACGTGGAACTCCTACCCCGTTTGAAATAACTGGCTACCCTACATCGAAAGGTGATTTTTCATTTACGCCTGTATCGACACCTGGAGCGTCTCCGCATCCCAAACACGAAAACACGGAATGTTATGGCAGCAACCACCACGATTTGGGAACGTCTTGGCTTGAAAGTGGTGTGAGTTGGGATCTATCGATCTTAGAGAGGTATGTTACTCAATACGTGGAGGAAACTGGCCACATCGATGGCTTCTTCTCAGATCCCGATTTCTTCGACAAATTGGCGGGAACTGATCAATTGAGAATGGCTCTTGAAAAAGGAGAAAGTCTTGATAAATTGGAGGTGGTTTGGGAAAAAGAAATTGAAGAATTTAAATATGTCAGAGAGCCATACCTATTATACCCGCTCGTTCGCAAATAAATATTATCTTAGCGATTATGAAAACAATGAAAACTATTTTCTTGAGTACGTCAACTATTGTGTTCGCCGCACTACTAACTCTTTCTGGATGTACGAAGCACGAACCATTCGTAAATATTGAATTTGATTGTGAATGTGGGACTCTTAATCTGGACGGACGTGATTTGAAAGTTAGACTTGCTGAAGGCTACGCTCCAGAGACTGGCCCTTCACCTGAGAGTCCTGTGTTGTGGAAGTACTTCGTTGTTGCAGACTTTCGTACAGAAAATGAAGTAACATACCATGCGCCCAGTCATGACTTGGAGTTTTCTGTTCATTTCGAATCTATGGGAAGTTCTACCACATTAGATGCCGCAATCGCTCTTCACGTGAAAGAAATTGAAGCGCCTCACATTGATGTGGAATGGACAATCTCAAGTGGAACCGTGAAAGTGGTACAAACAGACAGCATCCACACACTTACTTTTACAGACGTTCAGGTCGGAAATAATGACATCATTAATGCCGAGTTAACCATCGTTCCTCAATAAGGATTACTTTACAGCGTTCTCTTCCTTGATCAAATTAAGAGCAGAACCTGAACGGTACCAGCTAATCTGCTGAGCGTTGTAAGTGTGCTTAACCACGACAACATCTTTCGATCCATCAGCATGAACGACCTCTATAGTTAGTGGCTTTCCTGGCGCAAAATCTTCAAGATCTATAAAGTTAAAAGTATCGTCTTCTTGGATCAGGCCGTAGTCGTTTTCGTTGATAAATGTAAGTCCTAACATCCCTTGCTTCTTCAAGTTAGTTTCATGGATACGCGCGAAAGAGTTTACAATTACTGCATATACTCCAAGGTGACGAGGTTGCATAGCTGCGTGCTCTCTTGAAGAGCCCTCCCCATAGTTAGAATCACCTACCACTACAGAGGCTATGCCAGCAGCTTTGTATGCTCTTGCTACAGCAGGAACTTCTCCGAAAGAGCCATCTATTTGGTTTTTAACAGTATTCGTAGCTCCACCAAAAGCGTTAACAGCCCCAGTTAAAGTGTTGTTCGAAATGTTGTCAAGGTGACCACGAAACCTAAGCCATGGACCAGCCATAGAAATATGGTCTGTGGTGCATTTTCCCTCAGCTTTTATGAGCAGCTTAGCGCCTAATAAATTACCTCCGTCCCATGGAGAAAATGGATCTAAGAGCTGCAAACGCTCAGAGGTAGAGTTAACTTTAACTTCTATATTAGAACCGTCTGCAGCTGGAGCTAGATAACCTGCATCCTCAACTTCGAATCCTTTTTCAGGAAGCTCTTGGCCCTTAGGTTCATCAAGCATAATCTGCTTTCCGTCTTTCGTGTAAAGAGGATCTGTAATGGGATTGAAGGTTAAATCTCCAGCAAGTGCAATAGCCGTTACAAGCTCCGGAGAACCCACGAATGCATGCGTGTTCGGGTTTCCGTCAGCTCGCATTGAGAAGTTTCTATTGAATGAGTGTACGATAGAGTTTTTCTCTTTCTTATCAGCACCAGGACGCGCCCATTGTCCGATGCATGGTCCACAAGCATTTGCGAAAACAGTTGCGCCCATTTCTTTAAAAGTCGAGATAAACCCGTCTCTCTCGATCGTGAAACGAACAAGCTCAGAACCAGGAGTAATATTTAGCATTGCTTTCGCTTCGATACCGAGTTCATTTGCTTGGCGAGCAATCGAAGCCGATCTTGAAATATCCTCATAGCTTGAGTTCGTGCAAGAGCCTATAAGAGCGTACTCGATAGAAGTTGGCCAACCATTTTTCTTTGCAGCCTCCTTCATCTCACTAACAGGAGTAGCAAGGTCGGGCGTAAATGGTCCGTTAAGATGCGGTTCAAGCTCACTCAAATCTATTTCGACAACCTCATCAAAATACTTCTCTGGGTCAGCATAAACTTCTGGATCACCTGTTAAGTGAGTAGCTATTCCATCTGCGGCATCAGCTACTTCTGTTCGCCCCGTAGCTCTGAGGTAACGCCCCATACTGTCGTCATATCCGAACAAAGATGTTGTCGCTCCAATCTCAGCACCCATATTACAAATTGTTCCTTTTCCTGTACAAGAAAGACCTATAGCTCCATCACCGAAATACTCGACGATCGCTCCGGTACCTCCTTTAACTGTTAGAATACCTGCAACTTTAAGGATCACATCCTTCGCGCTTAACCAACCACTTAACTTACCTGTTAGCTTAACTCCAATAAGCTTAGGACACTTCAACTCCCAAGGAAGGCCAGCCATCACATCCACAGCATCAGCTCCACCAACACCCACAGCGACCATCCCCAGTCCACCAGCATTCACAGTATGTGAGTCAGTACCTATCATCATTCCGCCAGGGAAGGCATAATTCTCAAGTACGACTTGGTGGATGATTCCTGCCCCTGGTTTCCAAAACCCGATTCCGTACTTGCTCGAAACAGATTCGAGAAAATTGAAAACCTCGTTATTTAAGTTAATCGCATTCTGTAAATCAGAACTGGCTTCTACCTTTGCTTGGATGAGGTGGTCACAGTGAACCGTTGAAGGCACATAGACTTTTTTCTTTCCCGCTTGCATAAACTGAAGGAGAGCCATTTGGGCTGTCGCATCCTGCATCGCAACACGGTCAGGCGCAAAATCCACATAATCAATTCCGCGCTGGTAAACTTGAGTTGGTTTCCCATCCCAAAGGTGGGAATTCAAAATTTTCTCAGCCAAAGTAAGAGGACGGCCAACTAATTCTCTCGCCGCTTCTATACGCTCAGGAAACCCGGCGTACACCTTTTTGATCATATCAATATCAAAAGTCATATTCTGTGATTTTTGTTTCAGAGTGCAAAGATAGGGCAGTACCTTCGGGGCATGAGGTTATCCCGGTCTGTTTTAATTGAACAAATAAATGTAGCAATTGGCTCCATCCGTGGACAAGCATTACGCACCACTCTAACCGTCGGGATAATAGGCATGGGCATCATGGCCCTTATCGCAATGGTGACGGCCACGGAATCCCTCAAAGAAAACATACGCGTCGAATTTTCCTCTCTGGGAACTGATTCTTTTACAATTGGGCCCAAACGTAATTCTGGTTTTTTTAAAGGAAAGCGTCCCGCCCCATCCACTCCCATAACTTATAGAGAAGCGCGACAGTTCTCTAAAATAGCACCTTCAGATGTATTGGTCTCCTCTTCCATATTCGCTTCAGCTACTGCAATTATAGGAAGGAACTCAAATAGAACCGATCCCAATATTCAAATCCTAGGTGTTGATGAAAACTATCTAGACGTCTCGAACATCCCATTATCTCATGGCCGGGGTTTTTCTAGTTCTGAAATTAATGCAGGGACTCCACTCATTATTATTGGCTCTAATATCAAGGACAAACTATTCGAACCATGGGAGGATGTCGTGGGCTCCAATCTTTTGTTATCGGGGTCACGATATACGGTAATAGGAGTGCTGGAATCTCGAGGGGCGAGTTTCGGGATGTCACAAGACAACCAATGTCTGATCACCACAACCGCCGTTAGACGTCAATTCTCAGACGTAAATAGAAGTTATACAATTACTTGCGCCGTGGCCGACACAGAATTTCTCGAGAAATCAACAGATTTCGCTACCGGAGCATTTAGGATGATCAGAGGTGACATGCCAGGTGCTCCCAGTTCGTTTGACATAAGCAAGAGCAACTCCCTTGTGGAAACTCTGCTCGAAGCCACTTCCGGCATCACCATCGCCGCTGCTGTAATCGGAATTATAACTCTCTTCGGAGCCGGGATAGGGCTCATGAATATTATGCTCGTATCGGTCTCAGAGAGGACTCGCGAAATCGGAACACGTAAATCTCTAGGAGCAAGTGCACGAGCTATACGCACCCAGTTCCTTGTAGAAGTAATTATTATAGGCCAAATAGGTGGCTTTGTTGGTATAACAGCCGGCCTGGGTATAGGCAATATTATCGCATCATTTTTTGAAACTCCTTTCGTTATTCCATGGGAATGGATTGCAATCGGGATGACGTTGTGTATGATTACAAGTTTGGCAAGCGGATACTACCCAGCAACTAAAGCAGCTAAACTCGACCCTATCACAGCACTCGGAAGAGCCTAACGCTTTTAATCTTACTTAACATTTCGCATGTAGTAAATATGACACAAAGACGACTGTCAGTTACATCATTTATAGTAATTTTGCTTATTGATCAAGACTGAACATTGAAAAATACTTGAAACCATGAAACTACCTATTGTAAAATTTGCCAGCGACAACACAGGGTTTGGAAAAGTCTTGCGTGAACGAGTTGATAAATATTTTGCGGATTCTGGCAAAAATAAATATGGAGGATTCCAAATGTATTTGAAGACGTTTATTATGCTCGCACTTTATTTCATTCCTTGGGCTCTATTCACTTTCGGTGGGTTAGAAGGAGGTACGTTTTGGATCGCAGAAGTTCTCATGGGATTCGGACTCGCTGGTATCGGATTAAACATTATGCACGATGGGAATCACAATGCTTATAGCAACAAGCCTTGGATTAACAAGCTTATGGGAAGAACGGTTGACCTTGTTGGAGGAAATGCGGAAATGTGGATGATACAGCATAATGTACTACACCATACTTTTACGAATATCGACGGATTAGACGAGGACATTTCTCCTGCACCAGTTCTTAGGTTTAACCCCAACAAACCCCTTTATAAAATCCATCGTTTTCAACACATTTACGCTTGGTTTTTCTATTCACTAATGACAATTTTCTGGATGCTCCCTAAAGATTGGCTGTCTCTTTCTAGGTACCATAAGAAAGACTTAATTAAAATGACAGGAAGAACGACCAAAGGTTTATTTTTCCACATGCTTTCGACGAAGACCCTTTACTTTACATACTCACTTGTTTTGCCAATAATTTTCAGTGGCCTTCCTTGGTATTTCATTGTTCTGGGATGGTTGGTTATGCATGCTGTTGCAGGATTTCTTATGGCAATAATATTTCAGCCAGCTCACGTAATGGAGCACAACTCTTTTCCTCAGGCTGGTGATGAGGGGCTTAAACTAGATTCAACTAGACTTGAGCACCAGTTTGAAGCTGCAGCTAATTTCGGAATGAACAACAAGGTACTATCGTATCTATGTGGTGGGCTTAACTTCCAAATTGAGCATCACCTATTCCCTAACATTTGCCACGTTCATTACAGAGCGTTGTCTGAAATTGTAAAGAAAACAGCAAAGGAATTTGACCTTAAATACAAGGGGGAAATGACCTTCAGAGATGCTCTTGCAATGCACACTACTACTCTAAAAAACCTAGGTAGAAGCAGTCAATAAAAACAACTAAAAGCGACTTATTTAATTGTTTCTGACACAATTAAAAAAAAAGTCGTAGTTTTGCACCGCGTTAAAAATGACGCATGCGTGCTTCAGCCGTTGTCGGCACGCGCCACATTATGACTCGGCACGTTCTTCGTACACGTTATCGTGCGAGATAAAGTTTCTAAAATGTCTTTTAAAGATTTAGGTTTAAATGAGGTAGTCCTTTCTGCCCTACAACCACTCGGCTACGAAAATCCGACTCCTATTCAGGAGCAAGCAATTCCACACGTATTAGAAGGTAAAGATATCCTCGGTAGTGCCCAAACAGGTACTGGTAAAACCGCTGCTTTCTCCCTTCCTATAGTACATACTCTCGCTTCGCGCCCTTCAAAAACACAGGGTCGCTCAAAGCCTATACGTGCACTTGTCCTAACTCCAACTCGTGAGTTGGCTTCACAAATTGACGAAAACGTACGTAAATATTGTACGAATTCTAACTTGAGATCTACCGTTGTATTCGGTGGCATCCCTCAGCGTCGACAAGTAGATACTCTTCGAAGAGGTGTAGATATCCTAATTGCAACACCAGGCCGTCTTCTCGATTTATGCAATCAAGGACATATACGCCTACAAGATGTTGAATTCTTAGTTCTCGATGAAGCTGACACTATGCTGGACATGGGATTCATCCACGATATTAAGAAGATAATCAAGCAAACACCAAACGATAGGCAGACGCTTTTCTTCTCGGCTACAATGCCTCCCAATATTCGTGAGCTTTCTTCTACAATTTTAAAAGATCCCATCCGCATTCAAATCGCTGCTGAGAGTTCTGCTGCTGAAACTGTAACCCAAAAAGCATATTACGTTCGTCAGAACGATAAGAAAGACCTTCTAGTACACCTCCTAGGTACAGATGAAATTATCAATGCTCTTGTATTTACAAGAACTAAATTCGGAGCAGACAAAGTTGTACGTCACTTGCAAAACAATGACATACAAGCGGAAGCTATTCACGGGAATAAATCTCAACCAGCTCGAGAAAAAGCGCTTAATAGATTTAAAAAAGGAAAAGTAAGAGTTCTTGTTGCTACTGACATCGCCTCACGTGGAATTGACGTTGACGATCTTAGCCACGTTATCAACTTCGAACTGCCAAATCTCGCGGAAAGTTACGTTCACCGTATAGGGAGAACAGGGCGTGCTGGAAGAGAAGGAATAGCAATTTCATTCTGTAATGAAGGAGAAGAACGCAATTACTTACGAGGCATACAAAAACTAATAGACCGTGAAGTTGACCTGATAACAGATCAGCCTTTTAATATGCCTATGGATCCCGTAGGCATGGTTATGCCTAAAGGTGGTGGTGGTAAAAAGAGTAGAAATCGTGGAAGCGGTGGTGAAGGTCGTAGCTACGGAGGTAACAGTAGTGGCGTAGGTAGAGGTTACGGTGGAAGTTCTCGAAGTGGTGGTGCAAGAAGTGGTGGTGGTGGATACCGCACTGCTGACAGAGATAACAGAGGATCAAGAAGTTCTTCATTCGGACTACCAAGCAAGAGCGGAGGTGAAAACCGTGGAGGTGAAAGAGAAAACAGAGGAGGTTACTCTCGCGATAACAACAGAAGTGGTGACAGAGACAACCGAGCTAATAGTAACGGAGGTGGTGGCGGTGGCTATGCTGCCAACAGAAGTGGTGAAAGAGACAACCGATCTAACAGTGGAGGTGGTGAAAGCCGTGGTTATTCAGCCGACAGAGGTGGGGACAGAGACAACCGATCTAACAGTGGAGGTGGTGAAAGCCGTGGTTATTCAGCCAACAGAGGTGGGGACAGAGATAACCGATCTAACAGTGGAGGTGGTGAAAGTCGTGGTTATGCTGCCAACAGAGGTGGGGACAGAGACAACCGATCTAACAGTGGAGGTGGTGAAAGCCGTGGTTATGCTGCCAACAGAGGGGGGGACAGAGACAACCGATCTAACAGTGGCGGTGGTGAAAGCCGTGGTTATTCAGCCAACAGAGGTGGGGACAGAGACAACCGATCTAACAGTGGAGGTGGTGAAAGCCGTGGTCAGGGAGGATTCAAAAGTGAGGGGTACAAAAAAGGTGGCTTTAAAAATAACAAATTCAAAGGAGGTGGAGGCAGTTCGACGCCTAGCTCTAAGTCTGGAGGAAGTTCTTTTAATAAGTAATTAAAATCTAATTTGTATATTATGTTATGTAAATTTGGTATATAATAATTTGTAAAATGAAACCTATGACCTTGATTGTAAGCGCTATAGCTATTATGCTCTCTGCGTGTGCTGACAGCGCTCCCGCTCCTGTTTCTAATAAAACAAAGGCTTCTAACATTGTGGCTTCTAGCAATTCAGTTACTACAGACCAAACTGATGCCATTTCTCCACAGTATAAAAACGGGACTAACGATCAGAACAAAGGAGATAAAACCGGAACAGTAAGACTTCACGGGAACATAGCTGCAGCATCAGGATCAATGATTTACCTCTACGAAACAGAGGCTAGAAATAATGCTCTTCTCGATAGTGCTAAAATTGAAGGAGGTCTTTTCAATTTCAATAACCTCGAAGTAAGCCGTGGTATTTACGAGCTCGTTCTAAACGGTAAAGCAAACAACAAGACCCAAATCATTCTTAACCCAGATGAGAGCGATGTTGACATTGATTTTAAATCCAGCCGATTAGCCGGTAACAAAACAACTCCTGGTTCTAGAGAGAACACAGCTTGGTTTAAGTACATAACTCTTGAGAATAGGAACAAAAATGAAATCAAGAATCTAAGGAAGGGGATGAAAGACAGCCCTTACCGTTCAAGAATAGAAGAGCAAATAAATGGGAAAGAACTCGAACTCGTTCAATCTCAACACGAGATGATTGACACTTACGAAGGAACGTATTTTGCCAAGCTCATTTCTTGGAAGAACCCTATGTATCCCAACTCGCAAGGTAAATACTTCGAAGATCTGGATCCTCTCGACAATAGCCTGATTCATAATATGGCTATTAGTGATCGTATTCAGAGCATGATGGTTAAATATAGTAAGGGTGAGGACAGTGGATTCTTCGCTTGTATCGACATTATAAAAGCGCACTTCGAGCCTAACCCTAAAACTCTTGAAAGCGCTCTGTACGCTATGCTTGATGGATTCTACAACACGGGTAAAGAAGATATATGCCAATACATCCTCGATAACTACATCTTCGACGAGGATTGTGGTGCCGATTTAAGTGATGTTATTCGCCTACGTGCGCAGGGGATTATCAATCTCCAAGTCGGCAAGACTCCTCCTAATTTTAATATCGAAGAGTACAATGGAGGTAACGTGAACTTAATGGAAACAGCTGCAAAGAATCAGTACACGCTCGTTATGTTTTGGGCTTCATGGTGCCACAAATGTGAACAAGAAATCCCAGTTCTTATACCCCTATATTCAAAATTCAGTGGAAAGGGATTCGAGGCTATTGGAGTATCTATCGATCAAGCAAGAAAAAGCTGGACAGATGTTATTGAGGCAAAAGGAATGCAATACTTGAACGTAAGCCAACTTCAAGGATGGGACAGCCCCATTGTAAAGGATTACAAGATTACAGCAACACCCACTTATTTCTTACTTAACAGCAAAGGTGAGATTGTACTCAAGCCTAAGCGTATATATGAAGTGGGTACGTATCTCACGAGTAACATCAAGTAACGGTTGAGTTAAAGCAACGACTCTTGATACTCCTCATGTACCTTGAGGATGATTCCGTCGCTGAGCCCCACTTTAGGGACTATGATCTCCTTAGCTCCTGCTAATTTCATGATGCGCAGATATATTTCTGCTGCAGGTATAATCACATCAGCTCTATCCGGCTTTAGGCTGAATTTCTCAACCATTTCTTTAAATGGATAAGATTTTAAATCTTCCGTTATTTTCTCGATTTTAGAAATTAATATTGGTTGATTTTTAGGGTTAAGGATAATGCGTTGTAGCCTATTAATATTACCACCCGACCCAATCGCCATGATCGACTCACCGCTTTCAGACTCGTGCTTTACAAATTCCTCTACAGCGTCCCATTCTCCATCACTAACGATTCCTTTAATAACTCTTAAAGTACCTATCTGAAATGACTTGCCCCTCAATTTTTTTCCATTTCTGATTAACGTCAATTCAAGTGATCCCCCGCCAACATCAATATATAGATAGTCAGATTTAGATTTAAACGAAGCAACGCTGAAATTTCTAAATATTAAATCTGCCTCCTGCTGTCCATCTTTAAGTTCGATTGTGATGTTCGCCTCCTTCTTGATGATATCGAGGACATAATCAACATTACTAGCCTCCCTCATCGCACTCGTACCGCAGACCTTAAACCACTCAATTTCATAAACGTCCATTAAATACCAAAAAGCCCGCAATACCTTTACCAAATTCCTAGCTTTCTTCTCTGAAATATTCCCAGTCTCAAAGACATCCTCCCCCAACCTTAAAGGGACTCTCGTAAAGCTTACCTTACTAATGCGCAATTCACCATTCTTAACTACAATCTCTTTGATTAATAGTCTTACGGCATTGGTCCCAATATCTATAGCGGCAAACTTCATTTTTAATATTCATCAAAGAAATAATTCATCGAAGATAAGGAGTAGTTATCTTTTCGACATAATTTAAATCTCATCATTATTATGGCAGTTTTAGTAGGCCAATCGGCACCCAAATTCACTGCGGCGGCAGTACTCAACGGCACAGAAATCGTTGGAAACTTTACATTAGAGCAGTACATTGACAACAAGTACGTTATGTTTTTCTTCTACCCCAAAGATTTCACGTTTGTTTGTCATACAGAGGGCTTTTCTTAATAGACAAAGATGGAATCGTTCAGCACCAGCTTGTAAATAACCTCCCACTTGGACGTAATGTTGACGAGGCTATCAGAATGCTAGATGCGCTTATCCATTTTGAAACTGTGGGTGAAGTTTGTCCTGCCAATTGGAGCAAAGGGAAAGAAGCTATGAGCGCTTCCGACGATGGTGTGTCTGGTTACCTTGCCTATAACTAAATCAAATAACGAGACACCTATTTAGTCAATTTAGAATTTCCTGTTTTCATGGCTTTTAACTCAGACCATTTAAATGGAATGGGGGCAGCTTGAACATACAGCGGAACGTCAAGTCCTTTCAGAAAGTCCGACGCTATTTTATTAAATAGTTTCGGGCTTTCTATACTTACAACGTGACCACAGCCTTTGATTACAGAGAGCTTCGCATTCTTCTGGTTTGTAGAAAAATTCTTAGCAGCTCTGAAAAAGATGTGATCCTGATCTCCCATAACTAAGAGACACTCTTTAGAAATCTGCCTGTTGACATACTCCTTGATGAGTATAAAAAAGGGTCTGTACAATTCAACCCACTTCAAATACTCTGCGGTAGTCATTCTCAAACTCTGCTTGCGAAATATATACCGACTCAAACGATGGTTCCTCCTAGGTAAAACTATGATGCTGAACAAAGTGAAAAATGCTTTAAACGGAAGTATGTATGAGAGTAATTTACCACTATACACAAAGGCATGCATGAACATACTGCCATCAAAAATCGCCCCAGCCATCACCATCTTATCAACCAAGTTTGGCCTTAATAAATCAAGCTTCTGTAGTATCACCGACCCTATGCTTAAAGATAGAAAGTGGGCTTTCTCAATTTTAAGATGGTCTAAAACTTTGATAATATCACAAGCTACAATATCGAAATCATAGGCTTTGTATTCAGGTTGAATGTTTTTAGAGAATCCATGATCTCGAAGATCTAATAAGACCAAACGGAAGTCTTTAGAAAAAGATTCTACTTGGAACTTCCACGTTCTAATAGATCCACCAGCCCCATGTATAAATACCAGCCAAGGCGCCCCCTCCTTCCCAACTATTTCATAGTGAAGTAAATCCCGCGAAATATGATCTGTACTATCCAAGATCTAAAAGCTTCTCCTGCATTATTTCAATCTTAGCCACAGCATCAGCTTCTTTCTTACGCTCATTAGCTACAACTGAATCAGGAGCACCACTTACAAAATTCTCATTTGAAAGTTTACCCCTCACACTCTTCAAAAATCCTTTTTGATAATCGAGATCTTTCTGAATCTTTGATTTCTCCGCCACTATATCGAAACCATCTCCAAAAGGAATATAAAATCTATGGCGACCAACCATAAACCCAAATGCGCCTTCGACTTTCTCTCTCACTTCCTCTATACTTTCGAGATTTGTCAGGTGAGAAATCGCAGAATCTAAACCTTTTGGGTACCCCTCTGCCTTTTGAATCTTAAGTTCAAGCTTCTCTCGATTCGCTATGCCATTGTCCTTTCGAATGTTCCTCACTCCTCCCACAATTTCTTTTAAAACATCGAAGTCCTTCAACAAGACATCTTTTACGACTTCTGCTTCCGGCCACTGAGATACAATCAAAGCCTCTTCGGGTGTCCTCCTTTCTCCCAACCAAGACCAAACCTCCTCAGTTAAAAAGGGCATAAACGGATGTAATATCTTAACAATACGTTCAAAGTGAGCGTATGTCGCATCAACAGTCTTTCGATCAACAGGCTCGCCATAAACAGGTTTTACAAGCTCTAAATACCAGCTACAGAACTCCTCCCAAACAAGTCTATACGAAGTCATAAGCGCCTCACTCAATCTAAATTCACGGTACTGTGACTCTAAATCCTTCAACGCTGCATTTGTTCTGGTCTCCATCCACTGGATAGCAAGTATGGCATGCTCAGGCTGCTCTTTAGACTCATCTATTTCCCAACCTTTTACAAGGCGGAAAGCATTCCAAATCTTATTCGAGAAATTTCTTCCCGTCTCACAAAGCTTCTCGTCAAACGGAAGGTCATTCCCAGCAGGCGAAGTCAGAAGCATCCCTACTCTCACTCCGTCAGCACCATACTTCTCCATAAGCTCAATAGGGTCAGGGCTGTTACCTAAGCTCTTGGACATCTTTCTCCCCAATTCATCCCTCACAATACCTGTGAAGTATACATTCTTAAACGGGGGTAAGTTGCGGTAATGGTATCCACTCATAATCATACGTGCCACCCAGAAGAACATGATCTCCGGAGCAGTCACAATATCATTTGTAGGATAGTAGTAATCAACCTCCTGCTCTTTGTGCAATCCATCAAACACTTGAATAGGCCAAATCCAAGAGCTAAACCATGTGTCCATTACATCTTCGTCCTGCTTAAGATCCCCTTCTACAATATTTCTACCCGCCTTTTTTGATGCAGCTTTCAGCGCATCTTCTAACGTTTTTGCAACCACGAAATCATCCTCACCTTCCCCGAAATACCACGCAGGAATCCGATGTCCCCACCAAAGCTGTCTACTCACACACCAATCCTTTATATTCTCCATCCAATGTCGGTAGCTATTCTTAAACTTCGCCGGATGAAACTGGATCGTATCGTCCATCACATGGTCTAGAGCAGGCTTCGCAAGCTTCTCCATGGCCATAAACCACTGAAGCGATAGACGTGGCTCAATGATAGCATCCGTTCTCTCACTTCGCCCAACCTTATTCGTGTAATCTTCTATTTTCACAAGATTCCCCAGCTTATTCAGATCTTTCGCAATCTGCTTCCTCACTAGGAACCTATCCAACCCCTCGTACTTGCCCGCCTCGGAACTCATCGTACCATCAGCGGCAATCGTGTTAATCACCTCTAAATTATGCCTCATACCCAGGTCATAGTCATTCACGTCATGAGCCGGTGTTACTTTCAAACACCCTGTACCAAACTCTAAATCGATGTAATCATCCTGAATAATTGGCACTTCTCTATTGCAAATCGGAATTATCGCCTTCTTTCCATGAAGATGTACATACCTCTCGTCGTCAGGATGAACACAAATCGCAGTGTCTCCCAATATCGTTTCTGGCCTCGTCGTTGCAACAGTAATCCACTCATCTACCTCTCCTACAATCTTATACTTAACGTAATAAAGATGTCCATTCTCTTCTTTGTGTATCACCTCCTCATCGCTAACCGCTGTAAGCGCAACCGGATCCCAGTTTACCATCCTCACGCCACGATAAATGAGTCCCTCGTTATAGAAATGAATAAACGTATCGATTACCCCTTCGTAATAGCCCTCGTCCATCGTGAACCTCGTCCTATCCCAATCACAACTAGCCCCGAGCTTCTTCAATTGATCTAAAATAATCCCACCGTGTTCGTGAGTCCAATCCCAAGCATGTCCTAAAAATTCATCCCTACTAAGATCGCTTTTTTTTATGCCCGCCTCACGAAGCTTACGCACCACTTTTGCTTCAGTAGCAATTGATGCATGGTCTGTACCAGGCACCCAACAAGCATTCTTACCTAACATCCTTGCTCTTCTAACAAGCACATCTTGGATGGTGTTGTTTAACATATGGCCCATATGAAGGACACCCGTAACATTCGGTGGAGGGATAACTACAGTATAGGGTTCTCTCTCGTCTGGAGAGGACTTAAAGTATCCATTCTCCATCCAGTAGCTGTACCATTTATCTTCCGTCGCGCGGGGATCGTATTGAGCAGGGATTTCCATAAGGCAAAAATAGTTCATGAAAGAACAAAGCCACCCCGAAGGATGGCTTTGAAAATAATTTACTTAAAAAAACTTTCAGATAAACTTAGTTATTTGTCGGTGCGCCAGTAGCCGGCTGTTTTACGGGCACTCCACTTGGAGCTCCAAGGTCAGCAGCTTCTACACGTCCTTTAATACGAATGACTTTCGTGGGCTCGTTAGAAGCATTTGATGTTATCGTCACAGACTTATTAATAGGTCCAATACGCTTGGTATCGTATTTCACACTGATAGCAGAAGTTGCATCTGGCATAATCGGATCCTTATCACATATAGGCACTGTACATCCACAAGACCCCTTACAACGAGAAATAATCAGTGGTTCAGTTCCTGTGTTAGTTACTGTAAACTCACAAGCACCGTTTCCACCTTGTGTGATCGTTTCGTAATCGTGTGTGGTCTTATCTAAAGATATAACCGGACCGTTTACCAATTCTTGTCCAGATGCGAATGCCATTAAACCGAAGGCCATAATTAGAGTAGAAAAAAATCTTTTCATAATGAAGTTAGTTATTAGCTCATTTTTATTTGAAGCATAAAGATACAAAAACAATTCTTATCTTAAAAGCAATTTCCTTGCCAAACTTACAATTGGACAATCAAAATATTTACAAAAAAAAAGCCCACCCCGAAGGGTAGGCTTTCTCAATATCATTAATCTATTGATTAGTTACAAGTCGCACCGAAAGCAGACAAGAATAATAGAAGGTCACTAGTAGCAGCTACTCCGTCATTATCTAAATCAGCAGGGCAATCAGACCCATCAGCAAACGTACAAGAACCATCGTCATCATTCGCAAGAGCGTTAAAGTTGTCCGCAGCGGCATAAGTACAACCCATAACAACAGCAGGTGCACATGCATCACAAGATGCGAAACACGGAGTACCATTGTCAGCAGCTGCATCAGCAACTGTTATTGTACGGTTTCCTGCACCATTACTACAATCTCCGTTTACATACTCATCATCACCCCAAGCACTTCCATTTACGAACTTATACTCATAAGTTCCAGAAGCAAGAGCAATAGCGTACTCATATACTCCGCCTCCTAAATCAGCACAAGCAGATGCAGCAGGATCCCATCCTTGGAAAGCACCAGCGATATTAACACCTGAAGTTGCAACTTCAGACATATTTACCTGAAGTGTTACAAGGAATAAACAAGAACCATCGTCTGTATTTGCAGCAGCGTCGTAGTTTGTTGCTCCAGCATTAGTACATCCTGAAGTAACACAATTTCCGGCATCACATCCAGCAGCAGCATCGTAGTTGTCAGCAGCAGGGTCTGTACATCCAGGGAAAGTACACATAAGGCTTAACTCACATGGGTCTCCAGAGAAGTTACAAGCATCAGGTATTCCACAACCAATTGTGAAATTATACATAGGTGCAGCCCATAAGTACTGTCCAGCTCCAGTAGTTGGATCAGCACTTACTGGAATAGGAGACATCCAGAATGTACCATTTCCTACCATAGGAATGTTATTTCCAAGAGCAGCGACAGTCATGCCCGTTCCACAAATAGAGAACTGAACAGTTGATGCAAGTGCAGCAAGTTCACCAAGTAATCCAGTTGGATCTGAAATTCCAGCCATAGAAAGAGGAGCAGAACCATCACCAACTATTACACCATTGATACTTACATCAGGATTAACACCACCACCAGCTTCACAACCACCAGCAAGAGACTCATAAGGAGTACCTGATAATGTCAAACCAACCAACCAAACCACATCAGCTCCAGTAGGAATATCTGTTCCTTCTAGGTAGTTACAAGATCCGTCATCAATCGTTGCAGCTTCATTGTAGTTACAAGCAATCGCAGATGTACATCCTTCAATATTTAATGACTCACCATTACAGTTGTAGCCAGGGTCTGCATAAGAACAAGATCCGTCGTCAGAAGAAGCTAGAGCATTGAAGTTACAAGCTGCATCATCAGTACATCCAGGTCCAGTAGAAGCTACACCCATTGCCAGCGCCAAACGAGGAGCTGTGTAATCTTGGATAACATCAATCCACATATTTGCCTCTGTAGGGCCCATATCTGGGTTTAAAGTCATTTGAGTAGCCCAAATCGCAGTTCCGTTAGCTGCATCGTATGCCTGAGCAGCCGCTTCATCCCACCACTGCCATGGAGAGCCATCGTAAGGCTGGGTTGGAGCTCCATCAACGTAGTTGTTTAGTACTGGAAACAATCCATCAGAACCACCGTTAGCTATAGCTTCTAAAGAAAGAGGGTCGCTAAGATCTGCTGACTGGAAAACTTCATTGTTATTCGGAGCTGGATATCCGTTAATCTCAGCATGAACGTCATGAGCACCACTAACTTCGATAATTTGGTTTCCTGTTGTAGGAACGATAAGTACTCCTGTTGTGTAAGGAGCAAATGGATCGTGAGGACATTGGAATGAAACCATAGGAACATCTCCTTGGTCTAACCAATTAAGATCTCCCAAAGCACCTCCCATATTCATTGAAAAGTTTACGTCAGAAGAATAATCAGGGTAGTGACCAATGCAAAGTTGCAAGTAAGTTGGATTACCGTCAGCGTCTACACCTGTAGGTAGATATCCATCAAGCTTTGCTTCTGGATCGCCGTGTACTGCATCAATTACCATTGGAACTTGATCTGTCGCTGGATCACCATCGTGATCATACCAGAACTTAGAAATAGGAACTCCGACATCATCTAAGATAATATCGTAGTAACTAGATATAGTCGCGGCTGCATAAGAAATGTATCCACCAGTACCTTCTCCAAAGTAAGCAACTTTTGTAGGATCAATTCCGAAAGTGTTTCCTTGTACATCAGCGTCCATACGGAAGTAACGCACAGCTGTACGAGCATCCTGAACACCACGGTAAGCAGCACCGATTAACTGAGTACTACGCTCAGTTTGAGTCGCCGCAAGCGGGTTCCAACCTAAACGGTAATCAATAGAAGCAACAACGTATCCCATACGAGCAAATCGAGAACAAATCTCAACTGCAGCGTTATCATCTTTGTTTCCTGTAGCTCCTCCGTTAATATACTGAGGAAGAAAATTACCTGTGTGTAGGTAAATGATAAGAGGACGGTTTGTTTCAACGTCACCAGTTGGCGCGTATACATCCATATTTTGAGGCAAAGCCATCGGAGGCAGTCCTTGTAGAGTTGTAATTACAGTCACATTTGCTGCGTATGTCACATCAGATGTTACCGTTACATCAGTAAATATTTCGTCAACATAACGAACCTGTGCGGTTATGGTGCTCACGAAGAGCATTGCAAAAATTAAGGAATAAAAATTTCTCATAGAATTGTATATTTAATAGAAAGATTGTTTACGATTTATAATAAGATTGGGTACAATGTACGATAAATAGCATTGATTTTATGTTAAATCCCTATTTTTTATCGATAAAGCATTTTAGAACTGAATTATTTTTGGGCAAAATCATAGAGAATACTCACATATGCGAGCCTTCCTACTGAAGGCCCACCGTAAGTTTCAATATGCATGTTAGAAAGTAGATTAGACCCACCCAACTTAAATGTTGTATTTAGGTCCTCTACATATAAATTAATTTGAGCATCCACTAGGTCATACTGAGGAATCCCTCCTGTAAATTGAGGTGAACCTTCAAAGATGAATTGCTGAATCCAACGGTAATTCACACCGAACCCCCATGTGTTGTTATCCCAAGCATCAAGTCCACGGGCAGTGATTCCAAGATTAAATTTATGTTCTGGTGTATTAAAAGCAGGGATGATAGGATCATCCTCATTTGTTTTAACCAATTTATTCCAACTGTAGTTTCCCGTAAGCGAAAATTTTTCGTTTAAATAATATTGAAGACCGATTGAAGCACCTTGTGTTCTAACTTCATTAATGGAGTTAGCAGCATAGCGGTATACATCAATTCCTTTCACCGACGAAAATTGAGAAGTGTCATAAAAAGCAATATCAAGACCGATGTTATAACCGATGAAATCATTGTACCTACTGAAGTAACATCCAGCATCTATATACAGCTTCTCTCCTATTGTAGTTCTATAGCCTGCCTCAACAGTCCTCACTTGCTCAGGCCTGATGGGGTCGATATCGAAATACTCCAAATAACTCCTATCCATACCTATAGATCCTAAAGGTGGGGGTGCAGCTCTGTAATCAATAAAGCTCTGGATGGTTACTAAATCTTGAACACCATTTAAATTACCGACCAAAGTTGCAGGTCCGACATCTAAGAAAAGGTATTGATCTGCAAGTGTGGGGTTCCTGAGTGCTGAACTAAAGGAAAGCCTTGCAAAATCCTTCGCATTGGGAGACCAAACCAATGAAATTGCGGGCGACACCATAAAAGGGAAATTCTCATTTTTATCAACTCTCACTGTACCTGTGACGATCATTTCATCTTCAAAAAAACGCTTTTTGATGCCCATATATGCTCCAACCTCTGCATTTGTAATCACAACACCAGAGGTGTCGCTGAAAATCGTTCCTTCACTTATAGGAGTGTATTGTCTGAAATTAGCTCCAACTCTAATTTCTTCAAGAAACCACGGCTCAAATATGTATTCTCCATGAACATGTACCAATGAAGATAAATCGTGGAATCGCGTCCCACCCTCACCTTCGTTGTTCTTGCTCGTAATTAATTGGTTGAACAGCGTATTAAAATCTTCTGAACCCGGGACCAGATGACCTACGGGATCAATTGCAACTGCAGCTAAATTTGCATAACCGTCGTTTGTCCACTGCTCAACTTGACTATGCCAATATGTGAGATTATCCTGATTGTCGACAAACCACTGATCTTCTGCTCCTTCAGGAATACCTGCAATGGGCAATAAATAGAGAAAAGTACCATCAACTGTGAATACACTATCAAAACCCAGAAACACTAAATCGGGATAGGTGTCTGAAATAGATGGTGCGATAGAATCTACCCAGTATTCTTCATATACTCTCGCCCAATTGTTGTGGTTCCTCGTTGAATCCTGCAGCTTTAGTGCAGTAGCATAGGGATCATATGAATCTCCAGCATCTTCATTGGTTCTGTATGCTCTTATAAACCACTTGTTTTTCTTTCTTAACTCTAAGCGATGTTGGTAGAATTCAATGTTTTTCAAGCTGAATCTATTGTCACCTTGGTAAACTGTAGTCCCTCTTCCCATATTAAATCCATAAATTAACTCTGGACTCTCGTATGTTTTCTCAGGTTGTAATCGCCAATGACCACTTACACTCACCTTCAAATTATCTGTATTGTAATCTACCAAATCTTTCTCTTTATAGCCTGTCCGGTATAAGGTTCCTAAGCCCCTGTATGCATTTCCAGGAGGTGGAGAATAATCAAAGCGAGGCTGGTATTCGTCTCCGTAAATATTCACTGCATCGAATCGGCCGGGGTTTAAAGCTGAAACAGATGAACCATCAATAGGGTTATAATTTGTAGCCTCCCAATCGTAAGCTGAGAATTGAAAGAAGTTCACTTTGTAAGCAAATACCGCATCCCCAACTTCATTATCTAGAATTTGAGCCCACCGGAAGCCGACTTCGGAAAGAGGGCGCTCACCCTTCTTTGTCGTTTCTCCAAGTTTTGTCGAGACGCTGAGCCCAGAGTAAACAAAAGGATCTTTGGTTTCCATATTGATGACTCCGTTAAATGCTCCTGGCCCAAAAAATGCTGAACTCGCTCCGGCTATAATTTCTACTGACTTTACATCTAAGTCGGGAGCGCCAAGGAAGTTTCCGAGGGAGAAATTCAGTCCGGGACTTTGGTTATCAACTCCGTCTATTAGTTGTAACGAACGGACTGGAGAGGTAGAGTTAAAACCACGCGTATTAATAATCTTAAATCCGAGAGATGCTGAAGTAATATCTACACCCTTGAGGTTTCCGAGCCCCTCGTAGAAATTTCCTGAGGGAGCTTCTTTGATGGCAATTAGATCCATCGTCTCTACTGTGAGTGGAGCTTGCTTCTGTTTTTCCGATATTCTTTCTCCAACGACCTCGGCTGCTTCGATAAGTATTTGATCGGGCGATAATTTTATGATAATTTTATCACGATCAGAGCTTACAGTAACAGTCTCAGCTCCGTAGCCTATAAATGATACTTGAATAACAACTGGCAGGCGAGCAACATCGAGTCGGAATAAACCGTCGAAATCCGTAGTCACACCTTGACCAGTCTCTGTAACGACAACACTAGCAGAAAACATTGGCTCGCCAGTTGAGTTGTCAATAACGTTTCCGCGAATTGTTGTTTGGGAAAAAGAACTGAAGCTTATGCAAAAAAGCGGTAAACTCAGTGTTATGTATGTGAGGTAATTCCGCATTTTATAGATTTCGAATCAGCAAGATGGGAAATATAAAAGTAATTTAACGAATTCTAAGCAGTAATTATGCAGACTTTGTGTTCATTGTTGAAAACAACAACATCTCCACTACGGAGCTTTCTGCGCTTTCGAGACTCCGGTTCTCCGTTGACCGTAACAAGTCCATCTGTAACAAACATCTTAGCCTCGCCTCCTGACATCGCAAGTCCTGCAGCCTTTAGAAGCTGAGAAAGGTCGATGTATTCTGTAAGCAAAGTAAAATCTTGAGATTGCATCACACGAATTATAGGGTTGGATAACGTAACGGGTCTGTTTCGCTCATGTAAGAGTATGCCTCTTCCACGATGTCTTCTAAGGATGGCTTTGAGAAATAATCACCATCAGAAGTATATGCTGGTAGGTGAGGTTTCGCAGTTAGAGTTCGAGGGGCACTGTCTAAGAACTTCCATGCTCCTTGTTTATTTAGAACCTGATCTAGTAGGAATGCAGAGGCCCCGCCTGGCACATCTTCATCTACGATTAAGAGGCGGTTCGTCCTTGAAACTGAGTTCGCTGTTAATGAATCGATATCGAAAGGAAGAAGTGTTTGCACATCGACCAGTTCAACGTCGATTCCGACGTTTGATAGACGCTCAGCTGCTTCAGTGCATATATTGAATGTTGAACCATAGCTAAGGATCGTGAGATCTGTTCCGGTGCGGGTAATTTCAGGTTTCCCTAGTGGTACTGTATACTCCCCGCAATTAGACGGCATTAATTCTTTTTTACGATATCCATTGAGACATTCAATCACAAGGGCCGGCTCTTCAGCTCTAAGTAAGGTGTTGTACATCCCTGCAGCTTGCACCATATTACGTGGGACGCAAACGTGCATTCCTCGGAGGCTGGAAATGATCGCGCCCATAGGAGATCCGCTGTGCCAAATACCCTCTAGTCGATGACCTCTTGTACGAACAATAAGTGGAGCTTTTTGGCCTCCTGCAGTACGATAACGAACTGTAGCAAGGTCGTCACGGAGAATTTGCAAAGCATAGTACAAGTAATCGAGGTACTGAATTTCAGCGATAGGGCGAAGACCTCTTAGAGCCATTCCGATTCCCGACCCTATTATCGTGCTCTCTCTAATACCGGTGTCTGAAACGCGCTCTTCGCCGAACTTATCCTGCATGCCTTCCATCACCTGATTCACACCTCCAATTCCTCCAACATCCTCCCCGAATGTAAGTGCATTGGGATATCTCGTGAAAATCTCTTCGAAGTTTTTCTGCAGCACTTGCCTTCCATCAACTAACTCATCTGAGAAAATCGCAGGTACTTCAGGCACTTTCAGTGCGCTATCTGCTCCGTCAGAATAAAGATTAGAGCTATATCTGTGTTGCGACTTGAGGTTTGCGGATTTAAGCCAAACCTGCAATGCCTTCCTTTCAGGACTATCCTCCCCTGCAGTATCAAGCATAGCTTCCCTTAGAGTTGACATCACCTCACCACGTCCAGGATCCATTGCCTTCTCAAGCTTAGCCGCTCTTTTAGAATCACCCCCTTCAACACCACGTAGTAGAGCTACCGCAGAAGCAACATCTCCATCAATATCAACTCTGAAACTATTCCAAGCCTCTTTCTGCTTCTCCCTCACTTCCTTCTTGGCATCCTTTCTTATTTCAGCGAGTTCGTCTTCCGTAGAAGTTCCCTCAAGTACGAGGAATTTCGCCATTTGGCGTATACAGTCGTACTCAGCGGCCCACTCCATGCGCTCTTTAGACTTGTATCTCTCATGCGAGCCAGATGTTGAGTGTCCTTGAGGCTGAGTTAACTCTTCTACATGAACGAGTACTGGCGAGTGAGTTTCCCTGCAAATCTTTTCTGCTTCTTCATAAGTGGCAACTAAAGCAGGGTAATCCCAACCTTTCACTCTGAATATCGTGAGGCCGTTCGTCCCCTCTGTTTTCTGAAATCCGCGAAGGGCTTCGGAAATACTCTCTTTGGTGGTATGGTATTCCTTCGGCACAGATATTCCGTACCCGTCATCCCAAACTGACATCAGCATAGGCACCTCAAGCACACAGGCTGCATTCAAGGTCTCCCAGAAGAGGCCTTGAGATGTACTCGCATCCCCTATCATTCCATAGGCAATTTCATTTCCTCCATCCGTGAACTTCGCCATCTTTTTCGCCATTTCAGGCAGAGACTTGTACACCTTACTTGCTTGAGCAAGCCCTAAAAGTCGAGGCATCTGTGCAGCTGTTGGGCTGAGATCTGAAGAACTATTAACGTCTGCCATTTGGTCCAACCAATCGCCATCTTCGCTTAAAAATCTAGTTGCAAAATGACCACCCATCTGACGCCCTCCGGAAGTTGGTTCTCGTGTTAAATCGGTATCTCCGTACAGAGCTGCGAAATATTGTTGGACATTTATAAGGTTTAGAGCCATCATAAATGTTTGGTCTCTATAGTAGCCACTCCTCCAATCACCAGGCCTCACCACTTTAGCGAGTGCAAGCTGACAGACCTCCTTACCATCACCGAATATTCCGAATTTTGCCTTGCCCGTCAGCACTTCTTTCCTACCTAAAATAGACACTTCGCGACTAACACACGCCATTCTATAATCTGAGAGCAATATCTCGCGAAAATCAATTTCTATTTCAGGTGTGTTTTTCTCTTCTTGCATCGGCGCGAAGATACGAATTGCGACACCGAGTTAGGTAAGGAGAGAATACGCTTTTGCGACCTGCGCTCCTACCCTGGCATTATTCTCAACAAGAGCAATGTTTGCAGCTAGGCTATCACCTCCTGTAACCTTAGCTATATGAGCTAAAAGAAAGGGGGTAATCTCCTTACCACACACGCCTTTTTTATCAGCCAAAGCAAGAGCTTCATCAATCGATGCGTTGATGATATCGGCGTCAGCCTCGAACTCTTTAGGAATAGGATTCATGACAAGGATAGAACCTTCTATATCGCAATCCCATTTTGATTTCATCATCGAGGCAATTTCATTTGGTGAATTCGCTTTTGCGACAAGTTTTAGACCGCTTTTGCGCGTGTAAAATGCTGGCAAATCATCTGTTTGGAATCCGACTACTGGAACTCCTTTTGTTTCTAATACTTCAAGAGTTTTAGGCAGGTCTAAAATCGCTTTTACGCCAGCACTTATCACTGCTACATTACTAACAGCTAGTTCCTCTAAATCCGCACTTATATCAAATGTTTTTTCAGCACCTCTATGCACTCCACCTATTCCCCCAGTTACAAAAACCCGCACTCCAGCTCTGTGAGCTGCAATCAAAGTAGCACTTACGGTGGTGGCACCTATTGCTCCTGAAGCAAGAGCGGTGGGGATATCTCTACGACTTACCTTAAGAACACCCTTTTCAGTGGCCAATCTTTCTAAAAGAGCATCACTGATCCCTACATGCAGTTTTCCATCCGCAACTGCAACAATTGCTGGAACACACCCCTCAGCACGGATTATATCTTCTAATTTCCGAGCTGTTTTAACATTCTCAGGGTATGGCATGCCATGAGAGATGATGGTTGATTCTAAAGCAACAACAGGTGTTCCTTTACTCAGAGCAGACTTTACTTCATCACTTAAAAGAATCAAATCCGTCATGTGGTTATTTTACTAAAGGCGGTGGCAAAGGCGCAAAATGACCCTTAGATAAACCAGTGTCTGGGTTTGCATCCTCAATAGCTGACATAATTAAATCTTTCAATTTATCGATGTTTTTATGAGCTGCAGAACTGAAGAAGAATGGATCTAAATTCGGAGCCTCTTTTTTAAGCTCAGCCCTCATTTCTTCCTCGAGTTCATCGTCTAAAAGATCAGACTTCGAAACAGCCAATATCCTTTGCTTTGCAAGCATCTCTGGATTGTACTTTTCGAGTTCGTTTAACAAAGTCCTATACTCCGCAACGATATCATCAGCATCAGCCGGAACCATAAATAGCAATACAGGGTTTCGTTCAATGTGCCTTAAAAACCTAACTCCAAGTCCTTTCCCATCTGCGGCACCTTCAATAATCCCAGGAATATCAGCCATAACAAACGATCTGTCATCTCTGTAGGCCACCATACCTAAATTAGGTCGAATGGTCGTAAAAGGATAATCCGCAATTTCTGGTTTCGCTGCACTCACAACTGATAAAAGCGTAGATTTTCCAGCGTTCGGAAATCCAACAAGCCCCACATCACCTAAAAGCCTTAGCTCTATAATCTTCCACTCCTCTAAACCGTCTTGCCCAGGCTGAGCATACTCTGGACTTTGATTCGTCGGGGACTTAAAGTGATCATTTCCACGACCGCCCAATCCGCCCTTGGCTACAATTGTAGTTTGGCCTTCCTCAGTAATCTCACAAACCACTTCACCAGTCTCAGCATCTTTAATTATTGAACCTAAAGGAACTTCAATAATCTTATCTATACCATCAGCTCCGTGCTTGTGGTTCCCACTCCCCCTTCCACCATGACCAGCAATTACGTGCTTGCTATATTTAAGATGCAACAACGTCCATTTCTGAGAACTCCCCACGGCGATGATATGTCCTCCCCTTCCTCCATCACCTCCATCAGGACCACCTTTAGACGTGATTTTATTACGCATCATGTGAGTTGACCCTTCTCCACCCTTTCCAGATCGACAGCAAATCTTCACATAGTCAACAAAATTTTGAATCGCCATTATCCTATTGCCACTACTAAACGCCCGGTGATAGCTTCTATAGAGCCCAGTCCATTGATGGATTTAAACTTTCCGGCTGTCTTGTAAAAATCAGCTACAGGAGCTGTCTCAGCATTGTAAACATCAATTCGATTTTGGATCACATCAAGATTGGCATCATCTGGACGTCCACTTGTTTCCGCTCGTGCCAAGAGTCTTTTCTTCAACTCTTCCACCTCAACTTCCAGAGCTAGCATCAATTCAATTGAATCTCCACGCGCCTCGAGAAATTTATCCAAAGCCACAGCTTGAGCAGTCGTCCTTGGAAATCCATCAAAAATAAATCCTTTTGCATCAGGACGCTTCTCCACCTCTTGTTCAAGCATAGATATCGTTACCTCATCCGGCACCAACTCCCCTTTATTCATAAAGGATTGAGCGAGCTTACCTAGCTCTGTACCACCTTTAATATTAAACCTAAATACATCACCTGTACTCAAATGCACAAGATTGTAATGTTCTACTAAAAATGTACTTTGCGTTCCTTTTCCTGCGCCTGGAGGACCAAACAAAACTAAGTTTCTCATAATTGAAATTATGATGCAAAGGTAATGACCTGAGCATTGAACACACTGACATAAATTGACGCATTAAAATAACCAACTACCGACTAACTTTGCACTTCAAATATTCAGAGACTTTAGCTAACAATCGAATCTAATATGAAGTACGACGTAATCGTTTTAGGAAGTGGCCCTGGAGGCTACGTAACTGCAATTCGCGCATCTCAACTTGGCCTTAAGACAGCTGTGATTGAGCGTGAATCACTTGGTGGGATTTGCCTTAATTGGGGATGTATCCCCACGAAAGCTCTTCTAAAAAGCGCCAACGTATTCGACTACATTAAAAACGCTGAAGAATACGGAATTCAAGTTGCAGCACCTAAGGCCGACTTTGGAGGGATGGTCTCTCGCTCCCGTGGAGTTGCAGATGGAATGTCTAAAGGAGTAACCTTCCTTCTAAAGAAGAACAAGGTTGACGTGATTATGGGTACTGGAAAAGTTCTAGCTGGAAAACGTATCGAAGTTTCTGCCAACGATGGCGGCACTCAAGTTCTTGAGACGTCAAATATCATCATTGCAACAGGCGCACGATCACGACAGCTCCCCAACCTACCACAAGACGGAAAGAAAATTATCGGATACCGCGAGGCCATGACGTTAAAATCTCAACCAAAGAAATTGGTTGTCGTGGGATCAGGGGCGATCGGGGTTGAATTCGCGTACTTCTACAATTCTATCGGAACAGACGTCACCATTGTAGAATACATGGATGAAATCGTTCCTGTTGAAGATAAAGAAATTGGAAAGCAACTTCAAAAATCTCTCAAAAAGCAAGGAATCACCATCAGAACTTCATCAGAAGTCACTTCTGTTGACACTTCGGGTAGCGGATGTAAAGTTTCCGTGAAGACAAAAAAAGGTGAAGAGGTGATCGATTGCGATATTGTGCTTAGTGCTGTGGGAGTAGTAGCAAATATCGAAAACATAGGTCTTGAGGATGTAGGTATCGCAACAGACAAAGGCAAGATCCTTGTTGACGAGTTCTACATGAGTAACATCCCAGGATATTACGCGATCGGCGATTGCGTACCAGGCCAAGCCTTAGCTCACGTAGCTTCCGCTGAAGGGATTATATGTGTTGAGAAAATTGCCGGGCAATCACCTGAAGCTCTTGACTACGGCAACATCCCTGGATGCACTTACTGTTTCCCTGAGGTGGCAAGCGTAGGGATGACTGAGCAAGCAGCTAAAGATGCCGGATACGAGATTAAAGTAGGAAAATTTCCGTTCTCTGCTTCTGGAAAAGCTAGCGCAGCTGGCCACAAAGATGGTTTTGTGAAATTAATTTTCGACGCTAAATACGGCGAGCTTTTAGGCGGCCACATGATCGGCGCTAACGTAACTGAAATGGTTGCAGAGCTTGTAGCAGTTAGAAAACTCGAAACAACTGGCCACGAACTTATAAAAACCGTTCACCCCCATCCGACTCTTTCAGAAGCTATTATGGAGGCCGCGGCAGCAGCTTACGGTGAGGTTATACACTTATAAGTCGTAATTTACAATCTTATTTAATCCTATACTTTTTATTATGAATAAAACCTGCACCCTTTCCTTTGCGACATTGCTTCTTGCTATGACTACCTATACAAGCACTATAGCCCAAACAGCTGAACTCATCAACTCATATACTTCTGAAGAGATTGCAGTTTTCGCGAATGTATTACAACTTCCAGCGAGTCTTTATACCGCTGAGTTTAGTGTAGATGTTTATCGAGTTCATTACGAGATGCCATATCTCGATAGTACGATAACAGTAAGTGGAGCAATGTTTATTCCTGTTGGGACAGTAGATGATTGTTCTTTGCCAGTAATAACATACATGCACGGAACTATTTTCAAACGCACAGACGCACCTTCATTTTTAATAACTGAGGGGGGGATAAACGAGAGTAGTATAGGATACTTAATGTCTAGTCCGGGCTACATTGCTCTTATGCCAGACTATGTTGGACTTGGAACTTCAGATCTGATGCATCCATATGTACACGCTCAATCAGAAGCAGATGCAGGAGTATATTTACTTCAAGCAGCAGAGACACTTGGGTTAGAATTGGGTTTCAGCTTTGGTGATGAATTTTACTCAACAGGATATTCACAAGGTGGACATGCTTCAATGGCTCTGTCTAGAGAACTTCAAGAAAACTGGTCAGACGAATATCCCTTAACTGCTTCAGCACCGCTAAGCGGGCCTTATGATATTTCTGGAACTCAATCTATTCAAATAGCTGAAAGTGACACCTATTCCAACCCAGCATACATAGCATACAACATCATAGGCTGGAATAGCTACTACGGAAATATCTACGAAGACCTAAGCGAGATTTTCCAAGAGCCTTACGCAACAGGTTTACCCGCACTATTCGATGGTGAAACTGATGGCATCACAATAAACGCATACCTTCCTGATCTACTTAGCGAGATGATTCAACCAGGCATCATAGAGGAATTAACGAACAACCCTGACCACCCATTTAACCTAGCAGCCATAGACAACGACGTCTACGAATGGGTACCTCTATCACCTATGAAAATGTATTACTGTACAGAAGACGAGCAGGTTTTCTATCAGAATGCCCTTGTTGCAGAAGAATGGATGAATGAAAATGGAGCAACTAACGTTGTAACCTCAAATGGAGGGGCACTCGACCATGGAGACTGTGCCGGACCAGCAATTTTCGGTGGTCTGCTTTGGATGCAAACATACCATCAAGAATGTGAAACTGTTGAAGTCGGTGAAATCAATGAGTTGGTTTGGTCTATCGCTCCTAACCCTGCAATACATGGAACAACAACTCTACATGGATTACCCTTAAATGTAAGATGGAAAGTGAGAGATCTAGCCGGAAGAATTATTCAAGTTGGAGAAGGTGTTTCTATAAATTTTTCAGGATTCTCAGAGGGAATGTTCTTTATCGAAACTGAAAAGTGGGGAACAAAAAGAGTGCTCTTAAACTAAGATTTCACTCTTAAAAGAGTGACGTGCATGCACCCTCCTTCAGGAATGATTAAAATTCGTCCTTCGTTTTGATAGCGAAGAAGTAATTTTTGTATCTCACGTGTGGGGCGATTACAATTGTCGTCGTCGTTCGCTCTATCCATAAAAGCAATATCGAAAGAAGCGCCATAACTATGAGTTGATAGACTTTTGGTGGCGCTTTTATTTCTTTTTCTTAGACTTCTTTGTTGATTATTTGTTCTGGTCATAGAAGTCACTCTAAACACCGTTCCTTCGGAATCTGTTCCTTTCAAAGCATCTGCATAGTCATTCCCCATATTTTCTAATAGATCTCTAACCTCCGGGAGAAGAACAGCATTACTGAATTTCAGTCTATCAATTCTATACCCCCTTCCATCTGACACTTCAACAAGTTTACTTACACTTAAACCATATTGCAATTCAGCATCATTTTTTATAAAAAAACTATTCGGCAAAGAACGTGCTGCTGACTGATGTCTTGTGTAGGGGTTTTTAGGGACTCTAATGGTTTTCTTACAGCAGCTACAGGGCGGTAACGATCCTAATTTTACATCTTTAATCTTTGGCTCAACAACATCTTCACTTAACACCAATTCATTGTTAGTCTTCTCCCCTAGCGCCACAGCCAGTTCCTTTTTGGGTAGATTATACCCATTTAATTTAGAAATAGGTTCCGGATGAGACAAGTATTGCTTTTGGTGGGATGACGCTACATGATCACTAACTAGCGCAATAACACCACTTGAGCAACCAATTAATATCAGCGAAATCAATATTATCCTATCCCATCTGAAATCTCGGTTTACACTTGTGCTCATAACTTGCAAAGTTCATGAATACACTTCACAATAAATCCCCTCCTTAAGTATTTTGCTCACTCTAAAGTGTTGAAAGTCTTTAGCAACTATCTTGCATCAATCATTTCCTGAGAAAAAACATAAAAATGAAACTTATTTTCTGGACTGTTTTAAGTAGAATTAACAAACGAATACTTCCTAAAATCCACAGGCGACCTGATTTATTAAAGTTGTCTCTTTTCGATAAAGCGATCGTTGTATGGAAAATAGTTGTTACCTACAATTATTTAGACGCTTCTAGTAGCAGAAAGGTGATTAAAAACAACAATGGGTAATTTAGTAGATCAACATCTATTGATTTAATATGAAAAGTGTAATTTCGTACCCATGAAAAATACAATCTTCGCAATGTCTGTTGTGTCACTCCTTGCTTTAATCCTTCTTTCTAGTTCTAATGGAGTTGCTGAAGTCCAAAACCAAGACAGAACAGGTGCTCCAGGATCAGCTCAAACCTGCATACAATGCCACAGTCAACCAGGTTCTATGACTGCAACTTCAAGCATATCTGTTATAAATCTTATCGGAGACGAAGTATCAACTTACATTGCAGGAGACACTTATGAGGTGAGCTTTAACGTAACCTCCAACACAGGTGTTGGATATGGATTTCAAGCCACATCTGTTCTTGGTGATGGGTCAAATGCTGGAGAATTTACAAACCCTGGAACTTCTGTCCATCTTCAATCAGTAGCGTCAAGACACATCGTAGAACACAGTACTCCTAATTCTACTGGTATTTTCACAGCAACTTGGACAGCACCTGAAACCGGAAGTGGTGATGTGGGCTTTTACATGTCTGGCCTTGCTGCAAACCTTCAAAATCAGACCTTTGGAGATGCGTATCACGGCATATCTTTATCACTCACAGAAAACACAAATAATATAGAGGAGCTACATCGGGTAATGGATCAACCAACTGTGTCATCAAATGGCATTTCTATGACTGCTGTAGTAAATGGTATGGTGTCGATCTATGATTTAAACGGTCGCTTAAATTATACGACATCCGTAACAGCTAATGAATATTTAACGATTGACAACAGTGAGATTGGCAACGGAATTCAAATCGTTCAATTCGTGCCACAAGATCAATTTTCATCTACCTTCACTCCACAATCATGGAGAGTCGCAGTCCAGAAATAAATACAACAGAAGACCGCAAGGTATTCTCCCTCTTTCAGCTTAATAAAAGCATTAAAAATGCTCTAGAAGCTAAAACTGGAAATGCTGATTTCTGGGTAAAAGCTGAGATTGCTAAAGTCACTCACAGCAGGTCAGGACATGTTTACTTTGACCTTGTTGAAGAGCATAATGGGTCAAGAAAAGCTGCAATTAAGGCGATGCTTTGGCGCAACACTTTTGAGCAAGTTAAAGAAGATCTCGGTGAATCTTATACCAGCGTAATTAAAGATGGAAGTGAAATCATATTCCAATGCAGGGTTAAGTTTAGTGAGATTCATGGCTTAAGCTTAGAAATTTCTAAAATCGACTTGTCCTTTATGTTGGGCGAGCTCGAACGCAGAAAAGCTGAGACTTTAGCTAAAGTTAAAGAAGATGGGCTGCAGCATAAAAACCCAGCCCTCAAACTTCCTACGGTACTTCATAGAATTGCGCTTATTGGATCACCTGGCACCTCTGGCTTCAGAGATTTCGCTCACCATGTAGTGCATAACGAATGGCTCTTTAGGTTTGAAATACAGGTGTTCCCTACTTCTGTACAAGGGAAAGGTGCTGCCGCCCAAATATGCAATTCTCTTGACAAAGCAAATGATTCTAATTCGGATGTTATTGTCCTCATTAGAGGTGGAGGGTCACCTCTAGATCTTGACTGTTTTAATGATCTCCAATTGGCCATCAAAATAGGAGAACTTACAACTCCTGTGCTAACAGGAATTGGTCATGAAACTGATTTTTCAATAGCTGATTTTGTTGCCCATAGAAATTTTAAGACGCCCACTGACGTAGGAGATTTCGTAGTCGATATAAGCTTGATGTTTTCTTCTCTTTTGATAGATATCGCAACAAGAATTGGCAGTAGAAGTATGACAATTATTCACAGAGAAAAAACAAATCTAAGCAGTGCAAAGACAACATTGTTAGAGCTTCCGATAAGACTCCTTCATCAAGAAACATCATCTTTAGATAAAATGAAGGTAGATTTATATAGAGAATTTCAAAGAGTGTTTGCTAAGCAGAAAGAGACACTACAGAACCTAGCCAACAGTATGGAGCTGATTAAACCCGAAAATACATTGTCTAGAGGATACAGCATAGTTAGGCTTGATGGGGAATCAATCAAAGACGCTAAAAAGCTGAAAAAAGGAAATAATATTGAAATTGAGATGCATAAAGGCAAATTACTCGCTGAAGTTATTCAATGTAAAAACAAATAAATCACATGTCAAATAGCAATAAAACAAAGCCACTTAAGGATATGAATTATGATGATTCAATCACAGAACTTCAGAAAATACTTTCCTCTCTACAAAATGATGAGCTCTCAATCGATGAGCTGACAGACACGATTAAAAGATCTACAGAACTTCTTGAATTGTGCAATTCAAAACTAAGAAGTACAGAAGAAGAAGTCAATTTAGTAATACAAAAACTTGGACTTGGAGATTAACCAAGTCTTACTTGTCTTTGTTACTTAGACGGTTTAATATTTCAGAAGCACCACTTGCGCCTCCTGTTTGTTTAAATAATTCTTCCTGTTCAGCTTGCTTTAAGAGAGTCGCAGTTTGACTGACTGACATCATTGCTTCTCTAATTGACAAGAATGACTCACAACCAGACATAGACACAGACCAAGCGGCATCCGCTTCCTTAATACCCGTAGGCGTCATACAGCCCTCCATCGAGACAACTAAAGCCGCATTTAAATCTGAACTCTTCTTGTACTCACCAGAATGCATTTTTACTATAAAAGCATCTATTTTAGTTATCGTACTTGATATGCAGTCACATGCATCTCCACGTTCAGCATTTATTTCTTCTATTGACAAACGATCACCTGACGAATCATTTTGAGACTCAAATTCAGAAGAACATCCAGAAATACTCAATGAAACGATAGCTACCACCAGGATAAAAAATGCACTGGGCTTAAATAAATTTACAATTTTCATAATATTAAAATTAATTTTCATCTTCAGTGATGACTTTAAATACTTTCACTTCTTTATGTTCACCGTTTTTACCGTCTTTACCGTCTTTACCGTGCTCCCCAGAATAGCTGCTGTTCCGTGTTCCTTTAAAAACATTGTAGGTTTTTTAATTTTCCGAAAAATACAAAAAACAATCTTATCTTAGTCACATGATTGACCAAAACGTTGTAAAAATACAAGTAAATCTGTAGCCCCGATAAATGTTGAATTGTCCAAATCAAACGGACCAGCCCAACCTAAACCGTAGGCAGCAAGAAACAACATTAAATCAGATGAGCCCACAACACCATCATTGTCAAAATCACAACTACATTCTTCACTAGGTAAGAATCCTCCACCTCCAAATTCCATAGCCCAGTCAGGGAACACAATTGTCTCAGCAAAATTGAAGGCATTTCTACCTGCTAGGATTCCAACATAACGCCCTGGTGCATCATCTACAGGGGGATGAATACCTCCCCAAATCCTAGAAAGCGCACTTTCGTTAGACGCATCTAAATAGGTTGCCCACTGAAGGCTGAATTCAACAGAAGGACCCTCTTCGAATACTAGGAATTGATTTTGAGGTGCCGACCACTCTGCCATTCCTCCAGGCCAGTAAGCAGATCCTGTTAACATTTCGAAAAGCTCAGCGGCAGCTCGTGAAAATGTACTGTGACCGCTGAAGTACCCCGCAAAAGGCGGTGTTACGAAACTTGGTCGCTGGTATGGCCACCATTGCTCAGCTAAAATCCAACCCACACCAGCTTCGTCAATTTGAGGAACCTCAATATAATCTGGTCCTTTCCAACTATGTATTGCAATCTCCCCAACATGATCCTCGTCTCCAAAGCCGGCAAGTGGATGATCATCATCGATAAATTCAATAAACCCAGGCACCAGTGGTAGGCCTGCTGGATGGTAATTAGGGAGTGTCATGTCTGTGCTTTGGCCTTTCTCTGCCATATAACGAATAGCTGAAACAGGTCGGATGTAGTCGTAACATCCTTTGTTGCTCCAAGCGGCGATTGCACAATCGTGCATTGCGCCAGCTAAAGCTAAGTAGGACTTTACAGCGAACTCCTCATCTTCAATGATAGGCCCTTGACCCCTCCACCTGTGCTCACCTGATTGTGGAACAAGAATGAATTCATTAAGGAGAGTAAACCAGTGACCAGGAGGCGTCTCTGAATCTGGTCCGTCAGCCCAAAACTCAGCAATTACGCGTCCATAATCTCCACGGGGAACTATATTAGGTTCATATGGTAGACCCGTAAATGGATTTACTTCGTGACCATTCCCTCCGAAAGAACCATCCTCATTATACCAACTTACAAGACCTCCTCTCTCCCAATCATAGAAATTTGCAAACTCTTCAACAGGAGGAGTCTCACCATTATACTTTAGTGAACCTGGGCTAATATCCCACATAACACCGTCAGAAGGATCAAGATGCTCAGACCACTTTATTACCATTCCGAATCCCCACTTATATAAGCTCTCATCGAAGCTAGAAGCAACATTGGTGTCTAAATAAACTGGAGGACCAGGATTATAGTATGTCTTAAACGTACAACTATCTACAACAACATGAGTCACGTTGGAATCTCTGAGAGCAAAGCCTTGTACTTCTCCCCACTCAGGTCCTAAAAATGGAGGCACTGCAGTGATAACCTCACCGCTTTGGTCTATCGTAACAGAAAGTTCAATAGGTTGCCAACGATTGGGATCAATGATACCACTTGTCCCAGGGTCTTCAGGCAGAATGTTAGGATTTACAGATGTATAGCAAGAGCTCGCATAATCACCAGCCTCGTTTGCACCGTCTTGCATTCCAAAAGCAATAATCTGTTCCGCTAAATAATTTCCAAGAGCAGCCGGTCCGTCAATTAAATAATCCGTTGAAACGATTAAGGTATCAAGACCTTGTAAAGCCATTTGCGCATTAATGTTTAAAAGCGTTGAAGACCATTGAGGAGAACTCATATACCTATGCTTAATCAATCTATACACTCCATAACTCATAGACACCTCTTGGGCTATCATCTTATCTATGGAGTTCGAAGGAATGATCGGTGCAAAATTTTCGAAGTCAAAAACGTTCGTAAAACTTCCAATCGTGTTGCCTAAGAAATATTGCTCTGAAGAAGTTGTATCGTATGCCGCCCAACAATCATACATAATCATGCTTGAATGCATGAGATTGCGAGCGTGAACTGTCGGCCTCGCAAAGTCATTCCTAATCGCTTCTAAAACCTGTTCATTCCACTCTACGGCAATGTGGCCAGTTTGGGAAAAGCTCACAGAAAAAGTAAGAATTGTCAAAAGACAGGTAGATAAAATATATCTAAACATATGTATTGCGATTTCGACTTGTAGTAAATATAAAGCTTGCTGTAAATATACTGATTATTGATTGAATGGGGAATTCCTAAAAAAAACGGAGTAATCATTACAACAATGAATGTATCTTTATAATGTTACTTTTACCTAACTAGAATCAGAAATCTAACGCCCAATGCTTTCTAAAAAAGCTCAATATGCATTCAGAGCTCTTACATCTCTTGCTCGCAATGAAGGTAAGGGACCGCTTCCAATAAGCAACATCGTGAAGGAACACCCAATGAGCGTGAAGTTTCTAGAAACGATCTTATTAGAATTACGGAAGAGTGATATTCTTTGCAGTAAGAAAGGGAAAGGGGGAGGTTATTTTCTTATGAGTCCTCCTGAAAAAATTAATTTGGCGCAAGTAATAAGAATTTTAGACGGCCCCATTGCCCCATTAAAATGTGTTTCCTTACATTTCTATGAGCGTTGTGATGACTGTAATGAAGTCTCTTGCGGATTGAATAAACTCATGGCAGAGGTTAGAGATGCTAACCTTCAAGTACTAGAAAAGAGAACCCTGAGAGATTTAATTTAAATAAGTTCGATTAACATGAGTTTAATCCCATAAAATATATAGGGTTATACTATCTTTGTCGGATATGACAAGCCAATCTATTCCTTTCAACTTGAACTCAGACCCGGTTATGGCGCTGCAGGAACTTTGTAAAACTCATCCGGAAGGAGTTGTCTTCACAACATCTTTGGGGATTGAAGACCAAATATTAACCGATATTATTTGCAGAAATAATCTCCCTGTGAGGATTGTCACTCTGGATACTGGAAGACTGTTTCCTGAAACATATGATCTCATCGACAAAACGAAAGCAAGATATAAAGTCAAAATTGACTGCTTTTTTCCCGAAACATTAAGCCTTGAAGCGTTCGTTAATGAGCAGGGGATGAATTCGATTTTTAAGTCCGTTGAATCACGGAAAAACTGCTGTCAGCTTAGGAAAATTGACCCCCTTTTAAGGGCTTTAGAAGGAGCTAAGGTCTGGGTAACTGGACTGAGAGCGGATCAATCCGACAACAGAAACAATCTCCCGAGAATAGAACTTGATTCACTTTCCGGACTTCTAAAATTCAACCCACTTCTCACTTGGTCTGATGCAGATTTAGAAAACTACACAGAAAAACACAACGTGCCCATCAATGCGCTCCACAAAAAAGGCTTCCCGTCCATTGGCTGTCAGCCATGTACAAGGGCTGTGGCAGAAGGAGAACATCCAAGAGCAGGAAGATGGTGGTGGGAAAATTCGACTCAAGAGTGTGGACTACATAAAGGCTAACTTACTTTTGGAGTATGGATCAACTCCGCCTTGTCTCTTTAGTCATCTTTATTTGCACATTTTATGCGTGTAATAATCATAACGATTCATTAAAAGAAAGGCCACAGTCGGTCACAATCGTTCTCTCAAAACCAAATAGTTCTTCCACATACAAAAATTTCATTCAGAAACTAGATACGACGATTGAAATCAATTGGGTGAACGCATATACAATACCCCTTTCTGAATTAGACAAGGAACTTGAAAATGCTGATGGAATAATAATGACTGGTGGTGTAGATATACATCCAGGTCTTTACGACAACGCTTTTGACACGATAAGGTGTGGAACTATAGACATACGAAGAGATCAACTCGAAGCAGCACTCCTAGACTACGCTTTAGAAAGTGGGACTCCGTGCCTCGGCGTCTGCCGGGGTCTTCAATTCATGAACGTATACTTGGGAGGTAGCCTCCACCCTCACCTACCAGACACTTTAAGTAATATTCACAGGGGACACTCTGGTGATGTTAACCACCCTATTGAAATCATAAAAAACATCGGCGTCTTTGAAATCAATGTATCAGATATTTTAGATCCCGTGAGCAATCACCACCAAGGTATTTCGCGTTTGGCCGAAGATTTAGAAGTTTGGGCTATTGCTCCAGACGGATTGGCTGAAGGTGTTCGACATAAGGATACAATCGCTCACCCCTTCTTCGTCGGAGTTCAATGGCACCCGGAAAGAAGCGGCGATGTAAACTCTCTCGCTATCCCCATTGGTGAAGGATTTCTAAAGTCTGTTTTAAATTATGAATAAATACAACCACGCGCTTATTCATTTCTTATTTGCTCTTTCGGCGATTTGCATTACAACTTTTTCTAACGCCCAAACAGACCCCCAAACTGTTGGCGTTTTTAAAATTCAGAAAGTTCATTCAATGGTTATACGCTGATAACAGCTAGCAGCAACGAATATACTTACCTTATTGACAATTGTGGGTTCGAGATTAATACATGGGAAAGTAGCTGGACGGCAGGAATGATGTCATACCTACTAAATGATGGGTCACTTTTAAGATGTGGTGAATTACCCTCCTCCATCTTCTTAGCAGGAGGCGTAGGAGGAGTTATCGAGAAACATAGCTGGGAAGGCGATCAGACCTGGAGTTATACTCTTGCCAATGACACATTGCATTTACATCACGATGTCGAAGAATTGCCCAATGGCAATATTCTCGCAATCGCTTGGAAGCTCAATAGTAACGAGGATGCAATCTCAAAAGGCAGGTTGCCTGAGCTATCAGCAACCAATGTTTGGTCTACATATATCGTAGAAATAGAACCTACATATCCCGAAGGAGGAAATATAGTGTGGAGTTGGGACGCCTGGGATCACTTGGTGCAAAATACCCATGACTCAATACCTAATTACGGCATACCCTCCGAATACCCTAGAAAAATCGATGTAAACTACGCCGCTGAAGGAGGCAGTACATATAGTGCTCGCGACTGGTTGCACTCAAATTCCATAGATTACAATTCTAATTTAGACCAAATAATAGTCAGCATCCGAGGCTTCAATGAACTTTGGATTATCAATCACAATACGACAACTTCCGAAGCTGTGGGTGAGGCTGGAGATTTAATGTACCGATGGGGCAATCCTGCAGCCTACGGCAGAGGAGATGTTTTAGACCAAACGTTTTTCCAACAACACGACTGCCAGTGGATCGAAGGAGGGCTCCCCTACGAAGGTGAAGTCCTTATTTACAACAATGGAAATAACAGGCCTGAAGGATATTACAGTACGGTTAACCAGATCCAACTTCCAGAAATGG
Organism: Bacteroidota bacterium; assembly: GCA_027619225.1. Classification (GTDB taxonomy): domain Bacteria; phylum Bacteroidota; class Bacteroidia; order Flavobacteriales_D; family Sanyastnellaceae; genus UBA974. The sequence continues at coordinate 85,856 of JAQCFW010000008.1, forward strand.
AACAAGGGCAATACCCAATTACAACACTTCCATCAGACACCTTTTTACCAGAAGAATATACTTGGTCATTTCCTGACACCCTTGATTCTGAATTCTTCTCCCAAAACATGAGCGGTGCTCAAAGACTTCCTAACGGAAACACTTTGATTTGCGAGGGGGCTTCGGGTCATATTTTCGAAGTAGATTCAAATAAAGAATTGGTTTGGGAGTATATCAACCCCATAAACACATTCGGATCCACTCAACAAGGAAATGCAACATTTGCCAATTCAGTATTCAGATCTGAAAGGTATGCACCTGATTGCACAGCACTTTAAGGCCGTGACCTCTCTCCTTCAGTGCCATTGGAACTGAACCCCTACCCTAGCGATTGCATAATCTATAGCGGAGAACCCTGTTTGGGCGATTTCGATTCAAACGGAATCATCACAATCGCAGATGTGTTGAATGTATTGGGCGAATTCGGCTGCCTCTTAGATTGTGAATACGACCTAGATTCAGATGGATTCATCAGCATCAACGATTTTCTTATACTTCTACAATTGCTCGGAAGTACTTGCTAAATCGTGTTGCTCTTATTGATGTCTAGAAAATAAGAGGTTCGCTTGGGATCAAAAATTATATTTCAAATAACCATTTTATATTGTTGGATATGGAAAAAGACGTACTACCTTTGGCCTCCGCTTCAGTACTAGGGTTTATGGCCTGGCACATCGCTGAATCGGAACCTCATCGCGGGGTGGAGCAGTTGGTAGCTCGTCGGGCTCATAACCCGAAGGTCGTAGGTTCAAGTCCTACCCCCGCTACTAAGAAAGAGCAATCAGAAATGGTTGCTCTTTTTCTTTTGCCTCCCCTTTTAAAGTCAGTGCTTACTGGCATTTACAACCAAGTCACTGTCTGCTTCGTTTAACTAAAAAGAACATATTCTCAGCTGAGTGTAAGTCGTCAGCCTAAGTTGGACAAAAGTTAAATTTATTAATGGATACTTTATACTTTTAGAGTGTC